>CACZAN010000001.1 GCA_902779165.1 uncultured Bacteroidales bacterium
GATAGACCTCCTCCCAACTGGTTTGCGCCCACGTTCCCTGCGCGATTGCGCAGAGCAGGGCAAGCATTAATACAATCTTGTGTCTCATCATGTTATCGTGTTATTTGTTATTTTTCCCTTTTGTTTCGTTGTAGCCAGTGTGGGAGTCGCACCCACACTGGCTTGTGCGCTATTACAGTTTCACAGCGTCGGGGATGGTAAACAGCAGTCCACCAATGGCATCATAGTACTTCAGCGTCACCAGCTCGCCTGCCTTGCGGCCATAGACGACCATTTGGGTGGAGCCATCGGCAGAGAGCGTAACCAGACCGCGGCACTCCTCATCCACGAAGACACCCACCTTGTTGCCTCCTATGGGCGTGATGCCGGCATGGGTCAGTATGGGCTCCACCGTCACCGTCTTCACCACCGGGTACTTGGCAGAGCCGAGCGTGAAGCCTGCGATGTAGTCATCTTCGGCACCGGTTGAGAGGTCGTAGTTCAGACTGATTTCATCATTGAGGGTGAAGATGTGCTTCAACGTCGCGTTGTAGTATTTCAGGGAAACCTTCACCGTCTCGGAACTCGCCTCGTTGCCATAGATTTTCATCACGAACATGTCGCTACCCATAGACTCGTCGGACACAAAGACAGCAGGCTTGCACAGCCCACGCAGTTCATCGTTGACGAAGAGCGCCATCAAGTCGTCGCCAGAGACGTAAGGTTTCAGTTCATCTTCCAGCTGAATGACCATGATAGTCCAGTTCTCAAATGAGCTGCCGTCCGGTTCAGCCCAGTCGGGGCGTTCCTGATTGTAGTGCCAGTCCATCTGCCACACAGGGAAGTCGTCCACCATTTCCACTGTATAGGGGGCAGCGTTGTCGTTGTCGTCATTGTCACTGTCCTTGCTGCACGCACAGACCAAGGCGAGACAGGCAAGCAACAGACCTGCGCCCAGCCCCTTGCCCGGGCGGAAGCGCAGCAAGGAAGCGCGCAGGCGGGACATTCCCGTTGTTCTATAGTTCGTTTTCATTGTATTCCTTATATATATATAAATATGTGTTGTTAGTACTTTGTTTGCCCCCTCCCTCCTCGCGGGGAGGGAGGGGCAGGGAATTTACTTTACAACGACCTTCTTGCCGTTGAAGATATACAGGCCACGTTGAGTTGGCTTCTTCGGCAGGCGCATACCGCTGATGGTGTACCACTGGTCGTTCTCGTACTCGGCCTTCACGAAGTTGATGGCCGTGGGCTCGTCGGGTGTGCCGACAACAGCGTTGGTGCGGAAGAGCATCACCTCGGGGGTGGAAGCCACGATCTCACCGTCGCGCTCGACGGCGAACCAGAGCTTCTGCTGGGCGTCGCCGGCGATGCTGAGGTAGGCTGGCTCGGACGTAGTACTGAGGATGCCCTCGCCCACAGCTTCGCCATCGGCGTATGCCACCAGCACATCGCCCTCCTCGGGTTCGAAGCCCACCACGGTCGCCGACAAGCTCATCGTGCTGCGGTGCGGAGCGGCGCTGCGTGCCGGGTCGGTCATCCATTCTTCGTGGAAGTTACGGATTTGCTCGAAGTACGGATAGGTGAACTCTGCATCGCTGTCGCCCTTGCGCAGCAGCATGTAGCCCTCGCCGGGTTTCATATACTGCAGGCTGCCGCGCCAGCGTCCGGTGTTGCCAACCTTGGTGAAGTAGGCGAACTCCGTGTGGCTCTTGATGACATCGCCCTGCTGGGCCTGGTCGAAGTAGTCGCTCAATGCGGTCTCCAGGGTCAGGTTGGAGAGCGGTGTGTAGCCGATGGCGTTCCATCCCGGATTCACGGTGATGGTGCGGTCGTCCTCTGCCTTGATGGCGGTTCCGCCGACGGGGAGCTTGCAGTCCTGCTGCACCTTGATGGCGTAGGACTTCTTGGGCGAGATGACCATGCTCTTCGTGCTGTCGGTAGCCATCCAGCGGTTGTTCTTGTAGACCAGCGTCGTGTCGTTGCCCAGGGCAGTCAGGATGTCGCCCTCGTTCCAGGCCATGCGGTTGAGCAAGGTGTTCACATCTGTCAGCTGCGGGCTGTCGATGTTGAACGATACCCAGTTCCAGCCCTGGTTCAGGTTGAAGTACTGCACGAAGCTGTCGCGGGCGTCGAAACGCACGGGCTTGTCGGTGCCCAGCACGGCGCCCTTTTCGAACTTGATGGAATCGGTGGTGGTGAGGACCAGCTCGCGGCCTGTGTTGTACTGCCACAGGCGGAAGTTCAGGTCGCGGCCGCCGGGTTTGCTGTCATAGACGGTCAGGTAGAGGGCAGTCTCGCCGCTCTGCACGTCGTGGCTGATGTTCGCAAAGCCGTGGCAGACGTTCTCGTTGTCAAAGGCGCCCACGATGTCGCGGGAGTCGGTGTCGAGTTCGTCGTAGACAAACACCTGTCCGCTGATGCTCATCGAGTTAGCAAGCAGTTCGCCGCTGACGCTATTTGCCCAGTCGGGCTGTTCGCCCTCCACAGTCAGGTTCAGATAGAACGGCTCGGTGAGGCCATCTTCATCGGTCAGATAGATGATTTCGTTGTAGGTGCCGATGTTCAGGTCCTTGTTGACAGTGGCCGTGATGGCATCCAGAGACAGCGGTGCCAGATCGCCGCTGTACTTGCTGAGGGTGAGCCAGCGCGGGCAGTTCTCGATGGTGTAGTTGTGGGCCATGGCACTGTGGTTGTAGAACGGCAGGTCAAGGACCTCAGCGGAGCCATACTTGATGGTGTAGTCCAGTCGGTTCAGCGCCCATTCCAGGCTGCTGTTTACGACGAAGTAGCTGGCCGTCTGCGGCGAAGCCAACGTGTTGCCGTTGCGGTCCTCGATGTCGCGCACCGTCACGTAGATGTTGCGGTGGTTCAGGCGCGCAGCAGGCTCGTCGAGGTCCACCAGCAGCTGGTTGTTCCTGCCGATGAACGAGAACTTCAAGTTCTTCACCTCCTCGTTGGGCACCACGGGGGCAGCGAACTCCTTGTCGAAGTGCGGCAGCACGGCATCTATCTCGTCGGCGAACAGGTAGTCGCGCACCAGCGTGTTGGTGGGCTCCTTCGTCAGCGGGTCGAGCTGATAGCGCGGCTGACCCTTGTCGTCGAGGTAGAGCTTCTTGCTGTAGGCGTAAGGCACCAGCTCGATGCTGTTGTCCTTCTGGCGCTCCTGGCGGTCGAAGGCGAGGTATGTGAGCAGACCGGCCTCGTCGCCGTTAGGAGCCTTCGTAGCGTAGGTGCTGATGAGCTGCTGCGGCAGTGCCTGCGCGAAGAACATCAGCTCGTCCACGTTGCCCGTCAGGGCGTCGTCGCCGTCGATGACCTCCACTTCGCCGTTCTCCTTCACGACGTTGTAGCGCGTGGCGCCGATGAGCGGATAGCCGCCGCTGATGCCGCCGAGCGAATCGGCCTCGAAGGTGGTGACGAGTTCCTTGTCCATGTAGATGTTGGCCACGTTGCGGCCGCGGCTCACCGTCATGGCAAAGTTGTGCCACCCGCCGTCGCTCCAGTTGCCAGGCACCTCGGTCTCGATGCCATTGGAACGGAACGTCAGCTTCGAATCATCGAATCCGATGCGGAACAGGTTCTCGGCGCCGTTGTCTTCCTTCAGGCCGCGGCCGTTGGAGAGCAGTGTGCCGCGTCCGTCGGCATCCGTCCTGAACCAGAACATCAGCGAGTAGTCCTGATCGGCAGTGCGGTTCAGGGCATTCTTGTCGAGCAGCACACCCTTGTCGGACTTCTGCACTCTCAACGACAAGCCGTGCGGGATGGCCCAGGAAGCACCCATCATAAGGGCATTGGCGCCCTGAGTGCAGTCTTTGACATATAAGCCAGAGCCTTCGTTCATCGGGTAGTAGTCCACGAGGTCCTTCTCGTAGCCCGTCAGACGCTGGCCGCCGTAGGTGGTGCCGATGAGGCCACCGTCCATGGCACGATACCACAGGCGGGCTTCCATCATGCGGCCTTCGTAGAACTGGCTGTGCGTGCGGTCCTGCTCGTTGGTGCGGCCGAAGATGAGCGTGCCCGTGCCGTTGTAGAGCGACGACAGTTTGTGGCGGCCGATTTCCACGCCACCCTTGAAGAATGTCAGCAGGCTGTCTGTCTGGTTGAGCGTGACGGCCACCTGGCGGAAGGCATTCTTGCCGATGACGGAGTCAGACACGAAGGTCTGATCGCCCACCACGGCCTTCAGCTTGAAGTCCTTGGTCAGCCACAGCTGCAGCTTCTGGCCGTTGGTGCCGTGGGAGAAGAGCGGCATGTCACGACCCGTCTCGGCGGGCTTGATCATCAAGTCGATGGTCAGGTCCTTGCCACTGAAGTTGCGCCGGGCCTCGGTCTCTACGCTGGCCTGGCCGCTGAACTGCACGCTCACCATCTCGGAGAGCGAGTTGTTGTTCACCTCGCCCTTCACCTCGAAGTTGGTGATGGCCGAGAGGTAGTTGTACTCTATGTCTTCCGAGAAGTTGAAGATGATGTCGTCGCCCTGCGTGAGCAGTCCGCTCTTTGGCTCTGGTGTGCCGAAGAGCTGCGGGCGTCGGGTGTCCTTGATGCCGCTGATGACCTTCGACGAGGTAGTGAGGAAGTCGCTGCCGTTGCGGCAGAAGAGCACGGCACGCAGGTCGTAGGTGCGCTCCATCACCCAGCCGTCGCCGTAGAACTCGGTCACGATGTTGCCGTTCTCGGGTATCAGCTTCCTCACGCCGTTGGCGCCCGCCATGAGCGAGTCGCTGGCGTAGAACGAGCAGAGGTTTGTCCACGAGTCGTCGCCGCGCTGTGACTCCTTGTACTGGAACTCGATGTGGTCGAAGTTGTGCTGGTGGCGGTCGAAGCCGTTGATGGTGACGGGCAGGTACCAGCCGCGCTTGGAGTCCACCTGGGCCATGGTGTTCAGCACCCACTTGTCGCCCGGTGCGGCGATGTTCACGCCGCCGGCCTCGCGCAGGAAGTGCACGTCAAAGGTGGTCACGGCCAAGGCATTCTCCGGGTCTGTCGGCGACATCACGCCGATGGCCAGCTTCTCATAGTCGAAGCCCTGGCCGGCACGCACCTCCATCTGCAGCATCGTCTCTGTGCCCGGCACGACGGTGATGGTCATGCCGCCGGTGGTCAGCGGCTGTCCGTTGATGCTGATCTTGGCGCCGTTCGGATTCAGCTGGTCGGCAGCGAAGAGCTGCAAGACGGTCAGGCCATCGGTGGCCTCGGGCTTCTCGCTCTCGTTGGAGACGAAGACCATGAAGTGGGCCGCGTCGTTGACAGACACACCGCTCACGCTCTGCTTATCGAGGCGGATCTTCGGGTTGCAGATTTTCAGCGTGCGGGCGTCGAGCACCTTGCCGGGGTCATAGAATTGCGTCTTGCGCTCGTCCTCCCAAGGATTAGCGGTAGAACCGCCACGGGTGCGGAATACGAATCCGCGCGGACCCTGGATCTTGTCTTCCTTCAGCGCCTTCTGCACGTAATACTGCACGTCCTCGGTCAGCGTGTTATAGTTGAAGTTCGTGAATACATCAGTAACTCCCGCGAACTCGTCGTTCTCGTTGACCGGTATTTTCGTGCGGTAAACATCCACGTTCAGATGGCTGCTCGCGTCGGGGGCGATGGTGAAGCTCTCCGTGCGGTTGTATGCTTTCGCCTGAGAGTCTGCACCCACCGTATTGAACAATGCCACGGGAACAAGCGTCCACTGGAACAGGTCGCCGGAGAAATACACTTCCGACTTGGTGCCCCTGTTCATATTGACGTTCGAGCCGTCAGCGGTCGGAGTTGTCCAGGTTTTCATCTCTTGCAGCGAAAGGGCAATACTGGATGCCAGCGTAACACCCAGTGATGTGGCCGCAGTGTAGTAGGTCAACGCCTTGGAGCCGGCGCCGAAGTAGTCAACCTGCGTGGCGATGGGGAAGTAATTCATCCACGAGGTGGAGAAGTTACTGTCGAAGGTCTCGCTGTAGTTCACGCCCGCAGTTCCGGCCACGTCGTAGTTGGCAACCAGGTCGTGGGCGGTCATCTTCTCGCCCTCGTTCTGGGCTATCATCTGTATCCAGGCCTTGATGGTCTGATACTTCTCAATGACCTCGTCGCTGAAGTCCTTAGACGTCTTACCCTTGGGCAGCACCACAAGGTAGTTGATGCCTTTCTCGGCCTTGTCGATGGTGTCGTTGTAGGTATGACCGTCGATCTTCTTGCTGTTCACCACGGCGAACAGGGAGTCGGTGGGTTCGCGCAACGACAGGTAAACGGGCCGCTGGGTGCTGTTGGCAATCTTCTGGGCATCTTCCTTGGTGCCGAGATACATCAGGTCAACAATCTCCTTCGCCTTGTCGGGGATAATCTGCGTGAGGATTTGCTTCTGCGAGTAGACGAACTGCGACTGCACCTTCGGACCGTAGCCCAGTGCCACGTCGCGTATCAGGTGGAATTTCTCCTCCTTACCGTTCTTGCCGATCCGCGTTCCGCTGGCAATCTCGACGACGGTGCCATAATCGATGGTCTTGCCGACGTCGGAAACCATGGCTCCATCGGGAGCCGTGCGGGCAATGATGGCGTTGTACATGCTGTCGGTCACGGCACGGATGGTGGACATCGGGGTCACCACGACGTTCTGCACCGTGCCGATGTACACGTCGGCATCGGCACCCACCATGCTCGGGTCGCCACTCGTGCTGACGGCGTTGTTGAGGGCCATCGTGTAGGAGAAGGCCTTGCTGCCCTGTGCATTGTACATCAGCTGGTCCACATCACCTTCGTAGGCATCGCCCATATAGATTGGACCGACAGCCGTGCCGGAACCTTGCGGTGCGACCACGGAGGCCGACACGGTCTGCAGCTTCTTGCCTTCCTTATAGGAGAAATACAGGCCAGCCGAAATCGTCATGTTCATCATGTACGTATAGTTGAGCGTGGCGCCCTTGGCCAGGGTGTTCGTGCTGTAGGAACCCGGCGGGTCGCGCAGGATGTCGAACAGCACGGGCTGACCCTCGGAGAGTACGGTCTTGGCCTCGCCCACGGGGAACATGTTGAGCACGTAGCCATGCAGGGGAGCGGCCTCGTAGAAGGTGCCATCGCGCTCCACGGTGAAGGAAACCGTCTTCAGGGCATTCAGGCCCGTCAGCAGCGTGGTGGTCTGGTCGGCCTTCAGGGTGAACAGGGCACGTCCCAGGCTGTCGATTTCCACGGGAGGCTCAAAAAGTGTTTTATCCGAGAAGGCTTTCATGCCATTCTGCATCCGTGCCTTGCCTCCGCCCAGCGTCACGAGATCTATCTTCCCGGTGGCCGGATTGTTGTTGTAGAGATAGCGCTCGGCCACTTGCAGCTGGATACGGTACTGGCGCTCCATGCTGAACACGGGGTAGTCGAAGCTGTAGAGAGCCTGTGTCGAGTCAAGCGGGTTCGGGTAGGCCAGAGGAACCTCGGCCATGTCGCCGTTTAGCTCGGTAGCCATGTAAGATTTGTCGCCGAAGTAATTGAAGGTGTCGTAGCCCAGCTGCTTGTAGGTGACCTCCAAGGGATTGTGGAAGATGCGGTTGTAAACGGCATGGTAGCTGGCCGTGGGATTTTCCACACGCATGGTGTCCACATCCTTGAAGACGCCCATATAGGTAGTATCCTTCGGGGTCAAGCAATTGGTAAGGTCGATGACCTCACTCACCTGACCTTCCTGGAACAGGGTCGGGTAGCCGGTGCAATAGACCTGCTGCACCTTCCAGCGCACGGGCGGCAGCATGAGCATGTATTCACCGGTCTTCTGGTCGGGATACACCTCCACGCGCTTGCGCAGGGTCTTCACAGAGGTATAGTGCTTGTCGCCGCCGTGCGGATGACGGACCACCTCCTCGCGCTGGGTGCGGTTGGGGTTCAGGTTGTCATACACCAGCCACGACGTGTTGTCGCCCTCCAAGGTGAGCACAATCGTCAGCGAGTCGCCCAGGTTGTTCTTCGACAGGTTATTCAGCAACGGCTTGCTGCCCTGCTCGTCGCCGCCGACCACGCGGCCGGTCAGCCTCACCTTCGTGGCGTCGTAGAAATAGATGCCAGCCACGTCGCTCGTGATGTTCTGCTTGCCGGAGTTCTTATACCAGCCGTCGTTCGTGAACACGTGATTATCCATCACGGCCTGTATGCTGTTGTCACCCTCCATCAGGCGGAAGGAGAAACTGCCGTCGTAGTCGGTCTCCACGAGGTCGCCCTTGGCGTTGTGGATCTTCCTGCCGTTGACGAGGAAGTTGACACCCTTCACAGGGATGCTCGTGCCGTCGTACATCACGAAGCCCGAGAAACGCTTGCCGCTGGTGATGATGAACTCGTGCACAGTCTCGTTGTTGCTCGTGGCGTTGAAGGTCACCGAGTAGGCATCCACCTCCAGACGGAGAACTTCGGAGGTCACGGGTTGCACCTTGTAATCTACAGCCGTCTTGCCTTGGTACGACAACTCGTCGCATTCGAAGTAGCCGCTCTCGTCGGTCCTGACGCTCGTCACCTTCTTTCCATCATAGATGATGTCCACCTCGACATCGGGAGCGCCCGTGCCGTCGTTGTAGCGCACGTAGCCCTCCAAGCGGCCGGTGTGCTTACACTCGCCGGTCTTCTCCTGAGTCTCGCTGGTGCTGATGCCCTCGCAGTCGTTAACGCCGATGACCTTATATTCATACGTGGCCAGTGGCGACACGCTGGTGTCCTCGTAGCTCAGCTGGTCGATATTGGTGGCTATCTCTTTCCACGCATCGTCGCCCTCGCCTTTGACACGGCGCAGCACCTTGAAGTAGTCGATGGGGTTGCCGTCAGTGTTCCAGCTCAGCAGCACGCTGCTCTGGCGCGTCTGCGTCAGCAGCTCCGGATCGATGGTGCCGGTATTCTTGTGGTAGAAGAGGCCGGTCAGTTTTGTTGCTAAGTCAGAGACGTTCTTGTTGATTTCCTCATACTTCGGGGTGATGGGCACTAGCTTGCCGCCATCCATCTGCCAGCCGGTGGGGAAGTAGCTCAGCAGGCTGTCCTCCGAAAAGACGACGTCGGACACCGGAACAGTGAGCATAATGGGAACAGCCTTTTTGTTCACCACCTGCCAGCTGGCGCTGCCAAGTAGCCCGACCACCTGGCTTGCAGTCTCGTCGGTAAGGAGCTCTTGGTCCTTGCTCTGTGAGAACTTAGGCACCGCCTTGCCATCAACCACCTCCCAGTTGTCAGAGCCAAGAGCCTTGACATGTTCAGCCGCATCATCTGTGGAGAACACACTGACGTCTGTTTCTCCTTCAAGCATCTTCTTTGTTGCCCAGCTATTGATGACAGATAAGCTGTTATCTGAATAGGCCCACGTCTTACTTCTGCCGTTTGAATTACCATTATATTCAGGAGCGAAGAAGCAGTCATCTAACATTACTTTTTCAGCATAACTGTTGTCGCTCACGAAGCCATAGAAGCGACTGTCATCACCTTCAAATTTGCCATCAAACTTACAGTCGTTCAATATAGCTCTACCACTAGACCCGATGCGGGATATGAAGCCTGCAAGATGCCAATCACCATTATTGCTTATAATGCTAATCGAAGAGATGCAGCTGTTGACTCTGACCTCGTGATACGACTTTACTTCACCTATGAGTCCGCTAGCATAATCAACTCCAGTCGAGATGGTGCCAGCTGTATGCAAGCTGTTGAATGTGGCATCGCTGACATACCGGAAGGGAGCAACTCGACTGCGGTTGCTTGACGGCGAATTGAAGGTCAGCGTATGGCCGTTGCCATTGAAGGTGCCCCTGAAGGGAGCCCATTCTTCATCACCCACAGACGTTGTGACGGTGATGTCGGCATCGAGAAAAACCGTAAAATCGCTTTTGCCTCCGGCTTGGTCCACTCGGCTGCGGAGGGTTTCCCAGTCCGCAGCACTTTTGATAGTTATATTGTTGCCCCCGAAGAATTCCGTGGCCTTGCAGTCTGTTACTGACAGCTTGGCCGACTGACCCGGAAGCTCATTGATGCGTGCCCACGTCTCGCACTGGTCTGTCTTGGTATCGATGCGGTCGGGGGCAAAGAGACAGTTCTTAATCGACACATCGCCTGCTGCGATATTGCCCACGAAGCCTCCGTGGCCATAACTTAGGCCGCCCAAGAAACTGCCGTCGAACTTACTGTTGCTAATCACTACCTTCGCGAGGGTGCCTCTGACATCCCCCACGAAACCGCCGTTGGACATGGCTTCGTCCTTTTGGTTGAGAAGCGTGACTGACGACTGGCAGTTCTCTATGGTAAGTAAATAGAAGGCACAACCTACGAGGCCGGCTGCATACGGCTGAGGGGAGGTAACAGTCCCTGTGACATGAAGATTCTTGATGGTGGCTTCACCAACTTCACAGAATGGAGCCACGTAGTTTGTCTCCGCGTCACCTCGCAAATCGAGGTCCAGCGTATGGCCGTTGCCGTTGAAATTGCCATTATAGTCTGCTGTAACCATCTTCGAGACCGAGATGTCGGCATCGAGGGTGGCATCCACCGTGTACTGGCCTTCGGATGCTTTCACTAAGTTGGCAAACTTTTCCCAGTCGGCTGCACTGCGGATGACGATATACCGCGGTGAGCCGAACTCAAGGGTTGCATAACTGTTGACAAGCTTGAAGTTAATTTTTCCGGAATTGCGCACCCACGTTTCGCAGTTATTAGATCTGGTGTTGAGCTCGGAGGGAGCGAAGAGGCAGTTCTCAATGGAAATAGAGCAGTCTTCAGCCCAGGCCACGAAACCGCCGTTGCTATCCTTACCCTCGAAACTGCCGTCGAATTTTGTGTTGCGGATGACGACATCAGCACCACTCTGGTGGCCGATGATGCCACCCATACAGTTGTCATTGGCTTTGGAGCATTTGAGCGCCATCGACGAGCGGCAGTTCTCGATGTAAACCCTCGTCTTGTCCATCGTCCTGGCAATGATACCAGCAGCATAGCGGTTGCTGGTAGAGATGGTGCCTGCCGTGTGCAGGTTCCTAATGGCGGCATCGCCCACATAGCGGAAAGGAGCTATGAACTCCTCCGTGACCCCAGACTTGTTGAAGGTCAGCGTGTGGCCGCCGCCGTCGAAGATGCCACGGAAGTACGCGCTTTCGCTGCCGCCCACGTAGTCGCTGACGGTAATGTCGGCATAGAGGCGGGCGTACACATCACTCCCGTTTTTGGCGTCCTCCACCTTCTGGCGGAAGGTGTTCCAATCTGCTTCCGAGCGGATGGGGAAGTAGTATTCCTTCACCTGGTCGCCGTAGTTGATGGGCGACTCGCCACGCTCCACATACATATCTATATCATAATGTACGCACGAGCGCGTGAGGTTCACCACCTTGTAGCACTGTGCGCGCTCGGTCTGGTCGAGCACATAGATGAGGCTATCGACAATGGCGCCGGCACTGTTCTTCGACATGACGCGCAGCACCATCTGGGCACGGTCGTCCCACACGGCATTGTATTCGCTGGCATAGTTCCATGTCACGCGCACGGTGTAGGCTCGCTGGTCTTCCCAGTCGGCCGAGCAGTTCGCCACGCGCAGCAGGTGAAGATTATCCATGATACACCTGACGGACGCGGCGCAGTTGTTGTCCGCGCCCCAGCCCCACTCTTTGGTAATCGTACGCCGCACACGGTAGGTGAGGTTGTCCAGCGTGCCGCCATCCTTCAGCATGCCTGCTTCGATGGCTTCAATCAGGGTGCTGTCGATGAAAGTGTAGGAAGACTGTTTGTTGCCTTTCGATATAAACTCCTGATCAATGGTCTCGAAGTCTTCTTCCTTGCCGGTCAACGAGCGCTGTACCTCGAAGAAGTCGGTGGGCGTGAGGTCCTCATAGTCCAGATAAGGCACGTTCCATGTCACTTCCACCATCGCCTTCCTGCCGCCTAAGGGGAGGGCGGTCAGTCCGACGGGGGCATGAACCATGGGTATATTCTGTGTATTCGACCCTTGGTTCTCAATGAGGTAGCTACCCTTGTCGCCAGCCTGCTTGTAGCTGCAGACTACCCGGAAGTTGCGGTGGGGAACGGTGGCATCGAGTTCGATGACTCCGCTGCTCATGTTCGTGATTTCCTCCTTCTGGTATCTACCGCTGGCATCATAGTACTCATAGTAGGCACTGGTGATACTGTCTGAGGCCATGAACCAAGGTATCTCCAGCTTGCCCGGGTTGGTGGGACTCAACATGGGGGTGGAAATGAAGGGCGACAGCTTTGCTGCGGCCTGCGGCATGGTGATTACTTTAGACTTGATGCCAGCCACTGTTTCCTTCACGCGCGGGGAGTTACCGTTGCGGGTGACGTCCCAGGTGAATGTCAGCTTCTTGCCCAAAAGGTTATAGGGTACGACCCACTCGGCACTGAAGTCAAAGGTCTTGTTGTCGCTGTTGCGGGCCAGGGAGAGCCACCGCTCAGAACTCTTGGTCAGCCTGGCTGTACTTCTCGAATTTCCTAAGGTGATGTCGAAGAAGCCGTCGGCTGAAGTGCTGAATTTACAATTCAGAGATGTGTTGGAGTTGTTAATATCCTTCTCTGACTCCCATGTGAAGATGGTGGTTTCCGCACCACCTTCCACAGAGACCTTCAGGATACCTTTTTCAATCCAGGTGTCGGTGTCATCGGTGTCGTACACCGGCGCCTCGAAGTAGACGATGTTTGAACCACCCAAAGAGACGGTGTAGTTGTCGGCCTCATCTACATACGTTGCCGCCGCCTCCTGAGGCAGCAGCCAGACGAAGAACATCAGCAGCATGAGCCACGGACGCCCTCGTGAAATAATCGTGTCTTGTCTCATTAGAATTTAATTAGATTTTGAATATTATTGAATTTTATCATTTCATGAAGTCTGTCAATGCAAATTTTAATACATCTTGGCTTCGCACGGAATGCTCAGCAACCAGATACGCGTACAGAGATTCTATGTCTTTATCATCATGATAATTTGGCTGCAAAGATAAGTAAATTATCCCAAATAACAATATTTCGAATGCTAAAGCATTCATGTTTTGCATATTTCGTCGCATTTTTGACGATATTGCATGGTATTTTCGTTTTTGAAAGGCTTTTTTCTGTAGGTCACCAGCAGGATTCCACACGTAAAAACAACCAAAAAGCACCCCCGTGGGAGAGGGTGCTTATTGCTTCATATCCTGATGGGGCTATAAGTTATGCGCTTTGAGAATTGCTGCCATCTGCTTCTGGACTTCACGGGCTTGCTCGGCGGCCATCTCGGCGAAGCGTTCTGTGGAGTCGGCATAGATGATAGCGCGGCTGCTGTTAACGATGAGGCCGCAATGGTCGTTCCATCCGTACTTGCATACCTCTTCCAGAGAACCGCCTTGTGCGCCGATACCAGGAACGAGGAGAAAGTGGTCGGGAGCCAGACGGCGGATGTCGGCAAAGGCACAGCCCTGGGTGGCACCGACGACGTACATCATCTGTCCGGCGTCAGCCCATTGCTGGCTGCGTGTCAGAACCTTCTCGAACAGGCGTTCGCCTTTGGCATCTTGGGTGAGTTGGAAGTCCTGACTTCCCTTGTTGCTGGTGAGGGCCAGCAGGATGACCCACTTACCTTCGTAGCCGAGGAAAGGGGTGACAGAGTCTTCGCCCATGTAAGGAGCCACCGTCACGGCATCCACGTCCATCTCTTCAAAAAAGGTACGCGCGTAGAGCTTGCTGGTGTTGCCGATGTCACCTCGCTTGGCATCAGCGATGATGAACTGGTCGGGATAGTTGTCGTTCAGGTATTGAACGGTCTTCTCGAAGGCAATCCAACCTTTCACGCCGTGGGCCTCGTAGAAGGCGAGGTTGGGCTTGTAGGCGATGCAGTAGGGGGCTGTCGCATCGATAATGGCTCTGTTGAACTCGAAGATGGCATCGAAGTCGTTGTCCAGGGCTGTCTTCTCTACGAGGTGCTGCGGCACTTTCTTCAGGTCGGTGTCCAGACCCACACACAGGAAACTCCGCTTCTGCCGGATGTTCTCAAATAGTTGTTCTCTTGTCATAAGTAGTGAATATAGTGATTATTATTTTGTAAGCAGATAACCTTCAATATCCAGGGTTGCGTTATTGCCGCCGAGGCTGTCGGACTCCGTGTTCTGGGAGAGAAAGAAATGATTCATCAGGAAAAGGCTGTTGCCAGAGCGGGTGGGGAAGGTGACGAGGCCGTCCATCTGCTCATGGTAGCGCTTCAAGTCGGCAGGGCTGACGAGCACCGTCTCATGAATGTCCTCCACGCTGACGGGGACTTCGAGCGTGTCGCAATCGGCATCGCATGGGAATTCTTTGCAGCGAATACCTCTATAGATATCCGTATAGCCTGCGGGCATATGGATGTGATAGGCTTCGAAGTTGTTGTACCAGTCGTCATTTTTCGACGCTATGACGACGGAGTCCTGCTCCCGGTCTTCTGTCGTGCAGATGTAGTCGTAGTAATTGATACTTCTTTGATTTTCCTCCACGAGCGGCTGTATGGTCTCGTTGCCGTAGGTGTACTTGAGATACACCAGTTTCGAACTGATGTAGGTCCGTTCTTCGGGCGACAGGGTGTGCATCAGCGAGTCGTATGTGGAAGCATTCAGGGGGAGGTCGGTGGCTCCGGCTTGCGTGAGCGCGTGCTCCGCTTTGTTATAGAGCACGCGGCGCGTGATGCTGGTGTAGTTCACCGGCAGTGCCGAGGTGAGCAGGAAGAGTACGCTGAAGCTGATGGGAATCCAGCTGATGCGACGGGCGCGGGTGAAGAAGAGTACCAGGCAAACGAGATAGAACCAGGCGTTCAGCGTGATGATGTACAGCCGGGCGATGGTGAGTCCGTAGTCGTTGAAGCGGCGAACAATGCCAACGGTCATCAGCATCAGTAACGGCAACAGTATCAGCGGCAGCAGGCGGGCGATGGCGTTGTCGAAACTGCGATTTTCGGCACGGCGCGTCGGGTAGAGGCCGAGCTCGATGGCTATGTGCCCTATGAAGGAGGCTATGACGAGCCATGAGACCTGACCGTTGGGTAGTTCCCAGCTGAGGAGTATCTGTATGGCATAGATATAGAGCACGGCAAGGTACAACGCTTCCAAAGGCAGAAAGAGGTAGCGGAAAACGCCTGCGAAGAAGCTGGAGGAAAGTGGCTGGAGGTCGTGCTTGAGGTCACCGCAGGGGATGCGCCCCAGCAGGAGCAGCGTTGGCAGATAGCCGCCGAAGAGCACTGCGGTGATGGCGTACCACTTCCAACCGAGGTTGATGGTGAACAGCCATCGCAGAGAAACGAACAGCAGGCTGAGACCGCCGATGAGTACCAGGCCGATAAGATAGCAGACGGCGATGCTCACGATGACGCGAAGCGCGAAGTTCCAGGAAGGGATGTCGTCGCGTTCGCGCGTGAAGGAGAGAAAGAAAACCGACAGCACCAAGGCTACTATCGCAGAGGTGTGCAGCAGCAGGGTTTCGACGCCATTACTGTCTAAGACATCGCTGTAGAAGAGGTAGATGGTGTCTATCAAGAGGATGACGTACGCGATGACGTGAACTCTCGTGACTTTCTTTGTCCTTTCATGTTCTTCGCTCCACAAGGCGAGGGACAGCGACAGCACCAAACCTACCGAGAGGAAGTAACCGATGGCGCCCAACAGCTGGTGGTTGGTCACCTCGAGAAGAATGATGATGATGGCGTAGAGTGCCAGTGCCGTAGCAAAAGCGGATGGAGCGGGGAAGCGTCGGAAGCAGCTGCGGACTGCCTGTGAAAGGATTTCTACCAGTCTCATGAGAAATATTTGTGGTGAATGAATGGTCAGCTGGGAAAAGTATCGATGATGTGACGGAAGTCATCGGGAAGGAGATTATTGCAGGACTGGGCGAAGTCCATAGGAATCTCCATTTCCGAGGCTGTGGCTATACTGCCCGCTATGGCTGCCTGGGTGTCGGCATCGCCGCCTTAAGACACGGCATCGCGGACCGTGGCCTCATAGGTGTTGGACTGCAGCCTGATACAAGTGTGGAGGAAGAGTTACTCATCCCATTCGAAGTCCCAATAGCCTTTGGTGCGGTTTTCATCCTCGCTATAGTCGCCACCACCGATAACTGGATCCTTATCCCCTTTGCCACCGCCTTTGAATGATGCTGCAACCATCGATGACCATGTCACATAGCTCGTCTCTATAGTCGGGGTGATATATCTCTTTTTCATTGTAGTAGTTTTTTCTTGTTATTTGATAATCATTCTCTTGCCGTTAACAATGTAGAGACCACGGGTCGGAGTTGCTATGCGACGACCAGTGAGGTCATAACAAGCATTGTCCATTACCGCATTGTCCTTTAATGATCCAATTCCATTGACGACGTTGCCTTCGAAGTCAAGGTTGAAGGAATAGTCTCGGACGTGGGTCTGGGTGTCTGCCGCCGAGAACTGGAAGTAGGCGCGGCAGGCTGACAATGTGCGTGGAACGGCGGTGTATTTCAGCGTGTTGTTCGAGGTCATGTAGTAGATGTCATCGTTGGAGGCATCGATGCCGAAAGCATCGTAGTAGCCGATGAACTTCACATGCCCGTCTGCCTTGGAGATAGTGCGCCCGGGCTCGTCCTTGTCTACAAGGGTGACATCGTTGAAGGTGGGCTCGATGATCGGGTCGTCGATGGTTTCCCACTTGATGATATAGGGTGTTCCAGCTTCGAGCACATCGTCGATGGTGCTGAAGGTGAGGCTGACCTCTAAACCGTCTATCGAGGCATCAGTGAGTGTCTTGACGGTGGCATCTGCCAGCGGGCTGTCGGTGATCGTCACGTCGAACGGCAGGCAGAGCGTATTCCAAGAGCCGTCCTTGTAAAGCGTGCGGCCGCTGAGTGTTATGTTGCAGGTCTCGCCCGCATGACTGCTGATGAGCGCGCTGTTGGTGATTCCGTTGTTCGCCAGTTCGTAGGTGGGCGTAATCATCATGTAGAGGTTGGCTTCCTGTTGTGAACTGGTATATGTGGTGAAACGAGGACTGGAGCTGTTGTACTGCAAGGTGCCACAATCACCATAGGTCATAACAACGCCTGATTTGCCTTTGCTCAACGTCCATTCCTTTCCTTCTTTACTTGCAGATTCTGCCAACTTCTTTGCGTCGGTTGCATAGAGGTACTTTCCTGTGCTCTCGTTCTTGATGGTCCAGCCTACATCTTGGTTGCCTTCGAGGACGAAGAAGGCCACATCGTCGTTAATCGTAATGGCATCTCCGGACAAGGAGACATTGACCATGTCTAAATAGTTGGTGTTCAACTGTCCTGCTGCGGTTCCCTTAGTGCCGCAAGCGATAATGTAGCGTGCTCCGGTAACCATCTGATCTGTGCTTGCTACCAGTTTATAGGTGGTGCCATCGGACGTCGGTACGTCAGGATCCGGGTTGTCGAATGTCGGCTCTACATAATTATCGTAGCTGAAGGCATCTTCGGTCATTGAGCCCCAAATGTATTGTTCCAATCCAGGATAGTCAATGAAAGGATTGCGGTTTTTCTGTATGCTGTAGACAGCATCGTTGCGTGCAATCTCCTTCTCGCTGACGGGGTCGTTCTTTGCCCATTTCAGCAACATGGACAGTTGCCATTCCGTGAGTCCTGGGTAGGTGGTGCCATCGAGCGTAGGTCTGGAATCGCTGTAGTTGCTGTACCAGTCAGGCAGTTTCTCCTCGTAGCACGTTACCATATAGAAATAGGTACGCGCGAAGTCACCTTTATACTCATCGTTAGGCTCAAAGACGGTGCCGGCGTAGCCGGAATAGGTACAGGTGCCGACCTTGCTGAAGTCATTGGCGGATGTGTAGGTGTTACCCGTCGTCTCGCCGAAGGGGTAATTGCCCCGCCTGTTGTTCACATAGGCGTCTGTGGGATAGATGTGGTGTAAGTCGGTATACATCGGCGCGTTGTCGTTGAACCAGCTACTGGGGAAGGAATGCTCACGGTTGAAGCCGGCACCTTCGCTGCTGTTGCCTCCGCTGCTGTCTGGGTCGTAGTTGGTGATGTTGGAGTACATGTCCCAAATCTTGCCGTCGCTGCGAAGATCTGTGGCCTTGAAGCTTGTCAACAAACTGTTGTAGGATTGCTCTTCGCGGTTGTAGATGATTCCGCACAAGGCCGTTTTCAGGGCTTCACCTTTCTTGCCGTCGGCATTCTTATAGTAGGCAAGCTCGGAATCGGAAGGGCTGTCGCTATCGGAATAGGTGATAGTGACTCCCTTAATGCGCCGTTGACCGCTGCTGCCTCCGACCGTGAATGTGACGGACTGAGTGCTGCCCGTCCAAGTGCCTTCGCTGTAAGATTCAACGTCCGTTGTGATGTCATTGCTTCCATCGCCCGTGCCAAAGGTGAGCGAAATCTTAACCATGGTCTTAGCAGCAGTTATTGTCATGGAGTTGCTGCCGTAAAGGCGGATGGCATTGCCGGTGGTATAAAAGGTGGGTTTATTACTGTTTGTGCCCTTACTGAAGGTGAGGACACAGTCGGTGCCGATAATATCTGTAATCGACTGACCGTTTGTGAAACCTTGGTTCGTGAAGTCTATGGACTCGCTTGAGGTTGCCGGTGTGTCAGGATCCGGAGTGGATTCGTTGAAGATGAATGATATCGTGCCATCGGCGTTTTGAGTGATGTCTTCGACAGAGGAGTTCAGGTAGTAGCTGCCGTCTGTGTTTGCATTGAACAAGTGGGCAGCGGGTGTGGAACTCTTGCTGAAAACATTATTTGACCCAAAGGGATATGGATCGTTGGCCATGCCATCCCAGGTATAATACTTTGTGTCATCGTACATTCTGTATTCATATTCGTTATCAGCCGCAATCCACGTCATGCGCTGATGTGAGGGGATATCGTTAGGTTGGTTGCTCTCCCAGACCGATTTATCGTAGTCCACATGAAGGATAAGCAGCCCCTTGCCGGGCAGATCGGCATCCCAACCCGTCAGCTGTCTGTTCTCCAGGAGGAAATACTCGTCTCGGTTGCCTGGGTTGTAAATAATGTAGGTGTCGCTGCCCTTATCCTGAAGAGCCTTCATATTGCTCACTGTTTGTGTGGAAGTCAACTCTGTAGGAGTCTTCCATCCTGCCATCCAACGCTCGTAGCTGGTGAATCCTGCTGGCAGGAAGCTGTCGCCATTATACGAGCCGCCGTCCATAAGGTCCCAGTAGCCCATGCCCTGTCCGCCACTATAGTCCGTGTCGTAGAAGTCCGGGTAGCCGAGGCAGTGGCTGAATTCATGGCAGATCGTACCAATTCCAGCTATTTCGCCCGTTCCGGCATTCAACTCCTGTCCACAGGCATAAGTGTCGATGATCACTCCGTCAAGTGTTTGTGCGCCGGAGCCGTCGCCATCGTATACAGCTTCGCTCAGTAGCCATTCGTGCGGCCAAATGGTAGTCTCTGAGCCACCATCGGCTTCCCCCATACCAGCATAAACCACATACACCTGTTCCACTTCGCCATCTCCGTTCCAATCGTAGTCGGCAAAGTTGACTTGTGAATCAGCCGCTTGCAGGGCTTCAATGACCATCTCAGCTGCATGTAGATCGTCTCCATTTTCATTATTGGTTCCGTAGTAAGATTGATCATTGGATACCGTGACCGGTCCGACGACGTCAAAGGTTAACTCAAACTGGCCGTCGCTCTGGGCGTAGAAGTAGTCGTAAAGAGAACCCTTGAAGTCGCCATCTGAGAAATGCTCCTCGTTAGCGATGCGTTGGTAGAGGGTATTGTCGTTTTCAGACTTGAAGGCCACATCAGAGAAGTTCACAAGGATGATCAGTCCTTTCTTTTGCCCTATGATGGGGTTGAAATCACCTATGCGTCGGGGTGTCAAACGCTTCATGCGATGGGCGTTGGCCTTGTTGCGACGGGCTTGTGCCCGCTGCGTGATGGCCTTGGGATTCACCACCTGATAAGTCCCAGTCCCTGCTACTTCATGATAGGCCTTGCCATCGAGGCCTATCCAGTAGTGGGCGAACTCATCGCCTACTAATTTGGCTCTGACGGTGGTGCCATCAGACAGGTTTAGAATTTTGGTCAGCCCTGGCTTTGCTGGGACTGCAAAGATGAGCGATGACATCATTGCCAACAGAAATGTACATAAAAAATTTTTCATAAAAATAAGGGTAAAGGCTATATACTTTGGTATTTACAATGCACTCTCTTTCAGTCGTTCTGCGTTCTCTGCCACAGTCAGCCGGTCTATGCATTCCTGGATGTCGCCGTCCATGAAGGCAGCGAGGTTGTAGATGGTATATCCGATGCGGTGGTCGGTGATACGGCCCTGAGGGTAGTTGTAGGTGCGAATCTTGGCGGAGCGGTCGCCAGTGGAGACCATGGTCTTGCGGCGTGCCGCGATGTCGTCGATGTACTTCTGGTGCTCCTTGTCATAAATAAAGGTACGCAGGCGCGCGAGAGCGCGTTCTTTATTTTTTGGCTGGTCGCGCGTCTCGGTACACTCGATGAGAATCTCTTCGGTCTCGCCCGTGTTCGGGTTCGTCCACATGTAACGGGCGCGAACTCCGGATTCTACTTTATTCACGTTCTGTCCGCCAGCACCCTGGCTGCGGAAGGTGTCCCATTTGATGGCACCCTCGTTGATTTCCACGTCAAATTCCTCGGCTTCGGGCAGTACTGCTACGGTGGCAGCAGAAGTGTGTACGCGGCCTTGTGTCTCAGTGACAGGCACTCGTTGCACCCGATGTACTCCGCTTTCGTATTTCATAGTGCCATAGACCTTTTCGCCCGTGACGGAGAAGATAATTTCCTTGTAGCCACCTGCAGCGCCTTCCGTGAAGCTGGAGATGGCAATCTTCCATCCCTTTGTCTCGCAGTACTTGGAGTACATACGGAAGAGGTCGCCAGCGAAGAGTGCTGCCTCGTCGCCGCCTGTGCCACCACGAATCTCCATGATGACGTCCTTGTCATCTTCCGGGTCGGCGGGAATGAGCAACAGCTTAATGTCCTCCTCTAACTGCGGCAGACTTTCCTGAGCGGCATTCATCTCCTCGCGCGCCATCTCTTTGATGTCCGGGTCGTCTTCTGAGAGCATTTCCTTGGCATCTTCAATGGTTTGTAGTGCTGTGATGTATTCCTTGCGCTTCTTGACAATGGCGCCCAGATCTTTGTATTCCTTTGTTAGCTTGACATAGCGCTTCTGATCAGCGATGACAGCGGGATCGGTGATGAGCGTGCCTACTTCTTCATAGCGGCTCACCAAGCCTTCTAATCTGTCTAACAGTTCGTTGTTCTCTATAGCCATAAGGTGAAATATCGTCTAAATGGTAGTTTCCACTTGAAATGTTGCTGAATGTGATAAAACCAAAAAGGCGGACCTGCCGTGGTGGCCAGTCCGCCTCTCTCGATGGTGGTAGGAACGATCGGGCTCGAACCGATGACCTCTTCAATGTGACTGAAGCGCTCTGAACCAACTGAGCTACGCTCCTATCTTCCAGTTTGCGGGTGCAAAGGTACAACTTTCTTTTGAAACCTCCAACAAAAACTGATAATATTTTTAGTTTGGTAGCAAGAATGGCGCAGTTTGCTCCTTTTCAGCTTTCGTTTTACATAGAATACGAACGACCTATAGGCTCTCTACTGTCAAGTTCGTCACGCGGCTGCGCAGGGTGGCATCGGTGCGCTGAAGGGGGAACCGGAGGGTTCGGAAAACTTTGAAACTTTTGTCTTTAGGGAAGGTGCGAAGCTGGGGGCTGAGAGCCTCTACAAGCTTTCCGTTGACAAAGAGACGGGTCTCGCGATTGTCTCCCTCGATGGCGATGCATTCTTTCACACCAGGACGCAGCGTGTGGCGGAAGCTGAAGAGGTAGCCATCGCGGATGAAGCCCAAACGTCCAGTGGCAGGATCGGAGATGTAGAACTCGGCATCATCACTGCGGAAGAGGGCTGTGCCACGGGATTCCTGGGCGGCCTCTACCTCGAAGCTGACACGATAGGGCCAGCCGATATGCTGGATGGGGCGCTGGGATCCCGCCTCCACCTTCGCGTTCTCGAGCACAAGACCTCTCGGGTAGCGTCCGAGATCATTGATGCCGGGTGCCTCGCTGAGGTTGTTGGCCAGACGCAGCCACTCCTCGCAGGTGCGGATAGTGTCAACCGCCCACGTTTTCTCGGCGATCACCTGCAGGGCTGGCATGATGCGATGGTGGATATCTGCTACGGCGATGCCATTTCCTACAACGTCATTCCAAACAGCAAACATGCCGCCCTTGATTTGCGGGTCACCTTCTTCGAAACGCACTCCAGCGATGTTGGCTGGAGTGTATTCCTTATAGAGACGCGGAACATTGAGGTAGTCGTTATAGTAACCTGCGGCGGGTACGATGTAGGTGTAGCGGTCAGGTACACATACAAGCTGATAGCCAAGGGTGTGCATGGAGTCGGGCTTGGCATAACCATTGTACCAAGCGAACATCAGTACATCATCTACTTTCACGGGAGTCGTTCCCTTTGCATGGGTGAGTGAGCCCCAGAGTACGGCTTGCTTGCCGTAGCTCTCTACGGTGTGGATGAGATGGTCGGTGAAACCACGGAACAGCTCTACGATTTCCTGTTTTCGATTGCTGTATTCATCGGTTCCTATATGAACGCGCGGACAGGCAAACACGGGATTTGGGCCGCCCAGATACTCGGCGTAGAGGCTGTCGATGAAAGGAATCACTTCGGGGTTGGTGAGCTCGAGGTGGTCCATGCCAAACTCTTGGCTGCCTAAGCTGGGACGGAAGTGGGAAAAGCTGAGGCTGTGGGCGGGAGCATCGATTTCAGGAATGATCTCCACGCCCTGAGCGGCGGCTTCGATAATGAAATTGCGGAATTCGGCCTTCGTGTAGCTACCATCTTGGGCCGTGAGCTCAGGGAAGAGCTCGCTCTCCAGACGGAAGGCAGAATATACCAGACTCCAGTCGTTGTAGAAGAAAGGCGGAAAGCCCTGGTCGTTGAGGTGCACCTCGAGGGTATTCATCTTGTAATAGGCCATTGTGCGCACCAAGCGGCGCAGGTAGTCCAGCGGGATGTACTTGCGCCCGCAGTCCAGCACGATTCCGCGCAGGGGGTAGTCCGGACGGTCGGCGATGCGTCCTTTGGGCAGGGACTGGCCTATTTGCAGGAGGGTTTGTGCGGCGTGGTAGGCACCTCGTTCAGTGGCTTCGATGCGTACGCTTTTGGCGATATCGATGGCGTATCCTTCTTCGCCCAGCTTTTTCTGAGGTCGATAGACAAAAAGGATATCGGCTTCAGCAGCTTTGTTGCCTTTGGCTACAGAGAGGGTGAGCCCATTTGTCTGCAAGTCGCGGGCTAAGGCTTCGGCGGCAATACGCAGACGGGCATCAGAGTAGAGGATGCGGCTTTGGGAGGTGAGTTGCAATTTACCCGTTCCTCCTTTCCATTCGTGGATGGCAGGGATGGTGAAGGGTCGCGGATTCACAACCTTCTGAGCAGAAAGACCCAGGGGGAACAGTAGCAGGGTAAGCACTGCGAAATAAAGACGTAATGTGTGCATAAATAGGTTGGTTTGTTGTTTCCTGAGGGCAAAAATACCACAAAATGTCCGAATGACCAAAGAATCTTCAGAAAAGTTTTTCTTAGGCACATAGTTTTGTACTAATTCGTTTAATATGGCCCAAATTGCCTATTGTTTGCACGCCCAATTAATCAGATGTGTCTTTTGTTTATGATTTAATCCATGTAATCCGTGAAATATGTGTAAATATTATGAGTGGAATTTACTCTTGGAGGGGATGGTAATAGACTGGATGCTGGTCTGGGAGAAGTTCTGGGTGGAGAATGCAGATGAGGTCGCGCAGCAGACGGTCGGGATGGAAGGGCGTCTCTTCGTAGAAATGATTATGGGCCAGGTCGCAGGCGTAGATGTGGCGTTGCAGGAAGGCGCGGAAGCGGGTATAGGGCTGATAGTCAGCAGCGAGACTGGAGTAGGTGAGGGGGGACTGGCTGTTATATTTCACGAGCCAGACGTCAGCATCTTGTGCTTCATCGAGTACGGTCTCGAAAGAAAGGGCGACGCTGCCACTTCCCTTACGGTTGGCAAAGAGGTAGTTAGCACCGGCATCGGCGAACATGATGCCCATGGTGCTCTGACCGCAGGGTACGAACCACTGGCCGCCGTAAAGCATTTCGGTGAGAAGACTCACCCCCTCCTTTACGTGAGAGGCTTTGGAGTGGGTGATCTCTTTCAGGGCGAGGTAGTTGCTTTCCACTTTATGGAAGATGCTGTCGGCGCGTTCGGCTACGCCAAAGAGCTCACCGTAGAAGCGTATCCACTCTGCGCGGGCCAGCGGTGAGACTTCCATATACTCTGCACATTCGATGATGGGAATCCCCAGACGCTCCACGCGACCGTAGCCACCACTGTGCTCGAAGGGGGTGAGCAAAAGGATGTCTGGTGCGACATCCATAATGCGTTCAATATTGGGATTCATGCCGTTTCCAAAATCTGCGATGCGTCCAGCGGCCAAGCCCTCGTTGACTGCGGGCAGGTCGATATACTCTTTCTCGCAGACCCCTGCAATAGCGGTTCCTATACCTAATTCGTCGAGGAGGCCACAGTGGACGGCGGTAGCTACGCCAGCATGTCGGACGGGAGTCTTGATAAGTGAATATGGAAAAGTGAAACGCGAATAATCGAGCTGGGTGAGGGTGTCGTGTTGGAGGATATAGCGATGTAGCACTTGGGTGGTGTCCCAAGGGTTGCGTAGAGTCCAGATGCTGAAACCATCGCCGTGCTCACAGGTAAGGTTGGTGGCATAGCGTAGAGGGGCTGGCTCAAGGTCTGAGGAGGTGGTGCTGCGGCCTGAGCAGGAGCTGATGACCATCGTTGCCAAGATGGCTAATGTATGATGAATAATATATAATGTATAATGGCTACGCATAGAGGGTTATGGGAGTTTGATTTCAGCAAAGATTTCAAAGTGGCGACCGGGCATGGGGCGAGAGAGGACGGTGATGTACTCTGAGCCGAAGAGATTATAGATAACAGCCTTCAGTGAGAGCTGAAGGGGGCGCCAACGGAACTGCTTTTCGAGGCTGAGGTCGCTCATGTAGTATGGCTTGAGGCGGCCCGTGATGTAGCCGACCTCGTTGCTGGTGGTGGTATAGCGCTCGCTGTAGGAATGCCAAAGGTAGCTGAGGCTCCAAGTCCGCCAACGCAGCTGAGCTGTGAGGTTGGCGGAATGAAGGGGTACATAGACGAGCTGCTTGCCGTAGGAAGCATCAGTGGCATCAAGGTCTTCGCTCTGGTTGAGTGAGGGAGTATAGGCATAATTGCCCATCAGTGAAAACTGCCAGTCGCGAGGTAGCTGTAAGTCGGATTGAAGGGAGAACTCCACGCCGTAGTTATGCACTTTCTTCAGATTCGAGGGTTGCCAATAACCTTTGGCGTTAGGAGTCCAAAGAATCCAGTCGTTGATGTAGGAGTCAAATGCTGAAAGGTTGGCGTGGAGTGAGAGTTCAGCATCTGATTTGAAAGAGTGGGAGAGGGAGAATTCCAGTCCGCCGTCGTAGGTGAAGCCGCGTTCTGGTTGTAGATTGGGGTTGCCGCCAGGTTTGAAGTAGAGGTCATCCATTGTTGGATAGCGGTAGTTACGAGCTATGGAGGCTTTAGCTACGAGGGAGATCGGGTTCGAAGAGTGAGGTCTGATCAGTGTATATTCTGCAAAGAAGGCTGGAATAATCGGCACGAGGTCTGTGCGGTAGAGTTCTTCGCGCAAGATGGCGGAGAATGCCAGACGCGAGGTGGGACGGTATTTGGCAGAGAGGCTGAGGGTGCTCTCCATGCGCCCTTCGTTGTAGTTGTCGCCAATATGGAAGGGGCTGCGGTCGTGGCTGCGAACATGGTTATAGGTGAGGCCTAAGTTAGCAGTAAGCAGCCAGTCTGCGGCAGGGGAGTAGTCGGCTTTGGTCTGAAGGTAGGCCTGCTGGCTGTAGCTGTGTGAGTCCGTGATGGTTGAAGTGGCAGCGGCTCCATTCTTTACACTGTAGTCGTAGGCGATGGACTGAAAGGTGTAGCCCAAGCGAGTATCAAGGTTCCATTGTGTGCCGAAGGCCCTTTGCCAGGACGCAACGCAACGCAGGGCATCCTGTAGCTGCTCGTTGCGAAAGTCGCTGTCGTCGCGGTAGCTGACGCTAAGGAAAGGAAGGCCGCGTAGGCTGTGTGTGTACCAGATGGAGGCCCCCACTTGGCCACCGAATTTTCCGGATGGCTTGTAGAAAAAGTCTTCGAGGATATGGAAGTCGTGGAAGTATCCGCTTTGGTTTTGCTCTGTAGGATGATAGGAGTTGATGATGTTACCCTCGGCATCACGTTCATCCACCTTCTTGTCATAGTTGGTGTAGTGGAATTTGTTTTTACTGGTTGAGTAAACGACACGTGTACTGCTGCTCCATCGGTTGCCACCGTAGTTGAAACGTAGGAACTGGTCGAAGGTGGAATAAGAGCCTATGCCTTGGATGTACTGTAAGCCCCATCCTTGTTGGCGGACAGGCTGTGTAGCGAGATCCACAGCTCCTCCCAGGCCTCCACCTGTCAGCACCAGCGACGAAGCTCCGTGGAGTAGGCTTGCTTGATCCACGAAGTAGGAGGGTATGGTGCTGAAATCCACAGTACCAAGCATGGGAGAATTGATTTTCAATCCGTTCCATAGGACCTGCGTATGGCTGGGCGAGGTGCCGCGAAATTCGGCCGTTGATTCTGTGGCACGGCCGTAGCTCTTGATAAACAGGGAAGAATGTTGCGTCAGGATATCCGACATCGAAAGAGCCACGTTCTGATGCAGCACGGTGGTGTCGAGGGTGGTGCGTTGAATGCCTGTGTCGCTGAGGCGTCGAGGGGCCAGAATGTTGACTTCATGCATGATACTGTCTTTCTGCGCAAGGCATACACAGACACACAACCATGAAGCCAATAGGCACCTAATTCTCAAAACACAATGCATAATTCAAAATGCATAATTCAGAATCGTCAAAATCCTACTCACAATGATAGTCGCTTATGTAATAAATCTCGGTACTAATGTCGCCCAGATTCTTAGTACTCCCGATTTGTGCGGTCTGAATCTTGATGAAGTCGATGTACTCGAGATTGGCAGGCTCTCCGTCCCAAGTGCGAGCGTTGGAGAGGCGGAAGTAGTTCATCTTGCCAGCACGTCCATCGATAAAGTCGCTGCCAAGGTTATCTGCGTAGCCCCAGTCGTAAGGCGGGATATCGGAGATGCCGCCCTCGTAGGTGCTGCGGTCTTCGAGGCGGGAACCAAAATATGTGTGTTCGTAGCCCTCAACCCATGGCTGCCAGTAGAAGTCGTGCGGGTTCCAGTAGCTCATATATGGTACGTAACCTGTCTGGCCGAAGCAGTCGCGCCAAGCGGTGGCAGACTTTTTGGCTGCAGGACGGTAGTAGGTGATGGCGTAGTCGGTGGTGTGGCGCGCGGTGCCGTATTCAGAGCCTGCCAACTCAAACCATTGGTCGTTAGGGAGCCCGTCGCCGTTGTCATCCTGACTGACCCAGATGATACCGGGCTCGGATTGGTAGTTGTAGGGATTACCTTTGATGCATAGGTCGTAGTCGCCACCGGAATTCCTGACACTATGGTCAAAACCTGCAATGAGGTAGCCCCCCTGTGAGCCGAGGCTGATGGACCAACGACGTTGAAAATGAGCAAGTACGGTGTCACAAGCCTGCTCGTGGGTGCAGTCTTCAAGGTAGGAGTCGCCGACGATGATGTATCCGTTGACCTGATGCCCTGGGGCTGGCATGAACTCATAGATATTGTTGACTAGTGCATTGCCCTCGAAGCTGCGACGATAAGTACCAGCTATCGGACAGACATTAATCAGGAAGTTTTGCGTAGCCGTAGCGGCGGGCGATTCCATCAAGAGGGTGACGGTATGCCGCCCTTGTTCTGTAGCGTCGAAGAGATATTCCAGTTTATCTGGAAGTGTACTTGCTTTGAACGGAGCGTTGTCCAGCGACCACAGGAAGTTGGCATTTTCGGGGATTTCGAGCGGGTGGACTTTTATCTTGATGGTTCGTCCCATGGCCATGTTTATCTCGTCCCATGCTGAGTACCATAAACGGTGCTCTGCTGGAATTTCGGGCAGCTGGGTATTCTCGCTTTGGAGAACGGTAATTTTGGCCTCGTCCTCCGCGCTGCCGTTGAGGTTGGTGACCACGAGGCGGACGAAGAACTCGCCTGGTTCGGTAGAGAGAAAAGAGTAGTGGGATTCGCGACTGACGACACTGTCATTCATGGTCCACAGAAATGTCGAAGTGGAATCGGTGTTGCCGACTATGGGTACCAAGGTCAGTGTCTCGTCGGTATAAATACGGAAACGGGCTGATGCTTCGTCCCAGACAATAGTGGGCAGTGGACCGATAGAATCAATAGGATCCTCAGGCGGATCCGGAGCTGCAATGTCATCGTGACAGGCTGCCATAAGACAAGCTACGAACACGAGGTAGAATAGATGGAAGATTGCCTGCTTCATTTGAATGCAAAACCGTTCGGATTGATACCTACTCGGAACTGGTCAATGAGGGTGCCATCAGCACTGTAGCGACGCACGATTCCCGACTGACTATAGTCCACAGCGTCTGCCACATAGATCTCACCGTTGTGAGGATTTACTCCTATTCCATAGAGCTTGTGGCGCACGCCGCGTTCGTTGCGGTCAGCTTGGATGAAGGGACGCACAGGTACATGGTTGTCTGTGATGTTCATCCGATAGACATCATTATTAATAAGGTATAGCACGGTGGCATCTGGATTGGTGGCCAGAACGATTCCCCCCTCATCGGTGTCCAGCGTTTGGTCGAGCTCTATCTGGTGGGTTGCGGCATCGATACGATAGAGGTGAGGTATGTTATCGCCAAAGCTTTCCTCGTCCGTGGAAAAACCACCATCCGTCACGACCCACAGTTTCCCGCGAGCGTCGAGTGCCATACTCTTGGGTTGCCAGCTGGAAAGGGTGATGCTGTCGGATAGCACGTCTCGTTCGCTGTCAATGATGAGGACTTTATTGCTATAGCTCCAGCAGTTGGTGAAGACCTCCTTTCCGTACTGCACCATCTGTTCAGTTGAACTGTAGCCGTACGCCTCTGGCTGCTCAGTCTTGATGCTGGCGAGGTAGGTCATTGTCTGGGGGTTGAAGACGGTGATGTAAGGGGAGTATAGATCAGTTGCGTAGGCTTTCTCGTTGCTGAGGAAATGAATATATCGCGGATTCATCATGTGTTCGGTCTGTCCTGTAACCATTTGACCCCGAACGCGAAAATCGTTGGCATCGATGGCCCATATAATGCCGCTGTTCTCTACAGCGATATAAGCTGTTCCTTTGTGTAGGGTGATGCTTTGTCCTGTGTCACCTAACTTGCGGTCGTTGGCGCGTTGGAAAACGGCATTCTCCACTTTGCGTGTTTCAGGGTCGTAGTAGGAGAGGGTAGCGTTTCCGGCATTGAAATTACCTTCACAAAGAATAAAGACACCCTGTCCCTCAGCCTCGAACTTCTCTTCTTCGGTGCCAGGGTCTGAATTGGAACAAGCTGCCAGCAGTACGATGACTGCCAGCAGCTTGCCCGTCCAATATTGTTTACGTGGGAATGACATTTAGAACTTCACGACCACGTTGTCGAAAGCAAAATACTTAGGATGCTTCACACCATAGTCCGACTGGTCGCTGCCATCCATGGTGAAAGTAAGGCTGTTGACTTCGCCTAGGCTGGTAAGGTCCACCTCCTTCCAAGTTTGCAGAATGACACCGTCGCGAGCCATATCAACATCCAGAGTTTTCCCATTGTTGGCAGTGATGGTGAGTGTAAAGTTTCCTTCTTGAGCCAATGAAGCAGCATAACCGTCTCCATTCATAACAACGCCCAGCTCATATGTTGTGGGGCCTATCTGCATGGACTTAATGACATGGTTTACGCCCTCGGGGAACTTAATGGTTGCGTTGCAATAGACCACGGCGAAGTTTTTGCTGCCGTTGCTGGCAGGTACAGACAGTTGATAATCGTATGTAGCGTGATTCTGAATGTTGTTGTCAACATAGTTGGAAATAGCTGTGCCGCCTTCGCTATATCCAAAACTTCCGCCCCAAGCCAGCGTTAGACCACCAGAGAGGCCGGTGATGCTGTCGCTCCATGCATACTCAGTTGCTTTTTCTCCGTAGAGTAGTGGGCCGTTGTACTGTATATTGTCAATCAGTCCGTTCCAGTATTCGCCTTCAAAGTCCACGATCATAAGGTTTTCGTTCACCGTGATTCTGAAATCCTGCTGTGATGTACCAGCTTTGGTCGTGACTTTCAGCCGGACGGCGTAGGTGCCATATTCATAGAAGATGTACGTGAGCTTCGGCTCTTTGCTAATGATGGCATCTCTGCAAGTCCACTCATAAGTTGTCTTCTCATCGACATTGGCGTACTTGGGTTCGATAACCAAAGTCTCTCCCTCCTTGACGGTGAGGTCTGCTTCAGAAAAGTTTGCAGTGATGACGGGCAGAAGCAGTTCTTCGTCATCGTCGCTTCCGCACGCAGTGAATACAGCCATGCTCATAGCGAGCACAGCGAAAGCCAAAAGGTACTTTTTCATGTTACTTTGTTTTGTTATTTGGTTAAACATTTCTCTGATTTCTCAAGACCGTCCTCGCAGTCTGTTGATATTTCGCACGGCAGGTCTTCTGGCTTGCTCCTGGACCGACACCTTCCCGACGTTGTTCTGTCAGTGGCTTGTCGTCCGTCCGATGATGGAGCTCACAGCAGCGGGACTGTGCAGGATTCTCACCTGCTTCCCTCTTGGCGCCTTCGTTTTTGTATGGGGGCGAACCGCACGTATTATTCTTTTTAGCAAAAAGAGAGATTGCCGCAGGCGACACTCTCTCTTCTCTTTGTTGCGGAGGCAGGACTCGAACATGCGACCTCCAGGTTATGAGCCTGGCGAGCTACCAACTGCTCCACTCCGCGATGTATTTTCTCGTTTGCGGGTGCAAAGGTACGGCAAAAAAGTGAAACCGCCAAACTTTTCTGTGAAAAAGTGTGAGAAAAGGCCTCTTTTTGCACACTTGCGCAAAAAGTGTGCCTCTTTTTCTTGCTTAAATGAAACAATTCCGCTACATTTGCACCGCAATTGCAGAACGAAGAATAATATGCCACTACAAAAGACCAAACTTTTGCTCATTGACGTTGCCCGTCAGTTGTTCGCCAAAAAAGGCTTCGAGTATACGACGATGAACGATATCGCCGAGGCATCAGGTAAAGGGCGTCGCACTCTCTACATTTATTTCAAGAGTAAGGATGAGGTTTATTCTGCAGTCATTAATGGGGAATTGCAACGCATTTCATCGACCTTTCTGGCTGTGGCGCGCAAGCAACTGCCCCCACTCGAAAAACTTGTTGAACTGATGTTCGCCCATCTTAGTCTTATGAAGGAAGCCGTGGAGCGCAATGGAAACCTCCGCGCAGAATTCTTCCGCAATATCTGGCAGGTAGAGCGCGTGCGCAAGAAATACGATAAGAAAGAGCGCGACATTATCGCCAAGACCCTGGAAGACGGACAGAGGGAAGGTATCTTTGATATTGAGAATATCGATCTCTACACCGATATAATACAAGGATGCGCGCGAGGGCTTGAAGTGCCGTATATTTATGGTCGGGTAGGAACCGGCATGAATATTGGTATTACCCGTCCGATTGTCACAAATATCCTTCGCAAAGCCCTTGGGCGCGAAAGAAATATCATTATTCCATAAACCATAAAGATGAAACTATTAGAAGGAAAGACTGCGCTCATCACTGGCGCAGCAAGGGGTATTGGCAAGGCCATTGCCCTCCGATTCGCCGCAGAAGGCGCAAACATCGCATTCACCGACCTCGCTGTGAACGAGGAGACACAAACTGAAATAGTCGCTCTCGGCGTCAAGTGTAAGAGTTATGCCAGCAACGCAGCTGACTTCGCAGAGACCGAAGAACTTGTGAAGCAGGTCAAGGAAGACTTTGGCACCATTGATGTGCTTGTCAACAACGCAGGTATCACCAAGGATGGTCTGATGCTTCGCATGAGCGAAGCTCAGTGGGACGCTGTGATAGGTGTCAACCTGAAGTCCGCCTTCAACTTCATTCATGCTGTAGTGCCCGTGATGATGCGTCAGCGTGGAGGCTCTATTATCAATATGGCCAGTGTTGTTGGTGTTCATGGTAACGCAGGTCAGGCCAACTACGCCGCTTCGAAGGCTGGTATGATAGCACTTGCCAAGAGTATCGCTCAGGAAATGGGTCCCAAGGGCATCCGTGCCAACGCTATTGCCCCCGGCTTCATCGAGACTGCCATGACCGCTCAGCTACCCGATGCTGTACGCGAGGACTGGATGAAGAAGATTCCCCTTCGTCGTGGCGGTAAACCCGAGGACGTGGCCGACGTTGCTCTCTTCCTCGCCAGCGACCTCAGCTCCTATGTCAGTGGTCAGGTTATCCAGATTGATGGTGGCATGAATATGTAAAATAATTCTGAATACCTACTTAATAATTGAAAGTTCTCTACGAAGATAATCACTTGATCATCGTCTCGAAGAGCGCAGGCGAAATTGTCCAGGGCGACAAAACTGGCGATACCCCGCTCTCCGAGACGGTGAAATTGTATATTAAGGAGAAGTACGCTAAGCCAGGAGCCGTTTTTCTTGGGGTTGTGCATCGTTTGGACCGCCCTGTCAGCGGAGTGGTTGTCTTTGCGCGCACCAGTAAGGCGCTCACTCGTCTGAACGAGCTGTTCCGTTCGGGTGAGGTGAAGAAGACTTATTGGGCACTGACACAACACCTCCCGAAAAATCCGGAAGGTGTTCTTACACATTATCTTATTCGCAACGAACAGAAGAACAAGAGCTTTGCCTACGAACATGAGCGGCCAGGGGCGAAGAAGGCCGTGTTGGATTACAGCGTATTAGGTCATTCCGATTACTACCACCTGCTTGAGGTGCACCTTCATACAGGACGCCATCATCAGATTCGCTGCCAACTGTCTGCCATGGGGTGTCCCATTCGAGGTGATTTGAAGTACGGTGCGCCGCGCAGCAACCCCGACGGCAGTATCAGTCTTCATGCACGCAGTATTCGTTTCGTGCATCCCGTTTCGCACGAAGAGATTTTTGTCGAGGCTCCACTGCCTACCGAAGGACCTTGGCAGGCTTTCACCCAGCTTACATCGTCCACTTCAGAGCCAGCGTAGGATTGACAAAGAAGGTCTTGGAGTTAGCTTTGTTGATAACGAAGTTGTTGCTTATTTCTATCTCGGTTCCAATACTTAGATTGGTCTTTGCCTTCGTGACTCCGTTCAGGTTGAACCAGAACTGAGGCTCGGTTAGCATGATGACGTTGTATTCGTCGTTGTCTTTGTGATTTCTCCAGAAATCGATGAAACCGGAGAAGGTGAACATCTTCTCTTTGCCAAAGGTCCAACCCCAGACTCCTGTTATTTGGAAGCCAGGATAGGCTTTCGCGTTATTCACGCCCTTGAGATAATGTTTATACATTGCTTGCACCCCGCAGGTAAACGTGTAATCAGAGTTGTGCCAGTTGAAGGCTGGACCCAGTAAGAAGGCATGTTGGAACTGGGCGGCCCATGTGGCGCCCTTACTGGTAGTACATCCGCCATTGTATTCGCCGTGAATAGCAAAACCTTTCTTTCCGATATTGAATTCGCGGCTGAATTCCAAATATGCACCTTTGATCCCCTTGGCATAGATGTCCAAGTCAATGAAGTAGAAGATACTTCCGAGACGGTCGGGACGGTAGTGTTCAAAGGTGAGGGTGGCTATCTGTCGCGTTTCTTCCTCATTAGGATATAGATGACGTCCGAAGTCATAATGTAATTGAATGTTTTGCGAATTGGCTGTCAAACTGAGCGCGGTCAGCAGGGCCAGAGTCATAAATCTCTTCATAGTGGTGATAGAATTATGTTTATAGGAGATGTTTATTTGCAAAAATGGATAATAATGACTGCTTTTATCAGTAAAGCAGTGACAAAAATACAAAAAAACTTTCATTTTAGGCGCGTTCGTGCGTTTTTTTTCTGATGAAGAGCTACTTTTCCTGAAAAAGCGTTACTTTTGCGGCGGAAAAGTTTCTTATTGACCTCCAGAGTGACAAAAATTGACAACAAACTGGCTTCATCGGAGCCTCTTCAGCAAGAGCAACGCATCGGTGTGGCTTTTGTGGGGTTGGGTGAACGTGGCCGTTCCTCCCTGCGGTTGATGTTGCCTATTGAGTCAGCTGAGGTTGCAGTACTCTGTGATCTAAGTGCATCCAACTTAGCTGCTGCGCAGCAGCTATTGCCAGAGGGAATCAGCCCTGTTTGTCTGGATGGTCCGGATGCTTACCGTCAGGCTTGCCAGTTGGAGCAGGTGGACCTCGTTTATATATGTACGGACTGGACTTCGCACCCTCAAATCGCAATCGAAGCGATGCGGCAGGGAAAGGATGTGGCTATCGAGGTGCCTGCGGCTACGACGATGGAGGAAATCCGCGAGTTGCTGCAGACTGCCGCTGCCTCACATCGTCGTTGTTTCCTGTTGGAGAACGCTTGCTTCGAGCGCCAGCTGGAAGATGCGATAGCTGCAATTCGCAGGGGAGATATCGGTGAACTCGTTCACGCCGAAGGAAACTACTACCACTGCCTTGACGCCCGTTGGACCATGTGGCGACTGGAAATTAACCGTCAGCGCCGTGGTGACCTCTATCCCACCCACGAACTGGGTCCCATCTGTCAAGCGATGGATATTGGCCGTTCAGATTTCCTCGAGACGTTAGTTTGTATGGATTCTTCAGCTCTGACGGGTCCTAATATATATAAGGAACGCGTGCGCAAGGAAGCTCCCGATTTCCAAAATGGCGACCATACCACGACACTTATCCGTACGCGCCGCGGTCGCACCATTCTACTGCGTCATGATGTGATGACCGAGCAGCCCTATGATCGCCGCCTACTGTTTATCGGTACTCGCGGCCGCATTGAACTGCATGATACTGGTCGCCCCTCCCACGAGGAGATGACGCTGGAAATGAATCGTCGTCTGATTGTCGCCCTCACTACTGGCGAATCTTTTGGTATTGACATACAAGACTTGGCTACCTGGTGTAGCATAATCCCCCTCTCCGAGGAGAGCCTCCGTCGTGGATTTGCACCCGTCAGCATTCCCGATTTCTACGTTTGAACTTATTACACAAACTCTTAAGTAGGTGAACGAAATTAGTTAAATGTATTTTATGCTCTATTTGGATGCAGATTTCGCTTCTTTCCGAAGGAACGTAGCGGGCTACGTGACTGAGGTAAGGAGAGAAAGATGCACCAAAGAGACATAAAAGACATAACGTCACCTACCATTACAAATATAGTTAAATAATTTTGTTCACCTACTTAATAAAAATGACTATGTCCAAAAAAGAATTACAGGAAATAAGCCGCCGTCAATTTCTGCGGCGTCTTGGTTTGGGCTCAGCCATCATGGCAATGAGTCCTCTCAGTGCCCTTGCTACTTCTTCTCGTCCCGACGACCCAACTCCTGGCTCTGAAAACCGAATGACCTACCGTGTGCAGAACGGTACAGGTGAAGCCATCTCGCTGTTGGGATTCGGTATGATGCGTCTGCCGCGTGAACAGGAAGACGTTGATCGTTTGGTGGATTATGCTATTGCCCACGGGGTCAATTATTTCGATACAGCTCCTATGTACGGCGGTGGCCGTAATGAGGAGGTCGTAGGGCGTACCCTTAGCCGCTATCCGCGCGACAAATACTATGTGGCAACGAAGATGAGCAACCAGAACCAGCAGCTTTGGGAGTTCGACCGCTCCAAAGAGATGTATGAGAACAGCTTCCGCAAGCTGCAGGTGGATTACATCGACTACTACTTGCTGCACTCTATCGGCGGCGGTGGCGTTAATGGACTGAAAGGTCGTTTCCTCGATAATGGCCTGCTGGACTTCCTTCTCAAGGAGCGCGAGGCCAAGCGAATTCGTCACCTCGGATTCAGTTATCATGGTGATGTCAGCGCTTTCGACTACCTGCTCGACCACAATGATGAATACCATTGGGACTTCGTTCAGATACAGATGAACTACCTCGATTGGCGTCATGCGGGAAGAGGACGTCGCCGTTCGGATGCAGATGCAGAGTACCTCTATGGTCGCCTTGAAAAACTCGGAATACAAGCTGTTATTATGGAACCTATTCGTGGTGGAGGACTGGCAAATGTGAACGATGACATCAAGAGCCAGTTGCAAGCCGTGCGACCCGATGACAGCCCGGCTCGCTGGGGCTTCCGCTGGGTGGGCTCTCGGCCGAATGTGCTTACGGTACTCAGTGGTATGAACCGAATGGAACACATGGAAGAGAATGTGGCCACTTTCTCACCGTTGCAGCCTTGCTCGCCGGCAGAAGACGAACTGTTGGCCCGCATTGCAGACCAGATGTCTGGCTTCCCCACAATCGGTTGTACCACCTGCGCTTATTGTATGCCTTGTCCCTACGGCGTAGATATTCCCAGTAACTTCGCTTTCTACAACGATGCGGTTACTAAGGGATTGCTGCCTCTTCCCGAATCCACAGCTGCTGATTACATAGAGAAACAACGTGCTTATACCGAGGCTTATCGGAAAGCCGTTCCCGAGCTGGCGCGTGCCACGGCTTGTCAGGATTGCGGTGAATGTCTACCGAAATGTCCGCAGCAGATCCGTATCCCGAACCAGATGAGCCGACTCGTGGAACTGACACGTAAGCGTCGCGGTTAAACCTTTTTCCGCGGCAGGTGTCAAAGATGAAGTAACAACAAATACGAATGATGAAACAAAAGACCCTTTTTGTGGCTATTGCCACGGTTTTATTGGGATTTGGACTGATGAGTCTGCGTCCCGCTGACGATGTAATTTCAAAAGAAGACGGACTGACGGTCATCAATACCACGTCCCTCTCTGAAGATGTAGAAGGTTATGCAGGAACTACTCCTCTGAAGATCTATATCAAGAAAGATAAGATTGAGCGTGTAGAGGCACTGCGCAATGTGGAGACTCCCAAGTACTTTGCCCTCATCAAGCGCGATCTTCTCTCGAAATGGAATGGTCTCACTGTGAAGAAGGCCGCTGCCCAGCAGGTAGACGTTGTCACGGGTGCTACCTACTCCTCCGAGGCTGTCATTGAAAATGTTCGTCGCGGACTCGACTACTATCAGAAGAATGGAAAGAAATAAACTTTCAGGCTTACGCGAACCCTTTCCGCTTTCCACCCTATGCTGCCGGCAAATTCCTGTCGGCAGCTTTTTTTTGTGAAGAGAACCAGAATTACTCTTCCATTCCCTGCATTTCCTCCAGTACTTCGCAGGCCTGTCTGACGCTGTTCACTCTTTGGATGAGGAGCGACCGGCGGCCGTTGGCTTGGTCAAAGCGACAGTCGGCGACATGGATGGTAGAGTATGCGATGCACTTCCCAAAGGCGGCGGACTGGAAAAAGGGGGAGTCATCGTCTTTTAGGAAATAGAGGCGCATGCGCCCCATTTTCAGTACGATGCGTTCGGCTCCGAAGTGTTTCCCGAGGCGTCGTAGCTTCACCACGCGGATGAGCTCATCAGCCTGCTCGGGGATGGGTCCAAAACGATCTTCGAGGCGTCGACGGTAGGCTTCTACGGCGGCGTCGTTCTCCAGACCGTCGAGTTCGCGGTAGAGGAGCATACGCTCGGTGGAGCCCGGCACGAAGGCTTCAGGGAATGACATCGTCACGTCGCTTTCCAGCTGACAATCATCGACAAAGTCCTCGCCGCCGATGACTTCTCCTGCTGCCACCTGCTGAGCGAAGAGCTCCTTGAACTCCTCGTTTTTCAGTTCTTTCACAGCCTCGGAAAGAATCTTCTGATAAGTCTCATACCCCAGGTCGGCGATGAATCCACTCTGCTCGGCCCCTAATAGATTTCCGGCTCCACGAATATCAAGATCTTGCATTGCGATATGAATACCGCTGCCGAGGTCCGAGAAATTCTCGATGGCTTGTAGTCGGCGGCGCGCGTCTTGGGGTAGGGCTGCCAATGGAGGTGCCATAAGGTAGCAGAAGGCCTTTTTGTTCGACCGTCCCACGCGCCCTCTCATCTGGTGCAAGTCGCTGAGACCAAAATTGTTGGCACCGCAAATGATGATGGTGTTGGCGTTGGGAATATCTAATCCGCTTTCGATGATGGTGGTGGAGATCAGTACATCGTATTCGTACGAGGCGAAGGCCACCATCACCTTCTCCAATTCCTCGGGGTGCATGCGGCCGTGCCCTACAGTCACGCGGGCGTCGGGTACATATTTATGAATGATTTGTTCCAGTTCGGGCAGCTGTGAGATGCGGTTGTTGACGATGAACACCTGTCCGCCTCGACTCATTTCGAAGTTCACGGCTTCTGCAATGAGCTCGGGCGAGAAGGTATGTACCTCTGTCTGAATGGGATAGCGGTTAGGTGGCGGCGTCTGGATAACACTCAGGTCACGGGCACCCATAAGCGAGAATTGCAGTGTTCGGGGGATGGGAGTTGCAGTGAGGGTGAGGGTGTCTACGTTTACCTTCATCTGTCGCAGTTTCTCCTTGGTGGCAACGCCGAATTTCTGTTCCTCATCGATGATAAGTAGCCCTAAGTCTTTGAACTTTAAGCTTTTGCTGATGAGCTTATGGGTTCCGACGATAATGTCTATTTTTCCTGCTGCGAGGTCATCGAGGATTTCGCGGGTCTGTTTCGGGGTGCGTGCTCGGCTGAGATATTCCACTCGCACGGGGAGGTCGCGAAGACGTTCGGAGAAGGTGCGGAAATGCTGAAAGGCAAGTATCGTGGTTGGTACCAAGATGGCCGTTTGCTTGCCGTCGACGGCAGCCTTGAAGGCGGCGCGCACGGCAACTTCTGTCTTGCCGAATCCCACATCGCCACAGATGAGGCGATCCATGGGTCGCGAACGTTCCATATCAGCTTTCACATCGGTTGTGGCCTTCAACTGATCTGGGGTATCTTCATAGATGAAACTGGCTTCGAGTTCGTGCTGGAGGTAGCTGTCGGGGCTGTAGGCGAAACCTTTCTCCTCGCGGCGACGGGAGTAGAGTTGAATGAGGTCACGGGCGATGTCCTTAATCTTGGCCTTCGTGCGTTCTTTCATACGCTCCCAGGCTCCTGTGCCAAGGCGGCTTATGCGTGGAGGTTCGCCTTCTTTGCCCTTGTATTTCGAGACTTTATGTAGTGCGTGTATGCTTACATAAACCACGTCATCGCGGTCGTAGATGATTTTTATCATCTCCTGCATGTGTCCGTCATGCTGTGGAACTCGGATGAGTCCGCCGAAGCGTCCTACACCGTGATCTACATGTACTACGTAGTCGCCCACCTCAAATTCCTGCAGTTCTTTCAGCGAGAGTGCAACTTTTCCTCCTCGTGCGCGGTCACTACGGAGCTGGTATTTATGGAAACGGTCGAAAATCTGATGGTCTGTGAAGAGGCATATTTTCAGGGTGCCGTCGGCGAATCCTGCGTGCAGGGTCTTGGAGACCGGGGTGAAGTTGATGGTGGAGTTCGGTTCTGCTTCAAAGATGGCTTTCAACCTATCCGTCTGCTTCTGGGAGTCTGCTAAAATATAAATTCTGTAACCCTTTGCAAGGTAGTCACTGAAGGTCTTCGTGACGAGGTCGAAGTTCTTGTGAAAGATGGGTTGGGCGGTGGTAGAGAAAAGAATTCCCACTTCCGTGCTTCCCCCATTAGAACGGGAAATGGGCTGTACCTCATGGCTGCTGATAGTTATGCGGCAGAAGTCAGAGAAGCCTTGTTCAAATGTGGGCGCATCAATGAGAAGTAGTTCTTTACGTAACAGAGATCCCTCTTCGCGTAGCCCACTCCCTTCTTTTACGTGTGGGAGCGGTGGGCGGGCCTGTTGTGACTGTTCCTCAATTCTCGCCTGCTGGCTGAATCCCTCCTGCCAGATTTGTCCTATCCGTTCGACAACGAACGTCAGGTCCTTGGTTACAAGAACTGTATCTTTGGGCAGCAGTGACGCCACAGAGACGGTGTTCTCCTGCATAGCGCTGAGTTCCGGCACCAGAGTGATGAACTCCTGTTGCTGTCGGCTCAGTTGGCTCTCTACCTCGAAAGTGCGGATGCTATCTACTTCGTCTCCGAAGAAATCAATGCGGAAGGGATATTCGCTGGAATATGAGAAGACATCGACCAGCGAACCACGTACAGCAAACTGCCCGGGCTCATAAACATAATCTGTCCGCTGGAAACCGAATTCCAACAACGTCTGCTCTACGAAGGAGATGTCAACGTGCTCACCTTTATGTAGTTGTAGCGTGCGTTCATCCAGCGTCTGGCTCGAAACCACGCGTTCGGCCAACGCCTCGGGATAGGTGACTACGTAGAAATTCTTCTGCGGCCCACTCAGACGGGCCAGCAATTCTGTGCGGAGTATTTCGCTGGCGGCATCACGCTGACCGAACCTCACGGCGCGCCGGAAAGAGCTGGGGAAGAACATAACATCTTGTTCGCCCATCACCTGAACAAGGTCGTGGTAGAAATATCCTGCTTCCTCTTGGTCGTCGAGGATGAAAAGTAGTGGTGGCAACGTGCTGGTGGAATACTCCTTCAACGCAGCAAAAGCCAACGTTGCCGAACTTGCTTGCAACCCCGATACTTGTATTGCTCTTTTCTTCTTGCCGGCAATCGCCTTGCCCAGCGCCTTCACTTGCGGATGACGCGCATACAGCAATTGTAGTTCCTTTATATCCATCTGATTTCCTTTGCGGGTGCAAAGGTACACAAAAAAACGTCCCTCACCGCACATTCCTTCCTAAAAATGCCTTCAGTCGCTTCAATAGCCCTACTTTTTCCTTCCATCCACCCTTCTGCTTCTATGGAAATTCCATGAGAGTACGAGGCCGAAGCCGAAAAAAGTCATGAAGAGAGGGTCACTTTGTCGAGGTGGCTACAATAAAAAGCAAAGTGCAACTGAAAACGTGACGGTTCCAGTAGTATTGAAAGTACAGGACGTTACTATTATAAACAACCTTTTAATCATTGACAATTATGGTAATCACAACCACCCCGACCATCGAAGGTCATCCCGTAAGAGAGTACAAAGGCATAGTCACTGGCGAAACCATCATCGGTGCCAACGTCATCAAGGATTTCATGGCCAGCCTTACAGATTTCTTTGGCGGGCGCAGCGGACAGTATGAGAAAGTACTCATCGAGGCGAAAGACACAGCAATGCGTGAAATGATGCAACGCGCTCAGCAGATGGGTGCCAATGCAATCGTGGGAATAGACATCGACTATGAGACAGTGGGGCAATCCGGCTCCATGCTTATGGTTTCTACCAGTGGCACAGCTGTCGTCATCTGACCTCTCACATGTCGCACAGCAGTTTTTCGTCTGATTTTGCTTGGCCAGAGTCTTAAAAAGTGCTCATTTTTTGGCCATTTGCCAGATTCTTCATATCTTTGTGGCCGAAATAATAAACAGAGGCCTCCATGGCCGCAGAAAACACCATGCAATCAGACTGTATTGTTATCATTCCGACCTATAACGAGAAAGAGAACATCGAAAACATCATCCGTGCCGTTATCTCCCGGCCGGAGCATCCATTTAACATCCTGGTCATTGACGACGGCTCGCCCGACGGCACGGCTGATATCGTGAAGGGGCTGGTGCAAGAGGAGTTCCACGACCGCCTTTTCCTTGTTGAGCGTAGCGGTAAGCTCGGACTGGGTACTGCTTATATTACTGGTTTCAAGTGGGCGCTGGAGCACGGTTATGAGTACATCTTCGAGATGGATGCCGATTTCAGTCATGCTCCCTCTGATCTGCCGCGTCTGCTGGCTGCTTGCAAAGATGAGGGCTATGATATGTCCATCGGCTCGCGCTACGTTTCGGGCGTGAATGTGGTGAACTGGCCCATGGGACGTGTGTTGATGAGCTATTTCGCTTCGAAGTACGTGCAGTTTGTCACCCGGCTGAAGATTCACGATACCACGGCGGGCTTTGTCTGTTATCGCCGTCGCGTGCTGGAGACTATCGATCTTGACGACATCCGTTTCAAGGGCTATGCTTTCCAGATAGAGATGAAGTTCACGGCTTATAAGTGCGGCTTCCGCATCAAGGAAGTACCTGTTGTCTTTGTCAACCGCGAGTTAGGCACGAGTAAGATGTCCGGCGGTATCTTCTCCGAGGCCGCTTTCGGTGTGATGCGTCTGCGCTGGGACGGATGGTTCAAGAAATATCCGAAAGGCCCTGCCGCCTAATCTTCGTGTCTTCCTCCCTAAAAGCTGTTTCCTACCTATGCAACTCTCATTCAAGGATATCTATTATGTCTCCGATGGTAAGATTCGTCGGGCAGACATCCTTTTAGACGGGGAGTATATAAGTGGTATCATTGATAAAGAAGACGTTGATCCTGTACAGTTTCTCTCTATGTTGAATGATGCCGGAGAGGATTCTTGTCTCCTTTTGCCGGGAGTTATCGATGATCATGTGCATTCCCGAGAGCCGGGACTGACCCACAAGGGCGACCTGAACACAGAAACCCATGCCGCTGCTGCAGGCGGAGTGACCTCCATTCTAGATATGCCCAATGTGGTGCCTCAGACCGCAACGTTGGAAGCATTGGCCGACCGCCGGCAGATGGGGGCGGCCCACGCTTTCGTGAACTACGCCTTCCATTTCGGCGCCACGAATACCAACTCAGCCCTTCTGTCCCAGCTCGATCCGACGACGGTGCCTGCCGTGAAACTCTTCATGGGCAGTAGTACAGGTGGAATGCTCGTAGATCACGGCGACGCCCTGCACTCCGTCTTCGAGCGCTCGCCACTTCCGATTATGGTACATTGTGAGGATTCGGCCATCATTGCGGAGAACATGCGGCGCGCTCAGGTAACCTACGGAGATGACCCCGATGTCATTCATCACCCCGAAATCCGTAGTCGTGAAGCTTGCATCGCCTCGTCGCAGTTGGCGGTTCAGTTGGCGAAGGACACAGGAGCCCGACTGCACATCGCTCATGTGACAACGAAGGAGGAACTCCAATATGCGCAGCCACATTCCTCTCTTACGGAAAGCGGGTCTATAACCCTCGAAGCCTGTATTCCCCATCTGCTTTTTTCGGATGAAGACTATGCTCAACTCGGTACACGTATCAAGTGCAACCCCTCGGTGAAGACACGGGAAGACCGCGATGCCCTGCGCCGCGCTCTCACTGACGGACGCATTACGGTGGTAGCCACAGACCATGCGCCTCATCTGCTCACAGAGAAAGAAGGCGGCTGCAAACGTGCTGCTTCCGGAATGCCGATGATTCAGTTCTCGCTTATCACGATGCTCGAACTGATGGAAGACGGTGTCCTTAGCCTGCCACGGGTAGTAGAGCTGATGTGCCATAATCCTGCCCGTCTCTTCGATATAAGTCAGCGAGGATTTATCCGTGAAGGAATGAAGGCAGACCTCGTGGTGCTTGGCCGCCGTCCCTGGACGCTGACCGCCGACCATGTTGTCAGCCGTTGTGGCTGGAGTCCGTTGGAGGGACGCGCCTTCCATTGGCAAGTGCAGCAGACCTATTGCAACGGATGCCTTATATATAATAAAGGTGTATTTGCAGAAGGAAACCGCCACGCCAGGCACCTCGTCTTCGACCGATGATTCAATCGCTTCATTATAGTCTTCATGAGGTGGCCGGTTATATCAACTGGAGCTACTTCTTCCACGCTTGGGGATTCCCCGCGCGCTTTGCTGCTATTGCTCAGGTCCACGGCTGTGACAGCTGTCGTGCGCAGTGGTTGGCCCGTTTCCCGGAGGCCGACCGCATGCGTGCTGCCGAGGCGATGCAACTGCATAAGGAAGCGCTGCGAATGCTCACCTTTCTCGACCAACAGGGGCATCGCGTTCATTTCCGCTTCGGACTCTTTGATTGCAACAGCGAAGGAGAAGACATTGTGATTGGACGATTGGGCGCAGCTCAATGCACTCTCTCATTCCTGCGCCAGCAGGCACCTCCTTTTCTCTGTCTTGCCGACTTCATTCGTCCTGTGAATTCCGCTGGGGAGCCAGACAGGATAGGTGTTTTCTGTGCTGCTGCTGACGAAGCGATCGAGCATTCCTACGAAGGGGAGGATGATTACCTCCACCTACTCTGTCAGACGCTGGCCGACCGCTTGGCCGAGGCGGCAACAGAGCGTGCTCATCAAGCCGTGCGCAAACATTATTGGGGTTATGCGGCGGCCGAGGAGCTCACGATTCCAGAACTTCAAGCCGAATGCTTTCAGGGGATTCGTCCCGCAGTTGGCTATCCCAGCCTCCCAGATCAGAGTCTCGTCTTCGACCTCGACCGCCTGATTGACTTTTCTTCCATCGGCATCCATCTTACACAAAATGGAGCCATGCAGCCTCACGCCAGCACCTGCGGGCTGATGATGGCTCACCCTCAGGCCCGTTACTTCGATGTGGGACGTATCGGAGAAGACCAGCTGCTGGACTATGCCCGACGCAAAGGACGCGCCCCCGAAGAGCTGCGAACGTTTCTTACCAAGAACCTTTCGTAAGTAGTTTGCTGAGGAATCCTTCTCCTCAGAACGATATACACAGAGCGCCGCCCAGTACCCAGCGGTGCATATTACAATGTTGTGTGTAGACCACAGGCCCCAGATCATAATTCATCGACGTGGCTAATCCATATATTTCGGGTAGCGCATCACGCAAATAATGGTTGGCATCATACGTCAGCGTGAATGTCTTCCGCGTGTAATCGTAGTCTACAAAGGCACGCAGCGAGAAGTTGTGCTTATAGGCGTAAGTGAGCGAGATTCCCGTGCCGTATTTCACGGAACGACTGCCTTTCAGCGTGAAGTAATCCCATTCCGTGTCGTAAGCCAAAGGGTTGCCCTCGCCGTCGAGTTTGGTGGTGAGACCATTGAGCCTCATGCTCAGGGATGAGCCGTTTTGCTCATTAAGGTCGTAGTCCAGGTCCTTCTGGTTGCCCAGGTAGTGAGCACTGATATCCAACGCTTGCATCACACTTCCTCCGATGAGTGCCTTTGTCCCGATTGCAAAACGTCGCGACAAAGGGAAGTGGAAGTACATACCGCCGTCGAAGGCAAACTCTGCCAGATGGTCGCTGACGACTCCATATTCCTTCGTTGTCACCAGGTCCTGAAGTGATGCATTGATATCCAACGTTGTGCTCTTGTCCTTTCCCAACAGTTCCGTCAGTTGGCGGCGGCTCTCCTCGTGACCTACGGAAACGAAGTCGCTCCAGCCTTTGATGGGCATCGTGCTCACGCGCAAGCGCCCGCCTACGCCCACGTTCCTATGAAAGAAATAGGCTCCTTCAGCGCCCACGACCGTCGCCATCCGGAATTTCAGCTTGATGTCGTTGGCGTGGTCGGGTAGGGAAGTGGCTTGGCTGAAATCCAGCTCATGAGAGCCGAATCCCACGCCCATTGAAACGCTGTAGAACGATGGATTTGTGCGCATGTCCTGAAAGGAGGACAGGTCGTTGCGCAGCAGGTGACGATCCTTGAAGATGAGATCGCTGAGCATATAGCCCACCTCGCCAGCCATGATTCCGATCCCAGCGCCCGAGAAAACGTCGCTCACCCAGTGGCGGTTGTTCAGCACGCGCAGCACTCCTGTTGCTGTGGCCACTCCATAACCCGCTACCGAGTACCAGGGCGACCTCGTGAGGCCGTACTCCTTATGCAGGATGGTGGCTCCGGCGAAAGCGGTAGCGGTGTGACCCGACGGCCATGAATTACGACTTGTGCCGTCAGGGCGTTGTTCGCGGCTGGTGTATTTAATGCCGTTCACCAACAGGGCTTCTATTCCATAAGTCATTGCGGCAGAGGTAATCAGCCTCAGCCAGTCCGAGCGCCCTTCCACGCCTCCGATCTTCAGACCTACTGTCAGTGCCGGACTGAAGTACTGCAGGTAATCGTCAACACCTGTCTTAAAACTTGAGACCAGGCGAGCCTGAGTGTGAGGGTTGTTGTAGTCCTGACGGAATGCTTCCTTCTCGCCTTTCAGTAGTATTCCGGCAAGAAAGATCGGAGCACCTACCCACGAGATATCATCCAGCGGCTTGTAGGCCTCTGGAGGTGGAGCCAGCGAACTCTTTTGAGTGAGAAAATTGTGAACGGGGCGAAAGAACTTGGGCACCTTGCAGACCTTCTGTCGGATGGAATCCTGTAAGGCTGTAGAGTCTGCTACTGTGGAGTCAACTACTATGGAGTCAGCTGCCGCGGAGCCCGAAGTCGGTGACTCCACTGCCACGGAGTCCGGTACTTGAAGGCTGGTCATCAGTGAGTCTTCCGTCGACGCCCACAAACCTGTCGAAGGCACCAGCAACAGGAGAAACACCCACAGCCTTTCCATCGCATTCCGCTATTCGTTCAACTTGTCCATGTTCTCCCGAGCAAGACGGATATACTCCTTTACGTAGTCGTTGTTGAGGAACGAGGGAGAACCGAGAGCAATCAGTTCTTCTATCTGAGGATTCAGAATAGGGTAGGGGAAGTTCGATGTCACAATCATGAATACGCCTGGCCCCAGACAGTTATGCATATTGTCCTTGATGAATTTCGACACGAGCGCGTTCTCCTGTTCACTCAGGACTACGGCCTCTGTGTTCAGCAGGCGCAGGATCTCATCGTGATCCATGCCGTCGAGAATCATTCGGCTCTCGCGACGAGGCAGCTCAGCCACGCGTGCGTCCAGCTCAGCCTTGCGGGCGATGAAGGCGAAGAGGGTATCGTTCAGCGCCGACCCTGTCACCTTGCGTTCGGCGGCATCGAGTTTCACTGTCAGCGCCGACCCATCGAGGGCAACGGGCATGATGCTCTCATCGCCCAGGAACAGACAGGCCATCACAGAAGAGTCTGGCTCTGTGCCCTGGAAACGGAACTTACCATGCTGGATGCGGGCAGAGTCAATGACTTGCATGTCGCCATCAGCGTAAATGCGCAGGTAAAGCGTCTTGCCCTCCAACTCAGGAATGGTTGCAGTACCCTGAATATTCATGTGATTGCCTCCACAGCCGACAAAGGCCAGCGCCAACAGAGGCATTAGAAATAACCAATTATGTTTCATTCTATATAGCGTCAACTATCAATTATGAATTATGAATTTATGCTTTGTGATTTATGCATTAATCAAGTACCAACTTCCCCTGAATGATCTCAAATGTCTTCTCCATAGCAGCATGTTCAGCCTCAGGCCCTTGGCCCTGCATTTCCAGGGGCGGATGAATGGTCATCGAGAGCGGGTGCCAGGTGACAAAGCCAAAGCCGCGAGCACGTGGCAGCACCTTGTAGGAACCATTGATGGTTACAGGCAGCAACGGCAGCTGCAACTCATCTGCCAGCTGGAAGGCTCCTCGCTTGAAGCGGCCCATCTGTCCGTCCCACGTGCGGGAACCCTCGGGGAACACCACTACGGACGTACCCCCCTGAAGGATTTTGCGGGCGCGGTCGTGGGTCGCTTTCAACTTCTTCGGGCCGCCTTTCTGGTCCACAAAGATGAAACCTGCCGACTCACAAGCCTTGCCTACCAGCGGCATCTGGCGCAGTTCGGATTTCAGCATCCACTTGAAATGTCGGCCTAAGAAGCCGTAGATAAGGAAGATATCGAACGCGCCTTGATGGTTGGGGATGATGACATAGCTCTGACCGGCTGTCAGGTGCTCTTTCCCTTCAATCTTCACGGGCAGCAGCAGCAGACGAATCATGGCCCACGACCAGCATTTGCCTGGATAGTAGCTCCAAAACGATGCACTGAAGAGCGTGCATCCGATGGTCGTAGAGAGCGCCGTAAGAATTGTCAGTAGTAACAACAACGGCGAGATAATCAATTGATAGAAGTAGTAGAAATATTTCACGAATTCTATGTTTTTTTGATTGTGGGGCTAATGGGGCTAATGGGACTCATGGGGCTAATGAGGCTAATGGGAATTTTCAACCTTTCAACCTTTCTCTTTCTTCAGCTCTGCTGGAATGCGGAAAGCGGTGTAGAGCTCGAGGACACAGCCCACGGTCAGGGCCACCACCCATTCATTTCTCAGGGCAAACCCGAAGCGGAAGGTCTGCATGGCCATCAGACAAGCCGCCACAAGGATTGCGATGGCTCCCAGCAGTTGCTGTCGGCGCAGGCGACGCAGGGTGAAACTGCGGCCCTCATAACGTTGCATCATCTGCATACAGCAGAAAGCCAGCGCGCCGAAGGTGAAAACACCGAAAGCAAACACCGGCCACATGATATAAAGGGCTGCTCCAAGTATGATGCAGAGGCCACCGATCTTCATCAGGCCGTCCTGCACAGGAGTGAGTTCGTTCATTTCTCTTTCTATTCTTTAATCAGCCGGACCGGCCAGCGAATCGGGCTTCTCTGCCACGCTTGCCGAATCCTGGACAGCCTCTTCAGCCAGGGCACGCTTGACCGCTGGGCGTTTCAGGCTTTGGATTTGCGAGGGATCCACGTCGCGGAAGACATAGACGTCCTCGTTTGGGCGCTTCATCAGATAGACTTCGCGCGCTTTGCGCTCCACGGCCTTGGGGTCGTTTCTCAGCGCTTCCAGTTCCGCAGTCTCTCTGTCGTACTGCGCTTGGTATTTCTCAATCTCGCTTCTCATGTTGGCGATTTCCACTCTGCGGTGGAACCGAACCCAGAGGCTGTTCTCGTCCAGCACACCAATGATGAGCAGGAAGATTATGGTGGCAGCCACATACTTATATTTACGGATGTAGCCCCAGACGGTAAATAGTCGTCCCATAGTTTCTTTTACCTTATTTTCTTCGTTTCATGGCGCGAAGGTACAAAAAAGTTGAAAGTTGAAAGTTGAAAGTTGAAAGTTTTTTCCTTTTGGTGCGCTTTTTTCAATCTTTTTATGTATTTTTGCACCCAAAAGAAGTCGGAATGCCACCAAAAGCTTCGATTCTTTCCCCTTAATATTCCTCTTTAACACCCTTAAACCCCTTAAACTCTTTAACTCTTAAACTCCTCAAACCCTACTATGTCCGAATATATCGTTTCTGCGCGCAAGTACCGTCCGATGACCTTTGACAGTGTGGTCGGACAGACAAGCATTGCAACGACCCTGAAGAATGCCATCCAGTCCGGCAAGCTCGCCCACGCCTACCTCTTCTGTGGGCCGCGCGGCGTAGGCAAGACCACCTGTGCCCGCATCTTTGCCAAGACCATCAACTGCCTCAATCCTCGCCAGGACGGCGAGGCCTGCGGAGAATGCGAGTCCTGTTTGGCTTTCAACGAGCAGCGTTCGATGAATATCCATGAACTCGATGCCGCCTCCAACAACTCTGTAGATGATATCCGCGCGCTCATCGATCAGGTGCGCATTCCTCCCCAAATCGGTAAGTACAAGGTCTTCATCATCGACGAGGTCCATATGCTTTCCACCCAGGCTTTCAATGCTTTCCTCAAGACGCTGGAGGAGCCCCCAGCCCATGCAATCTTCATCCTCGCTACAACCGAGAAGCATAAAATTCTGCCCACCATCCTCAGTCGCTGCCAAATCTATGATTTCCAGCGCATGAGCGTGGAGAATATGGTCCGCCACCTCGAGCACGTGGCCCAGCAGGAAGGCTACACCTACGAGCCGGCAGCCCTCACCGTTATCGCCCAGAAAGCCGACGGCGGTATGCGCGACGCCCTCTCCATCTTCGATCAGGTCGTCAGCTTCACGGGTGGCAACATCACCTACCAGCGCGTCATCGAGAACCTGAACGTCCTCGACTATGACTATTATTTCCGTCTCGTGGATATGATGCTCGAGAAGAAGATTTCCGAGAGTCTGCTGCTCTACAACGAGATCTTGCAGCGCGGCTTCGATGGTGCTCCCTTCATCAGCGGTCTGGCCACCCACCTGCGCGACCTGCTGGTTTCCCGCGACCCACAGACCACCTCTCTCCTCGAAGTCAGCGAAGACATTCGTCAGCGCTACGCCCAGCAGGCCCAACGCTGCAAGCCACAATGGCTCTACCGGGCCATCCGGCTCTGCAACGACTGCGACCAAGCCTACCGCACCAGCCGCAACAAACGTCTGCAAGTGGAGCTGACCCTTATCGAGTGCGCACAAGCCATCGACGATGAGCCTGGTGCGGGGCGTCGCCCTGCACGTCTTCTTAAACCTATCTTTGCCCTCCTGGCAGCAGCTGCCAAGGAGGCTTCTGCTGTGCCCCAGTCTCAGCCCTCTTCCTCCGCTCCGTCTCCCTCCACCCCGTCCTCTGGCGCTCCTGTAGCCCCGCAGCCTGTGGCTCGTCCGCAAACTGCTCCCTCGGTTTCGGCCTCCCGTCCGCCGGCTCCCTCGCGACCGGCGTTGAAGACGCTGGACCGTGCAAACCTCGGCCCCTCTATCCGCGGACATCACTCTTCCTCCGCCCCCGCCTCTTCGCCGGTTGTCGCCGATCAGACTGCCGTGCTGGCGCCTGTGGAGTCTACCCCCGTTGATGCCGCTGAACTCCTTATCCAGTGGCAGGCCTTCATCCTCACCATGCCTCGTGAGGAGACGGCAATCGCTCAGCGCATGCGCATTATGCAGCCCGCCGTCGCCGACCCCGCCACAGGAGCCCTCAAGCTCACCGTGGACAACGACGAGGTGGCACAGATGATGAAGGAGATCCTCCCCCGCGTCACCTGTTACCTGCGCCACCACCTCCATAACGATCGCATCGCCCTGGATCTCTCAGTGGCAGAACCTTCCCAGCCTCAGATGCATGTCTATGACAAACGCAGTCACCTGAACCACCTCATCAATCTCAACCCTGTCCTCAAAGACCTCCAGGAAGTATTCCGTTTGGAGTTGGAATAGATGATCATCCGCAACCGCCTCATCCCCTTCGGCAGTTTCCTCGCCATCAACCTCTGTGGCCTCATCTTTGTCCGCAGGGGACATGCGTTTACCCCCACCGACCTCAACCACGAGCGCATCCACACCCGTCAGCAACTCGAACTCCTCTATCTCCCCTTCTTCCTACTCTACCTCCTCGAATGGCTCTTCCGCCTTCTTCAAATCCTCCTTAAACCCAAGCATTTCGCTCGGCCTCTGGTCGCTTCGAAATCTCGAAGAACCCTGAATCAACCATTAACCCTGAACCAAGAACCGTTCACCAAAAATCCTTTTCTCCGCGCCTACTACCGCATCTCCTTTGAGCGCGAAGCCTATATCCACCAGTCCGACCCCGACTACGTGCTCCACCGACCCCTCTTCGCCTGGTTCCGCTACCTCCGATGAGGCTGTAGCAAAACTTAAAGAACCACACATTCCATAACCTAATTACCCAAAACAAGACTTATGAAACCGAAAACCCCTGATTTGATGACAATGAGAAAGCTTGGTTTCAAATGCTACTTCGCATCCCGAACATATGATTCATTGATCCTCTGTCCTGCGGCCGTCCTGTTGCCTACCGCAGCGTCATCATCAATGGTCTGAGCAAGATGGTCTATCGTGTTGAAGATGATATCATACATATCGTTGCCTTTGGGGACACCCGCCAAGAGCCGGAGGCACAAGCTTCGAGAACAAAGTAGACACATGTACGTTTTTCGATGAAAAATGACTATGTTTCAGACGAAAAGTGTGACATCGCAAAAAAAAAGTACGTTTATAACACTTCCGCCGCCAGCACTCCTCTCTCTGAAGGATGCTGGCGGCGGATTTCTGTAGTCTGTAGTCTGTCTTGAATAAAAATTTTTTGGGCTTAGAGCGGGTGGTACTGGACGAAGGCCTCCATGGCCTCGTAGGCTGCCAGTCCGAGGGCGTTGTAGAGCTCGGCGGTGGCGTGGTTGCGGTCTTCGGCTCGCTGCCAGAAGAGTCGCTCGTCGTTGCCGAGGAAGGGTGCGGACTCCATCTGTGACTGGTGCTTGAGGATGGCGTTGCGCTTGGCGCGCAGTTCTTCGGGGCTGATGGGCACGGCCATCTCGATGTGCTCTATTTCCCACTCTGCCCAAGCTCCGCGGTACATCCAGATTCGGCAGTCATTGAGCCACTTGGCGCCGGCTTCTTTCTCGAGGTCGATGGCGGCGAGGACGGCATCGGTGCAGACGCGGTGGGTGCCATGCGGGTCGGCGAGGTCTCCGGCGACGAAGATCTGGTGGGGCTTTACTTCCTGCAGGAGGTTGCGCACAATCTCGACATCGGCCTCGGAAATAGGATTCTTCTGGATGCGTCCGGTCTCGTAGAACGGCAGGTTGAGGAAGTGCACGCGCTCAAGGGGTATGCCGCTGAAGAGGGATGCGATGCGTGCTTCGCCTCGGCGGATGAGACCTTTGACTTCGAGGATGTCGCGTGTGTCGAGGTCTTCGGGTTTCTTGTTGGCGATGAAGTTCTTGAATTCGTCAAAGCGCTGGTTGATGACTTCGTTTTTACCTTCTTCGAAAAGTAGGTTGAAGCCCTGTGTGAAGTGCATGAAGCGGAATACCTCTTCGTCGCCGACGGCGATGTTGCCGCTGGTTTCGTAGGCGACGTGTACTTCGTGCTTCTGCTTGACGAGCCGCTGCAGGGTACCTCCCATGGAGATAACATCGTCGTCGGGGTGCGGCGAGAAGATGATGATGCGCTTCTGTGCAGGTTTGGCGCGCTCGGGACGGTTGCTGTCGTCGGCGTTGGGCTTGCCTCCGGGCCAGCCGGTGATGGTATGCTGGAGGTCGTTGAAGATCTTGATATTCACCTCATAGGCAGAGCCGTAGATGGCCAGCAGCTCGCCCAGTCCGTATTCGCGGTAGTCCTTGTTGGTGAGCTTGAGGATGGGCTTCTTGGTCTTCTGGCAAAGCCAGACGATGGCAGAGCGGATGAGCTTATCGTCCCAGTCGCAGGAGGTGACGAGCCAGGGTCGGCGTATGCGGGTGAGGTTGGCGGCGGATGAGAGGTCGAGGACCACCTGCACATTGTTGTGCATCTGGAGGAAGGTGGCACTCTGTTGGTCGGTCATCTCGCCTTCGACGGCGTTCTTGATAACTTCGGCTTTCTCGTCGCCCCAGGCCATGAGGAATATCTTGCGGGCCTGGCGGAGGGTGGAGATGCCGAGGGTGATGGCGCACACGGGGACGTTCTGCTCGGCGCCGAAGACCTTGACGGCCTCGTTGCGGCTGGTGGGGTCGAGGAGCACGAGTCGGGTGTGGGAGTTGCGCTGGGAGCCGGTGACGTTCATGGCAATGTTTCCCATGCGTCCGATGCCAAGCAGGCAGATGTCGATACCTCCGAGCTGTTCGATAATCTTCTCGTAGGCCATGCAATGCTCTGTGACACGCTCCTGGGGTACGGAGCCATCGAGTGGATAGATGTTCTGTGCGGGGATGTCCACGCGGTCGAAGAACTGCTCTTTCAGCATCTTTAGGTTCGACTGTATGCTGTCTGTGGGCAGGGGATAGTACTCGTAGGCCACGAAGGCAACGACGTTCTGGAAACTCAGTCCTTCCTGCTCATGCATGCGTACGAGCTGGTTGAAGACTTCCATGAGGGTAGCTCCACCTGAGAAGCAGATGGTGCAGGCACGTATCTCGCGCTGGCGCTGCCGTATGCTGGCAGCCACCTTCAGGGCTACTTCCAGTGCGCCTTCCTCGATGGTTGCGAAGATGTCTGTAGGCAACTTCTCAAAGCGGGTGAGTACAGAACGCTCGATAGTGCCGTCGGGGCGGTAGTAGCGCGGCGACACGCGATCGAGCGTGATTTGTGAACTTAGGTTGGTTTTCATTCTTTATTTAGTTTTTTTGGGGGGGGGGATTTCTCAGAAGTAGAAGCCGACACCTATCCTCAGACCCACGGTGGAGCAGTTGGCGAAATCATCGAAGCACATCTTGTAGTACACAGCGGGCTCGATGGTGACGTATTGGTTGAGGAAAAAGGTGTAACCGACTTCTGGAGTGAGATAGCCGTGGTTTCCCTTTATGCCGTGGTCACTGTTGTGACCGTAGCTCAGGGCGAGTCCTAATGAGAGACCGTTCTGCTCGATGTAGTAGCGTCCGCCGACGCCAATTTCCAGTTCGTTGATTTGGTTGGCGGGATGGTTGTAGCCGAAACGCCCGAGCAGCATCCAGTCGCGGGCGATGAAATAACCTCCGGTAGCGTTCAGTCCGAACATGAAGCCGTTGTTCTTGTTGTAGCCCAGTCCCAGACTGGTCATTGAGGCATTGACATACTTCTTACCAGCCTCGAATTGCGCGCTGGCGGTGAGGCACATGAGAGCCATCATAAGGCTCAGAAACATCTTTTTTATCATATCACTTTTAATTTAAGAATGAGGTATTTTGGATGATTATTAAGGTATTCTGCGACAAAGATAATACCCTTTAGCGGCACGGCCAAGGGGGAGACCTTTTTTTTAGGTTATTTTAACTATATCAGCGTGCCCATGACTCCAAAAGACGCACTTCGCGTCCTCCGAAGGCTGTAACTTCGAAGTCTGCCACAGCTGCAGGGATGAGGCACGAGGATCCTGTTCCGAGACTGACTGATATGCCTCCAGCAGTGATCTTGCAGGCTCCGGAGAGGCAGGAGAGGGTGACGAAGGAATCTTCTACGGCGAGTTCGCGGTGCAGTTGGGAGGAGGTGCTGACAACGTTGACGACAAAGAAAGGGCAGTCGACGATGCGCACAGCTCCCTCGCTGATGGGCTGGTAGTGGGTGCGGTAGTCGTCATAGACTTTGTAGTCAATGGCGTCACGCGCCTCTTCGGTGTGGAGCTGACGGGGTTTGCCGTCGAGGCCGAGGCGGTTGTAGTCATACAGGCGGTAGGTGACGTCGGAGCTCTGCTGAATCTCGCAGAGAAGGATGCCGCGGCAAATGGCGTGGACGCGGCCGGCGGGGATGAAGAAGACATCGCCAGGATGCACCTCGTGCCGAGCCAGACAGTCGACGATGCTGCCGTCAGCGACCTTGGCGGCATAGTCCTCTGGGCGGATTTCCTTGCGGAAGCCGGCAAGCAGGGAGGCTCCTGGGCGGGCATCCATGACGTACCACATCTCGGTCTTGCCGAGCTTGCCGTGGCGGGCACGGGCTAATTCGTCGTTGGGATGTACCTGGATGGAGAGGTCTCCGGCGGCGTCGATGAACTTCACGAGCAGGGGGAATTCTGTGCCATGTTCTTCGGAGATATGGCGCCCCATCAGTTCCGGCCCCAGCTGTTCGACGAGTTCCTGCAGAGTGCGGCCGGCCAATGAACCGTTCTGCACCACGGACTCGCTGCCGCGCACAGCGCTGATCTCCCAACTTTCGCCAATGTTCTTTCCGTCGGCGGGTAGGCCCTTGAGTGTCTTCAGGCGGCTGCCGCCCCATACGATTTCATGTAGATTTTCCCTGAATAGAAGAGGATACATTATGGTGAGGAGTTTACAGATTATAGTTTAGAGTTGAATGTTTAAAGTTTAAAGTTCTGGTTTTGGTGGGTTATGTTTTGTTTTCGGGTGCAAAGATACTACTTTTTAGTGACATCTGAGGCCAGTTTTTTTGCAAAAGTTTATAGTTTATTGGTCAAATGGCATCAAAAAATGCAGATTTTGACAGAAAAGGTGGGATTATTGCAGAATAAAGCTTAACTTTGCGCCCAATTATAGAAACGAAAAGTTAATAATGATACGTTATGAAAAGAGTTTTTGTCTCCTACTACCTGTTGGTATTTGTGTTCAGCCTCCTCTCTTGTGTGGTTTCTGCTCAGATGCCCTTGCCGCAATCTCCCAAGCGCGAGTTTCGCGGTGCCTGGATTCAGGCCGTCAATGGTCAGTGGCAGGGCATCGGCCGTGATGCCATGCAGGCCGAGCTCACCCGTGAGCTGAATATACTGCAGGCCGACGGCATTAATGCCATCCTCTTTCAGGTGCGTGTGGAGGGCGATGCGCTTTATGCCAGCAACCTTGAACCCTGGAGCCGATACCTTACAGGACAGCAGGGCACCCCGCCCTCGCCGTACTGGGATCCTCTGGAGTGGATGGTCGATGAGTGCCATGCACGCGGAATGGAGTTGCACGCCTGGATCAATCCCTATCGTGCCAAGACCAAGGGCACCCAAGTGATGGCCACGACGCACTACGCCATCCGCCACCCGGAGCGTTGCTTTCACTACGGCGACCTGATGCTCTTCGATCCGGGGCTGCCCGAGAACCGGCATTTCATCTGTCAGGTGGCACAGGATATTGTCACCCGCTATGACATCGACGGATTCCATATCGACGACTACTTCTATCCCTACCCTGTAGCAGGCGAATTCATCCCCGATGATGCTTCCTACGCCGCCTATGGTCAGGGGCTCTGCCTTGAGGACTGGAGGCGTAATAACGTAAACCTCTTTATCCGCGAGCTCCACGATGTCATTCATACCACGAAGCCATGGGTGAAATTCGGCGTCTCGCCCTTCGGCATCTATCGCAATCAGAGTTCATGGCCTGGCGGCTCGAAGACCAGTGGCACGCAGAACTACGACGACCTTTATGCCGACGTGCTCCTTTGGGTGCGCGAAGGATGGGTGGACTACAATGTTCCGCAGATCTATTGGGAGATTGGCAACAGGGCTGCCGACTACGATGAGCTCATTCGCTGGTGGAGCCGGAACTGCACTGGGCGTCCGCTTATTATCGGACAGGACGTGGACCGCACAGTGGCTAAGCCCGACTTGCAGAATCCCGCTCAACATCAGATGACTGCGAAGATGGCCCTCCAGAGAAGGCTGCCGGGTATCAGTGGAAGCTGTCAGTGGTACGCCCGCGCCGTGGCTGACGATACGGGCGGTTATGGAACGGCCTTGCGCACCTACTATCATGCCCGTCCCGCCCTGCAGCCTGAGATGCCCTGGATTGACAAGAAGGCACCGGGCAAGGTTCGCAAGGTTTCGGCTGTACACATGGATGATGGCACACTGCATCTCTTTTGGACCGAACCTAAGGCCAAGGGCGAGATGGACGTGGCACGCCAGTACGCTGTATATGTCTTCCCGCAGGGCATGAAGGTGGACCTCAATAATATGAATCAGTTGGTCTGCATTACTGCGGAGACGCACATCCAGCTTCCGTATTCCGACGGAAAGACCAAGTGGACGTATGTTGTCACGGCCCTTGACCGCCTTCAGAACGAGTCCAAGGGTGTGAAGAAGACCGTGAAACTCTGATACAGACTTCGTCACCAGTCATGAGCGAATCGTCCTTCATCCATATTCAGGGTGCCCGAGTCAACAACCTGAAGAATGTCACCCTCGACATTCCGCGCGGCAAACTCGTCGTCGTCACCGGCCTCTCTGGTTCGGGAAAGTCATCGTTGGCTTTTGACACCCTTTATGCAGAAGGACAGCGCCGCTATGTGGAGAGTCTGAACAGCTATGCCCGCCAGTTCCTTGGGCGCATGAGTAAGCCTGAGTGTGACTACATCAGCGGTATACCGCCAGCCATCGCCATTGAGCAGAAGGTCATTTCGCGTAACCCGCGCAGTACTGTCGGCACCAGCACGGAGATCTATGAATACCTCCGCCTGCTCTTTGCCCGCATCGGCCGTACCTACAGTCCTGTCAGTGGTGCCGAAGTGAAGAAACATTCGACGGAGGATGTAGTGCGTTGTATGCTCTCTTATTCCCCCGGCACACGTTTCCTCGTACTCTGTCCCCTTTGCATTCCCGAAGGCCGCACCCTTGAACAGCAACTGCGGCAGTATCTTCAGGAAGGCTATGCCCGCATTGATGTGAATGGGGAAACCGTAAGGATAGAGGATTACCTCGAGAGTATGTCCAGCGATTTGTCTGTCGGCATCCCCAGACTGCTCATTGACCGTCTCTCCGCCTCTGAGGACAAGGCCACTATCTCCCGTCTCACCGACTCCGCCGAAACCGCTTTTTACGAGGGTGGCGGTGAGATGTCGCTCCGTTTCCTCCCCGCCGGTATTGAGCACCAGTTCTCCACCCGTTTTGAGGCCGACGGCATCACGTTCGAAGAACCCTCCGACCAGCTCTTTGCCTTCAACTCGCCTGTGGGCGCCTGTCCCACCTGTCAAGGGTGGGGAAATGTGCAGGGTATAGACCCACATCTCGTCATCCCTGACAGTTCGAAGAGTGTCTATGAAGGCTGTGTACAATGCTGGCGAGGTGATAAGCTGGGCGAGTGGCGCTCGGAGTTCATCCGCATGGCCGAGGGATTGCATTTTCCCATCTTCAAGCCTTACTACGAGTTGACAAAGGAGGAGAAAGACCTGCTCTGGCACGGAAAATATCCCACAGCAACGCTCGAAGAACGATGGCAACTACACGATATATGTATTGATGCATTCTTCGACAGCCTGCGTGAGCAGCGCTACAAAATCCAAAACCGGGTGATGCTTGCCCGATATACCGGTAAGACCGAGTGTCCGGACTGTCATGGCACCCGCCTGCGCCGCGAAGCTACCTACGTCCGTATTGCAGGGAGAGCCATCACTGACCTGGTGGATCTGCCGATCACAGAACTCATAAAGTGGGTGGAAGGCCTCACGCTGGAAGAGCATGAAGCACAGGTGGCTCACCGTCTGCTGATAGAAATCAAGAGCCGACTCCATTTTCTCCTCGATGTAGGACTCGGCTACCTCACCTTGGGACGTCGCAGCAACAGCCTATCGGGTGGTGAGAGTCAACGTATAAACCTCGCCACCTCATTGGGCAGCGCCCTTGTAGGTTCCCTCTATATTCTCGATGAACCCTCCATAGGCTTGCATAGTCGCGATACCGCCCGCCTCATCCATGTCCTTCGACAACTCGTGGACCTCGGAAATACGGTTCTCGTTGTGGAGCACGACGAAGAAATCATTCGTGCAGCTGATTACCTTATTGATATCGGCCCTGAAGCTGGCCGCCTCGGAGGGCAGGTCGTCTTTGCCGGGGTTCCCAAAGGGTCTCCGGAGGATTTACCGCAAGTCTCAACCTCCCATACCCTTGCCTTCCTCCTCGGCACAGACCGCCTCGACCCGCCTTCCTCCCGCCGTCCCTGGAACCGCTTCATCCCCGTCCGTGGTGCGCGCGCCAATAACCTCAAAGGCATTGATGTCCGCTTCCCCCTGAATGTGATGACTTGTGTCACAGGTGTTTCAGGCTCCGGAAAGAGCACCCTCGTCCGCGACATCTTCTATAACGCCATGAAGCGCCAGCTCGATGAGTCAGCCGAGCGACCTGGCGAACATACAGCCTTGGAAGGCGATGTCAGCGCTATTCAAGCTATAGAGTTCGTGGACCAGAACCCGATTGGAAAGAGCTCTCGCTCTAACCCTGTCATTTATGTGAAGGCCTACGATGAAATCCGCCGTCTCTTCGCCGAGCAACCCCTTGCCAAGCAACTTGGCTTTACCGCCAGTCATTTCTCCTTCAATACCGAGGGGGGACGTTGTGAGGAATGTAAGGGAGAAGGCACCGTGACCATTGAGATGCAATTCATGGCCGATCTCGTCCTTCAGTGCGAATCGTGTCATGGCCAACGCTTTAAGCAGGACCTGCTGGACGTCCGCTTCCACGAGCGTAACATCAACGACGTTCTCAATATGACTGTGAATCAGGCTATGGAGTTCTTCGGCGAGCACGGCGAGAAGAAGATTGTCCGCCGTCTGAAGCCCCTGCAGGATGTGGGGCTCGGATACATTAAACTTGGGCAGTCCTCATCGACTCTCTCCGGCGGTGAGAACCAGCGCGTGAAACTTGCGTATTATATTGGAATGGAAAAACAAGTGCCCACCCTTTTCATTTTTGACGAACCTACTACGGGCCTCCATTTCCACGATATCCGCCGCCTGCTCGCCAGCTTCGATGCACTTATTCAGCGCGGTCACACCATCCTCGTTATTGAGCACAACCTCGATGTCATCAAAATGGCCGATTACATCATCGACCTCGGTCCAGAAGGAGGCGACGAAGGCGGCAACCTCGTCGTATGCGGCACCCCAGAGCAGGTGGCTGCTTGCACCACCAGCCACACTGGCAAATACCTTCGGGAAAAGCTGGGGAAATAGAAGAGCGGATTAGCGTTTTATCACGGGGTCACAAGTAAGCCCAATTCCCAGTTTGTTGAAAATCTTACGGTCCACCTCGCCGAGCATGACGGTGGTATGTACCTGACTGCCTTTTAATTGAGGAAGAGCGTCAATGGCACGCCGACAGTTCTCGTCCTGAGTGCTGAGCACAGCTAATGCTACGAGTACTTCGTCGGTGTGAAGTCGGGGATTATGCCCTTGCAGGCCCTCGATTTTCATGCGCTGAATGGGGACTATCATGCTCTGTGGAATGAGTTTCATCTGATGGTCGATGCCTGCAAGGTATTTGGTGGCGTTCAGCAGTAGGGCGGCACTGCAGCCCAGCAGCTCGCTGGAGCCGGAGGTGATGATGGTGCCGTCATTCAACTCTATGGCGGCGCAGGCGTCGCCATTTTCAGATTCCTCTTTGCGCTTGCGGGCAGCCACGGTAGTGCGGCGGAAGTCGGTGGTGATGCCGGCTTGACGCAGCAGGAGAGCAATTTTCTTGACTTCTGAATCATCGGTGATGCCTGTTGCGAGCTTGTTGAGTGCTGTGTAGTAACGGCGCACGATTTCGTCCATCGAGGCGTGGCAGCATACTTCGTCATCGCTGATGCAGAACCCAACCATATTGACTCCCATATCTGTCGGGGACTTGTAAGGGTTATGACCGTAAATGCCTTCGAATAGTGCATCGAGGACAGGGAAAATCTCGATGTCACGATTGTAGTTAATGGCGATTTTGTTGTAAGCTTCCAAATGGAAGGGGTCGATCATATTGACATCGTTGAGGTCGGCAGTTGCGGCCTCGTAGGCGATGTTGACAGGATGCTTCAGGGGCAGGTTCCACACGGGGAAGGTCTCGAACTTGGCATAGCCAGCCTCTATGCCGCGCTGGTGCTCGTGGTAGAGCTGGCTGAGGCATACGGCCATCTTTCCGCTGCCAGGTCCAGGAGCGGTGACGATGACGAGTGGACGTGTGGTCTCGACGTAGTCGTTCTTGCCGAAGCCGTCAGCCGAAGCGATGAGCGAGACATTATGGGGATAGCCCTCGATGAGGTAGTGGTAATAATAGCGGATTCCCAGACGCTGCATGCGTTCGCTGAAAGCTACGGCGCTGGCCTGGCCGTTGTAGTGGGTGATGACAACAGAACTGACCATGAAGCCACGCTTCAGGAACTCTGAGCGCAGACGCAGCACATCTTCATCGTAGGTGATGCCCAGGTCTGCACGTACCTTATTTTTCTCGATATCGGCGGCGCTGACTACGATGACGATTTCAGCACTATCCTGCAACTGGCTGAGCATTCGTAGTTTGCTGTCGGGCTGAAAGCCAGGGAGTACGCGGCTGGCGTGGTGATCATCGAAGAGCTTACCGCCCAACTCCAAATAAAGCTTGTTGCCGAACGTGGCGATGCGTTCCTTGATGTGTTCGCTTTGTATGCTAACGTATTTATCGTTATCGAATCCTGTTTTCATGATCTTCTCACCTTAATTATATTTATTATTGGACTTCCTCCGCTTCGACTTCAGGGATGTTGTCAGAGGTGGTGCTTATCACTTCAACGACTTCTGCATCCTTGATTTCCTCGGCCTCGACAAACTGGGCGTCATACTGTTTCTGGAACCGCCAGAAGCGGATTCCGAGGAATAGTTCACTGATGCCGTAGAGGAGAAACGCGATGCCGAAAACCGTAAAAGGTAGGGCGGCCGACTCCTTCGGATAGAGCAGGATCATCACTCCGGCTGCAATAATGACCAGCAAAGGAATTAGAAACAGGGAGAATGACAGCGGAGCCACCTTGCGATTGCTGACGAGCGTCCAGATTTGGCTCAAACCAACAATCACCAATAGCGCACCGACGACATACATGAAATAAGTCTTAAACTGCTCGGGCCAGACGAGGAGTACCGTTCCGAAGGCCAGAGAACCGACCCCCACTAAGGGGAAAACGGGTCGCAGGGCGGAACCGCGGTTCATGCGGCTGGAGAAATAGCCTATGAAGGCTGTGAGGCCGGAGAAGGCAAACAGTCCGCCGATGATCTGAATGAGCAGGTTGGCCGATGAGGAAGGGTCGTAAACGAGGAGGAAGCCTACGGCAATGGCGCACAGGGCGCGGAGGATGTAAGTGAATAGACGCATAATCAGTTGCTTTTTCGGCGCAAAAGTACAAAAAATATTCGAGAGGATATGTTTCTAACCCCATAAAAAGAAGTAAAAAAAGAAAAAAACACGGCAAAATAAAAATTTTTCTCTTTTCTCTTTTCGTTTTTCATTTATTTGTAGTACCTTTGCAGCCACAAATCAAGCGCACAAGACGTGAAAATCAAGGAAATCATCGCTGCCCTTGAGCAATTCGCGCCTCTGCCCTTGCAGGAAAGCTACGATAATGCTGGCCTGCAATGTGGACTGACAGAGACGGAGGCTTCAGGGGCATTATTGTGTTTAGACGTGACCGAGGAGGTGCTTCGCGAAGCCATTGACCTCGGTTGTAACCTCGTCATTAGCCACCACCCTCTGCTCTTCCATGGGCTGAAGCAGGTGTGTGATGCCGACCTCGTGCAACGTTCCCTGCGGCTGGCGATACAGAATGATCTCTGTATTTATTCGGCCCACACGAATTTGGACAACGCAGAGGATGGTGTGAACTTCCGCATGGCGGAGAAATTAGGACTCATCGATGTGCAACTGCTCCATCCGAGAACGGTCCAGGTGGGAGCCCGCCAGTTGAAATGCGGAAGCGGAGTTATGGGCTATTTGCCTGAGGGTGAGGATTCCCTTGCTTTCCTGCAGCGTGTGAAGCAGGCTTTCGGCGTTGAGGCACTGCAGCACAACCAGTTGTTGGAGCGCCCTATTCAGAGCGTGGTTATCTGTGGTGGAGCGGGCGACTTCATGCTTGCTGACGCCATGAGTGCTGAGGCTGATGCCTTTCTTACCGGTGAGATGCACTATCACACATGGTTCGGCCATGAGCAGGAAATACAGATTGCTGTCCTCGGTCACTACGAGAGTGAGCAGTACACCCGCGAGATATTCCGTGAGATTATCGAGAGAACAGCGCCCCAGCTGCCTCTCTATGATACGGAAGTGCGCACGAACCCAATTCATATCCTATAGGCCCCTAAGCCCTATCATTAATAATTCTATATATTATGGCAAGAGAAAGAAAAGATCCCTCAGACCTCAGTATTGAGGACAAGCTGAAAAACCTCTATCAGCTGCAGAGTATGCTCTCTGAAATTGACAAAATCAAGACCCTGCGCGGCGAACTGCCTCTGGAAGTGCAGGATCTGGAAGACGAAATCGAAGGTCTCACTACTCGTATCGAGAAGATTCAGGAGGAGATTGCTGCCATGCAGCGCGAACTCAGCGGTCGCCGCATCACCATCCAAAACAACCTCGCAAATATCGAGCGTTACACCATACAGCTCGATAATGTTCGTAACAATCGCGAGTACGAGAACCTCAGCAAGGAAATTGAATACTTGCAGCTTGACAATCAGCTGAACGAGAAAAAGATCCGTGAGGCTAATGAAGCCATTGAGCGCAAGCAGGAGGAAATCCGTCGCTGTTCGGATAACGTTACTGAGCGTCGTACCGACCTCGATATCAAGAAGAGCGAACTTGATGAGATTATTTCCGAGACACGAGCTGAAGAAGAAAAGCTCCGCGAGCGCAGCAAGAGCCTGGAGGCCACAATCGAGCCCCGTTTGCTCTCGGCTTTCAAGCGCATCCGCAAGAACTCCCGCAATGGACTCGGAATCGTTTATGTACAGCGTGATGCTTGCGGTGGCTGCTTCAACAAGATTCCGCCTCAGCGCCAGCTGGATATCCGTATGCGCAAGAAGATTATTGTCTGTGAGTACTGTGGCCGCATCATGATTGACCCTGAACTCGCTGGCGTACAGCTTCAGAGTAAGGCTGAAGAGAAGCCCAAGCGTCGTCGTCGTAAGGCTGCGGAGAAGAAGGAGGAGAATTGAACTCCTTTTTCACATTCAGAAGATACCCCGTAAATATGGTATTATTAGCAATTGGCTGCGAAAATATCCGTGGCCAATTGTCATTTTATGGCCATTTATGAAGAAAAGTATTAGAAAATGAGTGGGAAAGGCAAAAAACTTTTAACTTTAAGCTCTGATTTCTAACTTTTTTTGTACCTTTGCGCCCGACTTTCACACAACATAAAGTCTAACCAGTAAATTATTACTCATTTTTTAATTAACTCTATGTCTAACTTAACAAACATCCAGCCCCTCGAGGACTTCGATTGGGAAGGTTACGAGAAAGGCTCCGCACAGACTGAACAGAGTCTGGCACAACAGGAAGAGGCTTATGAGAAGAGCCTCACGGGTGTCAATGACCACGATGTCGTGGAAGGCACCGTCATCAGCATTAACAAGCGTGAAGTCGTAGTCAACATCGGCTACAAGAGCGACGGCATTATCCCCGTTAGCGAATTCCGCTACAACCCCGACCTCGCCGTCGGCGACAAAGTTGAGGTTTACATCGAAAATCAGGAAGACAAGAAAGGTCAGCTCATCCTCTCCCACAAGAAGGCTCGTGCTACTAAGAGCTGGGAGCGCGTCAATGCCGCCCTGGAGAACGAGGAAATCATCAAGGGCTTTGTCAAGTGCCGCACAAAGGGCGGTATGATTGTAGATGTCTTTGGTATCGAGGCATTCCTGCCCGGTAGCCAGATTGACGTGAAGCCCATTCGCGACTACGACGTATTCGTTGGCAAGACGATGGAGTTCAAGGTCGTGAAGATCAATCAGGAGTATCGCAACGTTGTTGTCAGCCACAAGGCCCTCATCGAAGCCGAGCTCGAAGCCCAGAAGCGCGAGATCATCTCCAAGCTGGAGAAGGGTCAGGTGCTGGAGGGTACCGTCAAGAACATCACTTCCTATGGTGTATTCATCGACTTGGGTGGTGTCGACGGTCTCGTACACATCACAGACCTCAGCTGGGGCCGCGTCAGCGATCCTCACGAGGTCGTGGAGCTCGACCAGAAGCTCAACGTCGTCATCCTCGACTTCGATGAGGAGAAGAAGCGCATCGCCCTCGGCCTCAAGCAGCTCACTCCCCATCCCTGGGACGCTCTCGATCCCAACCTCAAGGTGGGCGACCACGTCAAGGGCAAGGTCGTCGTCATGGCCGACTATGGCGCATTCATCGAGATTGCTCCCGGCGTCGAAGGTCTCATCCACGTCAGCGAAATGTCTTGGAGCCAGCACCTGCGCAGTGCTCAGGATTTCATGAAGGTTGGCGACGAAGTCGAAGCTGTCATCCTGACCCTCGACCGCGAGGAGCGCAAGATGTCTCTCGGCATCAAGCAGCTGAAGGAAGATCCCTGGGAGAACATCGAACAGCGTTATCCCGTTGGCAGCAAGCACACTGCCCGCGTGCGTAACTTCACCAACTTCGGTGTCTTCGTGGAGATTGAAGAAGGTGTTGATGGTCTCATCCACATCAGCGACCTCAGCTGGACGAAGAAGGTCAAGCACCCCAGCGAGTTCACCAAGATTGGCGAAGACATCGAAGTCGTTGTCCTCGAAATCGATAAGGAGAACCGTCGCCTCAGCTTGGGTCACAAGCAGTTGGAAGAGAATCCTTGGGACGTCTTCGAGACAGTATTCACTGTTGATAGCGTCCATGAAGGAACCATCACCGAACTGCTCGACCGCGGTGCCGTGATTCAGCTTGAGTACGGCGTTGAAGGCTTTGCTACTCCCAAGCACCTCGTGAAGGAAGACGGCAGCCAGGCACAGCTTGGCGAGAAGCTCCCCTTCAAGGTTATTGAATTCAACAAGGACAGCAAGCGCATCATCCTTAGCCACAGCCGCATCTATGAAGACGAGGCTCGTCGCGAGGCTCGCGAAGCTCGCAAGGCAGAGCGTGCTGCTACCAAGCGTCCCGCTAAGGCTCGCGAGGAACAGCCCGTGATCCAGAACCAGGCCGCCAGCACTACTCTTGGCGACATCGACGCTCTGGCTGCATTGAAGGCTAAGATGGAACAGGGTGACGAGTAAGTCTCCCTCGCGCGTACCTTATTATAATAATAAAGGTCCGCTCTGTTCATACACTTTCGATAGAGGATGTTCCATTGGGGACATCCTCTATTGTCCTTTAGGGGATTTCCCCTGCTGTTTTCGGGCTTTTTCTTTTGTCATGTCGCAAAAAATGTGTTCCTTTGCAGCAGAAAACAAAGAAAAGACACCCAAAAGACCCTAAAACAAGGGCTAAAAGTTCTAAAGAAAACAAGAAGAATAATCCTTAAAAACCTGAAGTAATATGAAACGCTTAATGATGTCCCTGGTCTTGATGGTGACGATCGTTGCCTCGGCCGCAGCCATGAGCTTCTCCAAGGCTCGCAAGGAAGCCCTCTTCCTTTCTGATAAGATGGCCTATGAGCTCAACCTCAGCCTCTCGCAGTACGAGGCTGTCTATGAAATTAACCTCGACTATATGCTCGGTCTCAACAACCGTTCTGATCTCGATGGCGTATTCTGGATGCGTCGCAATGCCGACCTCCGCTACGTCCTCAGCCCCTGGCAGTGGGATCGTTACACTCAGATTGTAGACTTCTATCGTCCCATGTTATGGGTGAGCCGCCACAACTTCTCTCTCTCCCTGCGTACACGTTATGTAGACCACAAATTCTTCTACTACGAGCGTCCCTCCATCTATGGAAGTTATCGCGGAGGTCATAATTCCGGTCATACCAGCTACTATCAGGGTCGTGATTTCCACCGTCCCGAAACCAATGTTGGTCCTCGCCACTACGGCAGCTCGGCTCCTCAGGGCTATGGTTCCGGACGTTCTGGTGGCAAGACCCAGCCGAGTTACACTCCCAATGAGCCTTCTCGCGGAAGCAATCCCGGAGGTAATCAGAGCGGTAGCGTTCGCGGCCGTGCTTCCAGCGGGAACCCTCAGTCTTCGAGTACGATAGGGACGGGTAGCGGTTCTTCCACCCGCTCTTCTACGACCACTTCCGGCGGTTCCACCCGTGGTTCCGGTACCTCTCGGGGTGGTGGACGTGGTGGGAGGTAGTTTCCCAGTCCAATCCATTCATAGTGCCACATCCTTGCGTGTGGCACTTTTTTTTGTCTTAATAGCAAAAAGTCGAGAAAAATGTAGCGTGAATCTGATATATTTTGTATCTTTGCGCCGAAGAAAGCCATAAAAGGCTCCTTTTGGACTTGATTCAAACCAGATTCTTACATATATTATTTAATTCCAAAACCACGTAACAGCTTAAACAAGAAACAGCTACAACTAAACCTTATTGCAGTCGGCCTTACCACCAAGACTGGGAGGCAATCCATCGGCTTGCGGCTGCAACATCCATCATTCTTAAACCCTTATTCTGAGCTTGACAAGCCGAAGCTCGGAACCGAACTCATAAAGAAAATAAAAAGAAAACAAATTCAATGAAAAAGTTTCTACTTTCTCTTTTAGCTCTTTTCTCATTCTTTTCCTTAGCGCATTCCGAAGAGGTAATCATGGCGCTTACATTTCCTGCAACTGGAGGTGAAAATATAGGCAGCTATACAGCTACTTGGAACGCTACGGTAGATGGAAATACATGGGCTATTGACGGCTTCAATAGTAACAAGTGGCAGAATGATTGGACGTATATCAAGTGTGGACGCAAAAACAATGAACACACAGCTTCCATCACGTCTCCGACTGTTGATAATGCCGTAATCACAAAAGTTGTTGTTGCCGTCCAACAGACGTCTAACGTAACAGCTGTTTCTTTAACAGTCTTGAATGGCGCAACAGAAGTGAAAACGATTGATGTGACGGAAAACTTTGCTACAGGTAATGTAGAGATTCCCATTGAGGGAGCTGTCGCTGGTTATTCCTACAAGTTGACTATCGTAAGTAGTTCGGCCTCTAAGAATGGAACGACCGTAATAGAGGGTGTTACCCTTTATGGTAATCCTACCGTTGCTCCTGCTGTAGCAAAACCTGAGATTACCCCAGCTACTGGTACGTATTATTCAGAGCAGACGGTGACAATCACCGCAGAGGAAGGTGCCACTATCTACTATTCTCTGAATGACGGTGAGGCAGCAGAATACACAGAACCCTTCACAGTCAGCGAGACAACAACCATCACGGCTTATGCCAAGAAGGGTGAAGATGTCAGTGGTAACGTTACCGCTACGCTGACTTTCGCTACGACTTATACGACCTTTGCAGCAGCAAACGAGGCGGCTACAAAGGATAAGGTAGCCGTTCGTCTGACTTTCACCGAGGCCCTTGTGACCTTTGTCAGCGGTCAGAATGCTTACGTTCAGGACGCTACAGGTGCCATGCTGATTTATGGCACCACGACCCTTAAGGCAGGTGACAAGATTTCGGGAAATATCGATGGTCAGCTCTATTCTTATAATGGCCTGCCGGAAGTGGCAAACCCCACTTATAATGTAGAAGTCGTTTCCAGCGAGAACGAGGTCGTTCCTACGGCTGTCAGTGCCGCTGACCTCGCAGCCAATCCTATGAAGTATATCAGTCAGTATGTGGTTCTCAAGAATGCGGTCTTCGAGTCAGATGCCGAGGGAGATGCCAAGAACAACTACAACTTCACAGCCGCAGGTTCAAGCTTTGTGCTCCGCAATAATTTCAAAGTAAATCTCTCCATCTCTGCAAGTTCTGCTTATGCTGTGTCCGGTCTGGTTACAGTCTACAACTCCACAGTTCAGGTTTACCCCACCGCTGCTGAGGATATTGTGGAACTGAAGTATGAGACAGCCAACCTCGACTTCGAGGCCACAGAGCCCATCACCGACGGTATCTGTACATACGCTAAGGATATGTCCAAGAATGGTACGGTGCATTTCGGCGCACAGCCCGTTGATGGCTGGAATGTGCTTAATGTGACGGACAATATCTATGAAGGTTCTGACCGTGGCGTACTTGACCAGAAGGCCGGTGGTGTCTTTGAATATGGTTCTGATGCTTGGCTGGGTGGTGCTGAATATAAGGCTCCTACAGCAGCTCCCGAGGGTTCTTCCGGCACGAAGGCTCTGGGCCTGGTATCTGTCTGGGGCGGTAATAACGCTATTATCCAGTACACGCAAGACATTGTCCTCGAAGAGGGTAGTTATGAACTTGAGGTCGTCGTTATGAACACTGCTGGTACCAATGCGCTGACGAAAAACCTCATTGGCTTCATCGCTGAGGATGGCACAGAATACCTGGCCAAGACAACAAAGTATCCTGTTGGTGAATGGACAACCGAGGTTATCGCCTTCACCTTAGAGAAGAAGACCTTCGGTCAGCTCTCTCTGGGTATTCAGAACGGTTCTGGTTCCGGCGCAGCTCCCCACCTCTTCATTGATGGTGTGGCCATAAATACAATTGCTCCGACCGTTGCACTTCACAAGGAACTTGCCGATGCGCTAATAGATGCCACAGCAACAGTCGAGGCAAAGGCCAACGTGGGTGACCAGCTGTTCCAGAAGCCTGAGGACGCCTACGACACTTTTGCTGGTGTTGTCTCAACCCAAAAGGAAGTGTCTGAGAATGCTGAGGCCACCGAGCAACAGTTGAGGGATGCCATTGCTGCCCTGCAGGATGCTGTGGCTACTTATGCTGCTGCCGTGAATGCTCCTGAAGCCGAGCAGGAATACACCCTCCAGCTGAAGGACGGTGGCATGTATATGTCTCTCAATGAGGGGACAAAGCTGTCCGCAGACCCCGCACCTCTGAAGTTTGTTGCTGTCGAAGGTGGTTATGCCATCACCGATGGAACTTACTATGTGGCTAATACGGGTGATAATGCATGGACGATGGGTGTTGCTACCGAGCCTTATGCTTGGATTGTCACCCTTCAGGACGGATACTACCATATTGCTAAGGCCGGCAATACGGCTCAGCACATCGGTGTTGATAACACGGCAGCAGGTTCTGCTTGCTATGCCGACAAGGGCGTGAGCGACAAGTCCCTATGGACGATTGCAGCATACGTCAAGGTTGAGCCCGTGGATGTGACCGACCTCATCAAGAACCCCGCATATCTGGAGAATGGTTATGAAGGCTGGACCTACAGCGAGAATGGCTTCAAGGCCCGTGAGTATGAGGCTCCCATGAACCTGATCACCTACAGTGGTAATGCTGCCTTCGAGGTCTCGCAGACCATTGAGAATGTTCCCGCAGGTCTCTACAAGCTCACCGTCAACGCTTTCTACCGTGCTGGTAGCTTAGACGACGAGAAAGCTAAGATTGCTGCTGGCACAGAGCTTGAGAAGGAGCTGACCATGTATGCTGCTGTTGCCGACGACACTTATTCCCACAAGGTCATGAACCTCTCCGAGGGTGCTACCGACGTGGCTTATGGCGAAGGCACCACGATGCTGGACAACGGCAAGTTCGTGCCCAACAGCGCTGCTGAATCCCGTGCGTGGTATATTGCTGGCGAGTACACCAACGAGGTGCTCTTCAACGTCTTTGAGGACGGTAGCGTGACTATCGGTCTGTCGAAGAACGAAGGACTTCCCAGTGACTACTGCCCCATCGGTGCCTGGCAGCTCTATCGTCTTGGCGACGCAGATGCAGAGAAAGCTCAGCCCGACGTGGTTCCCGTGGATCCTGTGCAGCAGGCTTACGAGAAGGCACTCGCAGCGGTCGAAGATGGTGGCAACTACCGTATCTTCACTGCCGTAGAGGGCAAGAAGTACTATGTGACTGCTGACGGTTTGCTGACAAATGTCGCTGATGATGGTGGCATCTTCACCATCACAAAGGTGACGGGCGGCAGCTACAAGGAATATGGCTACAGGATTGACAGCGGCTCAAAGCGCTTCACCAATCCTCCGCTCAAGGATAATGTCGCTGACCTGACGACCAAAGTATTCGCTACCACCACCAACAACCGCAACGACTGGGAAGCTCAGGTGCTCTTCCTGAACGAAGAAGGTATGTATGCTATCCGTTCCTGTAATACGGCTGATGCAACTTCCAGCTGGGGCGACGCAGGCAGAACTTACTGGACTTATGTCGTTGAAGAAGCTCCGACTCCACAGTACACCTATGAGCTCACTTATAATTGGATGCTGGAATCCGTCGTTCCCATCAATGTCACCTATGCTCTCGTAGAGTCTGATGGCACTACGGAGGTTAAATCTGTGACCAAGAAGCAGGTGTCCTACAGCGCTGTCAGTGTTCCTTCCGACCTGACTTCCAGCTTCGCTTACGACTACGATGTCCAGGGAACCATCGGTGAAGAAGACTGCACCATTACCGTGGTCCGTACCTTCAAGGCTGGAGTCGTACATTCACTGGCAGACCTGAGCAACGCCAAAGCCTACACCATCCGTTGCGACCGCGGTGCCTTCTTTACGAAGGACGACTATCTGGCTTCTACTGCTCACAGCAGTCTGACTCAGGCTGAGGCCGCCAACTTCGCTGTCATCAACTACGAAGACCACTATTATCTCTATAGTGTGGATGACAATAAGTTCGTGACCAATAGCGGTGCTTTGGCAGACGAGCCTGTGAATGGCGTGGAGGATGCTATCATCATGGAGGCTCAGACAGATCCTTACTTCTTCGCTTACTTCACCATTGACGGTACAAACTGTGGTCTCAACACGAATGGTAACGATCCTTATGGCTATGTCATCAATACGTGGATGACTGTAGATGCAGGTAATCAGTACTACCTGATCGAAGCTGCTGACTTCGATGCAACTGCGCCTCTTGCTATCCTCGATGCAATCTTCAATCCCGAGTATGCAATCACCATTGCAACAATCGAGAACGGAACGGTCGAGGCAGACAAGGCTAAAGCCAAGGAAGGCGAGACCGTGACCCTGACGATTACTCCTGCTGAGGGCTACATCCTCGATACGGTGACCGTTATGGCTGGTGAAGAGTCCGTCACAGTTACAGACAACACCTTCGTGATGCCTGCCGCAGACGTGACCATTTCCGCAACCTTCACGATACCTGTTGGCATCAATGCCCTGTCAGCTGAAGGTAACGCTGAGATCTTCGACCTCAGTGGCCGCAAGGTCAGCAAGGTGCAGCGTGGTGGCATCTATGTCATCAACGGTAAGCGCGTAGCTGTCAAGTAAACGTACCCTCTTTTGCTGCAGCATGTTGCAGTTGAGATAATCCTGAGCGGGACGGCCTTTCGTGGTCGCCCCGCTTTCCCATTTTCTGCGAAATAGCGGGAAATAAGTACCTTCGCGCAAAATAATAGGGTAATCTTAGTACGTGGAAGAGAAAAAATAGCTAACTTTGCACCTGAAATCCTGATTAAGGCCATTAACTGTCATGAAGAAACTATTTCTTTTCTGCCTTCTGTTCGCAGGCTGTATGGCGCTGCGGGCTGCGGGATTCCCGCAAGTGAGCACAGATACAGAGGAATACTGGTATTATCTGAAATTCACCCAAGGTACCTTTGTGGTGACTTCAGAGGCCGAAGGCACAGTTTGCAAGGCCTCCATCCCGGCAGGGCGCAACACCCAGCTTTGGAAAGTGCAAGGCACGGCTGCCGAAGGCTATACCTTCACGAACAAACAGGGCCAGAGTCTCTTCCTCTCCGGCACCGCTCAGGGTGCAGAAGTGCGTGCCGCGCTCAATCCAGCTTCCATGCAGAAGTTCAAGATCCAGCCGCGTGGTTCCAACTACATCATCACTCCCTTCTCCAATACCAACCAGGCTTTTAACGTCTGGGGAGGTATGGGCCTGCGCAACGATATCAAGCTCTACGATTCCAACGATTCCAATGCTCCCATGGTCTTCCTGAAGGAGGATGAGGTCAATCTCTCTGGCGGCGACGTGAGCGTCATTCCTTATCCCAACTCTGTGCAGATGGGCGAGGGCGTTTATGACCTCCATCAGCTCAAAGGCATCGAGGTACCTTCTGCAAATGTTGCAGTTCCTTCGGGCTTCCCGCGGGAGATTTCTTCACCGCTACTGCTTCTCGCCAACCGTCTGAAGGAAGACCTCTATCGCACCGCAGCCATCGACGTGAATATCAAGACCGATGAAACAGCAGAGTGGGAGGGGTGTGCCCTGATTGTCGACGAGACGCTTGGTGAGGAAGCTTATCGTCTCACGATAACTGCCGAGGGCATCATGCTCAAGGCATCTGACTACGGCGGTTTCTTCAATGGCCTTCAGACCCTTCGACAGTTGATGCCCGCTGCCATCTACGGCCGCGATACCAAGCCCGACGCTGCCTGGACGGTGCCGCAACTGGTCATTGAGGATGCTCCCGTCTTGCATCATCGCGGCTACCACCTCGACATCAGCCGCCACTTCTTCGATAAGGAGGAAGTGAAGAAACTCCTTGACATGGCTTCGGTCTACAAGCTCAACCGCTTCCACTGGCACCTCACCGACGACCAGGGCTGGCGTGTGGAGATTCCCGAATATCCGCGTCTGACCACCGTCGGTGCCGTCCGCAGTTCATCGCTGACGGTCTATGACCCCAGCGGAGGCAACAGATTCTTCGACGACACGGAATACGGTCACGGCTGTTTCTACACCCTCGACGATCTGCGGGAGGTGGTGGCTTACGCAGCCGAACGCAATATCCAGATTATCCCTGAAATAGATATGCCAGGCCACATGACAGCAGCCCTCGTCGCCTATCCGGAGTTCGGTTGCGAACCGTATAAGAGGATTGAGGTGATGTGCGAGGGAGGCGTCAGCCGCGACATTCTTAACATCGGGCGCGACGAGACCATTGATTTCCTCAAGTGCATCCTTGGCCACGTGGCTGAGGTCTTCCCCTTTGAGTACATACATATTGGCGGCGACGAATGTCCCACTACTGCCTGGCAGAGTAACGACGACTGCGCCCGCCGTATTCAGGAAGAGGGGCTCAGCAGTGTCAACGATCTCCAGCCCTGGCTCGTAGAGACGCTCGGTAGCTTCCTTCGCGATAAGTACGGCAAGACCGTGGTTGTGTGGGACGAACTGCTGGACCATTGGAACAAGGACTACACCGTCCGGCCTGTCTTCATGGCTTGGCACGGAGCAGACTACGCCAAGCAGGCTGCGCAACGAGGCTACAACAGCATCCTTGTGCCCACGCGGCCCCTCTACCTCGACCTCCTTCAGGTGTCGCCCGATCAACTCGAAGTCAACTCTCCTTATATGGGAGGCTACGGAGATGGAGCCGGTAATATCAATACGGTTGAGAAAATCTATAACTTCAATCCCCTCGATAACCTCAGCGGACTCACCCAGTACGTTCTCGGCACACAAGGCAACCTATGGACTGAGAGCTGCACCTCCAACAAGGAAGCTGAATATCAGTACTATCCACGTCTGCTGGCTGTCAGCGAGATAGCATGGCTGACCAACTCCAAGAAGGATTTCATCAGTTTCTACAGCCGCCTGCAGCGCCAGGCGTCTGTCCTTCAGGCGAAGGATATCTTCTATGCCCCTCACTTCTTTGAACCTGTGCAACAGTTGCCCGTCGAGGCTGCTTTGGCTGAGGCGGCAGGCATCCTCGAACAGAGTCTTCCAGGCGAAGTAGGCTACCCGCAGGTTGCCGCGTTCACCGCTTTGCAGCAAGCCTACGAAGCTTGTCTCGCAGCTCCCGAGAATCCGTCACTTCTTCAGACACTTCAAGATCAGTTAGCTGCTTATAAGACATCGCCCATCGTACTGCCACAGGCTGGGCAGTTCTATCAGGTGGTCAGCGCTTCCACCTTCTTCCGCAATCGCTTCGACGGTTCCACCCTCTATCCCCAGGGAACCTCGCTCGCGCTGCACTACACTCCGCAGGTCTTGCCCGAGGAACTGTGGCAGTTCGTTCCCCAGGAAGGCGGTAGTTACCAGATGGTTAGCAAAGCAACGGGCAATGCCCTCACGTTCCCAAAGAGTGCAAATAGCGCCATCAAGGTCAACAAGCCCACCGGCAGCGACATCGTCATACGTCAGGCCACCAAGCCCGCGACCGGCATCTCTTATATCCCAGGCGTCGTGAACATCAAGAGCGGTCGCTATAACCTCTATGCCAAGCTCTCAGGCAGCGACATTTCTTTGGTCTCCGGTACAGACTCTACGCTCTGTTATCCAGGTACTTGGCGCATCGTAGCCGTCTGCGATTTCGCTTCGTGGCTCAAACATCTCGTAGCCCGGGCACAACAGATTGTCGGCGAAGCCAGAAATGAGGTGGGGCAGCCTACCCCCGAAGCGCTTCAGTTCCTGTGTGCAGACCTCATCGCTCCCGCCAGCGAACTCCTGGTTCAGGGCAGAGTCAGCCAGGAAGAATACTTCCGCTTCTATGCACTCTATGAGCAGTACCTCGCGATGCCCACCCTGACGGTCGCAGACCTCGTCGACCCCTCTGTCTACTACCTCATCCGCAATATCTCATTCTCCTCCTATTATGCCGCAGCTGATGCAGCCAGCAGTCAGGTTGTTCCCAAGGAACTTGCTGATGACGATTCTTATAAGTGGTTCATCGTCAAGAACTCCGATGGCACCGTACGTATCTATAATAAGGAGACAGCTTCCCCCGCTTTCGTGGAAAAGAATGGCTCTGGGCAGACAGTTTTCCTCGGCCAAAACTATTCATGGACATTGAAGGAGGTGAAGACAGAAGGTGGTTACACAGGCGTGGGAATCCTCGATGTTCCTGGCTCCAACAGCTGGTACACCCGCCCCTCTTCCTACGACAATATCGTCCTCAAGACCAGCAAGTGGGATGCCTGCATCTGGGAGCTTATACCGACCGATGAGGAAGTGCAGCTGCCTGATGGCATTGCCAAAACCGCTGCCGACAGCCCCACCACCATCTACGACCTCAGCGGACGCAAGGTCTCTACGGTTCGTCAGCGCGGCGTTTACATCATCAATGGAAAATTAGAAGTTATTCAATAAATCAAACTCTATCACTATGAGACAGATTAAATGTATCGGTATTCTCACTTCCGGCGGCGACTCGCCCGGAATGAATGCAGCCATCCGCGCCGTGACACGTGCAGGCATTGCCAATGGCTTCAAAGTCAAAGGTATCTATCGAGGCTACGAAGGCCTCATCCATAAGGAAATCAAGGAGTTCACGACCGAGAGCGTTTCGGGTATCATCGGCCGCGGAGGCACCATCCTCAAGACCGCCCGCTCCAAGGACTTCATGACCGAGGAAGGACGCAAGCGCGCCTACGACAGCATGGTAGAAGCTGAAATCGATGCCCTCGTCATCATCGGAGGCAATGGGTCGCTCACCGGCGCCCGCCTTTTCGCTGCCGAATACGACGTTCCCTGTATTGGTCTGCCTGGCACCATCGACAACGACCTCAATGGAACAGACCTCACCATCGGCTACGACACCTCGCTGAACACCATCATGGGGTGTGTCGATAAGATTCGTGATACTGCCAACTCCCACGAGCGTATTTTCTTCGTGGAGGTGATGGGGCGTGATGCCGGTTTCCTTGCCCAGAATTCAGCCATTGCAGCAGGCGCCGAGGCCGCAATCATCCCAGAAGAGCAGACCGAGGTCGACCAGCTCGCACAATTCATCGGGCGGGGAATACGCAAATCGAAGTCCAGCTCCATCGTCATCGTCAGCGAGAGCCCCAAGTGCGGCGCTATGTACTACGCAGAACGTGTGCGCAACGAGTATCCCCAGTTCGATGTCCGCGTCTCCATCCTTGGACATCTCCAGCGTGGCGGTTCTCCCTCTGCCCAGGACCGTATCCTTGCCTCCCGCCTCGGAGTAGGAGCCATCAACGCCCTGCTCGACGGTCAGCGCAACGTGATGGTAGGTATCAAGAACGACGAAGTCGTCTACGTGCCCTTCTCCAGTGCGGTCAAGTCCGACAAGCCCCTCAAGCGCGAACTCATCACAGCCCTCGAGGTCCTCAGTCTTTAAACTCAAGTCAGTCGTTTGGAACCTTACGTCAGGCGGCCTACGTATATACCTAAAGCCATTTATGTATATACGTGGAGCCGCCGACGTATATACGTGTAGTCGCCGACGCCTATATCTGTCGCCGCCGACGCCTATCTGTCTCTGTCCTTACGGCCTGTTGTCTCATGCTGTCTCACCCGTGAGACACGCGAGTTCCACTACTGGAACTCGTGAATTCCACTGCTGGAACTCGTGAATTCCACTACTGGAACTCGCGAATTCCATAGGTGGAACTCATGAATACGCCTACAGGAACGTAGGCATTCGACTACTGCGGTGTATTATTGGGTCTTGTGATTTGCAAAAAGTTGACGCAAAAACACTCCGAACACTCCGATACACTCCGAATCTTATGATCAGTTTGCCATCTGATGATGACATTTTGAGGTGATAATTCGGAGTGTATCGGAGTGTTCGGAGTGTTTTTGCGTCAACTTTTTGCAAGAACTTTGCTATTGAGGCTACTTTCTGATCTTTGTCTCACCAGAGCCTCTTATTTCACCACGACCCGGCGCCCGCCGCGCACATAGATGCCGCGCGTGGGCTGCTGGCGCGAGTCGATGCGTCGTCCGCTGAGGTCATAGAGCTCATCGCCACAGGCTTCGCTCTCTGCTCCCTCATCAGGCAAGCCCTTGATATACGTCGTCACACCCCATTCATCCGTGAATGCCGACTGCACCTTCACGCCCGCGCTGCTGGCAGGCCCTTCGATATAGGCGGAGAACGCTTTCAGCGTTGCCGTGCTGCCGCCCTTCTTCAGGGCGCCGGCTCCGTTCACCACGCCATACCTGCCGCTCATGCTCATTTCAGGGTTGAAGTTTGAGGTCATCGACCAGTCTGAGAAGATTCCTGCGGCACCAACGTTATTGCCGTAGCCCGCTTTCGCCTCCACCGTTGTCTCCTCTGCCTCCTCGACTTCCACATTCGTCCAAGTCGGATTCGTCACAGTGGCACCGAGGTGCAGGATGTAAGGCTGATTAGCCGTGATGTCGCCGTCCGTCACCTTGTTGAAATGTAACGTATATCCATCAGCCTGACTATACGTCACCGTCTCCAACTGCGCCACCCAGTCATCCGCATTGGCTGCACGTCCAGTCAGCGCCGCAACGGTGGTGGAAAAGGGTAGGGCGAGGGACGAGTAGCCGGCGGGTAGGGTGCGGGAGAGGGTGACGGTGCCGTACTCCGAAAATTCGATAACGGGAGTTTCTGTAGGATTGAGGACAAGTACAGGCTTTACAACCTGGATGGTGTATGTCACATCCAATGCGTAGAAGTCATCGGTTTGTTCGCGCACCAGTCGGACGGTCGTTGTGCCTTCTTTGAGAGCTGTCAGCGTGAAAGTATTGCTGCTGAAGCTGGCCGAAACGATGGTTTCGTCGGCAATGGTCAGAGCGCTCTCTGTAATGAGGGCATCGGGGCGGATCGTGATATTGTCCCCTCCGAGTGGGAACAAGTTAGTACCGTCCGTGAGCGAAGTGTAAACGGTGACGTAGTCTCGCTTGATGACGTTGAAGGAGCGCGTAATGCTGGCAGCGTTATACTTGTAGTTGCCAGCCTGTGTAGCCGTGATTATGATGTTGGCGCCACCACCCTTTGCCGTCAGGGCACCTGTCTCTACATCGACCTCCAAGGCCGTCGGGTTGCTGGAAGAATAAGTAACGGCAAGTCCTGTTGGCGAGCCGGTTGCGGTGTTTGTCGTCAGCACTGGACTAACACCCACTTCCAGCGTTCGGGCAGCCTCATCGAGGTCATAGTCCCATGTCAGTGTCTGATCGTACTTATTCACCGTTAACACTACGCTTTTCGTAGCACCATAGTAATAATCAGTAGCCGGCTGCGTAAGGGTAAGTCTTGCCGTACCTGCACCCACTGCCGTAATCTTGTTGGTAGAGAGATTGTATGTAATCACATTCTCACCTGTTATGTTTTCTATGGTTGGAGTGATTGTAGCATCGCTGTTTTTAGAAGAATAAACATTTGCGATGACATCATCAACCTTTACACTCTGGTCTTCTATTATAGCCAGCGTGTTAGCGCGCTTAGCTGCCGTGGCTGTCAAGGTAATTGTCTGTGAGTAGAACAAATCGCCAATTGTGATGGTGGCTGACTCAGGACCTAAATGGTCAGGGTCTGGAGTATAAGTCACTGTAAAGGTCTTCGTGCCGTCTACACCACAAATATAAGTTGTTCCTTGACTGCTCGTAGCCGTTTTTTCGCTTTGTACACTAATAGAAGTAATACTCGGTACGAAATGTGAATTATTGGAATTTATACTGATATTTCCACCATTTGTAGAGCTGTAGTTCACCGTAATCGTAGCGGTGGGTTTGGGAGTCACGTCGGTGTATACCGTGCCAAAGGCCGTTCTGTCGGATGAAGCACGGACGTAGGTCTTGCGAGTTACCTTAACATCCTTGATACAGTGCTTCAGTGTGCTACCCACCCTCAGGAAAAAGCGTATCTTTGTCGCACTCTCAGGTATATCGCACGTTATGTCACCTCCATAACTTGTAGATAAACTTTCTGTATACATGGCCGCATTGTCTCCCGTCTGCCAACTCCCATTAACATAACACTGAACTTCAAGTTTTGTTACTCCCGCCACTGACCTATGAGCCTTAAATGATAAGATCTCACCTGGACCATTTAATGTATGTTCACTAAAGTATGTTCCTTGTGTACTAGTAGGCGTATGGCTTTCTTCGGCTTCCTCGTACAGAACATAGCCCTCCTTCTCGTCGGAGTTATTCACTCGTATGGTGAATGAAGCTAAGCCAGCTTCGTATTTATAGGTTTCAGCCTGACGAATCTCATAGATATCGGTTCCTTGGGTACTACCGGCTGTAATGGTGCCAGACGAATAGGTGGTAAACGAACCGCTGGTGCGGGTTACCGTTGGGGCTGCGCCTGTGGTATTGGCATAGGTATAGGAGAGAGAAGCTGTAGCACCGTACTTCAACTTGATATTCGTGGCACTACCTCCAGCAAGTGTAATCGATATCGGGTTGCTGAGTTTCGTCACCGTGATGTCGTAGGTGGAGCTGGTCCAAGCAGCGTACTTATCGGTGGCTGCTTGGGTGAAGGTTATCTTGGCAGCACCAGCATTCTTGGCAGTGATAACGCCATCAGCATAGGTGATAACATCGCTGCCGTTGTTGACACTTGATGATAATACCTGATTCGTGATGGTGCCCACAATAGCTGTACCGGTGTTGTTCTTACCAGTGAAGGTGACGGCAATCGTGCCGTCAGGGTTCGCCGTCAGCGAAGCAAGACTTGCGGCAAGGCCGTTGGGAACCTTAGCCACGGTGATATTGTAGGTTGCAGAGGCAGAATAGTGGGTGGTATTACCCGGGTCGTTGAGCGTCACGGTGGACGAGCCGACCTTCAGAGCCGTCAGCGTGATAACATTGCCCGACTTCGATATGCTCACAACAGTAGGATCCGAAGAAACGTATGTAAAACCGGAAGTGGTATTCGCCACCGTGATGGTGGGGGTATCATCTACATAGGATGTGTAATCATTAACACTACTGCTTTGGAAACCAGAAGTATCAAACGTGGGCTGGAACTTATTGATGACCGTGAACTGGCGCGTAGCCTCCACAGCATTATATTCGTTGTTACCTGCCTGACGCGCCGTAATCGTGATGGCATCAACTGATGCTTTCACGCCCGTAACATCACCGCTGCTATTCACCGTTGCCACACTGGGGCTGTTGCTCGTATAGGTCACTGCCAACCCAGTTGCGGATCCCGAGACAGCAGATTTTGCAGTAGCCGCTGCCAGGCCTGTATGCGTAATACCCGCTACCACATTCGGGTTGTATGGATCCTGCGTCCACGTCAATGTCTGATTAGCCTTGAACCAGGCATACAAGGTAAGGCTCGCTTCGGTGCCAACGGATGTATTGTTTATCGTAGGCGTATATTTAGCCGAGGTCGACACCAGAGTGGTGTCTGTACCTACTATGCTGAACCATCCTTCGAATGTACAATTAGCATTTGGTGTGGCCGTAAAGGTGGCTGTAGTAGACTTTGATGTATTGCCCACATCACCAAGAATCTTTGATGTCACAGTGGCCGTCGTCGTACCATAGCTTCCATTAATTGTATTGGCGGTGGCAGAGAACTTGAAGACAGGTTTGAAAAGGGCGTAGTAAGTTGCAGAAGTAGGGGAGTTCTCAGTTGTTGATGATGCTGTTATTTCAACAATATACGGTATACTTGTTGATAAAGCGGTGCCAGTACAATTCTGATCATTAAACCAACCGACAAATTCATACCCGCTATTGGCCTGTGCATATAGATAGTATTTATGCTTAGGTTCACTTTTTGCTTCTTCAGAATTAGTTGCTGATGATGTAGTATTATACGTTGATGGAGTAGCCTGAGTTTTACTTACATAAACCTTACCATTACCTACGGCATTTGCTGTTGCCTTGGAGTAATACGTATTGTTACCGGCCAATGCCGACATACTGAACATGGTGAGCATCACCACGAACAAACCTAAAAACCTTAAATGAATCATTCTACTCATAATCAACAAATTTAAGATATATTGGTTCCGCTTTTTAATTTGATTTCAACATTACATACTGCCATTGCTGTGGCAAGCACCAAATGAGCATTATCCACAATCTGATGAGGATAAACCAACATGGCTAATACCCATACAATACATACTGCGGCAAATGGCAACGTCCACCATTTTCTCCACTTCCAAAATAGAAATGGCAGGGGGCAGAATGGTATAATAAGCCAGTTCCATTGTGTACATGTCAAATTGGAGATTAGTACCAAATATAGTACAAAAAGACCAAGAAGAAAACATGGTATGAGGACAATTGCCCTGAAATATACCTTATGCAAAAAGAAATTGGCGATTGACAATACCAGTATGACCAGCGACAACAAAAAGGGCGTTACCTTAGCTGGTTCTACGAGCTTGGTTGTCCGCTGCAGTTCGTTACAATCGTCTTTCAATAGCGGAACACCGAAAGCATGGGCTCCCTGTAACACTTCTAACAAATCGGATGGAATCATAACCTTGCGAGTGTTCGCTACGTTCAAATCATTAGCTTCGCCACCTATGAAAGTACTTGCAAAGAAAATATCCCATTCATTCACTAAACCTGCCCAAGCCATTTCCTTACGGGAACGACTGTACTTCTCAGGCCATGGGGCATACACAAGGGTATCTTTTCCTATCGCTTCTTCCAGCCAGCTGAGCACAGAAACGGCGCAACCATGATTCATATAGTCGTATGCTATTGGCGAGTACTCCAGCCGTCTGTCCATCTGTTCCCACAGGCGCTGTTTCACACGGATGGGAAGATTCAGCACATACTCTTTTACACCCCTACCTTCAGGTTTATACTGAGCCACGTATTCATCTGTTGGCACTGTCCGCACAGCCATCTTCAGCTTGCCAGCAAAGAAACGTAACACATTATGGCTGGCATCTTCTGCCTCGTAGCTGTAAATATAATCGAGCTCGTGAGTAGGACACTGAAGGCGTATACAAGCATGTCCAAGGGCAGAATATATTTTATCGCCAGGACTCGCCATACATACAGAAGCTATCACAAAGTCCTCCGCCGGCTGCTGTACTATAGCAGTATCACCCTGTGCATAACAATGCAAGGGTAACAGCACAAGCAATAATATATGACAGAGGCCTTTCATTTCCTTCTCTTAAGGTATTTATGTAGTAGCTTTTGCTTTATTAATTCTTTTTTTCTTTTACTAGGTAGGACTAGGTAATCCTATGTAATCTTAGGGGGAGCTAGGCTATCCTAGGGGACCAAGGTCCTTTATAGTTTCCCGGCCTTTTTTTGTTCGGCGTACCAGGTGCGCCATTTGTTTACTTCGGCCTCCAGTTCCGCTACGCGGGCTTTAAGGGCCGTTATTTCTTGGTTTTGCGTCTGACGGCGGCCCAGGCGGGCGGCGGTCATGCGCTCTTTTAGTCCGCCATCCTCAACAAACTTTTTTTCGAGGTGGTGCAGGTAGCCAATCATCATACGGTCTACCTGATGGGTGAGGGTCAGCCCCAGATTGGCCATCTCCTCATCGGTTCCTTCATCAACAATTTTCTTATATGCTTCCGCTTTATTGTTCTTCCGCGTGAACTCCATCATAGCAGTATAACGTGGATGGTCTTTAGTCCAACGCAGGTGGCGCGTATCCAAGTAGTCTTCGTAATCCTCACGCAGTTCCTTCAGGCTGGCGCGTGCTACATTTACCAGTTCCAATTCCATACGCGTGCTGGTCATACTGTCGGCAGAACCTTCCACTATGTTCTGCTTGCCAGAGCGCGCTGCCTGAACCATCTGATCAATAGTGCGGTCGCCCCGATGCAAATAGCGTTTGGCGAAGGCGTAGGTCAACAGGTAAAGTACCACAGACTTCTGGTAGAAGTAGAGGCCCTCCCAGTTGGGCTCAGGTTTTAGAAATATGAACTTCATTTCTTCTTTCTTTTACTAGGTAGTCCTAGGTTGTCTTAGGAAGTCCTAGGGAATCTTAGGTTATCCTAGGCTGTCCTATGGAATCCTACGTGGTCTTAGTCGAATGTTCCCTCATAGTCTTCTCCTCCGATGATGGGAATTACTTCGCCGGTGACGGAGTTGGCGGTGAGGGTGATGACAGTGTGGCGACCGGCAGCTACGGTGATGGTGCCTGTGGCACCGCGGATGTCGGTGACTTGACTGCCGGATTTTGCGTCGGCAGTGATGGAGTAGGACAGGGTACCGTTGGCCGGGACGTCGAAGTAGGTGACGGTCGGCAGTCCATAGGTGGACTGACCGATGGTGGCTTCTGCGGCAGTGGCGGCATCCGTGATGGTGACGCTGCGAGTGCCGTTGGTGATGGTGATGCGTGGCAGCTCGTACTTCGCGGAGAAGGTGTTGTCGAGTGCCACAGTGACCTTAGCATTTGTCGGGGTGCCGAGGTCGATACTGGTAGTGGCGACGCCACCTTGTGTGATGGTGAATTGTGTGGAGGTGCCGCTGTAGGCGGGTGCTCCTGCACCGTTTGTGGGTGCTGAGATAGTGGTCTTCGTGGTGGCGGTGAGTGTATAGGTGCCAGCCTCGAAGATGGCGGCGAAACGGTGATGCCCGTTGCCATCAACGCCGTCGTTGGTGAATGTGAGGGGCAGATTGGCGATGGATTCGCCGCTGGTGGTCTGACCCGTAAGGGTGAAATCCAGCGATGAGATGTCCGTGAGCTGTGTGCTGCGCGTCTCGATATATACCTCAGGATCAGAGGATAATGAAAGCACGATACGCCCCCTGCTCTCCACCTCAGCCGTAGTGGGGCTGGGGCGGAGGTCATCCTGCTGCTGGCAGCTGACGAGGGTCAGCATTGCCAGCAACAGAATAGGCATTATGAAACGTATGTGCGTCATCGCTGGGTCTGTGAGGGACATTCAGCAGAGCTGATTATTAATTTGTAGCTTGATTACCAGTTGCACCGTCGATGGTGATGTCCTTTCCTTCTCCATCTGTGAATCCAACGGTCGTAATGGTTAAGGTCAGTTTACCATTGCTGTTCAACATGATATTGATATTTTTCTGTGTACCATTGGCTCCTAATGTAATGCTTCCAGTAATAGCTTCTCGATCTGCACCATTGAATTTGTAAGACAAGGAGTAATTAACAGTAGAACCACCCTCATAATAAGCATAATTGCCAGATGTTCCTGAATTGAAAGTCAAACTGCGAGCTCCTTGAGTGGCAACAAGTGAGTATGATGCTTGATTCACTCCTTCGATTGTCTCATAGGCAACGTCTGTGAAAGACTTGTCGAACGAAACGCTAAGGCGTGCATTCTTAGCTTTTCCACATGCAATAGAAACTGGTGTAGATTTACCTTTAACAACGTTCACCGTTGTAGAACCCGTATAATAGGGAGCACCCCAGTTGGAGTTCTGGCTCAGTGCTGTTGATAAATCTGCGTAATTGCTGGCGGTGACGGTATAAGGATTCTTTTCGTCATTTGCTTCGAATGCATGTTCATTGAGTTTATCAGCTTTGCAGGTATATCCACTTGTTGCATCTTTGGCTGTCACTGTGACATCCCAAGTAGAAAGGTCACTAACTTGTGTCGGGTCTGGGTCTGCGCGAGATACAAGAATGGCTTCTGTTGTGACTCCATCGAGAGACAGGTAGCCGTATCCCACTTCGGGATTCATTTCAGAATCAGAGCTGCAAGCCGTGAAGGCGGTGGCGGCGAGGGCCAGAGCAGCGAGGGAAAAATACTTTTTCATAATGCTTTTTGTTTTTTAGGGGTTATTACTTAATAATTATCTTTATACTTTTATTAGATACTTTCATCAATGACGAGATTTTCATCAGTGTTGGTGAACTCAGTATCAATGGTGATATTTATCCCCATTGTACCCGTCGGGTCTTCAGCATTGAGTTTGACATAAAGTCGGGTGATCTTGCCGGCCTGCAGGGTGAGAGTGCGGGTGAGGCGGGCTGTGCCGTCCCAACCAGCGGATGCGGAGATGATGACGGGAAGGGTGTGGGTGCCTGTTGCGGCATCCGTGTTGTAGTAGGCAATGGCCGTTGTGGCATTAGCGGCATTGAACTTCAGGGCACGACGGTCGTCGGTGGTGACGGCGTATTCGGTGAAGTAATCTGTGAAACTCTGATCGAAGACCACACAGAGTCCGGCATTTGCCATAGCACAGGGCACAGTGACATGTTTCGTCTCATTGGACTTGATGGCGAAAGGCTCTGAGTATCCAGCATAACGTCGGGCACCGAATCCGCTGTTGTTGCTTTCAGCTTCTTCAGCGGTGATATCTTCTGCCATCACTATATATCCTTCGCCGAGTGGCTGTGTGCGGTCGGCTTGTGTGATGGTGCTGTATGCTTTATGACTCCAAACGACCTCTTCATCCTGAGTTAGGGTGACATAGAACCCTGCTGCCTCGTCATCTGTCAGCTGATGCGCTTCGCGGGTGACGATCTCTGCCGATAGTCCGTCGGTAGCCAGACCGAAATCAAAGGTGCCGCGCGCTGTTGCGGGCTGTTCGGTCTCGGCGGTGCAGGCGGCCAGGAGCAAGGCTGCAAGGAGAGGGATGATATGTAGAAGTCTGTATCTCATTTATCTGTATTGGACTTTGACAGTGGTGATGCGGGCCCAGCCGCTAAGTTCTGTGCGTGCACCAACAGAGAACTGAAGGTAATTGGTGCTACCGCTGAACTGACTGTTAATGGATAGGCTGAAGTTGGCCGCTGTTGTACTTTTCTCGGGACTGGTTTGTTCCCAGACACTGCTTCCTCCGACGTACATTTTCAGAGTCTCGCGGTAGTAGATTATAACTTGGCGTGTATGCAAAGTTCCAGCTGCGGAAACTGTGGTGTTGATGTTCGCTGGCAGATAGAAGGATGGCGATTTAATGGTGGGATCTGCACCTGCGGTTCCTCCTTCGCCCAAAGCTACATTCCCGCTGTTCCAGTCGATCTTTCCACCTCCTTGTACTTCGGACCATGCGTGGTCGCCGGAGTTCCTCGGGGGAGTTGCAGTGTAGGGCAGACCTGTAATCTGTACGGTCTTGCTTGCCGCCTCTTTCTTGACGCCGTCGAAGGTGAGGGAGGCTGTGAGTGTATAGGCCTTCCAGTCTGTGACAGTGACATCGTTGAAGATGAAGATGCCGTTGGACTTGGATTTTAGAGAGGTCGAGAAACCTGTCTGACCCGTAGTGAACGTATAGTTGTTGTTATTGAGGATGGCGTTGGAGATACCCGTAACCGTCAGCGTTGGAGCGTAGATCACGTTGTTGGCGCACTTGTTGGCCTCGGTGGTGCTCTTCGTCACGCCATCACCTATATAATATGAATAGGAGGTGTAGGTGCTGAAGCTGACGTTGAATCGTGGGCTATCGGTGATGGAGAGCGGAAGGGTGGCAGTCTGCGTGGTGCCGTTGCTGCGGTCGAAGGTGTAGCTGATGGTGTAGTTGCCTTTGGGGAGGTATGGCCATGAAGCATCTGTCTCTGCAGAGATGAGGTCGCCAGTGCCGGAAAGGGTGCGGACAGTGGTGCCGTTGGCGTTCTTGATGGTAGCTGTCCAGTTGCCTCCTTCGATAGGTGCTCCGGTGAGTTGAACCTTAGTGCCTTGAAGAATATCGTTGGAGTAGATGTGTTCGGCACTCACCGAAGGGGTGTTGATGAGGTCGATGGCACCGATGGAGTAGATGCGCCCCGCCTTTCCAGCAAGGGTTGTTGGAGAGGTCAGCGTGTAGCTCTTGCCGTCGCAGGCGAAGGTCAGGGTGAAGCCGCTCATCTGTCCTGGAGCTGCTGCAATGTAATACGTCCCGGCGTTGAATGTACTGTTATTCTTTGGCGGTAGTATGGTGATAACCTTACTCTCTGTGGACCCGATGGTGGTCGTGGGAAGGTCGCCGCTGTAGTTGATATTGAGCTTGCCGGCAATGGGCGTAGTTGCTGTGAACTGGATGCTGCTGATCTTTCCTGCGGCGTATGCGGGAACGCTGAAGCGCAGCAGTTGGCAGGTGTTATAGAAGGTGACCTGCGAGGGACTGCCATCGAGGTTGCGTTCGCCCTTGGCCACAGAGATGTTCAGTGCTGAGGCGATGTTATCTGCTACTGCATACTGGGTAGAGGGCAGAGTGGCAGAGAGTGCAGAGGCGGAAGCAGCAGACTCGTCGGCGAGGTCATAAGGATAGATAGCTGCAAAGCTCGGTTTGCGGGGTGTCACCTTGCCGGAGAACTTCGTGCGTCCGTCGGCTCCGATTTCTGCGGTGAAGCTGTGCTTGGTGGCAGTGAAGTCATAGACGGCGATGACATCTGATGCTTCCCAGTTGACGATAGTTCCGTCGTTGCCGAGCACGGCACGTGTCTCGATAGCTGTGCCGTCGGCAGTATATGGTTCGTGTGAAGCGATGATTTCTGTAGATCCGTCCTCTACGGTGATGTCGTCTTCGGTGAAGTTGGCGACATCGTCAATATACATGACGCTCTCGTCGAGGGTGATGACGAAGTCGAAGTCGCTGCGCTCGTAGTTGAGGGTGATGCGGCTAACCTTGGATTTGCTGAGTTCCAAGGTTCCGGACTTCTCTATGGTTTTGGGGCCAACGGCTTTGATGGTGTAGCTGATGGTGTGATGCCCCTCCTCGTCGAGGTTGAAGTAGGCCGTTTTTCCTTCGGTGATGACTCCATCGACTTTCTTTCCGGCGGTGGTCGCATCGAAGACGATGGTGCGGTCGCCATCATGGATGGTGATGTCGTAGGAGGTGGTGAAGTATTCTGCTACGCTCTCGTCGAAGACAACATCGAAGCCAGCGTTGGCTACGGAGCAGCCAACACTGACGTCGGTGGTCTGTCCTGCCTTGATGGCGAAGGAGGCAGAGAGGCCTGCAAAACGCTTGCAGCCCCAGCCTTCGTCGAAGGTGATGGCTGTCTCCTCGGAGACGCTTTCTGCAAAGACCTTGTAGCCATAACCTGCTGGGAGGCTGGTGTTGATATCCTTCAGCTTTGCGGTCTGACGGACGATATCGGAGCCTTTATAGATGGTGACGAGGAAGTTGTCGGCCTCTTCCTTGGTGATGACGGTGGAGGTGGAGCGGGTCGCCTTTTCTCCTGTCAGGGTCAGGGTGAAGGTGCCGAGGCTGTCGGTTTCTTCAACAGTTGGCTCCAAAGGTGTGGGGGTGTCGAGGTCGTTGGCGGAGCAGGCGGCTAACAACAGGAGTATGGAGGCTGTTGCCCAGGTGCTTATGCAACTGAGGAAACCTTTCTTTATTATGGAGAGGATGCACTTCATAGGTTGATGTTGTTGTCGTCGGTGTCCATATCATCGCTGATGATGATGACGACGCCGCCACTGTTGGCGTCCGAGTCGTAGTTGTAGTGAATGGTGAAACACTTGCCTGTTTCCACCTCGGTATACTCGATAGCGGAATGGGAGTGGGGAGTGTTGTCGTTGTTGGTGACGCTGAGCGCGTAGGTGAAACCCTTGTCGGCCACATCGAAGAACGCTTTCTCACCTTCCTTGATGGTGGTGGTGCGGGAACCACTGGTGAGGGTGAAGGTGTAGGACTTGAAGAGGTCGTTGAAGAGTTCCGGCAGCTGTAGGGAGACGGCGTAGTTCGTGGCGGGTACCTGCATGGAGAGATAGACGGTCTCGTCCTGGCCGATGGTGAAAGTGGTGTCCTTGAGGTAGCAGGCGCTGCCCCGGCCTTCGTTATCTGTCTTCCACGTGTCTTGATTCTCAGTATATGTCACAAGGCGGAAAGTGCCGGGTTCAAGGACAATCTTGGCGGGTACACTGCCGGCAGCAAACTGACAGGCAACGCCGTCGCCGTTGATATAGGGCGTTCCGTCGTTGCGGTAGATGGCTACTGCGAGATCGCTCTCAATGGCACGCGTCTGCAGGCGAGGACGTCCGGCAAGCTGCAAGTCCAGTTCCAGCACGGCTTGGCCGCTTGGCTCTGACTGCTCTTGCTGGCAGGATGTCGTCAGCAGGGCGATACACATTATTATATATATATAGGGCCGTCTCATTGTTTAGTGATTGGCATATTTTAGGGTGAGGGCGTAGATGTATGAACAGGTAAGACTGGCACCATAGCTGTTTTGGCAGACTATGGTTGTGATGTATTGGTTGTTATCGTGGACAATGTTAGATGTTCCGGAGTGATAATGGTCATCGTTTCCAAAAGCCCTACCATCTTCGTGTATCGAAATGAGTTCCTGACTACCGCAGGTGATGGAGAGTGTCGTACCAGCAACTCCATTGTGTACATTGACATTGTAGTCCGCACAGAAATACGTTCCCATTGGCAGGCAGATGGATGTGGTGTTGGTAATGCTTTGTGATCCAGTGCTTCCACCTCCTAATTTAACTTCACTTCCGCTCCAATCGACGCCGCTGGAGATGGCCCATTCGTTTTGATTATTTAAATTAAGAGAGTAGGGAAGACCAGTAACGGTGAATTCCTTCTGTGCCGTTGCAGAGGCCCCGTCGAAGGTGGCGTCAACTCGGAGAATATGGGCGTCAATCTGAGCCTTCTGATTCGTCAAGTTGCTTATTTTTAGAAGATTCTTGCCAGCGCTGACGTTGGTCTTCGTACCATCATAGGTGTAGGAGAAGGAGTAGGAGTATTTGTTGTTCTGTAGTAATGACTCACTAACGCCAAGACTGACGGTGGGTTTATAGATGGTGTGGCCATCGCATTCGTTTGCTGCATCGATTTCACCCTCAAGGTATTTGGAATAAGAGGTATAGCCGTCAGCTTTGACGCTGATGGTCGGAGCGCCAATGGTGAATCCGCGCTGGCTCGCTTCTTTTGCGTTGCCGTCAGAACCGACGATGGAATAGGTGGCTTTATAATTGCCTTGGGGCAGATAGGGCCAGGTTTCATCGGTGGCTGGGGAGCTGAGAGCACCCGTGCCTTCAACGGTTCGGACAACGGTTCCTGCGGCGTTCGTAACCACGGCTTTCCAAGACATACCCGGGTAGGAATTGGAGAACGTGAGGTCTGTGCCTGTAAGCACTCCACCTTCGTAATGATGCTTAGCTTCGACCTTAGGCACGGGCAGCCAAGAAAGGGGAATGGTCTCTTCGAGTGTGGCGGTCTGTAGTTCCACTTTTGCGATATCGACCACGAGTGCGCTCTCAGGATCCGGAAGGGAGAGGGTGACGATGATGTGTTCTGCGGCCTTGATGGGAGAGGGGAAACTGGAATTATGTAGTTCGCACGTTACTTCGCGGTCGTTCTGACCACGCAACTTACCCCAGAAACTGAGTGAGGCTTGAGATCCGGCGGCTACGTAGATACTGGAACCCGTGTTTTCCTTGTTTAGTTCGATAAAGTGGTTGCCGACATGTACGCGCAGAGCGTAGTCGCTGTAGAACTTATTGAAGCGGGCAATGTTCTCTTCGGTGTCGCCAAATTGTACGGATACCAGAGAATTGGCTACTTTGACAGGAACACTGACGGGCGTAGCCTCTGTCGTAGAAACGACCGTGGCGGTGACAGTGCCTGAATAATAAGGCGAATCATAGTCGAGAATATTATTCAAGCCATAAGAGCACGTAATGGAGTAGTTATCGGGTGCAGCTGTAATCTTCTCGGAAGTGAAGGGACCATCATAGATGGTGACACCATTGCTCATGCGCACTATGGTCACATGGAAGTCTGCGATGGGCGGCGTCGGCAACTCGGCAGGAGTGCTACGCGTCTCAGAGACCTCGGTGGAGATACCTGGGATGGAAAGCTGGATGCCCCCAGCTGTCTGCTCATTCCATTCATCATTGTCAGAGCAGCCTCCGATGACGAAGGACACTGCTGCAACAATGAGCAAACTTATTATGGTGCGTATAGTCTTCAATTATAGAATTTTGTATTAATAGATCAGTTGTATATTATCGATTTTTAACAACGACTCTTCTCCACCAGTGAAATAATCGCCATATTTAGAACTGGACGCCACGACAATGATGGTAGTCGGTGTGCGATCGTTGAAATATCGGATGTCCAGTGTCTTCTTTGTCCATGTGGTGATATTGTCCCCGCAGGTCATCTGGGCGTAACCAATCAGATGTGAGTTCTTGAAGTCCATCAGGTGAAGTTCTGAAGTACGTGTGCGAATGAGGTATGGACACAGAGTGCTCCCGTAGCGTTCTGGTTCCCAATCGCCTAACGCAATGTACACACTGCAAGAATCGGGCTGGCCTTTCAGCCCCTCGTAGAGTGAACGTGTGATATAGCTGCCCCACGCATCTTGCCAATCGCCGCCAGTGCGAGTGATGGTGGAGGTCTTGTATTGGATTTCGAATTGCATCTGTGCAGGCCGTGAGGTAAAGGGACGTCCGAAACTAAGGATGCCGTTTGTTCCATCGGTCTTCAGATAGGACCCTGTGAAGATATTGCCTGCAGCGAACTTGATGACGATATATTTTGATTGGAGGTTAGCATATCGGCGCCCATCTTCGTCCACATAGGTGCTGTTACTGGCACCCACGGTGGTGGCACCATGGTTACCGGTATCCCAATAGGGTGCATCGCTGGCTCCCCAAGGAAGATAGAGGGCACTGCGGCCTTCGCCTTCGATGTGCCATTCATCGAAATTACCATTCTTCAACTGTTCGCCTTCGAAATAGAACGGTTCGCCTTCAAGGGTCTTGCCGTTGAAAGTCACTTGACAGTGGTATTTTATGAAGGAGTGGAGATTCTTGAATTCCACCATATAGCTGGTTGAGGTCGGTAACTTCACGTCCTCAGAAGGTACAACTATCCAATCTGCATCACTCTCGGCACGATATTCCACCACAGGAACAACACCATTGGGGCGCATTCCACTGATGACGGAAGCTCCATTTTCGGAGGTGGTAGAGCTGACGGTAGGTTCCACTTTCTCATCTGTTTGGTAAACATAGACTTTCCACTTCGTGGAGACCGAAAGGTTCCAGGCGTTGCGTACTTCGTACGTTTGAGCCATTGTGAAATCCACAACGTCTTTCTGAGTCGGGTCGGGGGTCACGGTGCCATGTGTCCCTCCCAGGCTCAACTTACGGACTTTGACCTTGGTGAGGTCTGTGTTCTTGGACACATAGACAACGACAGTATGTGTGTTGGCGTCTACGACGGCATCACCCACCTGTCCTTCCAACTCTACATCACGATTGATAATCTGAGATACTTTGACGGTCCATTCATAGTCCTGCCAAGTGCGAAGGAGGATAGGTAGTCCTGCGGAGCAATTAACATGGAATGGGTTTGAACGCTGGATAACGGGTAATCCATTGGTGGGGAAAGTGTCGGAATTACGGCGGATGATACTATCTATGATGACCAACGCATCGTTCGTTACCTCCAAATTCGTTACCTTCAGATTGGTGACATCCACCATGTCATTGACAAAGATGTCTATGGTGCGGGTCGTTTTATCGATTGTGGCCGTGCCGGCGTCTTCTCCCGTGGCATCACACATCCCTTCCACCTCAAAGGCTGTAATCTCTGTGTCAATGATGGGATAGGGGATGTCGTCCACGATGGCACAGCTTGAGAGTGTGAGAAGTAAGAGTGAGAATAGTGAAAGATACAATAATACGAAGGACTTGCGCTGCGAAGTGGCGCAGTACAAAGTCTTTATCATCGTATGTGAACTATAGTTCATCATATTAAATCTTCCTATTCTGTATTCCTAAATCTTGGTTTATCCTAATTATAAGTAGAATGTCATGCCGAGGTTGATGGCGAAGAGGTTTATTTTGAAGTTAGCTCCACCAGAACGGCTCTTGCCCGTTTCGACTTGATTGGTCTTCTGGTCTTTCCATTTGTATTGCAGACCCATCACGCTCACAGAACATTCTATAGCCATGAAGTCTGTGGCGAAGGCTGTGAGTCCTGGGCAGAAGCCGATGCCTATACTATTCACATGTTCCATGGTGCCTTCATAATTGTCACCGGAACCGGTACTATTCTTGCCCGTGGAGTGACCGTAGGTCAGGTCTATCTCACTGAAGAAACCGAAGACTTTGCTCTTGCCCAGCGGCATATAGGTGCGCATGAAGATGCTGGCATCGTAGTTATGTTCGAGGTAGTAGAGATCAGAGAGACTGATATTGAAGTCTTCACCGAGGTTCAGGTCAAACTGACCGAGGTTAAAGTAATAGCGGGAATAATTGAAACGTGCGCCAAGACAGATGTTCTTGGCTACGAAATACCCGAAGTATGGACTGATGGAGAAAGTATGACCTTTGATGTCGATATTCTTCAGAACAAGGTAGTTGAGGTTGTCGCTGTCCCATTCATTGAATCCGATAGAACCACCGAACATCCACTGTCCCTTAGGCACGAAGGTGGCATTTAAATCTTCGCGAGGTACACGCTCGATATGTCGACCTTTTTTCTCCTGACGTTCGAGATAACGTTCGTAGAGGGGTGAGACGCCTGCTGTTTTACCAGAAGGAATGGCCCTTGTGGAGGTGGTGCTGTCTTGTATACCAAAGGCACGGCGTATGCCGTCCTGTACCGCACGGGCTATTTCTTCATCAGAGAGTTTTCCACGCTGAGCGCTGTCCACACGTACTACGATATGCATATCGACATCCATGGCCGAATTACGCAACGAATCCACCGAAGCGGTATCGGTGGGTGTCGTCTGCGCCACCAAAGTCGTGGCGAGAGTGAGGCTGAGGGCTGTCAGGAAATATCTATAGGAACAATGTTTCATTCGTCCGTTTTAATGAACTTAAATCTGGAAGTACAAATCCAGGGGCTTTTTTTGAAACTCTGCCCCCGCCCGTATTGACGGGGGCAGAGTATATATAATAAGGTGTAGGTTTACTGCATCACTGGATTATCTCCATAGACCAGTTCGAAATCGTCGAGGTAGAGGACGGAACTGTCAGAGCCATAGAAATAGTCACCGTACTTACAGGTTGCACCCATGACAAGAATATAAGCAGGCTTCTTTGTCATGCTGTGGTATTCAATAGGAATATTGAACTCCACCCAATTATTGTCAGAACTGTTGAATTCCAAAATGCCGTAGCCAATGATACGAGGATCTGTCTGCCAGTTCGGGAAAGAACTCATATCCTTATTGTTTACATGGAGTTGTTCAGTCAATAGGGCAACGCGGATAACACCGACGTCATTTGAACCACTTGCGGGCGCGCCAACGCCAGAAGGCTGGACGCCCTGATTAATCTTGCCAGGGATATAACGTTTGAAACCATGCAGGACTGTTGGACGTCCAGTGAAGGGCACACCCCAGTACAGATCTGCCGAGGTTCCAGATACCTTACCAAATTGTCCAGTGTAGATACTACCGGCTGCCAACTTGATGACAGCATAAGCTGCTGCAAGTTTAGCAGATTTGCTTCCTCCATGTACAAAACTTGTTTCTGGTTCTGAAACGATGAAGTTAAAGCTTGCGGAACCTGGATTTGAGGTGTCCCAATACTTAGTACTGGCATCTTTGTTCGGGCTGTAGTATTTGCCTGCATCATACCAGTCTTCAAAGCCGCCGTTGTAGAGAGCGGGTTGTGATTCCGTAGTAAACGTAACATCCTTGCTGAAGACTTCGCCGTCGCCATTGATGTCGTAAGCAAAATGATAAACATACTCTGTTTCCGGAGTGAGGTTTGCAATCTTGCAGCTAATGTCGTCGCCACTAATGGTAAGGGCATCGTTAGCAACATCTGTCCATACCGTAGCATCTGCGGCTTTGTATTGAAGGGAGAGTTTCGTGGCATCGAAATCGCTCTTCTTGCTGGTGACGGCACCATCAATGAACGCCATCGTACTCCATGCATTAGCCGCGTATGCAGTCAGGCCTGTACCACTAGTACGTGGAACTTCGAAGGTATAGGTATAAGTACGAGTGCTGGGATCAACCTTTACCGTGACATTCCCTTGGTTACCACTGGCTGCAACGGTGTAATTGATGATGTAATGGTCGCGCGCCTGTACGTCCTTGATTTCATCCTGGCGACTATGGCCTTCACCACTCTTGCTGAATACAGAGAGGGTGGCGGTCAGATTGCCAACGGGGAAGTAAGCAGAACCTTTGTTGGAACCCATAGTGAAAGCCTGTGCACTGATGCCTGCAATGGCAGACTCAATGGTTGACGTGGCACGTGCGAAACTTGCCTGGAATTCTTCAGAGAAGTTCACAGAAACCTTCACGTTGGCCAGAGTACAAGTAATCTTAGCTGTGCTAAGGGTGCGGCTTTTAACGGCTACTTCTGTCTCACCATAATAATAAGGTGTGTTGAAGCCGGAACCATTGCCGTCCCAGTTGTTGGAATGGGCAACAACCGTGTATTTACCTGGTACAAGGGTTATTTGTGCGCCATTTAGCTCCGTATCGTTTTCGAAGTCATCGGTTTGTGCTACGATTGTACCAGCCTCGTTCTTTACCTCGACATGAAGTTTCTTGGCATCATAGCCAGTGGGGGCTCCTGCGCGGGTGTTTTCTTTCGTCGTGGTGTTGGTCTCAATGCCGAGCTTGAGGTAGCCTACCTCATTGTTCGACAGCTCTTCTGTATCGCTGGAGCAGGAAATTACAGCCAGCGCAAAGGCGAAGACGGATAGAATGGAAGTTATCTTTTTCATATCTGTATAATCTAAACTTATTCATTAACCGTAATTACCACATCTCCACTCTTTTTATTTCCTTCCAAGTCGATGGCGGTGAGATGGAATGTGTGGGTGCCAGACATTACATCCAAGAGAGTGAAGAAATTGCCAATGGGGAAGTCGTAGGAAGTGTCGCCTTCAGCAGGTACGCTGAGATCCTTACCAAGGCCCGAGAAGAATTTAACTAAAGCCGTGTTTCCAACAACTTCTACGCCAGCTTCAACGAAGTCAAGTCCATAACCAGCACCGACTGCAACCAAGGATGATACCATGTCTGGATTCGTGGATTCTGCGGTTACCATCAGGCTCTTGATACCATTGGTGCATTCAATATGAGTGTCACCTAAGGATGTATCTAATGAGCTTCCTTCGCCCATCGTAAATGTCAGAGGTGCAGGGAGATTCAGCACAATGGTATTATCATCACCGGGTTGCGGGTTGGGTTCTTCACCGTCATCCGGCTTCAGCGGACCATTGTCTACGAACTGAATGATAGCAGGGACTTCTTCAGCATCGAGGCCGAAGATGCTTGCAGTAATGCTGATGTTGACAAGACCAGAGGTTGCGTCAGTCGGAGTTACGTTGACAACTACGGCATCACCACCACCGAAGTTCATGCTCTCACCGTCGTAAGTCTCAGTGGCTTCGAGCTTGGTCAGGGTGTTAGATGCTGTGACACTACCACCGTCGGCCTTTTTGCCTTTGAAGCCTACGTTGATTTTATCCACATTGTCACTGAGTACCCAGTATTTCGTGGCAGGGGCGCTTCCTTCAGCATTGGTGAAACTAATTGCGTTATCAGTGCCATCATCGAAGGTAATGGTCCACTCCGTAAAGAGGTCAAGGAAGTCTTGACTGAATTTAACAGAGATACTGGTGTTGGCCATCTTACAGGTAATGGTTGACTGTGTAGTGCCGTTCTTGATAATCTCGGAGGTTTCGCGTCCAATATAATAAGGAGCATCCATGATGCGTTCCATTATACCAGGAGTGTGTGCTTCGAGCACATAGGTCCCGACTGGCAAAAGGATAGGAGTAGGCATGGTGCTGGAAGACTCATAACTTTCCACTTTGGTCGTTCCGTCTGCCTCATAAATGGTCACAGGAAAGTTGGTGACAGTGTAGACGTCAGCGCGGGTCTTCATTGGCTGCAACGTTTCTACTCCAAGTTCGAGACGACCCATATCTTGGGCTTGTCCCTTGGGGAGATCTTCGCTCACGCAGCTTGCCAAAGCCATTGCGGCTGCACATCCAAGTAAAATCTTATGTAGTTTCATTGTCTGTTACTTTTTGGTGTTTCGTAATTCGCGTTACTTTGTCCAGGTGACAGGCACTTCGATGGTGATGGGCTTGTCGGAAGTGCCTTCGTCGATGGTGATGGAAATCGTTATGCCACCCTCGGTAGATGGGGTGTAGTTACCCTTGACGGTGAGTTTCTTGGTCTTGTTACGTTCAAGTTTGAAACTTCCCGTTGCTGTGGCCTCTGTGACTTTTTCGCCATCCTGACTGGCCGCATATTCAGCCTTGGTGGTGAGGTGGATGGTATAAGACACGCTTTCTCCTTCTTCCTTCACTGCAAAATACCAAGGTTCTGTGTCAGCTTTGCCCCAGTAGGCAACTTTTTTAGCATTACTGAGTTGTTCTGTGGTGAAATCTACACTATAATTATCACAATAGGTGGTGATGGAAGAATCAAAAGCAACAACCACTTTACCAGCAGTGGGGGTGCAATTGACGTTCACGGAAGCAGGATTTGAACTCTGGTTCGAGGACTGGATGGTCACCGTATTAGAACCTTTAGCAAGGAATGTCTCGCGCGAAGCAGCTTCTTCTGTACCATAGCTTGCCGTGATGTCATAGGAACCGAGTTCCAGTTCCAATGGCAGTCGAGTCTTCAACGTAGCAAAAGAGCCGGAGAATTTGGAGTTGCCTTTCTTGTCCGTAATCTCGACCTGATAGTTGTCGAAGTCCTGATACGCACTTTCATCAACGGCACGTGTCGTGGCTACGAACTCCACTCCCGACGCAAGGTTCAGCGTCAGCAGACCCTTTTCGCTGGCGACTTCCTTCGGCTCGTAGGGATTATCGAAGGAGGAGCAGGAAGAGAGGAGTCCTGCAAGACCCAGCGAAAGGCACATGAAAATTGTGTTCTTTTTCATTCTTGTCATTCGTTTTTTGGTTATTAATAATTTTGTTTCTTCTTTCGATTTCTTAAATGGTTTCCTGAAAAACCGCGGCAAAGGTACGGCGAAAATTCGGTATCGCGTACGAATATCGGTAGTATTTGAAAGAAAATATCGGTATTTGGGCCTGTATACCGAAATTTTACATCACGCGCGTATATAAAATAAGGTATATTTTGTACCTTTGCACCCGAAAATGAAAATGACAACACTTGACATGCGAAAATTATCATTCTTCTTCCGTTGGGCACTTTTGTTGCTTCTTGGACTGGTACTCATGCTTCCTTCCAGAGCTCAAACAACCCCTCTGACCTTGAATCCGACAGCCACCTTTACGTATCTGGGTGCTGCCAATTCAGAGCCCGAGGAGGCAGAAAGTTATACGGGTTCAGCACCTGTCAAAGCGGAGTTCAAGGCGAATCCGTCAGATTTAGGAGGGTATTCGGCTCGTTATGAATGGCAGATCTTCAACCAGGAAGAGCCGGAGACACCGATTGTTCACCGTTTTGATGAAGACCTCGAATACACATTTGAGAGCAGTGGCTCGTTCGTAATAGAGGTTTCTGCGACCTTCGTACAAGGCACCGATACCATCATATATCCCGAAGAAGGGGAGCAGGGCGTGAGGTTCACGGTCACCATTCTGGAATCGAAGTTGGAGATGCCCAATGGTTTTTCACCCAATGGAGACGGTACGAATGATACCTATCGGGCTAAGGACACTCATCAGAGTATTGTCAGTTTCCGGGCCACGATTTTCAACCGCTGGGGGCAGAAGCTGTATAGCTGGAATGATGTCAACGGGGAGTGGGACGGTAGAGTGAACGGCCGAGTAGTTAAAGATGGCGTTTACTATGTGAATGTCGTAGCCCGCGGTGCCGATGGCCATGAGTATAGGATACGTAAGGATGTCAATGTGATGACCCGCCTCGTACAGGATAGCAGCGAAGGCACAACGACAGAGGGAGAGGAATGAGCCTGAAGGGTAAGATTGAGGTGTTGGGTGCTCGCGTCCATAATCTGAAAAATGTGGATGTGACGATACCGCGGGGTAGCCTTACGGTTATCACTGGACTTTCGGGCTCGGGTAAGAGTTCGCTGGCCTTCGATACTTTGTATGCAGAAGGGCAGCGACGTTACATCGAGACCTTCTCAGCATACGCCCGCAACTTTCTTGGAGGAATGGAGCGGCCTGATGTAGATAAAATTTCGGGACTCTCACCTGTCATCAGCATAGACCAGAAAACGACGAACAAGAATCCCCGTTCAACAGTGGGCACGACAACGGAAGTGTATGACTTCCTACGTCTGTTGTATGCCCGCGCAGGCGATGCTTTCTCCTGGCGCACAGGGGAGGAGATGGTGAAATATACCGAGGAACAAATTGTGGATCTCTTATATAATGATTACGCTGGACGCCGCGTGTTACTTTTAGCACCGCTGGTGCGCAACCGTAAGGGGCACTACCGTGAACTCTTCGATAGCGTGCGTCGCAAAGGATTCCTGAGAGTGCGGGTGGACGGAGAGATGATGGAGGTACAGCCAGGAATGAAGCTGGACCGCTATGTGAACCACTCCATAGAAGTGGTAGTGGATAGGGTGGTGCTGACAGACCCACCCCCAACTCCACCCGTGAGGGAGGGGGACACCTCCGGGATGCAGGATAGCACCAACCGACTCAGAAAGAGTGTGGAGCTTTGTCTGAAGATGGGAGAGGGACTGATGATGGTGCTGGATGCCGATGGGGGCGAACCTCGTCATTATTCTCGTCGTCTGATGTGTCCGACCACGGGGATGAGTTATGCCGACCCCGCTCCGCATAATTTCTCATTCAACTCTCCGCAGGGCTGGTGTCCACGTTGCAAAGGACTCGGTTACGTAAACCTTATTGATGTACAGAAAGTAATTCCCGACCGATCGCTTTCTGTTCGTGATGGAGGCATCGCCCCGTTAGGAAAGTACAAGAATCAGATGATATTCTGGCAGATGCAGGCACTGTTGGAGCGTTACGACAGCACCCTTGATACGCCGTTGTCTCAAGTGCCGGAGGATGCCATTGACGAAATCTTGAATGGTTGCCCTGAACGCCTGCGTATTCCAGCCTCTATTACCCATACGACCAATGACTATTACATCGATTATGATGGACTGACGAAATATATCCAGTTGTTGCAGGATTCCGAGTCGAGCGCTACGGCACAGAAGTGGGCTGAACAGTTCTCGCGTACAGCCATTTGCCCTGAATGTCATGGACAGCGACTGAACCGCGAAGCTTTACATTTCCGTATAGGTGGTAAGAACATTGCAGAACTGGCGAATATGGATGTCAAGGATTTGCTGGATTTTATCATAGCAATCTCCGAGTCATCTGATAAATCAGATTCTTCTATGCCCCGCCTCTCGGCACGTCAGCGCCAGATAGCTCCGGAAATCTTGAAAGAGATTCGTGCGCGTTTACAGTTTCTGGTGGATGTCGGGTTGGATTATCTCTCGCTCTCGCGTTCCAGTCAAAGCCTGTCTGGAGGCGAGAGTCAGCGTATTCGGTTGGCTACGCAGATCGGTTCCAAGTTAGTGAACGTCCTTTATATCCTCGACGAACCGTCTATCGGCTTGCACCAGCGCGATAACCGCAGGCTCATCCACTCTCTGAAAGAGTTACGAGATACAGGTAATACGGTGATTGTCGTAGAACACGACGAAGAGATGATGCGCGAGTCGGATTATATTATTGATATGGGTCCCCTCGCAGGACGAAAGGGTGGGGAAGTGATGTTTCAAGGGAGTTATGAGGAGTTGGTGGAAGACACACCCCCGACCCCTTCCAAAAGGGAGGGGAGTCTGACTGCAAAGTATTTGCGGGGGGAGATGAAGATTGAAGTGCCTGTAGAACGTAGGACTGGTAATGGAACGTTTCTTGAAATCAAGGGCGCACGGGGAAATAACCTGAAGGATGTGGAGGTGAGGCTGCCGCTTGGTACGTTCATCTGTGTTACCGGCGTCTCAGGCTCTGGTAAGAGCACCCTGATAAACGATACCCTACAACCCATCCTGTCGCAGCATTTTTATCGTTCCCTACGTGACCCGCTGGCTTATGACTCTGTCAGTGGGCTGGAACATTTGGATAAAGTGGTGAGTGTGGACCAGAGTCCTATAGGTCGCACGCCCCGCTCCAATCCTGCAACTTACACTGGCGTATTTTCTGATATCCGTGATCTTTTCGTTTCATTGCCCGAGGCAAAGATACGAGGCTATAAGCCTGGCCGTTTCTCTTTTAATGTGAAGGGCGGTCGCTGCGAAACTTGTGGGGGAAATGGCTATAAGACTATAGAAATGAACTTCTTGCCAGATGTCATGGTGCCGTGCGAGGAATGTCGCGGCAAACGATACAACCGCGAGACACTTGAAGTGCGTTTCAAGGGAAAGAGCATCGCTGACGTTCTGGATATGACCATCAATCAGGCGGTGGAATTCTTCGAAAACCAACCAACGATTCTTCAGAAGATACGCACCTTGCAGGATGTGGGCTTAGGCTACATCAAATTGGGACAGAGTTCGACGACCCTGTCAGGAGGTGAGAGTCAACGTGTGAAGCTGGCAACAGAACTGGCCAAACGCGACACTGGCCACACCTTTTATATCCTTGATGAACCCACCACGGGGTTGCATTTCGAGGATATCCGCGTACTGCTTGGGGTGTTGCAGCGTTTGGTCGATAAGGGAAACACGGTTCTCGTTATCGAACATAATTTGGATGTCATAAAGTCTGCAGATTATCTGGTGGATCTGGGTCCTGAAGGTGGCAGAGGTGGAGGCCGCATCCTCTCGACAGGTACTCCCGAACAAGTAGCCAAATCAAATGAAGGCTATACACCTCAATTCCTTCGTGAAATATTTAAAGACATGCGTCCACTGTAAAAAGTCTTTTTTATCCTTTTGCCCTAATAGGGATAAGTGTAACTTGCTAATTATGACCCAGGACGATGCCCTTGGCGAAGAGGGCCTTTAGAGGATTGCCCTTGGACCATTCGTGCCTGATGAGGGGAGCTGTAACTCATACGGCGACGGAGGACATAAGCTAACAGTCCTTTTAGGACTTTTTAAAGTACACTCAAGACATCAAAAAAGAATGAAAAATGCTCATTTTCTCTCTACCCCCTTTGTACGGATAAGGTCGAAGAGGTAAGTGGCCTTGATGACGATGGCTCCGTTGGCCGAGCGTCCAAAGGGGTCGCGCTTGGAATTGTGGAAGATGTCTGATAGTCCATAGTAGTAGCGTCCTTCGATGAGAAAATGTCCGGCTCTTTTTGCGGAGATTTCCAGTCCCGCTCCTGCTGTGATGCCATATTCGAAGGTGTTCTCTACTTTCTTACCATACTGCTGCGTAACATTGTTTGGACGGGGTGTGCCAGCCCAGGGGTCACTGTAATGTTCTTTTTCTCCTAAATAGAATCCTACTTGTGGTCCTACGAGGAAGAAGAACTGTGCGCCCTTTACTTCGCGTCCCCAACCTAATCGGGCTAATACGGGAATCTGCAAATAGTGGATGTCGCGGTAGTACGTATCTGTACTGTATTCAGGGTCGATGTCCTCTTTCCATCCGAGATTGATATAATTCACTTCTGCTTGAAGAGCGCAGATTGCAGCAAGGTATTTCTCGCAGGTATAACGCAAGGTAAAACCGAAGGTGGTGCCACCTTTATAGGATTTCTTGATGGTGGGGTTGAAACTGACGCGGTTGAGGGCATAGCCTCCGTTGATGCCCAATGCGAGGTCTCCACGGTGATCACCCACCTGCGCAGAAACCAACAGGGGCAACAGGACGAAGAGGTATGTCAGAAGCGGACGTCTCATCTGTCGCGTGTGATAAGGTCTATGGTCTGGAAAGTGGTGTAGTGGACAAGTTCCACGAAAGTGTTCACAAAACCATCCTTTTCGCCTTGCTGTTGGAACCAATAAGGATTCTGATAGGGTAGGGCGGGCACGCGTTCATGACGCTCTTCGAGGTTGTCGCCGAAGATAGCAAGACCACGAAGGAAGTAGTAGCAGAGGTCAAAACCCACCAGAGCGTAGCGCGGGAAGGTGTTTTGTGGAGGACGTTGGAACCAACGGACAAAATGTGAATCGAATTCATGGGCGCGCGGTGATAGCGGGTTGCGATAAAAGGTGGTGTAGACGTAGGTGTCGAAAGTATAGAAGTCTTGCAGAAGCTGTTGGGTGTAGGTCTGCCATGCAGGATAACCGAACAGGGACAACTGTACCTCTGGGTGTTGGCGGTGATAGTCACGCAACCGTGGCAGGGTGATGTTCAGTGCTTTCATACTGCTGCCATCAAGGATAAGGATATTCTTCCGCTCCGGGTTGATGGCTGCCTCGAAAGCCATATCATCGCCTGCGGCTGGAAGCTGGCGAACATACGTTCCCTGTTCGGCAACAGCATCTTTTACCGCTTGAATGAAGGTGCGTCCCTCTTCGTTGGGCTCTTCAGTGCCGACTGCGATGAGGTTTGCATTCGGGAATTGGGTCTTGATATACCAAGCGGCTTCGCGTTGTACAACGGAGCGTGGTGCTGCTGCCATATAGTATAACGGATGACCGGTGAGTTGTGTGTCTTCAGTGGCGAAGGGTACAACGAGCCGCATCCCGCGCAGGTCGCAATAGTCGGCCAAAGCAGTCAGTTGTGCCATATCCAAAGGGCCGAACACCACGTCGCAGTTCTCAATCGGACGTTTCAAGAGGAGTTGGTCCATATCGTTGGCAGTACTTCCGGAATGCACAGCGGTAATTTCTATGGAGAGTCCTTCGTGACGCATGCTGTCTACAGCAAGTAGCAGTCCCTGATAGAATTCCACCATTTTGCTTCCTCGTGAAGATTTTTCCTTTAACGGTAATATGACTCCTATCCGCACTTGACTCTTTCCCGTCTGCTGTGCAGCAGCGGGAATTCCGGCCAACGTGGGAAACAATATCATTGTAGCACACAGGAAACTATAAAAAAGATGCCTGTTCATATCGTAAATTTCGTTTTCTGGCCGCGAAGATACGCATAATTCTTGGTAGTTTGTCCATTTCAGCAAAATAAGTAGCATTGAGAGAGAAAAAAAAGACATTTTTTGCATTTCTTTCCATAGTTTTTTGTATATTTGCCGCCGTTAACAAACATTTTACCTGTTATTCATACTTACAAAAGCACTATGCAAGAAGATTCTTTCGGCCACAAACCCGGTAACACCTCTTTTTATAATATGCGCGAGCAGATGCGTGAGCAAGAGAGTGAACAGCGAGAACATGTCCAAGTGCAGTATCGTCCGCTATTCGGAGGCACTATGAGTTGCCCCAACTGTGGTGAAGAAGTGAGGGCGACCTATGAGATATGCCCCTACTGCGGATTCCCTCTTCACACTGGAACCTGCACTTATTGTGGTGCTCCCATGGATGCCGATGATATGTTTTGTGGAGAGTGCGGCGGATCACGAAAGGGCATCACCTGTCCAGAGTGTGGAACCCTGAACTTCCGTTCGTTTTGTCGTAACTGCAACGCCCCGCTCGATGAGTTAGCGCAACAGGAAATGGAGAAGGCCAAGAACGATCCCATCTTCGGTCGGATGTTGACACTGGCCAAGCGAATGGCGGAGCTGGAAGAACAGATGGAAGCCGTTGCGAAGGGTACATACCAACCTGAAAGTGAGGTAGAAGAAGAGGAAGAAGAGCGCGTGGCAGATTTTACCCAGATGGCTGAGCTGACAGAAGAGGAGAAAGCCCTCGTTGAGCAGTACAAGCAGATGATGGAACAAATGGGAATGGCAGTGATAGAGCCTCCCAAACCAGAGGCACCGAAGGCTGAAGCACCCAAACCGGCAGCCCCCAAGACGCGTGCCAAACTTGAAGCACCAGACCTCTCGGCATTGCAGGAGGAATATCGACAAGGTTTGCAGGAGATGTCAGATTTGATGAGTCAGCTTATTCCCGACCCGGGCACGACACCTCAGATCCAGCGTAACTATTATTCGGCTCGGAAGCTGCCCGTATTCCATACAGAAGTGGTTCGTGAACCAGCCGAATGGGTATGTAATTTCTGTGGATGCCATCATCGTCAACCCAGTGAATGTGCAGAGCCACAACTTGGAGGAACTTGGATTTACAACTCCTATACGGTTACGACTAAGACCTATGAATATCAATAATTTTTTCCTTTCTATTGAAGTCTTTTGTAACAAATAATTCACACTATGAGCGACAGCAATAACAACAATGGTACCATCCGACCAGATTCCAGTGGTTTCGGAAATAACAATTCTAGTAATAATAATAATAACTCCGGTGGCACCATCCGTCCCGGCAGCGGCGGTGCTCCCGCAGGCAATTCCGGTGGCACCATCCGTCCTGGCAGCGGCGGTGCTCCCGCAGGCAATTCCGGTGGCACCATCCGTCCTGGCAGCGGCGGTGCTCCCGCAGGCAACTCCGGTGGCACCATCCGTCCTGGCAGCGGCGGTGCTCCCGCAGGCAATTCCGGTGGCACCATCCGTCCTGGCAGCGGCGGTGCTCCCGCAGGTAATTCCGGTGGCACCATCCGTCCTGGCAGCGGCGGTGCTCCCACAGGCAATTCCGGTGGCACCATCCGTCCTGGCAACGGCGCTGCTCCCGCAGGTATTTCTGGTGGCACCATCCGTCCCGGCAACAGCGGTGCTCCCGCAGGCAAGTCCGATGGCACTCTGCGCCCAAATGGTGGAGCCTCTTTTACTACTGGTGAAGGAAAGTCTATTCATCATGAAAACAACGGTACTACCAAAGGCGTGGCTGACGCTGCAGGTGCTGGCGCCAGCATCGCACAAGCTGACAGTAAGGCTGTTGCCGATGTCACCCGTACTTATGAGGATTCCTATGTTCTCAACGGCATCCGCTACAAAGTCGTCAAGGTTATCAGTGAAGGAACAGGCGAGGCGATTGTGCTTCTCGTGGAGAATGCTGGCAACCAATATGTCCTGAAACTCTACTACGAAGGTATCAGTCCCAACCATGCAATCTTGGATAAGGTTAAGAGTGTTCGTGCTATGAATTTGTTGGTCGCCACTGTGGATCATGGTGTCTGGTGCAAGGCCGACAATAAGAACGGTAAGGACGTAACAGATGCAGACCGCAACACGCGTCGTGATTTTGAACTCATGCTTTATTATCCCTACGGTTCTCTCGAAAAGCTGGATATTAAAGGTGATGAAAAGCGTCTGTGTGAGTTCTTTGCAAAAATGGCTATGGCAATCAACCTTTGCCACACCAAAGGTTTCCTCCATCGCGATGTTAAGCCTGGTAACTTCCTCTTTACAGACAAAGACCAGCATTCAGTGGTCCTCGGCGATTTTGGCATTGCTGTTGAATTAGGTCCTAACGGCGTAGCCACAACGAACCAGGCTCGCACGAAGGTATATGCTGCTCCTGAGAGTTATATCTCCACAGAAGGTGAGGTGGATATTACAGCCAAGAGTGACTTTTATTCACTAGGTATGACCCTTATTTGCCTTTGGATGGGTGAAGAACAATTTGCCAAACAGGTGGCTCAGAGCGAACGCGCGCTGGCAAAGATGAAGACCTACGGCAAGCTGCCCTATCCTACGGGCATGAGCGAACACACGCTCAGCCTCATTATGGCTTTGACAGCTCCAGATCCAGCGTCGCGCCCAGACTTTGAGGAAATCAAGGAGTGGATTAGTGGCAAAGACCCCTTCCTCAGCTTCCTTGGAAAGAAACAGCAACAGGAAGAGAAAGAACGTGGTTTCGAAGTCCTATTCAATGGTGCCAAGAACCTTGTGGCTCACTCCCTCGAAGAACTGGCTCAATTTATGTTGGCCGACCCACAACTGGGTATCAAGTACCTCTATAATGGTCGTGTAAGTAAATGGACAGAAGAGGCAGGCCGCCCCGAAGTCGGAGCGGACATCGAAGTGCTCACAGAGAAGAAATATCCTAAGGATCAACAGGCAGGACTCTATGCTGCTTGTCTGACCTTGGATCCCGAAATGCCATATACCGACGTACAAGACCAATATCTGCGTACCTCTACAGACATTGCAGATTCATTACTCCGGAACTTCGATACCTACAAGAAACGTCTCGCCAATAGCAACGATGAACTCTATATCTATATGTCGATGTCCGGACAGGAGGTGTTGGCAAAGAAAGCCGCCATGGAGTTCAAGAGTTCAAGTGTAAGCGAGAACGAAGCCCTGCGCCGACTCATCTATCAACTCGATCCCTCGCGCCCATTCATTATTTTAGATAAGGCAGGCAAAAAGCATTACTGCAATACCCCCGACGACATCATCCGCCTCTCGAATGCAGTAAATTTTGATCAGGAGAGCATGAAGGCGCTGTATGACGATGCGTTCTATAATTGGCTCGGCGCTCGTAACAAGGGACTACTTGCTAAGGTGAAGAAGGCTGTGGCCGAGTTGCCCTCGAACAGTACCATTCGTTTCGTCACTGTGCTGTATAATCTGAACCCGAAGGTCAGTTACTACATGGAACTTGACCCGTCATCTTCGGACTACATCTTTACAATCACCCAGCTGGCAGAACTCTTCAATCATAAACTTGACGAATACCAGCACGAGCCCAAGGACACTCCACGCTGGACGCGAGCTGATGAGATGCTGACCGACATAAACAACATCGATGACACGCTGCTTTACGCATACCTCAAGTCAAAAGATGGACGCTACGACCAGTGGATCGACTGGATTCGTCATTGCACCAATGTCAAGACGAAGGAAAACCTGCAAAAGGCAGGTCCCTATAACTGGAGACTTGGTACCTACAAAGCTATCCGTGGTATGGGGGTTGATCCGTACTATCGCTTCCCGAAGTCTAACAAGAAGATTACTGATCCCTCAGAACTTAGTTCCATACCCTCTGATGAGATTCGCGATGAGATGCAGAATGGCATGCTGGCCGACTGGTTGGCAGTCTTCTATCAGGAAGATCCCAATATCCGTTATGACCAACTGCCTAAGTACTCCTTCGAGCAGAAGTGCGAAGAATATACTCGGAAGTTGGGTGAACTCGATAGGGATAACCAGAAGTATCAGGACTTCACCGATGCCCAAGGTCAGGTGATGCATATGGCAGGTCAGCTCAAGAGTACCCGTGCCCAACTCATCACCCTTCGTGCTATCGTTGCCGTATTCTGCTTCCTGCCCATTGCTGGCCTCATAATTATGCTGCTCATCAATGGCCTACCGTGGACAGAAAACCCAATGCCGGGCTGGAGTTCCGGTGCTATGACGTGGATGACGCTAATCTTCGGTGTATTTGTTTGCTTCACGGGTGATGTTTTCGATGAAGGCTGTATTACGGGTCTTATAGCTGGGGCCATCGGAGGCTTCATTTGTGCACTGATAGTCTATTATGCGCTCTATTTGGCATTGGCGTTCATTATGCCTTTCGCTACCTATATCATTGTAGCACTTCTACTACTCTTGGCGTGGTTCATTTATAATTCTTGCTATCGCAAACCCTCGTTGAATATCAGCCAGAACAAGGGCCTCTTCAATCCAGGATTTGAGGAAACGGTACTCGAACCTTTGGACTATGCTTATAACAGCAGCGATAAAGATTTTGACTCAAGTATCCTCGATACCAGCACGACCTACCTCAATACCTTGAAGGAAGGACGTAAGTCTCTCTTCATGCGTGCTATTCCTACCAGTATTGTCACAGCCCTGCTCCTTTTCTTCTTTATCCAGTACATCTATGGCGGTGCCAGCTTCGGTCTCGGTAAGGAGCAAGACCATTCTGAACAATATCAGAAGTATATGGGACAGTGGAACGGGACCTTTGATGGACGAGCTGCTACCATTGATGTATATGGTTTCGACAGCAATGGTGGCCTCTCTGCCGTCATTCACGTGAAGTATCGCAGCCTCCTGCAAGAAATGATTGATGGCAATGTAAATCTCGAGACCCATGAGATATTCTTCGATGATAAGGTGTCTAATGATCGTCTTGATGGTACTTACAATGGTACGGTAGACGACAGCTCCGACCTTATGATGATTTCTGGAACCTACACTAATAAGAAGTCAGGCAAGCAGGTAGCCTTCGAATTCCAAAAGCAGAAGGATGCTCAGGAGAACGCTCCTGGGACAAAAGAAGTTGTGGACCGCTATATCCAGCAGCAGGAGAAAGCCACTTCAGCTGGTTCTTCCAGTCGTTCCAGTCGTTCCGGCCGCTCTGGTTCATCCAGTTCTTCGAGTGCATCTCGTGAATCCAGTTCATCGAGTTCCTCGAGTGTTGCCACAACCGTGAGCGAGGAGCCTGTTTCAACCAGCGAACCAGCAGTAGAACAAACAGAAACCAGTGGTGGCGGAGGATATACACTCGAAGAGGTGAATCCTGAAGACGTACCTGTAGATATTGAATAATCCTATGAATTGTAAGAACTGTAACAGACCCAACCGTGAGACCGCGCGTTTCTGCAAGTGGTGTGGAACGCCCATGGAGGTGGCTACCAGCAATATCCTGCCCGAAATCATCGGTCACAACCACATCAAGGACAAACTGGCTGAGATAATAGCTCTCCAGCAAGTGCTCGTCAAGCGGGCAAACGCCAGTGGCGTGAAGAGTCATTTCAATAACGACACCATCATCATTGGCCCGACAGGTACGGGTAAGAAGACATTGGTGGAGGCGATGGCTAAAGTCTTCTTTGCCAATGGCATCATCCGTCAGGCACAGCCCCTTATCGTTGATGCTGTGGAGTATCGTTCCTTCTGCGAAGACCTTGTGAAGAACCTTCAGCAAGCAACAGGAGGCATCCTATGCATATATGATGTTCATAAACTCGTTTCGGCCAACGATGCCAATACGGTCAGCAGTCTCGATGTCATCCTCAATGCCAAGAAAAGCATGAACCTTGATTTCATTCTTATTCTGGCAGGCTGTCCCTCGGACTTTAAGGATTATCTCGATGCCAATGTGAATGTCAAGAACCAATTTGCCAACTACTTCCAGTTGGAAGACTATGGATTGGCAGAACTCCTCCGTATAGCTGAGCAGATGTTACATGGGGCTTGGGGACTCAACATCACACCCGATGCCCTTGGCAAACTGGAACGAGTGCTGAAGAAGAAGCTGCGCGATGGCGATGAAGAGGTTCATGGCAACGGTCATTACCTCGAACGACTGGCACAGCAGATAGCACAGAATACCTACAAACGCGATGACCAAAAGGTGGAACCCGATGATATCCCTGGTGAGGAATATGTGCAGAAAACCACAGAGGAGGTGATGGCCAGCCTCGATAAGTACGTAGGTATTGATGAAATCCGTTCTACCATTCAAGATCTGGTGGATAGTATTAAGATGGAACGCGAGAATGGCCACGAGTATGAACTCAAGGATCACTACCTCTTCCTCGGTAATCCAGGAACGGGCAAGACCACCATTGCCCGCATCTTCGCAGACATCTTCTGTTCCTTAGAGTTGTTGCCGATGGGACAGATTGTGGAGGTCTCACGTGCGGAACTTGTGTCACAATGGAAGGGGCAGACTCCGAAGGAAGTCAAACGTTACGTGGAGAAAGCCATGGGGGGAATCCTCTTTGTCGATGAGGCATACACGCTCATCAAGGACGAGAACGACGACGTTGGTAAGGAAGCTGTGGACACGCTACTGAAACTCATGGAGGATGAGCGCGGTAAGTTTGTATGCATTGCTGCAGGCTACACCAACGACATGCGTCGGTTCCTGGATTCCAATCCGGGCATGCGTTCACGCTTCAACGTCACCGTGAACTTCCGAGACTACAAGCCTGCTGAATTAGAGGAAATCTTCCGCCGCATGATTAGTGGCGGAAAGACATCCTACACCCTAACTCCCGATGCCGATGAACACCTGTCCGTCTTCTTTAAGATGATGTACAATATGAGGCAGAAGGACTTCGCCAACGCTCGATCAGTACGTAATGTCTATGAGGAAGCCAAGAAGCGTCATAACAGCCGACTGCAGCAGGAACGGGCTGAAGGAAAGGATATTACATCCGAAAAGACCGTTCTTTCCAGACAAGACATAGAGGGCGAGGATGCAAACCGTCAGCAGACCCTCGATGAAGTGCTGGAGGAACTCGATGCACTCATCGGTATGAACAACGTCAAGGAGACGGTGCGCAAGATGGCTCGCCGCGTTGAGATGGATAAGATACGAATGGAGCGCGGACTCATAGATCCCAAGAATGCTGCTAACCACATCGTCCTAACAGGTAATCCCGGCACGGGAAAGACGACAGTGGCTCAGATGCTCGGCAAGATATTCAAGGCCATTGGACTCCTGCCTACCGACAAGGTGGTGGAGAAGGAGGCCAAGAACCTGAAGAGCAGTTATATGAACGATACTGGAAAGGAAGTGGATAAAGCCTGCGACGAAGCAATGGGCGGTGTGCTTTTCATTGATGAGGCCTACATGCTCATGAAAATCGATGATGGCGGCAGCAACGACCAGACGGGTGAGGAGGCTGTTGGAGCTCTCATGACTCGCATGGTTAAGGATGCAGGTAAGTTCATCGTTGTCATGGCGGGTTACCGAAAGGAGATGGATGAGTTCATCGACCGTGCCAATCCGGGTTTCCGTCGTCGTTTCAAAACTTTCATTCACATTGAGGATTATTCTGCATCGGAACTTGTGGATATCTTCAAGATGCAAGTCAAGCGCAGCCGTATGAAGTTAACCGAGCAGGCTGAGAAGTTGCTCACAAAGATGGTCACTGACATGGTGAACGCCAAGAGTGAGAACTTCGGCAATGCCGGTGAGATGACCAACCTGCTCGAAAAGGTGAAGGACCTGCAGAGTGAACGCCTGAATGAGGAGGCGATGGAGGAGGTTGAGCATACCGATGAGCAGCTCGTGACCATCGAAGCCTGTGATATACCCTATTCTTGCCCTGAGCCGCCAGATCCCGACGAGGTGCTTGCAAAGCTTGACGATCTCATCGGTTTACAGAGTGTTAAACAGGAAATTCGCGAACTGGCCAACACCCTCAATGCCAATATCCTGCGTGCCCAACGTCAAGGTGTAGAGACCAAGATTCAGCTCGATCACTACCTCTTCCTTGGCAATCCGGGTACAGGTAAGACAACCGTGGCCCAGATGATGGCCGACATCTTCTATGCCCTCGGTATGCTGCCCACGAATAAACTCGTGGAGGTCACCCGCAAGGATTTGGTCATGGGCTTTTCTGGTCAGACCGCCAAGAATGTCGGCCGCGTGGTGAAGAGCGCCATAGGGGGCGTCCTCTTCATCGATGAAGCCTACTCGCTGAAGAATTCGGAACATGATGACTTCGGACAGGAGGCCATCGACACCCTGCTGCCCATGTTGCTGACTTATAAGAATAAGTTTATCTGTATTGCTGCAGGCTATACCCGTGAGATGAAACAGTGGCTGGCCACCAACAGCGGTCTCACCAGCCGCTTTACAGAAACCATAGAGTTCCCGGACTATCAGCCTGATGAACTGGCTGACATCTTCCTCATGAAGGCACGCAAGGAGAAGTTTGTTCTGGAACCACAGGCGGAACAAATTATGCGCCAGCATTTCACGGATATCTTCAACCATCGCTCCAGCAACTTCGGCAACGCCCGTGTCGTGGGCAATTACTTCAATAAGGTGAAGAAACGCCAGTCCACACGCATCGCAAAAATGGATGTCCTTGCTCCAGACTTCGATGATGCAATGCTGTCAACGCTTATCGCGGACGATATGAATGTCGATGATTAACCCTCTTAATATTCCAACCAATCTCATAGCATACTTCTATGAACTACATAAGATGCCCCAAATGCCAGGCCGAGATAGAGGCCGATAGTTACTTCTGTGACCAATGTGGTGCGGAACTCTTCGTGTGTCCTAAGTGCGGAACCTACGGCAAGGGTAAACGCTGCACACGCTGTGGCGAGCCATTGGTTTCTGCCAAGGAACTCGGCACGGGAACAGCGGCTGCTGCTCCAGTACAACCCGCTGGTCAGCAGCCTGTTCAGCCCTCGGCTCAACCTGCTTCTCATCCTGTTGTCCCCCCGCCTTCTCCCCAGCCGTTTGCATCGTCAGCTCCTTCTTCGGCCAAGCCGCAGAACAACTCCATCACATCTGATATCGACCGAGTGCTGGGTGGTGCGCAACCCGTGGCACCATCGCAGCCAGCTGCTGGCGCTACCGTTCGTCCAAGTTCGCCACAACCTGCAGCTCAGCCAGCGGCCCAGCGTCAGGTGCCAGGCCATCTCGTCTGTCAGAATCCCCAGTTGCGCCTATATATTGACAATGTTATCATCGGCCGTCGGGAGGGAGGCTACGTCAGTGTCTTTGCTTCCTTTGGTATGGTGTCGGGGCGACATGCAGAGATCAGCCGCACATCATCGGGAGGTTGGCAGGTTACCGACCTTGGTTCCACTAATGGCACTCGCTTGAATGGTACGCCTTTGATGCCTAATGTGCCTACACCTTTCTGGGTGGGCGACACTGTCAGTTTTGCCAATATCGACTTCCAGGCTGTGCCTTAAAGCTAAAGCCTATCTCATTTAGTCTTATTCTTTTATCCTATGAATATCGAAATGAAATGCCGCCTCATTACGGATGTGGGCTGTGTACGAACCAATAACGAGGACATGATACTCCTCAACGGCGAATACTATCGTGACCAGGAAGCAGAGCAGAGCTTCACCCTCTCGGGCGATGCGCGCTTCATCACCCTCGTGGCCGATGGCATGGGTGGCACCAATGGTGGTGAGTTCGCCAGCGAACTGGCCTTGCAGTACTTCGATCAGTTCCTTTCGCGGGTGCCTGAGGGCTATGGTGAGGCAGAATTCCGTGATCTCATCAATCGTTGGGCAAAGCAGACACATCAGGGTATTGTCAGCCGAGGGGTCGACAAGCCTGAGTATAGCGATATGGGCACCACGCTCACAGGTCTCTTTGGTTACGGCGGACGTATATACCTTATTAATATAGGAGACAGCCGTACCTATCGCTATCGTAGCGGTATCCTCAAACAGATGTCGCGAGACCACTCCATGCAGGAGAAGTACCACGACTACTCTCTTCCCAGCAATATGATTTACAATTGCTTGGGAGGAGGCTCTCCTGTGGAGGAGGTTTTTGCCGACCTCACGGATATTACGGATCAGGTAATGGACGACGATCGTTACATTATCTGCAGCGACGGTTTGAGCGATATGGTGGCTGACGATGATATCGAAGCCATCATCAACCGGACCCTTAGTCCTAATACCACCTCCACAGACACCGTCCGCGAACTCGTGGAGGCCGCAAAAAAAGCGGGCGGAAAGGATAACATCAGTATCCTTCTCGTCCACTTTATATCTGTGGGGTAGGGGATTATCTCAGCCTGTCGAGTGAGCGTACCAGAGCCTCGTCTTTCAGTATGGCGCGGAAGGCAAGGAATGCAAAGATACAGGCTACGGCCGGAAATCCAGCCCACGGTTCCGGGTGGAATTCGGCATGATACTTTTCGCTTAACAGGAACCAGAAGGCGGCATAGATGCAGTACCATCCTACCATCAGGATACAGCCTAACATAGCTACGCGGCTCTGGACGAGACGGGTGCGATAGAGGAAGATGTCGAGAATCAAACCCGTAGACGTCAGCAGCAACAGGGCGAACAGTGCCCAAGGGGTGAACGTATGGGTTCCTTCGGCGACTTCTGCCAATACTGGTTCGGAGTTGCTCACACCATTGAAGGTGGGCTGTCCTATGGTCTCCTGATAAGGCACATGCACCCACAGGTTATACACTGTGCCGATGATTTCGCCTTCGCTGTCCACCAGTCGTCCGATGGGCAAGCTCATGCACGCCACGCACAGTACTGCGGCTGCCAAAAGATATAGCGTCTGGATCCGTTGTATCATGACCTTTCAACTATCAACCTTTCAACGTTTCAACGTTTCAACCTTTCAACAGGTCAATAATCCTCCTCATCCATCGAATCCTTGGCAGGATTGCGATAGTAGATCTTTCCGTCGCGGAATTCCTGCGTAGCGATGAGGCTGGGTTTCGGCAGTTTCTCGTAGAAACGGCTGATTTCAATCTGCTCGCGGTTCTCAAAGACCTCGTCCAAATTGTCGCTCGATGAAGCGAACTCCTGCAGTTTCTTAGAGAGCTCATTCTTGATATCGACGCTGATTTGGTTGGCTCGCTTGGCGATAATCGCCACGCTCTCATAGATGTTGCCCGTATCCTCACACAATTCAAGGATGTTCTGGGTGACCGTAGTGGTCGGTGCGTTTGTCTTCTTGTAATCCATATATTTTGTATTTCAATTTCCAATTCTCAATTTTTCAATTGTCAACTTTTCAACTTTATCTCACTCGTCCTCCAACGGTTGTCCCTTCAACGCTTTCTGGCTCTTTGCCAGATATGTCTGTGCCTCTTTGAGATAGGTGGATTCTGGGAATTCGTTGGCGAATCCGTAGTATTCATCAACGGTCTGGCGGAAACGTTCCAGACGCTTGGTCTCAACACTCTGGCGGGCGAGATGATAGCGCGAGCGCAGGATGAGCATCATGAACTCTTCGCGACGCTCGGGTTGTGCATAGGGGTAGTCGCGCAGAGCATTCTCCGAGGTGACGATGCAAGCTTCGTAGTTCGAACCGCCGTTAAGACAGTTGATCATATAGCCGCCGAGGTCGTAGTACAGTCTGGCTGTCAGCAACTCCTTCTCCACCAGGTGGTCTTGCAACTTCTGAATCATATCCTGCGTCTGGGTCTTCAGACGGGTGTAGGGATAGACATCCAGGAAACTCTGCAACTCTGCGATAGCCTGTGTTGTTGCAGACTGGTCCAGACGTGGGTCGGGGACACTTTCGTAGAGTGCCCGACCCGAATAGTAGCGTGACTCCTCCACATAGATACCCTGAGGGAAACTCTGGTAATATCTCTTGAAGGCAGCAGAAGCTGTTTCCAGGTCGCCATTCATATAGGCACTCATGGCCATCATATACAGACATTCTTCGGCATAGCCCGTACCCTTCATCGCCACTATCAGGTTGCTGAAGAGATCCTGGGCGTGGCTATACTGACCTTTGACGTAGCAGGATTTGGCCACTTCGTATTTGTATTCCGCATCGCCGTACTTGAAAGCGGTATTGAATTCCCCACATCCGATGAGGAGAGTCGAGCTCAGGGCGAGCAGAAAGATAGAAATCTGTTTCATCATTGCGCGATAAGTGGCCGCAAAAGTACTGCTTTCTTGTGAAATATCCAAACCAAAAGCGCCTTTTTCCTTAAAAATAACGTGCGCATGTATATTTCTTATCATTTTTTGGCTCTATTCCTTGGTCATTTCAACACTTTTTTATAGTTTTGCACTACTTATGCCAAACTTCCAACTTATATCTAAGTACGAACCGACGGGAGATCAGCCCGAGGCCATCGAGCAACTGACGCAGGGCATCGAAGACGGTGTGCCGGCGCAGACGCTGTTGGGCGTTACAGGATCCGGTAAGACATTTACGATAGCAAATGTCATTAAAAATATCAATAAACCCACGCTCATTCTCTCCCACAACAAGACGCTTGCAGCTCAGCTGTATGGCGAGATGAAGAGTTTCTTTCCGAACAATGCCGTAGAATACTACGTCAGCTATTATGACTACTATCAGCCCGAGGCTTATATTCCTTCGACAGACACGTATATAGAGAAGGATCTTGCCATCAACGACGAAATCGATAAGCTGCGTCTGGCGGCGACGTCGGCTTTGTTGTCCGGGCGCCGCGATGTTGTCGTCGTCAGCAGCGTCTCGTGTATTTATGGCATGGGGAATCCTGCCGCTTTCTATCAGAATGTCATAGAGTTGTCAAAGGGCAGTGTCCTCGACCGCAACCAGTTGCTGCGCCGCCTGAACGACTCGCTCTACACACGCAACGACGTCAGCCTCGGGCGAGGGGAGTATCGTGTCAAAGGCGACACCGTAGACATCTTCCTTGCTTATTCCGATAACCTCCTGCGCATCACCTTTTGGGACGACGAAATCGATGCCATAGAGGAGATCGATGCGCTCTCGGGCACCCGTCTAGGAGAGTTCCAAGACTACAAGATTTATCCGGCAAACCTCTTTATGACGACCAAGGAACAGACGCTGGCCGCTATTCATCAGATCGAAGATGACCTTGCCGAACATGTCAAGTATTTTGAGGAAATTGGTAAGACGCTCGAAGCCAAGCGACTCTACGAACGTGTCACTTATGACATGGAGATGATTCGCGAACTCGGCCATTGCTCGGGCATCGAGAACTACAGCCGTTACTTCGATGGCCGGCCTGCTGGCACACGCCCCTTTTGTCTGCTGGATTTCTTCCCAGAGGATTTCCTGCTTGTTATCGACGAGAGCCACGTCAGTGTGCCGCAGATCTCGGCGATGTATGGTGGTGACCGTGCGCGTAAGACGAACCTGGTGCAGTACGGCTTCCGGCTGCCTGCAGCCCTGGACAACCGTCCGCTGAAGTTTGAAGAATTCCAGGCACTTACGCATCAAGTCATCTATGTCAGTGCCACCCCTGCAGACTATGAGTTGGAGCAGTCCGAGGGAATCATCGTCGAGCAGGTTATCCGTCCTACAGGACTGCTGGACCCTGTCATCGAGGTGCGTCCGTCGATGAATCAGGTCGACGACCTCATGGAAGAGATACAGCAGCGCATAGAGGCCGACGAACGTACGCTCGTCACCACCCTTACCAAGCGAATGGCCGAGGAACTGGCGGAGTATCTGCTGAACAACGGAATAAAAACCAACTACATACACAGTGATGTCGATACTCTGGAGCGAGTGCAGATTATGGATGCCTTGCGCGCGGGCACGTACGATGTATTAGTAGGTGTAAACCTGCTGCGCGAAGGGTTGGACCTGCCCGAGGTGTCGCTCGTGGCTATCCTCGACGCAGATAAGGAGGGATTCCTCCGCTCACATCGCTCGCTGACGCAGACCGTAGGCAGGGCGGCCCGTAACGTCCACGGCAAAGCCATCATGTATGCCGACACCATCACGCAGTCTATGCAGCAGACCATCGATGAGACCAACCGCCGTCGCGAGAAGCAGCTGCGCTACAACGAACTCCACGATATTACGCCCACCCAGATCCGTAAGGACCGTACGATGAACGACCTCCTTTCTGCCGGCCAGGAACAGACGGCCTCTCGCGACCACCGCGCCTATATAGAGCCTGAGCCTCCCGTTCTTATGGCGGCAGAGGCCGAGGCTGAGTATATGACACGAGACGATATGCGCAAGGCTGTGGAGAACCTGCGCAAGCAGATGCAGGAGGCGGCCAAACGCCTCGACTTCATTACTGCGGCCCAGCTGCGCGACCAGATGCTGCAGCTTATGGCGAAGCTCGATGAGGCACCTTCGTGACCGCGATATTCCCGCTTTGGGCGATTCAAAACCACTTTTTTTATGGTCAAAGTGAAAAAAGTTGCAAAAACATTTGGCAGTTTCGAAAAAAGGACGTACCTTTGCACCCGCTTTCGAGAAAGAAACACCGCAAGAGCGATTGCAACAGGTGAATCTCGACAGGGCGCTTAGCTCAGCTGGTTTAGAGCATCTGCCTTACAAGCAGAGGGTCGGCGGTTCGAATCCGTCAGCGCCCACATAATGGCTCCGTAGCTCAACTGAATAGAGCATCTGACTACGGATCAGAAGGTTGTGGGTTTGAATCCCGCCGGAGTCACTTCTTTGAAACATTGTTTTCTGGGCGGATACCAGAGTGGCCAAATGGGGCAGACTGTAAATCTGCTGGTTGTTACCTTCGGTGGTTCGAATCCATCTCCGCCCACTTGTGCAATTTCAAAGAAATTGCGGCAATAGCTCAGTTGGTAGAGCACGACCTTGCCAAGGTCGGGGTCGCGAGTTCGAGTCTCGTTTGCCGCTCATTGTCACAATCCGATGAATCGTGAGATCGTGAAATCGTAACATCGTCTAATCTCTTGGTGCGTTAGTTCAGTCTGGTTAGAATACATGCCTGTCACGCATGGGGTCACGGGTTCGAGCCCCGTACGCACCGCCACCCCAATAAAAGATGGAAGCAATCCGATCAATCGTGAAATCGTAAAATTGTGAAATCATAAATCTTCTAATCATTTGGTGCGTTAGTTCAGTCTGGTTAGAATACATGCCTGTCACGCATGGGGTCACGAGTTCGAGCCTCGTACGCACCGCAAGAATTATAAGAAGCCTCTCCCAACCGAGAGGCTTTTTTGATAAAGCTACAATCGGTGTATGATTATTTGTAGACGACCACTCCTGGCATTAGCCCTGTTGCTGTCACTGCACGTTTCTGTGGTGGCGGCAGAGCAGGCGGCTGTGGAGTCGTCATGTCCCATGATCAAGATTGAGGCAGAACGCTTGCCGGACTTGAATGTGCCGCGAGGATGTCATTCACTCTTCCTCGCTGGCGGAGAGGTGGTTGCGGCAGGCGGACACACCAGCGGCTTCGTGCTCACGGAGACTGCTGAATACTTCGCCGACGGCGAGTGGCACCTCATGGACATGGTCTACACCGCTGACTTCTCCCTCTGCCAGGTGCTCCCATCCGGCGAGGTGCTGCTGGCTGGAGGCATGAAGGAAAACCTGGGAATCGGACAGCAATGGACCATGCAGACCTACAATCCCGCCACGCATACCTTCACCGGCTTCGGCTGTCTCGACAAGAAGCGAGCCTGGCCGTCGGGAGGTGTTGTGGACAGCGGACGTGTGGTCATCTCCGGCAACTGGTATGCCAGCGATGCCATCGGATGTTTCCATGGAGGGTGGGCGGTCGATTCCGTGAAGCCCGTGACGCAGGAGCGCGTGAATCCTTTTATCGTGCGTACTGCGTCGGATAATGCCATCATCTTCGGATGGGCCAATCCCAAAGGCGTCCAATACGATTCCATCTGGGCCGACCGCTTCCGTGGTGAGCCGTTCCGCGTTCCGCTTCTGGACGAATGGAGGCAACTGTTGGCCGTAGGCACGGACCACCGTATGTTGGATTGCTGCGTAGGCGACACCGCCACCGGCGACTTCACCTACCTGCTGCCTGTGCAGAATCGGGCAGGGGAGGTGGCAATCATAAAGATCTGTGGCGAGGACTTCTCGCTGCTGCCCACGGCGCAGCCAGTGCCTGCGCAGGGTATCAATGGCATCATTCATTATTTCGATTGCGTGGTGGTGGACCGCCGCCTGCAATGTGCTTATCTTGCGGGTTTGGATGTGAAGCATGTGCTCTATATCCTGCGGATCGACAAACCCGCCTCTGGATGGAATGACGGCGAAGCGCAACTGACCCTGTTCTACACCGATCCGCTGCCCGACCCCGTACAGTGCATCCCTGTGCTGACGGACGATGGTGACCTGGTATTTGCCGGAGGTGCCATGGAGGCGAGTGATACGGCGTTCCACACCACCAACTTCAACCCCAACAAAGCCGCCTACATCCTGCATTTAGGCAGTCTCGCCGCCCCGGCAGCTGCAGACTCCTACTGGTGGTGGATTGTCGGAATCCTCGTATTGGTGGTGTTGGGGGGCTATGTGATCTTCAGGATAAGGAGGACTAATGAGGCTAATGAGGCTAATGAGGCTAATGGGGCTCATGGGGCCAATGAGGCTGATGAGGCTAATGGGGCCAATGAGGCTAATGAGGCTAATGAGGCTGATGGGACCGATGAGGCTAATGAGCTGATAGCCCGCATACGCGCCTTGATGGAAGAGCGGAAACTCTTCCTCAGCAGCGACTTGAAACTTTCTGACGTTGCCGGAGAACTCGGTACCTCGCGCTCCGCTGTCACCAACAGCATCCGAGCGGCCTGCGGCTGCACCTTCCCCAATTTTGTCAACGCCTACCGCGTGGACTATGTGAAACAGCTGATGCAGGCCAATCCAGAGGCCAAGATCAGCACCCTCTACCTCGAGGCTGGATTCGCCAACGAGACTTCTTTCTTCCGCACCTTCAAGGAAATCTCAGGTATGACTCCTACTGAGTGGCGCACGGCAAACCAAAAATAAAAACTTTTTCTCGAAAATCCCCCGCATCCACCGATTCACCCCTTCTGTTTGCTATCTGTGCATTGCAAAGTTGGGGCAACAATCGGTGGATGCGGGGGATTTTTGAAGAAAAAAAATAATTTGATGGTGGAGGAGCAGGCCTCTTCCACGATAGGACGTATCGTCTTCCGCCGTAGGACGTATGGTCTTCCGCCGTAGGACGTATGGTCTTTCGCGACAGGACGTGACGGCTTTTATGTATATACATCTCGGCCTCCACGTATATACGTCTCGGCCTCCATGTATATACGTCTCGTTCCTCCCGTGCAGTCCTTGCGCGAGGTAAGTATAGTCTCTTCGCGCAGTAACTATACTTCCAGCGCGAAGAGACTATAGTTACTTCACACACGGGGGTGCTGTTCATTATTTGGGGGATAATTCATGGAGAACCGAGCGAAAAATGACATAAATCAACTTACAAAATCATTTTTGTTAGTCGTTTTGCATTTTTGTTAGTCCCTGTTCGCACCCTTTTCCCTATCTTTGCCCCCAAATAAATCAATTTATAACCCCAAAATCTTTTTTATTATGAGAAAAATCTACAAACAACTGCTCATAGCACTGCTGACGATGATGCCAGTGGGAGCGTGGGCGCAGACTCAATTCACACAAGGTGAATTCACCTACACAGTAACGGACGAAGTCAACAAGACCGTGTCGGTTGAGCAGAAGGACGGCGAAGTAAGTGGTGACCTTGTCATTCCTGCACAAGTGGAGAATGAATCTGTCACTTATACTGTGACATCGATTGCAGCCAGTGGATTTTATAATAACGACCACATCACATCGGTCGTATTCCCTGCAACGATGCGCTCGACAGGTGCCAGTGCCTTTGAAGAATGCTCACAGATTCAGACTCTTACCTTGAACGAAGGATTGGAGACAATCGGTGAATATCTGATCTGGTGTACCAACGACGATGAAAACGCTAATTATGGCTTGACTGAGATTACAATTCCATCAACGGTAACTAGCTTGGGTAGAGGTTCTTTCTATGGTTGTCGTTGTATGGCGACTGTCAACTTCCCCGGAAGTAATACGTCATCTAACCTTGACATAAACACTATCGGATATGGATTGTTTTATGGAGCTGGTGGGTATACACTTAATCTGGACCGCAACATAACATTTAACGATGGATTTTCCATCGCTCCCTTTAGGAACGTAAACATTGTTAATATTGGGTCACATGTAACAAACCTCCCGGAAAAGCTTTTTTATGAAAGCACGAATCTTACCCAGATCAAGATGTCGAATACTGTGACCACGATGGGCGACTATTGCTTCTATGGTTGTACAAGTCTTGTGGATATTTCAAGTTGCCTTTCAACAGGTATGACCGAGATTCCAGAACACGCTTTCGATCATTGTACTTCTTTGGCTAGTGTAACCATTCCTTCCTATATCACAACACTTCATGCCTCTGCTTTTTGGTATCTTAAGATCGAAGGCAATTATACTCAAATGGCTCTCACCATTGAGGACAGCCCGAACCCACTGACAATCTATGATAGTGGCTCAAGTGGTAATAATGATATGCCCTTTTACGATGTTGATGTCATAGGCGCTTACATTGGACGTGATATCATTCGTACAGCCAAAGAGGGCAACACCGCTTTTGCTACAGCATGCTTGTTCAACATGAAACTTACGTCAGTTACTTTTGGTCCTCAGGTAACGACCATTGGAGATCATATGTTTGATGGTTCAACCTCTCTAAATCAGATTCTTTTTGAAGAAGGTTCCCGCTTGACGACCATCGGTGAGGGAGCTTTCAAGAACATCGAGGCTAATTTCGCTTTTGCGATGCCCAACACTGTAGTCACCCTTGGGGATCAAGCTTTCCAGAATTCGGGAATAACGGAGCTTCAACTTTCTGACCATCTTACTACTATTGGTGAATACGCGTTTGAAAACTGTAAAGCGTTGTACAGCGTAACCATTCCTGCCAGTGTGACGAAGATAGGTCATTATGCCTTTACTAATTGTAACGCAAGTTTTGGGAATGGAGACTTTTCATTAACCATCGAGGATAGTGACGATCCCATTGAATTCGTATGTAACAACAGCTGGCCGCAGTTCTGCGATTTTCCTAATCTTTTTGTTTATCTGGGTCGTAACATCACCGTGACGGGAACTGGCGGCATCACTACTCCTTTTCTCAATAACGTCAAGTCCTTGGAAATAGGCCCGAAGGTAACTTCCTTGCCGAATGTGCAGAATCTGAATAATCTTACATCGGTCAAGACACATATCGTAACGCCTTTGGCTATTGCTGACGATGCATTCCATTCTGATACTTATGCTGGCAATCTTTATATTCCGGGTGGAACTAAGGGAGATTATCAGGCTGCTGACGGATGGAAAAACTTCGCGAATGTTGAAACCTGGTCTTACGTCGTTGACTTCGCAGCAGTGGGTCACGGAACGATTGCCATTGACGACGAGTTGGCTGGCAATGGTGAGAATAAGAGAACTCGTAAGCCGAATGGTGGCTATCAAGACTTTTCGAACTATACGGTGACGCTGACTCCTGAGACGGGTTATGAATTGACGAGTCTAACCCATGAAGATAAGACAGAAGGTACAGACCCTGAAGAGAGGTTCGTTGGTAATTCTGAGTTTACGAATCCTTTCGTTATGGAAATTGCCATTAATCACGATGTTGCTTGGGTCGCCACCTTCACCCCCATCACCTACAACATCACGTACGATCTCGCAGGCGGCACCATCACAGCAGAGGCCAATCCTGCTACCTACAATATCGAGACTGCAACCTTTACCTTAGTTAATCCTACGCGCGTTGGCTACAACTTCGCTGGTTGGAAACTAAACGGCGAAGGCGAGGCTCAGATGAAGGTGACGATTGCTACGGGTAGCACGGGCCACAAGGCTTACACAGCTACCTGGACGCCGATTGTCTATACGCTCACTTATGATCTTGCAGGCGGCAGTGTGGCTACTGCCAACCCCGCCAACTACACCATCGAGAGTGCTACCTTTACCTTAGTTAATCCTACGCGTGAGGGTTACAACTTCGCTGGATGGACAGGTACAGGACTGACCGAGGCCACAACGACGGTGAAAATCGCCAATGGCAGCACGGAGAACCGCAGCTACACCGCTACCTGGACTCCCATAACCTACAACATCAGCTACGACTTGGCTAAAGGTACTGTGGCAAGTGCTAACCCTGCTACCTACACCATCGAGACAGCTACCTTCACCTTAAATAATCCTACGCGCGAGGGCTACGACTTCGCAGGTTGGACAGGTACAGGACTGACGGAAGCCACCACGACGGTGACGATTGCCAAGGGTAGCATAGGCGAGCGCAGCTATACTGCCACTTGGACGCCGATTGAATATGCCATCACTTACAATCTCGACGGCGGCACGGCTGAGAATCCGGCTAAGTACACCATAGAGAGTGCTGACATCACCCTGAACAACCCGACCAAGACGGGCTACACCTTCAAGGGCTGGAAGCTGAACGGCGAGGGCGATGCCATGATGAGCGTGACCATTGCTAACGGTAGCACGGGTGCAAAGTCATTCACCGCTACTTGGCAGATCAATCAATACACCATCACCTTCAACAGCAATGGAGGTTCTGACGTAGATCCCATCAAGCAGGATTACAACACCGCCGTGACAGCTCCCGCTGCTCCGACCAAGACGGGATACACCTTCACGGGATGGACGCCTGAAGTGCCGGCAACTATTCCCGCTGAGGATATGACCGTGACTGCTCAGTGGCAGATCAACCAATACACCATCACCTTCGACAGCAATGGAGGCTCTGACGTAGATCCTATCAAGCAGGACTACAACACCGCCGTGACGGCTCCCGCCGCTCCGACGAAGAAGGGTTACACCTTCGGAGGCTGGACGCCCGCCGTTCCCACGACAATGCCCGCCGAGAACAAAACCCTCACCGCTACCTGGAATCTGGTGACCTACAACATCACCTATAATCTTGCCGGAGGCACCGTGGCAACAGCAAATCCCACGAGCTACAACGTCGAGAGTGCTGCCATCACCCTGAATAACCCGACGAAGACCGGATTCGACTTCGCAGGCTGGACAGGCACTGGACTGGAGGCTGCTACGAAGAACGTGGTCATCGCTACGGGTAGCACGGACGACCGCTCGTACACCGCTACTTGGACCAAGCAGAAGTTCACGGTCAACATCACGGGCGGCAACGTAACAGCCGACAACCTGAATCCTGAGTATGGTGACAATGTGGTACTGACTATCCTCGAAGACGAAGACGCTGAACTGCTGAAGCTGACGGTGGATGGAACGGATGTGACCGCAAGTGTCTCTGCCGGCAAGTACACCATCACGAACGTAACCGCCAACGTAGAGGTGGTTGCTACTTGGAACAAGACCAAGGAATTCATCATCATGGCTCACTCGCAGGCTACCTTCAGCTGCACGCAGGATCTTGACTTCACGGGCGTTGAAGGCCTGAAGGTCTATGTCGCCAGCGGCTACAACAAGTCGTCAGGCAAGGTGCTGATGACCCAGATTGAAGGCAAGGTGCCTGCTGGAACGGGTCTGTTCCTCGAAGGTACGGAAGGCGTGACCTATAAGGTGCCTTATGCCACCACCTGCGACGCTTACTACGTGAGCCTGCTGAAGCCAGTTGTTTCCGCTCAGGTGGTTCCGATGACCGAGGGCGACGGTGCCTACACTAACTTCCTCTATGGTGAGAAGGATGGCGTGAAGGGCTTCTACAAGAGCTCTGGCTCCGGCACCGTGGCTGCCGGCAAGGCATATCTGCAGTTGCCGTCGAGCGCTGTCGCTGGAATCAAGGGTATCGGATTCGAGTTCGACGACGAGACGGCTATCAGCAGCGTGAAGGCTGATGTTGTAGCTCCCGAAGGCGTATATGACATCAAGGGACGCAAGATTCCTGCCGGCCAGAAGCTGACACGCGGCATCTACGTCATTAATGGCAAGAAAGTATCCATCAAATAAGTTCAGAAGCGTATGAAAAAGACTTATTTGCAACCAAAAATGGTAGTGCACACCGTGTGCACTACCAACATCATTGCCCTTTCAGGCAATTTCCAGCAGGGTAAGACCATCGATGTAGACATCAAGGACGAAGAGATCGACGGCGGCGATGCCTGGGTGAAACCCTTTGTCGAAACTGAAGAGTTCTGGGATGAATGATTCCCGTAGTAGAAAATAGTCGGGGCGGCTCGAAAAGGAGCCGCCCCGATTTTTTCCCTAAGATAACCTAGGAAGTCCTAGGAAACCATAGGATTCCCTAGGCCCTATTTCTTAGTACATGTTCACGATGGCCTCATAGAGTTCCTGCTTGCCGCTGGTCTGCTTGGGCTCGCCAACCTTCTTGCCATATTCGTAAGCCTCTTCGAGGGTCATCTTGCCTTCTTCGAACTTCTTGCCTTCGCCGGCGTCGAAGCTTGCGTAACGCTCCTTGACCATTGCGCAGAGGGGAGAGTTCTCGATGATGTCGGCTGCGCTGAGCAGAGCGTGAGCCATAGCGTCCATAGCAGCGATATGAGCGATGAAGATATCCTCGAGGTCGGTGCTGTTGCGACGGGTCTTGGCATCGAAGTTGGTGCCGCCGTCCTTGAAGCCGCCACCGCGGATGATCTGCATCATAGCCTGGGTGAGCTCATAGTGGTCGATGGGGAACTGGTCGGTATCCCAGCCGTTCTGGTAGTCACCACGGTTGGCGTCGATGCTGCCGAGCATGCCTGCATCCACAGCGCAAGCGAGTTCGTGCTCGAAGGTGTGGCCGGCGAGGGTTGCGTGGTTCACCTCGATGTTGACCTTGAAGTCCTTGTCGAGGTTGTGGGCCTTCAGGAAACCGATAACGGTCTCGGTGTCAACATCGTACTGGTGCTTGCTGGGCTCCATGGGCTTGGGTTCGATGAGGAAGGTGCCCTTGAAGCCTTTGGCACGAGCGTAGTCGCGAGCCATCGTCAGCATCGTAGCCATGTGTTCTTTTTCACGCTTCATGTCGGTGTTCAGCAGGCTCATGTAGCCTTCGCGGCCGCCCCAGAAGACGTAGTTGGTGCCGCCAAGTTCGATGGTTGCATCGATGGCGTTTTTGATCTGAACGATAGCACGGGCAACAACGTCGAAGTCGGGGTTGGTGCTGGCACCGTTCATGTAACGCTTGTTGCCGAAGACGTTGGCAGTACCCCAGAGGAGCTTGATGCCGGTCTCGGCCTGCTTCTGCTTCAGGTAAGCAACCACTTCCTTCAGATTCTTCTCGTAGGTCTCTACGTCGGCAGCCTCTGCAACGAGGTCGATGTCGTGGAAGCAATAGTATTCAATGCCAAGCTTCTGCATGATTTCGAAACCTGCGTCAGCCTTCTCCTTGGCAGCCTGTACGGGGTCTGAAGCGGTGTTCCAGGGGAAGGACTTGGTGCCGCCACCGAACTGGTCAGCGCCTTCTGCACAAAGGGTGTGCCACCAAGCCATAGCGAATTTGAACCATTCACTCATCTTCTTGCCCATGACAACACGATCCTTGTCGTAGTAGCGGTATGCCAACGGGTTCTTGCTCTCGGTACCCTCGAACTTAATCGCAGGGATTTCAGGGAAATACTGTTTCATAATGTGGAATTAAATAAAATATTAAAGGATTAAAGAAAAATTCTTGATTGTTGGCCTCATGAGCCCCATTGGCCCCATAAGTCCCAAGAGACTCATTAGCCCCATAATCCCTATGGGAGATAGTTTACCCACCGCTCATAGGCTTCTTTGTAGGCTGCTTCGTTCTTGGTGTCCGGTTCGATGACTTGCAGCTTCTTCAGCGTAGCGAATGCTTCGCAATGGTCGGCATAGATCCCAGCGCCCATACCGGCTCCACGGGCAGCACCTACGCTGCCGTCGGTGTCGCAGAGCTCGATGGTGGCACCTGTTACGCCTGCAAGGGTATCGCGGAAAATGGGGCTCAGGAACATATTGGCCTTGCCGGCGCGGATGGTCTTCAGACTCATACCCATCTGTTGCATCACTTCCATACCGTAGGCAAAGCTGAAGACGATGCCTTCCTGGGCTGCACGCAGGAGGTGGGCCTGTGTATGGGTGTTGAAATTGATGCCGTGTATGCTGGCTCCCACTTCCTTGTCGCAGAGCACACGCTCAGCGCCGTTGCCGAAGGGCAGGATCGAAAGGCCTGCAGAGCCTATGGGAGCTTGGGCTGCCAAATCGTTCATCTCGGCATAACCGATTCCGGCGGGAGCCACATTACGGCGAGCCCAGGAGTTGAGGATACCCGTACCGTTGATACACAGGAGAACGCCGAGGCGTGGGGCGCTGGCGCTGTGATTGACGTGGGCGAAGGTGTTCACGCGGCTCTGAGGGTCATAACCCACCTGACCGAGCACACCATAGACAACACCCGAGGTGCCTGCTGTCGTTGCGGCTTCTCCTGGCTCGAAGACATCGAGGGAGAGGGCATTGTTGGGCTGGTCGCCAGCGCGGTAGGTGATGGGGGTGCCTGCTTGCAGACCCAATTCACTTGCTGCTGCAGCACTGACTTCACCTTGGATACCGAAAGTGGGGACGATGTCGGAAAGCATCTCTGCGGGGATGCCGTAGTAGTCCAGCAGGAACTGAGCAGGGCGCTCTTCCTCGAAGTCCCACATCATACCCTCTGAGAGGCCGCTGACAGTCGTAGCAGGAGTGCCTGAGAGGCGACAGGCAATATAGTCGCCAGGGAGCATCACCTTATAAATCTTATTAAAGGTGTCGGGCTCATTCTCGCGAACCCAAGCAAGCTTGGAGGCGGTGAAGTTGCCCGGAGAGTTCAACAGGTGGCTGAGGCAACGATCGCTGCCCAAAGCCTTGAAGGCCTGCTGGCCGTAGGGCACGGCGCGGGAGTCACACCAGATGATGGCGTCGCGCAGAGGCTGCAGATTCTTATCGACACAGACGAGGCCGTGCATCTGATAGGAAATGCCGATGGCCTTGATGTCTCCTTTGTCGGCACCACTTTGTGAGAGAATGTCGGCAGTGGCGGACTTCAGGTAGTCCCACCATGCAGCGGGGGCTTGTTCTGCCCATCCGGCACGAACAGCCTTGATGGGGGCTTCGCTCTTGGGATAGAAAGCGGTGGCTACGCACTGACCGCTTTGGGCATCGACCAGCGATGCTTTGACGCTGGAACTGCCGATATCATAACCGAGAAGATACATAGTATAGTAGAGAATTTAGAGTTTAGTATTGCGGCTTTGTGAGTTTTCGACCCAGAAACGGGCTTTCGAACTCGTTTTCGGCTGCAAAGTTAATTGTTTTCTTCGAAAAAAACTACATTTGATGTATCAAAAAGGTGTTAATAGTGTATCAAAAGAGAAAAAGAGCACTTCTTTCGATACAATCTCTAAACTTTTTAACTATCTTTGCACCATAATTATGACATAAAACAAACAAAATTCAATTATCAATTCCAAAATTTGAAAGATTATGATCTACGGACTGATCGTTGGTATCATTGCAGGCGCTATCGCCGGCTGGATTATGCGTGGCGAAGGCTACGGCTTCATCAAGAATCTCATCTTAGGCATCTTTGGAGGATGCGTCGGAGGATGGATTTTCGACCTCTTGAATATTGAATGGGGAGGATTCATTGGCAATATCGGAACGGCTGTCGTTGGTGCCGTATTGCTGATATGGATTGCACGTCGCATCAGCAAGTGACCTTTCGCCCGCCCGCGTTATATAAATAATGTACGCGCGCGAGGTTGTTGACCCTTATTAACAATCTTGCATTTTTTTGCGGTTTTGCGGTAAAAAAGTTGCGAAAACGTTTGGCAGTTCGGAAAAATCGCCGTACCTTTGCACCCGCAAACGAGAAAGGTACCCCTGACTTCGTCGGGGCAGTAACCTACGCTCGCTCCTCACGGGGAGCTCTGC
>CACZAN010000002.1 GCA_902779165.1 uncultured Bacteroidales bacterium
CCGCGAGTGACGACATCGATGAACTCGCTGTAGAACTTATGGCTGGAGGTCATGGGTTCGTAGTACGCGGCTACGGCATAGCGCGTGGCGGGGTCCAGTTTGGTGATGGTGCCGGGCTCGATGATGCCGTCGGACGTGACTTCGGAATTCAGGCGAACTTCCTGACTACCATTGTAATAGCAGTAGCCGGCGGAGAGGTAGCTGCCGTAGGACGAGTCGTTGAACCGGACGGATCCCTTCAGGCTAATGCTGTTCTCATCGAAACCAGTCACTTCCACCGACACTTCCACGTCCGTGTTCTTGTGGATGGTGGCGTTGAGGACGGCGGCAGACTGGTTGACCACCGTAGTCACTTGTTGCGTCTGCTGCTGACCCATGGGGTAATACTTACTGGAATAATTCGTTGGGTCGTCGTCGCTGCCGATTCTCAGGCGATTCGCGTTGTTGTAGGCCCAGAGGGCGAAGTTGAGGTAGTCTTCTTCGATGCCTGTGACCTCGCAGAACAGTTTCTTTGTCCTGTCTTCAATGTACTCTTCCACGTATTTCTGCTGGGCAATCTCATCGTCGGCATAGAGATTGTAGCGCATGAGGGGCACCACGGCCTCGTTGATGGCTGTGCACACGGCCTTGCCTCCCTTTCCGATTTTACCGAGGTTATCCATCTTCTCGCCCATCTTTCCGACTTGTGTGCTGATGTAGTCCACCATGTCGAAGAAGGGTTTCTTGATGGCATCGTTCTCGCCACGAGTGGTCTTGGTCAGCGAGGGCTTGCCTTCGGCAGCGAGGGGCAGGGATTCCATGAATTCCACCTCGCCGGTTTTCCAGTTCATGTTGCAGTGTGAGAGGGTGGAGAAGTCGTCGAAGTCGCCCGCTAACAGTATTTCGGAGGACAGGGTGCTGACAGGGGAGGCAACGTAGTGGGCGAGAATGAAGTTATGCCTCGACACCATCACCAGCGCATCAGCGTTCTTGTCCTGTCCCACGACATTCAGTATCAGCATCTCAGGCTGGCTGGGGTCGTTGATTTCGGCGGTCATCATACCGTCGCAGGTGATGACCAGGCGAGGAGCAGGATAGTTGAGGTCGTTGGAACCGATAAGGGCAGAGACCTTCATGACGAGGGCACCGTCGGGTATAGAGTCCTGTGGAGTGGGCTTTGTCGGATCGGAAGAGGTGGTATCAGGTTTCTCTTCCTCCTTGTCGGTAGGGGCGTTGGGCGTGGGCTCATCGTCACCTCCACAAGCGGCGAAGGTGAACGCTGCGGCGAGAATCGCCAGCAAATAGAAAAGTTTCTTCATAGTTTGTTTCGTGTTTGATGGTTAGTTACTTATTTTGATGGACTATTCAGCTTATGGCTCGCGGTTGTCTACGGCTTCTGCGAAGTGTTGGGTCTGTAGGGTCAGTGAGTTGTTGAGGTCGGTAACTCCACTCCTGGCAGGTTCTTCTTGAATGGGCCGTTGATGGTATAGGCGATATTCTCTGCATCGAGTACCTGACGGAAACTGCGTATGTATTTGTGACCAGGTGTCACCAGAAAGAAGCTTATGCAGAAGCGGCGTCCCACATTCACCACCTCCAACATCACGTGTCCTTCTGCCAACGTGTAGGCTGCGCGGACGTAAGGCTCCAGCCCTCCCCATTTCATCTGACCGATGTAGCTTACATTGAATGTAGCCCTGGGTTGACTGTTGTAGCGCGCATGTGTCATATTGTATTTACGCTTGGCCTCCAGCGTCGGCAGCGCGTCTGTCACCTCGTAGTCAGCCACCACACGCCGCCACTCGGCGGCAGCATTCTCGGGTGTCCTCTGCTCGTCCATTGTCTTACGGGTGAAAGCAGACAGATCGTTTATAGACCATGAAGCCATATCCCTCACATAGGGAACATACAGCAACTTCACCAAGTCGCGGTAGGAATTAGGGCAACCCACATCCTCGCAGAAGTTGTGGGTGAGGCCGGCAACGATGGTCGCAGCCTTCTTCGGTAGCACCTTGTCAACAGCCCTCATCATCAGCACCGCCAACACGCTGGCCGGCGTACCACCATGTTCCTTGGCATAAGCCAGGAGTATATCCTGTTCGATATCGAAGGTGTAGTACTGCGGCGTGAAGAAGGGGCAGAGGGCACCCATGATATAATCTTTATTGAAGTAATGTGCCTCGCGGTCTGCAAACGGGAGCGTTATCTTCACGTTGGGCAGCGATTCCGTATCGGGGTAGTCAGTCTCTCCTGGCAGCAGTGGAGAATCCGACAGACGTATACCGTCGCTGTCTGGCTTGACGCCGTAGGCCTCGCAGACATATTCGTAGAGGGTGGTCTTGACCCACTCCAGCATTCCGGTTGCGCCCGTCAACGCGTGATGGATGTTGAAGAATATGTCACAGCCTTCATAATCGATGAAGCACAGGTGGCCGTTCACCTCTGCAGACCCCAGGCTGGGGTTCTTCTTCTTCTGCGTGCGGCACACCACGATGGGCAGTTCATGATGTTGGAGAACATAGCTCCCCGCATGATCCACTTCCACGCGAACGGCAAAATAGGGATAGCGCTTGATAGCTCTTTGTGCAGCACTATCGAGGATGTCGCCCCTTACCACCTCGTTCATGATTAAACGAATGCGTATTGGAAAACACGGGCGTGGACTTTTCGCCACCCCGTAGAGCAGATAGCTGTCGGGATTGTAGTGGAACATAGTTTATAGTTTTATTCTCCCCATGACTCGCGGTCGAGGTTGCGGTATCCGACAGCTTCTGCGAGGTGGTGTGTCTGTAGGGTTGGTGAGTTGTCGAGGTCGGCGATGGTGCGGGCCAGTCGGAGAATGCGGTCGTAGGCTCGGGCGGAGAGTTGCAGACGATTGATGACCTCGCGCAACATCGCCATATCCTGTGGGGCAGGGGTAGCGTACTGACGCATCAGTGCTGGTGTCATCTGGGCATTGCAGTGAATTCCCGGGTGCTCGCGGTAGCGCTCTTCCTGAATTTGACGGGCTCGGATGACCCGCTCGCGAATCGTTGCCGACGACTCGCCCCGTTGGGTGCGGCTGAGTTCCTCGAACGACAAGGGTGTTATCTCAATCTGAATATCAATGCGGTCGAGTAGGGGACCGCTGATTTTATTGAGGTATTTGTGGATTTGTCCGGGTGTACACTGACAAGGCTTCGTCGGGTGATTGTAGTAGCCGCAAGGACAAGGGTTCATCGAGGCCACGAACATGAAGTTGCTGGGATATTCAATGCTGTACTTGGCGCGGGTGACCGTAATCTTGCGGTCCTCCAGAGGCTGACGCAGAACCTCGAGCGAGGCACGAGGGAACTCCGGCAGCTCGTCCAGGAAGAGTACCCCGTTATGAGCCAGGCTTATCTCTCCAGGCATGGGGTTTGTGCCGCCTCCGACAAGGGCCACCTGCGACACGGTGTGATGGGGCGCCCGGAAAGGTCGTTCGGTGATGAGGCCCGTATTGCCTTTGATTTGTCCGGCCACGCTGTGAATCTGTGTCGTCTCTAAGCTCTCGGACAGCGACAGCGGAGGCAGGATACTTGGCAGGCGGCGAGCCATCATGCTCTTTCCTGCCCCCGGCGGTCCCACCATAATCAGATTGTGCCCGCCTGCGGCAGCAATCTCGAAGGCGCGCTTTACATTGTCCTGTCCCTTCACGTCAGCAAAGTCCAAATCGAAGTCGTATTGATGAGCATAGAACTCAGCGCGGGTGTCGATGACGGTGGGAGAGAGTGCATTTTCGTCGCCACTGAAGAAGTTGACGACTTGTCTGAGGTTCTTGGCGCCATAGACTTTCAGGCGATTGACGACAGCGGCTTCGTGAACATTCTGCTCGGGTACGATGAGTCCCTCGTAGCCCATCTCGCGTGCTTTGATGGCGATGGGCAGCGCACCGCGTATGGGTTGCAGTGAACCGTCGAGGCTCAGTTCTCCGAGCAGCATATAATGCTCAGAAGATGTTGAGGATGTCAGGCTGTTGGCCATCAGAATCCCGATTGCTATGGGGAGGTCGAAGCCAGTGCCCTCCTTGCGGATGTCACCTGGAGCGAGGTTCACGGTGATGTCTTGGGGCGGATTGCCGAAACCACTGTTGTACAGTGCCGCCTCCACGCGGCTGTAACTCTCCTTGACGCTGCTGTCGGGCAGACCCACAATCACCATTCGGGTCTCTTTCGAGTCTCCTTTTCGTGGCGTCACCTGCACTTCGATGGTGACAGGGATGGCGTTGATACCATCAACGGTGGCACTATAACTCTTTGCTAACATACGCTGATACTATTCTTTCATCCGCATGATGACCCAGATAACGACAGGGGCACCTAACACGGGAGTGATGACATTGATGGGAATCAGACTGTCGGCAGGAAGGGTCGACAGCAGGTTGCAGAGCAGGGCCAGGCAGGCACCTGTGAGTAGGGTCGCAGGCAGCAGACGACGGTGGTCGGCGGTGCCCAGAATCAGGCGGGCTATATGTGGAACAGCCAAGCCCACGAAGGCGATGGGTCCGCAGAAAGCCGTAGAGGTGGCTGTGAGCAGTCCTGTACAAAACAGAAGCAGCGTGCGGGTGCGTCGAACGTTGATGCCCAGGTTGGTGGCATAGTTCTCGCCCAGTAATAGTGCATTCAACGGCTTGATTAGCAACAGCGAACCGATGATTCCCACGCTCATCGTCAGCACAAATGCAGGCAGACGGTCGATAGTGACGTTGGCGAAGCTGCCCAACCCCCACATCATGAACGACCGCACGCCCTCTTCCGTGGCACCATAGTTCAATAGAGAGATGAGCGAGGAGGTCAGGTAACTGATCATCACACCCGTGATGAGCAGCATTGTGTTGGACCGCAGCAAACGCGAGAAAATAATAAGGATTGCCATAATCGCCCAGGCTCCCGCCATCGCGGCAATGATGACGAGCAGGAAACCGTTCAGCGAGAAGACACCGGCTGTCAGCGAACCGCCTAACAGCAGCAGGGTCACGGCCACACCAAGATTTGCACCACCGTCGATGCCTAAAATGCTGGGGCCTGCAAGTGGGTTGCGGAAAGCCGTCTGAAGCAGTAGGCCTGATGCCGCCAGTCCAGCTCCGGAGAACAAGGCTGTGATGGTCTGCGGCATACGGTTCTCCCAGATGATGAAGTTCCACGAAGCGCGTTCTGCCTCGTGCCCCAGCAGGATATCCGTCACTGCACGCGCTGGAATGTTCACGGCACCGAAGTACACGTTGGCGGTCATCAGAACCACCAGCGTTCCCATCAGAAACAGTATACTGCCGACGCCTTTCATACTTACAGATTTCTTTGATTATAGGGTAACTCCAGTCTTGAAGATTGCGAACTCGGCATTGCCGTGCAGCTCTGCGGTGGTGCGGCTGCGGCCAGAGACCACATCGAGGACATACGAGGCGAATTGCTGGAGCAGTTTGTCCATCGTTACGTCGTCGAGCAACACGCCCGCATTGAAGTCTATCCACTGTGGCTTGCGGCACGCCAAATCGCTGTTCGTCGAGACCTTCAGCGTGGGAACGAAGGTGGAGAATGGGGTGCCGCGACCCGTGGTGAAGAGGACAAGTTGGCATCCGGCAGCAGCAAGGGCGGTAGAGGCTACGAGGTCGTTGCCGGGGGCAGAGAGCAGGTGAAGTCCAGCCCTAGTGGGGCTAAGCCTTTCACCGTACTTCAGTACTCCAACGACGGGCGAGGTGCCGCTCTTCTGCGTGCAACCGAGGGCTTTCTCTTCGAGGGTCGAGATGCCGCCCGCCTTGTTGCCGGGCGATGGATTCTCGCCTACGGGTTGGCCGTGGCTGAGATAGTACTCCTTGAAGTCGTTGATGAGGTGGATGGTGTCTTGCAGCACTTCGTCAGAGATGGCGCGACGCATCAGCAGATGTTCTGCGCCGAACATCTCAGGCACTTCTGTCAGAATGGTGGAGCCGCCCTGGGCGCAGAGCCAGTCGGAGAAGGCGCCGAGCAACGGATTAGCCGTGATGCCCGAGAAACCGTCGGAGCCGCCGCACTTCAGGCCCACTCGTAAATAAGACAGAGGTGTGGGCACACGTTCGTAGGTCAGTGCCTGCACATAGAGTTCCTTGACTATCTCGACGCCGGCTTCCACCTCGTCGCCCTCCACTTCTTGAGAGATAAGGAATCGGATGCGCTTGCGGTCGTAGTTGCCCAGCAGCTTCTCGAACTCGCGCGGTTGGTTGTTCTCGCAACCGAGGCCCACAACCAGCACGCCGCCTGCGTTGGGGTGCAACACCATGTCGCGCAGGATAAGTCGTGTGTTCTCGTGGTCGTCGCCGAGCTGTGAGCAGCCGTAATTGTGAGGGAAGTACAAAATGGTAGACTCTCCCCCCGCCCTCCCTTTCCGGGAGGGAGCAGAATGTATTTGACAGGCAGTAATCTCCTCAGAGTCATTGGTGACAGCTCCCTCCCGGAAAGGGAGGGCGGGGGGAGAGTCTCTTCTTGCCCTTTCTACAATCTGTCGGCAGATGCCATTGACACACCCTACCGTCGGAATTACCCAGATATCATTGCGGATGCCTACCTGGCCGTCGGGGCGGGGGTAGCCGAGGAAGGAAAAAGACGCTTCAGACTCTCCCCCCGCCCTCCCTTTCCGGGAGGGAGCAGAATGTATTTGACAGGCGGGGGGAGAGTCTGTGGGGTCGGGGGAGAGTCCACTATAATCTATTGTGCCGCTGAGGTTCGTGGCGATATTATGGTGGTCCACGAGCTCTCCTTTTCGGATGTTGCGTGTGGCGTGGCCAATGGGGTTGCCGTACTTGATGATGTCCTCGCCCTCGGCGATATCACGCAGGGCGAACTTATGGCCCGCCGGGATTCCGGGCAGGTCTTGCAGGGCTACGGCCACCGTATCCGCGGGATTTATCTGTAGGAACTCTTTCAAATCAATAACAGATTAATGGATTAACTAAAAGAATCTCAACGTTTCAACGTTTCAATATTTCAACGTTTCAACCTTTCAATTTCTCCACCGTCTCCATCATTCCACGCTCAAGAATGCTCTCGATGCTCTGTGTGAGGAGGTCGGTGAGGCCGGGGATGGCGTTGAGGTCACCGTGCTCGTGCCAGATGAGGTCCTGTGCAGCGAGTACACCTTCAGCCACCTTTCGGCTTTCACCCGTTGCCCACAGGTCGGCCAGCAGCTGCATGATGCGCGGATCATCATTGGGCTGGATGGGGGTGCCGTCGGTGCGCTGACCACCTCGGTAGTAGACGCAGATGGCGGCGAGTCCGAGCACGATGCCTTTGGGAAGTGTGCCCTTGCGCTCGAGGTAGGTCTTCAGACCCGGCAGATCACGCGTCTGGAACTTGGGCAGGCTGTTGAGCATGATGCTTGTGAGCTGGTGGTCAACGAAGGGGTTGCAGAAGCGCTCCATCACATCGTCGGCGAAGCGGTGCAGCTCGTCCTCGGGCAGGTTCAGCGTTGGTAGCAGTTCCTCATACATCACGCGGCGGATGAACGGGCCGATGACTTCGTGCTGACAGGCATCGCGAACGATATTCAGTCCGGCAAGGAAAGCCACGGGTGAGAGCACGGTATGCGGGCCGTTGAGCAGCGTCACCTTGCGCTCGTGGTAAGGCGACTCGTCGTGAGTGAGCACCACATGCAGTCCAGCCTTGTCGGCAGGGAACTCGCGGGCCAGCTGCTCCAGCGACAGGTTCGGCGCCGTCTCGATGACCCAGAGGTGGAAGGCTTCGGCCTGAACCACCATTTGGTCGGCATAACCCACCTTCTGCTGGATAGCATCAATATCCTTGCGCGGGAAGCCTGGCACGATGCGGTCCACGAGCGTGGCGCAGACGAAGCACGACTGCTCGAACCACGCGCGAAATGCCTCGAAGTCGGCACCCAGATCTTCTTTCCACAACTCAATGTATTTGCGGATGCAGTCCGCGAGGTGGTGTCCGTTTTGGAAGATGAGTTCGCAGGGGAAGATGATGAGACCCTTGGCAGCGTCGCCGTCGAAAGCACGGAAACGATGGTAGAGCAACTGTGTCAGCTTGGCAGGGTAGGAGGAGGGCGGTGCGTCGTTCAGACGACATTCGGGGTCGAAGGCGATGCCAGCCTCCGTCGTGTTCGAGATGACGAAACGGATATCTGGCTGCTCGGCCAGTGCCAGGAAAGCCGCATGGTCGGTATAGGGGTTCACGGTACGGCTGACGCTGTCGATGAGCTCGAGGGAGTTCACGGGCTGGCCGTCGATCAGGCCCTGCAGGTTGACGTGATAGAGGCAGTCCTGCGCCTGCAGGCGGTCCGCCATACCTTGTGCGATAGGTTGCACGATGACGACTGAGGCATTGAAGTCAGTGCGCTGATCCATCTGCCACACGATCCAATCGATGAATGCGCGAAGGAAGTTGCCTTCGCCGAACTGTATGATGCGCTCTGGGCGCTGTGCCTTGGGAGCGGTTTTGCTATTGAGGGGGCTAATACCGGACTCTCCCCCCGCCCTCCCTGTTAGGGAGGGAGCAGAATGATTTTGAGTTGATGTATTCATATTACTATAATAATATGGTTTATATTGTTTCTATTTACAAGTGTGAACGCTCCCTCCAGGAAAGGGAGGGCGGGGGGAGAGTCTAAAATTTTACTAAAATCCTGAACACCTTCCCCGGGGCGGCATCCCAGTCGGCCATGGCTTGTGCGGCAGCTTCGGGAACTACGACTCCGGAAATCAGCTCCTTAGTGGGACACTCGCCGCGACGCAGATAACGGATAACGGCGCGGAAGTCGTCGGGCAGGGCATTGCGCGAGCCGCGGATATCCAGCTCCTTCTGTACGAAGAACTTGGTGGCCAGGGTCACGTCTGTCGGGGCATATCCGATACAGACAATGCGACCCGTGAAAGCAACCTCGTTGACAGCGGTAGCGTATGTTACAGCTGTTCCCACGGCCTCGATGACCACATCCGGTCCGGCGCCGTTCGTCAGCTCCTGCAGGCGGGCGTGGACATCGTCCTTGCCGCTGTTCACCGTTGCTGAGGCTCCGAGCTTTCGGGCCAGCGCCAGTTTCTCGTCATCCAGATCCATAGCGATGACCGTTGCGCCGCGCAGGCTGGCACGCACGATGGCGCCCACGCCGATCATACCGCAACCGATGACCAGCACCGTGTCGCTGTCCGTCACCTGGCCGCGATCCACAGCGTGGAAGCCCACGCTCATAGGCTCTATCAGCGCTACATCCTGCGGTGCCAGACCCTCGGCGGAGATGACTTTCTGCCAGGGCACACAGATAAACTCGCGCATGGCTCCGTGGCGCTGCACGCCTAACGTCTCGTTGTGTTGGCAGGCGTTGAAACGGCGGCGACGACAGCTGGGACAGTTGCCGCAAGCGGTATATGGATCGACGGTCACGACCTGTCCTGCCGTGATGGTGGCGGGAACTCCTTCGCCCACCGCCTCTACGGTGGCGCTGATCTCATGACCGGGTATAACGGGCTTCAGGGCCAGTGCATTGCGGCCGCGGAATGTGTTGAGGTCCGAGCCGCAGAATCCTACATAGTTGATGCGCAGCAGCACTTCGCCGGCGGCGGGCTGCGGGGTAGAAAGCTCGATGACCTCGAGCTTCTTGGTGTCAGTAATCTGTAATGCTTTCATGCGTTTATTGGATAATTCGCCGCAAAGGTACACAATTATTTCCTTTCGCGCGCGCAAAACCTATATAAAAGTATGCACCTCACCACCAATCTCCTCCATTTTTCAAATTTTAACAGAAAAAGAGCGCACCCGTCACGGATTTTGCTTATCTTTGCAGCGAAATTATGAATCGAAAGGTACTTTTCATCATCCTCGCCCTCGTGGCTGTCAGCCTTCTCGTCATCTTCGGCGTGCATGGCTGCCAGCGCCGTGCCGACCGGATGCGGGCGGTGCTGGACTCCGCCTTGCAGCAGAATCGCAACTACATCCCCTTCACCTCTGACTCCGCCCTGCTGGAGGTGGTCGAGTACTACGACCGCTACGGCACACCCAACGACCGACTGCGCGCCCACTATGCCCTCGGCTGCGTCTACCGCGACCTGCACGACGCCCCCATCGCCCTGCTGACCTGGGAGCGGGGCATTGCTGCCGCCGACACCACCGCCGCCGACTGCGACTTCGCCACCCTCTTCCGCGTCTATGGTCAGATGGCAAGTATCTATTTCCGCCAATTTATGCCTGAGAAAGAGCTGACGGCAAGAAACAAGTATTGTGATTATGCTTTGTTAGCTACTGATACCTTAAATTATATAAGGGGGTTGCTCCTGCGAAATGATGCCTTCCTCGCCCTTGGCGACACCGCAGCCGTCTTTCGGAATATTGAACACGTTCGTCAACTATATTTGGAAAGAGGCTTAAAGGCAGAGGCCGCCCAAGTCTATCCGTCAGCAATTCAGATAGCCCTGACGAGAAATCAACTTGAACAGGCAAGGGAAATGATGAACGTCTTCGAAGGAGAATCTGGTCTCTTCGATGAACAAGGTAATATTGCTCCCTATCGCGAAATATATTACTATAACAAAGGTATGTACTACCTTGGAATCAATCGATTGGATTCTGCAGAACATTGGTTCCGTAGAGTTTTGAGTGTTAATGGACTAGAATCAAATGCATATCATGGTTTATTGTCTCTGTATAAATATAAAGGCAACATCGACTCTACTTTCAAATATTCCAATCTATATGATAAGGCCCTGGTTGATTTTATGGGCCAAACGAAAACAACGGCCATCTCTCAAACAGAGGGTATGTATGATTATAGCCGCCAACAACAAATGGCACAGGCTCAGGAACGGAGGGCGAACAGCTTCAAACTTGCGTTGATTGCTTTCTTAACAATCGGCTTCGCGATTGCACTTCGTGTTCGATGGATTGCCCAAAAAAGAAAGGAGGAGAAGAAACATTTACTGAACACATATCATCTTGCATTAGATGAATTGGATAAGATAAAGCGAGAAACCGAGGTCCTCAGAAACGCCACTTCTACAAACAGGGAAACAGACCAGCTGTTAAAGGAAAAAGTTGAGCAAATAGAAGAACTGGAGACCCTGGTAGATCAATTGAAAAAGCAAGTTGGAGAAACCGAAAGCATCACGATAAAACAGAAGCTCGAGGACACCGAAATCGTCAAAAGCTTCCATTCCATGGCAGATTACCATAATGGCAATACTCCAAGAACTGCTACTGCCAAAGAATGGGGAACCTTGATGGAGACGATTCGGAGTTGTCATCCCACGTTCTATTTCTTCCTCCAAAGCCACAAGCTCTCAGATTTAAAGCAGAAAGTCTGCATCTTGTCTTATCTGGGCTGTGAGCTGAATGGATATCTTCGTGGAATATAAGCATTTACGCCGCTCCTATATACGATTTCTCCTATTCTCTGATGACTTTCTGATGAATTCATCTTGAGTGTCGTCATAATAGGCCGTTTCCATTTGATTATCATCTATTTATCCTATTTTTTGATGAATTCTTGATGAATTCTTTTCTCATAAAAAATTTGCCAATATTAGATAAAAATGCGTATCTTTGCGCCGCGCAGAACAGAAAATAGCATTAAAAAATGGCGATAAAATCAAAAAAGTGGCCTCCTGCTGTACTATTTCTGCTGAAAAGTGTGTATATGTGAATAGGAAGCAATATCTTTGCACTAAACATTAGATAGATTCAAAAAAACTCTGATTATGAAAAAGATTCAATTCAAAACGATATTCTTACTCTTAGCCATCATCTCGGCACCAATGGTATCATGTGGTGACAAGGAGGAAGATGCGACCGAGCCAACGACTCCTGAAGTGGTGGACTCTCTTAGTGAACCAAAGGACACGCTGGTTATCCCTCCTGACACCCTGTTCGCCGAGTCTGATGCCATTCAGATTGAGTTTCATCTGTTTAACGGAAGATGTGATACGTCCTCGACCTTTGTTGAAGGAGAGACCATCTTGTTCCTTCTGAACATCACGAATAAGACGGATAGTACCTTGCGCCTGTTCAGGGATTTCTGGTTCAATGGACAAGATATGTTCCGAATCACGTCCTTGGATGGCAAGGATTATGGGACATTTTGGGAATATCGTCAACCATTTCCGTCGAGAACACCTTTTTTCTCATCTCAAGAGAAGCAATATATTTTTGCCTCTTGGTATAACTCCATAAGAGGTTCTGTGCCTCCGGCTTGTAATCGTAAAGACAGCGCCGTCATACCTCCTGGCAACTACCGCGCTGTCGCCTCCCTGCTCATGCCTGATAGTACGACAGCGTTGACTTGTGCGGTTTATTTTGAAGTGGTGCCTTTTGATTCGATAGAACGCACGGATTGTTATCAAGTCGCTGTAGGAAGAATCGGCGATTATGGACAGGTGTGGGCGATGATTCTGGATGCACCTGAAATTTCGCAGCCGACGACCACTTCAAATGACGTTTACGAACTCCGTAAGTATGAAGCACCTTCAGTAGGCCAGGCCATCCGTTTCCCTAGCAGCGACCTCCCGAATCAAGAGGTATCTGTTGATGACACACTCTGCGTGTACATTTCGGGCTATACTTTATCATACGAATCCGATCATGGAATGATTATGTCTACACCTCATTACGACTGTAATGTAATTCTTTATCAATGATGAAATTTTAGGAGTAAATCTCGATATTTCAGCAGATACTAATCAATTACCGATATGAAACACCTATTATCCTTAATATCTCTTTTCCTTGCTTGTGAATCTATACAAGCACAGGACGCAGGTTACCGCCCCTTCATTGAGGAGGGGAAGGTGTGGATGTCACAGTCAGATGACGATATGACGTATGAGGGTTTGGAACCTCAAAGGCTTGATGGCGCACCATGTGCCTATTATATCGAATATAATTACTTCGATGGCGACACCATTGTCGGCGGAACTCTGTGCAAGCGATGGATACAGAATTATGTTCGCCCCACGGATGGTAAATCTGTTTCTTACGTTGTTCCTGTCTATGAGGAGGACAAGAAAGTGTGGTTTTTTTTTGAAGAAGGAGTGGGGCCTTTTCTGATGTACGACTTCGGTGCACAGGTTGGCGACACCATAGTCATAGAGCATCCAGGTATGATGTTGTATCAACGTACCAAGAAAGTCGATAGCATAGACTGGCTTATAAACAGTTGGCGCGACTCCTTGGTCGTACATTCTGTAGGAGAGGAAGAACATGGTTGCCGGAACCAGCTTAGTACCCATTTCTACACAACGTTGAATGATCAGAGCAGTAATACGTATTTCCTTAAAGATAATTATTTTATGCAAGGCATTGGCTCACATTGGGCTCCACGATACAACAATTGTTTTGTTGGACAGACGATAGCTCCATGGCTTTTGTATTGTTCCTTGGGCAGTGAAATTCTATATGTTAATGAGAAACGAGCACAATATTTAGGAATCCCCCTCCCAACCTCCATCACCGCCCCTCACTTCGACGCCTCCTCTGAAAACCGATCATTGTCATCTGCCAACTGGGCCGACCTCTCCGGCCGCCACCTCTCCGCGCCTCCCACCCGAAAGGGAGTGTATATCAGAGATGGGAGAAAGGTGGTGGTGAAATAAAATAAAAAACAAATTTTAACAGAAAAAGAGCGCACCCGTCACGGATTTTGCTTACCTTTGCAGCGTCATTATCAAACTTAATCTATATTATATAATGAAAAGGATACTTTTTCTCATAATAATCTGTTTATGTTTACCAGAATTGCCATGTATTGCACAGTCTTTGGTGGATGAGAACAATGTGTGGACATACTGCAATGTGGGATATAATGAGTGGTTGAGAAATGATCCGGTCTGTGAGTTGTCGTTTGACAAATACTACTTCGAAGGTGACACCGTGATAGGAGGTCAAGCGTACAAAAAGCTCTGGATGCAGAAGATAGCCCACAAGAAGAACTGGACTCCCGATGATGTGCAAACATGGGTTCTTTCAGACGAGGTGGAAGTTTTAACCCCAAGCTACTGCCTTGGCGTCCGTGAAGAGGACGGGCGTGTGCTTGTGAATGCTGAGGAATATAGGAAATGGGCGAATCTGAGCGAAAAAGAGGGCGCTATTCAGAAACTGCTCGATGAACAGATTATAATTCCACAAGAACAGGAATACGTTCTCTATGATTTCAGCGGGGACGTTCCAGAGGGAGTCCTACCATCCATTGGGAATGTCAGATACCTGATTTATTCACTGCAAGATGACCCGCCAGTCGGTGTACGTCGAGAGTCTTATCTCAACCTGTTTCTCAGGGCAAATCAGTTAGTATACCAGAATCCGAAATTCATTTCCGATCCTTTCTTCCCTGAAGTTGAAAGCCCCTTCTCTAACCGTCCCTTTGTGGAAGATGGAAAGGTGTGGGTCGTGTGCCGGCGTATCTTAGTTCCTGCGATATGGGATCTCGTCGCATACAGGGAAACCTTTACAATTGCGGGCGATACCGTAATAGGTGACAAGGCATGCAAGAAAATGATGCATGAGACGGACGACCGGATAAAGGGTACCGTACAGACGGAATATTTGATGGCTTTGCGCGAAGAGGGGAAACAGGTATATTTCTATCCGCGAGGCACATCGGAACCCCTGCTTCTATATGACTTTGGCGCATCGGAAAGCGACACATTATTCATTTATGATGGCAACCCGGAAAATGTCAACAAGTCTCAACTCTGGAGATGTAAGGTGTCTGTGCTGCGGGTTGAAGGAAGCAATCTCATTATAGACAACATTTCTGCAAGAGAGGATTATAAGATAGAATTCTTTGATTTGGAGTATACCTGGGTCGAAAGCATAGGTTCATATTACGGCCCTACATATAATGTCATATATGGGCCGTGGTATGATGAAGAACAGTGGCTGGCCGAGTGTCGTGTGGGAAATGAGATTCTTTATCAGGACGAGAGGACTGATAATATCTCAACCCCCTCATCCCTCGACTCCGGCTCCTCACCCCTCACCCCTTGGTACTCCCTCTCCGGCCACCGCCTCTCTACACCTCCAACCCGAAAGGGAGTGTATATCAGAGATGGGAGAAAGGTGGTGGTGAAGTGAACGGCATGCAAGTGCTTTTGCAGATGTCTTCAAACAGATTTTCATCGACCAGTTTGAGTTTGCGGTAAGAGAATATTTCTAAAACAAATTTTAACAGAAAAAGAATTCCCTCACACACTATACGGCGAGTATTGAGATTAGGATAAACCATCTCGTACTCGCCGAGCGCTGAGAAGTCTACGGCGGAAACGATACTCAATCGTTGTCCTTGTAGCCACCCGTCACGGATTGGGTGCGCTCTTTTCGATGTTCAGCATTTAACTTTCCTTCCTCAGTACATAGACACGATGACTGCCGCGACCCTCAAAGGTGATGCCGGAATACTGGTATTGAACGAGTTCGCGCAATTCCCGCTGGGCGCTGGAGTAGGAGAGGCCCGTCAGCTCGGCATAATCGCCCACGTGCATGAAGTGATGTTCTTGGAGGTATTGGTGGGCGGCTTCGATACGTTGGTTCTGCGTGGTGTCGTCAATGGTGATGCGATGTCCCTGCTTGCCACCGGCACGTTTCAGCTCCTGCTGGTTGAAGCGGATGCAGACCTTGCGAAACAGATCTTTGTCCTTGCGGAAGTTCAGGTGGTGCAGCTCGATGTTGCGGGCGTTGGGTTCTGTCGCTTTCTTCGTCGTTCCTTCTGCAGCCTCCAGCTCATCGTCCAGCTGTTGCTTGCGTTCTTCCTTCAGCCGGATTCCTAAGCTGAAAGTCCCAATTCCAGGAATCGTCACCGTGCGTCCTTCGCCCAGCAGCAGCACCAGCTCGTTTGCCGCATCCGTCAACACTCCGGCGATGACGCTCTCGCTGAAGCCGCGGCGGTGGGCTACCATATTGATGAATTTCTCGCCCGAGACATGTTCTATGGGATGAAGGCGATAGACAGTGCGCGTCTTGTGCATATCGAAGGAGTCGCGCTGCTCCAGTTTGTAATATCGGATCATGAGATTTTAAGGGGTTAAGGGTTCAAGGGGTTTAAGGAGTTTAAGAGTTTAAGGGTTCAAGGGGGTAAGGGGTTGAATAGTTTCTTTTCGCCGGCAAATTTACGAGTTCTTCTGGAGACATACAAAAATTCGTCCTTAAATTAAGTTAAAACGGCTCTGTGGTCTTCAAAAACCATTTTACGGTTTTCTTTATTCACCACTCGGATTTCATAACTCACCGAGTGAATAGTAGATAAGATGTGGGCGTGTGGAAGAATAAGTATAGAGGTGGGGAGGTATACAACAGGTGGTTGAAGTGTTTGGCGAAGGTCGTCAGGAGGCAAACTTATAGGCGAAATAGGCCGCACTTCTTGCTGTTATCCAGCAAGTTAGACAAACATGGGTGCCTCTTGACAACGGCGAAAAAATGTTGTATCTTTGCACCTGGTTTCTGACCATGCATGCTCTAAACCGAACAAAAAACAACTATTACAAACTTTAATTTTAGAAACAAAATGACTATGAATGAAAGTAACATTTCGCTGAAGCTGTTCCTCCAGGAGGAATACGCTTTCCGCCGCAACCTTCTTAGCGGCAAGATTGAATTCTGCGAACGCAAGGACGCAGAGAGTATTAACTATCGAACGCTCGTACGCGAGGACATGAACAGCATCGTCCTCGCCGCCGAGGAAGCAATGCCCGAGGTGAAGGGGCTGCGCCAGCGCGTGGAGATGTTCATCTTCTCTCGCATGACGCCAGACTACGACCCTATTCGCGAGTGGCTGCAGGCGCTGCCCGAGTGGAACCAGAAGAACCACGTTGATGCTCTGCTCGACCGTCTGCCGGGCCTGCGTGCCGAACAGCGCTACTGGCTCCACGTCTGGCTGCGCTCTATGGTGGCCCACTGGCTGGGCGCCGACGAGCTACACGCCAACGAGCTGGTGCCTACCATCATCGGTCCCCAGGGCTGTGGCAAGAGTACGTTCTGCCGACTGCTGCTGCCGGAGCACCTGCGCGAGTACTTCCTCGATCATGTGAATCTCGCCAACAAGTTCGACAAGGAGATGGCGCTGACCAACAACCTCCTCGTGAATGTCGACGAGCTGGATCAGGTGCGCCGCAGCCAGCAGGCCGAGCTGAAGCAGCTGCTCTCCAAGAGCCGGGTGAACGGGCGCCCCATCTATGGTCGCGCACAGGATGACCGCCGTCGTTATGCCAGCTTCGTGGCTACGACGAACAACCTGCATCCGCTGCACGACCCCACGGGCAGCCGCCGCTTTCTCTGCATCGAGATCCCCTACGGCAAGCTCATCGACAATCAGTCGCCCATCGACTACGAACAGCTCTACGCCCAGCTGCTCTGTGAGTTCCGTGGTGGCGAGCGCTACTGGCTGACAGAGGATGAGACGCGCAGTCTGCAGCGTGCCAACGCCCCCTACCAGTCTACGCTGGATATGGAACGTATGGTGGACACCTGCTTCCGTCATCCTGCCGATGATGAGCCTTGTCGTCCGCTTGAGATGTCTGATATCGTGGACATTGTGGCACGTCAGTATCCGTTTGTTCGTCCCACTCAGAGTACGAAGGTGCAGCTGGGCATCGCCCTCTCTGCCCGTGGCTATGAACACACGCGCGACAATCAGGCTCGCCACTATTATGTAGTTCCGATCGTTTGAAAAATTGAAAAAATGAAAGATTGAGAATTGAAAAATGAAAGATTGAAAAAGAGCGCACCCGATTTGTGACGGGTGCGCTCTTTTTTTGTTAAAATTTGAAAAAATCTGGACTATGCTATTCCTGTCTTCACCTGCCGGAAGGTGCGGTAGCCGTAGATGGTGATGAAGATGAAGCAGATGAAGGGGAGAACGAAGGAGACGTTGACGGCGGGCCAGCCGAAGATGACCTGCTGATCGATGAGGTGACCCTGCAAGGGGGGCATCAGGGCTCCGCCGACAATGGCCATGACGAGGAAGGCGGCACCGAGGGAGGTGTCCTCCGTGCGTACGTTCTCGAGGGCAATGCCGTAGATGCTGGGGAACATGATGGACATGAAGAGGCTGATGCAGACGAGGCTGTAGAGGCCCATCATGCCTTCGATGCAGATGGCGCCGAGGGTGCAGATCGACGCCCCGATGCCGAAAAGCATGAGCAGACGACGCTGGTTGACCCACTTCATGATGTAGGTGCCCACGAAGCGGCCGGTCAACGACAGCGACATGGCCAGGATGTTCCAGCGCTGGGCGGTAGCCTTGTCGATGCCGAGGTGGTCGGCATACTGGATGATGAAGGTCCACACCATGATTTGGGCGGCGACATAGAGCACCTGAGCCAGCACGCCATTGCGGTAAGTGCCGTTGTGCCAGAGGCGGGAGAGGGTAGTGCGGGCGGTGGTCTGTGCGTCGTTCTCGCCCTTCAGGGAGGGCATCTTGGTGAGGGCGATGATGATGAACATCACGAGGACAACGAGTCCGATGGCGACATACGGGTCGCGGATGACGGCGAGGTCGTGCAGGCGGATGTCGGCCTTCTCGGCCTCGGAGAGGGTGCCGAAGATGATCTGTCCGGCGGCGTCGCGCTTGTCGGAAAGGAGGTTCGGCAGCACGATGAACGAGGCAACGGCCATGCCGCTGAGCGAGCCCACGGGGTTGAAGGCCTGTGCCAGGTTCAGGCGGCGTGTGGAGTTGGACTTGTCGCCTAACGAGAGAATGAACGGGTTGGCGCTGGTCTCGAGAAAGGCGAGGCCGAAGGTGAGGATGTAGAGCGACACGCAGAAGAAGGTGAACTCCTGGAGCTGTGCGGCGGGGATGAACAAGAAGGCTCCTACGGCGTAAAGTCCGAGGCCGATGAGCACGCCGACCTTGTAGGAGTATTTGCGGATGAACAGGGCGGCGGGAATGGCCATCGTTGCATAGCCGCCGTAGAAGGCGAACTGCACCATCGAGGCCTTGGCGGCTGAGATCTCCATCAGCGTCTGGAACGCTGCCACCATGGGGTTGGTGATGTCGTTGGCGAATCCCCAGAGGGCGAACAACGAGGTGATGAGGATGAAGGTGAAGAGGTACTTGCGGGGCACAAGAACGGACTCTCCCCCCGCCCTCCCTGTTAGGGAGGGAGCAGAATGATTTTGAGTTGATGTATTCATTTAAAGTATGATTCTATTTGAGATAAGACGTTTTGGGTGTCGTAAAGGACTTCTTCATTAGAGAAACGCATGATGTGAAAGCCCATCCGTTCTAAAGCTTGTTCTCGAACAGCGTCATCTTCTTGTTGTTGACGCTCTGCATGATAACCTCCATCCACTTCGATGACAAGGCCTTCACGCTGTGAGACGAAATCGACGATGTAATCACCAATAATATATTGCCTGTTGAATCGGGTTCCAACGTCCAAGGTGCGCAGTTCTTCCCATAGAACGGATTCTGCAAGTGTCATATTACGGCGATTCTCTCTTGCAAAGTCTTTCAAGAGCGCATATCTGTCAGGTGAAGCTGATCGATAATCCATTATTCTCTATTTAAGAAGGTGACCGCTCCCTCCCTAACAGGGAGGGCGGGGGGAGAGTCGTCAATACAATGGCCCGAAGTTTTGGCAGGCACGGTAGTCGGCACCCTCTTTGTCCATTCCGAAGGCATTCCATGCGGCGGGACGGAAGATGTCGGCATCGGCGACGTTGTGCATGCATACGGGAATGCGGAGGATGCTGCAGAGGGTGATGACGTCGGCACCAATATGGCCGTAGGCGATGGCACCGTGGTTAGCACCCCAGCAGTTCATGACTGAATATACATCCTTGAAGCAGTCCTTCGACGGGTCGAGGCGCGGCACGAACCAAGTTGTGGGCCAGGTGGGGTCGGTGCGGCGGTCGAGGATGTCGTGGGTCTTCGGGTCGAGTTCCACGGTCCAGCCTTCGGCGAGCTGCAGCACGGGGCCAAGGCCTTGCACCATGTTCAGGCGCATCATGGTCATGGGCATGCCTCCCTTGGTGACGAAGTGTGAACTGTAGCCGCCGCCACGGAAGTAATCGCGGTCGGCAGGCATCCAGTTGGTAGCCTTGAGGCAGGCCTCGACGTCGGCGTCGGTCAGTTCCCAGTGGGGCTTCATGGTCGGCTTGCCATCGGCATCTGTGGCGGCGCCGGTGGCATCGAGGGTGGTGGCACCGCTGTTGATGAGGTGGATGAAGCCCTGAGCGGCCAGACCGCTCAGCACGGTGCCTGTGACGCGCTTGACGGCCTCTGGGCTCCAGTAGGTGCGGATGTCGGAGAACATCACGCCGCGGTTTGTCAGCAGGTGACCGAAGAGCATGGTCATCCCGTTGAGGAAGTCGTTTTCGGTGGCGAGGATCTTTGCCTCGCGCTTGCCGTTCCAGTCGAACGACGTGCACATCAGCGACTCGGGGAAGTCGAAGTTCGGCTTGTAGTCGGTCCACTGGCGCTGGCCTTGCACTCCGCCGGCGATGGCATTATGTCCTAATGCTTCTTCCTTGTAGCCCATTTCGAGCAGACGCGGGTTGCCCTCCATGAGGTCGCGGATGATCATCATGGTCTTTACGGTGAACTCCCAGTCGGCATCCTTCTCGGCGCGGTTCTTGCCCTTGCCCTTGCCGTTGAAAGTGGTCATGGGCGTGCCGGGGAAGAGCGGACGGTCCTCGTTGTAGTCGTGGCCTTCCTGCGGCTTGCAGTATTTCTCTACCCACGCCATCGCTCTCTGGAACTCTTCGGGGTCAAAGATGTTGAAATCGACGCGGCGAAGGATTTCGACGAGCGAGACGTACTCCGTGCGCATACCTAAGTAGTTCTGCAGGAAGTCGGCATTGACGATGGAGCCGGCGATGCCCATGCAGGTGTTGCCTAAGGAGAGGTAGCTCTTGCCTCTCATCGTGGCTACTGCCTGTGCGGCCCGGGCGAAGCGCAGAATCTTCTCGGCTACATCGGCGGGGATAGAGTTGTCGGCAATATCCTGAACGTCATGGCCGTAGATGCCAAAAGCGGGCAGGCCCTTTTGGGCGTGAGCGGCCAAGACGGCAGCCAGATAGACGGCACCTGGGCGCTCTGTACCATTGAAGCCCCACACGGCTTTCGGGTAGTGCGGGTTCATGTCCATGGTCTCAGAACCATAGCACCAGCAAGAGGTGACGGTGATGGTGGAGCCTACGCCCTCGCGCTCGAACTTCTCGGCGCAAGCGGCGCTCTCGGCCACACGGCCTATGGTGCCGTCGGCAATGACGCACTCCACAGGTGAACCGTCGCCATTGCGGAGGTTGGTGGTTATCAACTCGGCAACGGCCTTGGCCAGTGCCATCGTTTTCTCTTCAAGGCTTTCGCGGACACCGCCCTGGCGACCGTCGATGGTGGGACGAATCCCGATTTTGGGGTAAGTATTCATTCGCTCATATTTTTTATGTAAGGTAATTCAGGTAGGTTCTTGAAGCCATAGAACTGCTTGGCGTTCTGGCCGAGGAAGGAGGCCTTCTGGTCGGCGGTGAGCTCTGCGGACTTGGAGATGAAGTCGTAGGACATGCGGTAGGTGATGGCGGTGATGGTGCGAGGGTAGTCGCTGCCCCACATCAGTTTATCCCATCCCACGAGGTCGGCAGCTTCGCGAATGGCTCGGACGGCGGAAGGGTAGGGGTAGAACTCGGGGTTGTAGAGCCAGGTGATGCCTCCGCTCTCCACCATTACGTTTTCATTGCGTGCCAGGAGGATCTGCTGTCGCCAGCTCTCGTTCTCCCACGGGGGACTTTGGGGCTGGTCGGCCATGCCGAGGTGTCCGATGGCAATCTTCAGGTGCGGACATTCGGCAATGATTTCGCGCAACTCGGCAACCTGTTTGTCGCCGTCGGCCAGGCACATGGAGACAATCATACCGCGCTGTTCCATCATCTTGAAGACGGGCAGGAGTGTCAGTAGCGAGTTGTGGAAGCGGTGACCTGGGAAGGCAATGCCCTTCAAACCAGCTTCGGCAACGGCTTGTGCCTCTTCGAGATTCCAGGCCATTCCCATACAAAAGAAACGGTCGGGGTACTGTTTCTGCACCTGTTCCAGGTAGGTGTTCTGGTTGCCGTCAATGACTTCTTGTACGACGACGGCTGCGCCTACCTGCGCGTAGTCCATATTACTAAGGAACACCTCGGCGGTGTTCTCTCCGTCGATCATGAAGGGAGGCAGCATCTGCCGTTCCTCGCCGAAGAAGAGCGAGCGGCTGCCGTTGGTGGCCTGTGTGTGGATGGCATAACCATCCACCACTGTATCTTGGTGCAGCCAAAGATGAGAGTGGGCGTCAATAATAGACCCACCCCCCAGCCCCTCCCTGGACACTTCGTTAGGGAGGGGAGTAGAATGTATTTGACTGGAGGTTTCCATATTGTATCAAGGTGTAATGCTTTCTATTCCTAAAGGTAACCGCTCCCTCCCTCACAGGGAGGGCGGGGGTGGGTCTGTTATGAGTTGCACCAAGTTACTCTCTTCTGTTCCCCAATAATGTCCTGTACCTCCTTTACCAGCTGCCAGTCGATGGGCTCCTCGATGTACTGGAGGTTGCGGCGGACGTTGTCGGGGTTGGCGGAGGAGAAGAGGGTGGAGGGCACACGCGGATTGCTGACGGAAAACTGCATGGCCAGCTTCTCGATGGGATAGCCTTTGGACTTACAGTGCTGGGCGGCACGCTGACAGGCCTGGACCAGCGGCTTCGGTGCCGGATGCCAATCAGGTACGCCACGTTCGGAGAGCAGTCCCATCGACAGTGGCGAGGCGTTGATGAGCCCGATTCCATGGCTCTCGAAATAGTCGAGGTTGTCGGCCAGGGCGTCGTCGCAGAGGCAGTAGTGGCAGAAGTTCAGCACCGTTTCCACCGTACCTTCCTTGCTGTGGTCGATGACCCACCGGAGATTGGCAAGCTGCAGGTCGGTGATACCGACATGGCTGACAAGCCCTTTATCCTTTAACTCAATGAGTGCGGGCAACGTCTCGTCGACTACCAGTTGAAGTCCTCCAGGCAGGGAGGCCTGGAATTCAATGTCGTGGACGTGAATCAGATCGATGTGCTCCACGCCGAGGCGGTCCATGCTCTCGTAGACACTCTCCTGTGCCCGCTTACCGCTGTAGTCCCAGGTGTTCACTCCGTCCTTGCCGTAGCGTCCCACTTTCGTGGAGAGGATGTAGCGATCGCGCGGAATCTGTCGCAGGGCCCGACCTAGTACGGTTTCTGCTTTGTAGTGACCGTAGTAGGGCGACACGTCGATGAGGTTCATGCCCCCGTCGAGGGCCACAAAGACGGTTTCCACAGCCCGGCCTTCGTCGATGGTGTGGAATACGCCGCCCAATGATGAGGCTCCGAAGCTTAGAGCCGAGACTTTCAAACCAGTCTTTCCAAGTACTCTGTATTCCATAATAAGATATGTTTTTGTCGTTTTCTGAGGACAAAGGTATGTAAAAAAACGGGAAAAACCATCAAGGCAAGTCAAAAAATGTTTTTTAAACACCAAAAGCAGACGATTTTCGGTGGATATAAGTGAAAAAGGTCATAAAAAGAGGACGAATTGCTAAATTAAGTAATAAAAAGCGTTAAGATATTCGTCCTTCTCAATTATTTTATCTACTTTTGCAGCGAAAATGTGTAATAGTTCCAGAACTAAATTAAATACACCTTATATATAATATATAATGGAAACAACCCTCGTACTGCTCAAACCCAGCTGTGTTCAACGCCAGTTGATAGGTGAAATCGTACACCGCTTTGAGCGCCGCGGCTTGCGCATTGCCGGAATGAAAATGATGCAACTTGACGAAGCCATTCTTCGTGAGCATTATGCTCATCTGGTAGATCGCCCCTTCTTTCCGACCTTGGCTGCTTCTATGATGACCTCACCGGTCGTGGCTCTGGCGCTGTCCGGACTGGAAGCCGTAGGTGTCGTTCGTGCAATGACGGGCTTTACCAATGGTCGTCGTGCAGACCCCGGTACGATTCGTGGCGATTACGCCATGAGCAACCAGCAGAATATCGTTCACGCCTCTGATTCCGTAGAGAATGCCGCTATCGAACTCAAGCGCTTCTTCCGCCCAGAGGAAATCTTTGATTACAAGAGTGGCGTCCTCGACTTCCTTTATGGAGTGGATGAGGCTTAATACTTTGTTTCTAAACCTTATACTTTGAACCAATGATAATAAACATCATCAAGAAAACCAGTGCAGCGCTGTTCCTGTCCGCCTTGGCCCTGCCTGTAGCAGGTCAGGATTTGATAGCCCGTCAGGCTCCAGTGGACAAGAAAATGCGTGCCGTGGACAGTGTGGCTATTCAGCGACTTTTTGAACAGGAAAATATCGAGAACCCTGCTGCTGAGCTGTATCCTGACTGGGAAGACCGGTTCATCAATGCCTATGGAAATGTGGAGTTGCCGCAAGAGCTGAAGATCGACTTGCGCCATTTCTGCATGCCGACGACCAATCGCGTCGTCACCTCCAACTATGGCTACCGCCGTCGCTTCCGCCGTCAGCATAAGGGTATTGATATCAATGCAAATTATGGTGATACCATTCGTGCCGCATTTGATGGCAAGGTGCGTATTGTTGAATTCCAGCGTGGCGGCTACGGCAATGTCGTTGTCATCCGTCATGCCAACGGATTGGAAACCGTTTATGGTCATCACAGCCGTAACTTGGTGAAGGCAGGGGATGTGGTGAAGGCTGGGGATGCTATCGGTCTGGCCGGTCGTACCGGTCGTTCCACGGGCGTGCATCTTCATTTCGAGACGCGCTTGCTGGGTGAATATATAGATCCTTCGAAGCTCTTTGACTTTGCCAATCAGGACGTGACAGGTGACTTCTATGTCTTCCGTGGTCGTGGTCGCGGCACTCTTATAGGAAAACACGATCCTGCTGTGCAGGCTGTTGAGGGCACGGATGTGGCCGAGGCAACGGCTGCCGAAGAGGAGGATGTGACCTATGCTTCCACCGAGACGGCTCAGGCCCAGCGCGCTCAGCGTGCTGCCCGCAACACCCGCATTCATAAGGTGCGCAAGGGTGAGACGCTGTCGAGCATAGCCAAGAAACGTCATACTACCGTGGCTAAGCTCTGCCGCGCCAATGGTATCTCCACCCGCACCAAGTTGCGCGTAGGCCAGATCCTCAAATACTCTTAATTGTTCATTGATTAACGGACATCGCTAAGCGAAGTCCTTCCAAGTAAACTCTTACTGTTAATTGTCAACTGAAATCAGATGACCACCGAAGAGCAATTCAGGTCGGTACTGGCAGAGTGCCGCGAGGTCTTTGCCAAGAAACTCCATGATTATGGAGCCGCCTGGCGAATCCTTCGTATTCCCTCATTGACTGACCAGCTGTATATCAAAGCCAACCGCATCCGTTCCCTTGAGCTGAAGGGCGAGTCGCGAGTGGGCGAGGGTATCAGACCCGAGTTCATAGGCATTGTCAATTACGCTATCATCGGATTGATTCAGTTGGAACATGGTTTCGCCGAGAAGCCCGATGACATGAGTGTGGAACAGGCCATGGCCGAGTACGAACGTCAAGCCGAGAAGTCCCTGCAACTCATGCTTCGAAAGAACCATGATTACGACGAGGCGTGGCGGGGAATGCGTGTCAGCAGCTATACCGACTTGATCCTTCAGAAAATCTTCCGCACGAAACAGATTGAGGAACTCGATGGCGCGGTTTGGGTCAGCGAGGGTATTGACGCTAACTACATGGACATGATGAACTACGCCGTATTCGGACTCATCAAGCTCACCTTTTAGGAACCAGTAGTACTCGCTAGTATGTCTGGTAAGACGAAACACAACCTACTTTGGACAGTGGTGAACACGTGCCGTCTGCTCGTGTCCATCACTTTTGTTTTCTCCGGAGGCGTGAAACTGGTGGATCCCGTGGGGATGCAGTATAAGATTGAGGACTATCTCGCGGCCTTCGGTATCGCCTGTTCGCCCGATGCCGTTTGGCCCTTACTGCTGGCGGTGGCTCTGCCTCTGCTGGAATTCCTATTAGGCATTTACCTGTTCTTCGGTATTCGCCGACGTCTGGCATCGTGGACGGCCTTTGGTTTCATGCTACTCTATACCCCGCTGACTCTGTGGCTGGCATTGACCAACGGCGTGGCGGACTGCGGCTGCTTCGGCGACGCCATTCATCTGACTAATTGGCAGACGTTCTGGAAGAACGTGGCCCTGTTCATGATGACGTTCATCATCTGGTGGAAGGGTCGCCATATGACACGTTTCATCAGTGAGAATGCACAATGGCTTATCTCGCTCTACAGCCTTTTCTACGGACTCTTTGTCGCGGGGATGTGCCTCTACAATGAGCCTATTATCGATTTCCGTCCCTACCATATCGGGCAGCATATTCCTTCGGCGATGGAGTGGCCCGACGACCCCAATGCCACCCCGGAGATTCTGGACTTCAACTTCTTCGTGGAGGAGGAACCGGAGGTCGATGCCCAGACCGTTCTTGCGGATACATCCTACACATTCCTTCTTATCTCTCCCCATCTGGAATTCGCGGATGATGGCGATATGGACCTCATCAACGATGCTAATGAATATGCCCGACGCCAGGGCTATCGCTTCCTTGCCCTCACCGCCTCGGACGACGAGGCCATCCATCGCTGGCAGGACCTCACGGGTGCAGACTATCCCTTTGCCTTTATGGATGAGCTGGAGCTGAAAACCATGGCCCGCTCTAATCCTGCGCTCCTCCTGCTGCACGACGGAACCATCGTTGCCAAGTGGCCCTCCCATGCCATTCCCACAGAGGAATTGCAGGAGGATCCCCTCTATACCCTGTCGTTGGCTCATCCCGAACTCGATAGCTACAGGAGTAGTCTCTTGCGTCTGCTGCTGTGGTATTTGCTGCCACTTTTCGCACTTACTTTTATTGATCGCTTCGTTTTCAGCCTTAAATGGTGGCGAAGAAAGCGCCAGACAGCTAAAAACGATTAAAAAAATGCTGAAAAGTTTGGCTCTGCGCTCACTTTATCGTAACTTTGCACCCGCAAAGAGGCCAAGGCCTCAAGAGCACTCACAAGTTCTATCAAACAAACCCATAAAATAGATAACAATGAGAAAGAAAATCGTAGCAGGCAACTGGAAGATGAACCTGAACCTGCAGGAAGGCCTCCAGCTGGCCAATGAACTCAAGGAAGCACTCGCAGCCGACAAGCCCAACTGCGACGTCGTCATCTGCACTCCCTTTATCCACCTCGCCAAAGTGGCCGACGCCATCGAGGGAACTGTTATCGGTCTCGGCGCAGAGAACTGTGCCGACAAGGAAAAAGGTGCATATACCGGCGAAGTAAGCGCAGCTCAGGTCAAGAGCACCGGCGCTCAGTACGTAATTCTCGGCCACAGCGAGCGTCGCGCCTACTATGGCGAGACCGCAGAAATCTTGAAGGAGAAGGTGAACCTCGCTCTGGCCAACGGCCTGAAGGTCATCTTCTGCATTGGCGAAGTCCTCGAGGAGCGCGAAGCCGGCAAGCAAAACGAAGTCGTTGGTGGTCAGCTCGCCGACAGCCTCTTTGACCTCACCGAAGAGCAGCTCGCAAACATCATCCTCGCTTACGAACCCGTGTGGGCTATCGGCACCGGAAAGACCGCAACAGCTGAGCAGGCTGAGGATATGCACGCCTTTATCCGTGGCGTCATCGCTGGTCGTTTCGGCGAGGCTGCTGCAGAGAACATCAGCATTCTCTATGGCGGCAGCTGCAAGCCCAGCAACGCTAAGGAAATTTTCTCCAAGCCCGACGTTGACGGTGGCCTCATCGGTGGTGCAGCTCTCAAGTGCGCCGACTTCAAGGGTATCATAGATGCTTGGAAGTAATACATAATGCTTAGGAATTTGAGAGTTTTCCTCTTTTTATTCTTCATTACTGCCCTGCCGGTGGCAGCGCAGCAGAACTTCACCCAATACCTCACCCGCAGCAAAGCGGGTGAGGGAGTGGTGATTCTGCATCAGGATGCCGAGATCGAGGCTCTCGTCAACGGAACATCGTCTCATTCGGCGCCCGCAGTCCCAGCATCACGTCAGCATGAAGGCACACCCTCCCTCAGCCACGTTACCGACTCGCTGTCTCCCGCCACGAATCCTTCTTCTCTGGAGGGGACGTCGGTGCTTGGTCGCCGTATGCGTGCCACGGGCTATCGCATTCAAGTTTATGCTGGAGGTAATAACCGCCAGTCGAAAGCCGAGGCATATCGCATGGCCGACCTTGTGCGTTCCACCTTCATCGATGCCAATGTCTATACCAGCTTTATCTCTCCCCGCTGGACCTGTCGCGTCGGTGACTTCAAGACACGTGAGGAGGCGACGGAAATGTTGCAGCGTATGCGCGAAACCCAGAAGTTCCGTGAGGCTGCTATCGTCAAAAGCCAGATTATTGTCGTTTACTGATCAGGCTTTTTATAATAATCAGATCATGAAAGAAATACAGTCAGCAGACGTGCGTGAGCAGCGACAGCAACAACTCGAAGGTCATTATGCCGAGATATTGTCGCTATTAGGTGAAGACCCCAGCCGCGAGGGACTGCTGAAGACTCCGCGGCGCGTGGCTCGGGCGTGGATGGAACTCACTCGAGGATATAACGAGGATCCCATAGCCATTCTACGTTCGGCTCTCTTCAAGGAGAGTTACCATAATATGGTCGTCGTGCGCGACATTGAATTCTATTCCCTCTGTGAGCACCACCTCCTTCCGTTTTTTGGCAAGGTACACATTGCCTATATCCCCAATGGCGAAATAACAGGACTCTCTAAACTCGCACGCATCGTGGATACCTTCAGCCACCGTCTGCAAGTGCAGGAACGTATGACCGAGCAGATTGCCCATAGCATTCAGGAAGCTCTGAATCCCCTCGGTGTCATGGTCGTCGTCGAAGCACGTCACCTCTGTATGCAGATGCGCGGCGTTGCCAAACAAGAGGCCAATACCACGACCATGCACCACATCGGAGCGTTCAACGACCCCGTCACCCGCTCTGAGTTCCTTACCCAACTTTTCCCCTCTTCGTAATCGTTTTCGATCGCACGTCTGGTCGTCTCTTCTACTTTGTCCAGTCAAAAAGCCCACCTCGTCTGGTCGATGTGAGTTACATGACTTGTCGAGGTGGGCGTTCTGTATATACTTTTTTTGTTAATCGCGAATGTTACGTCGAATGCGTGTTAGGTATTCGGTCATGGCCTCTTCGTCGCGGTCGTCGATGATCTGTATGAGCTGTTTGAGCTCTGTGCGGATGCTTTCGACTTTGGGCTTGGTGTGGGGGTTGAAGAGGATTTCGCGCAGGAGGGTGTCGTCCTCAGAGAGCACTCCTCGTGCAATCTTCATGTGGCGTTTGAAGGTGGTGCCGGGGGTGTCTTGATGCTTCATGACGGCAGAGAAGACGAACGTGCTGACGAAGGGAATGGAGAGGGAGTAGGACATCGTCTCGTCGTGCTCTGCGAAGGATATCTCTTTGAGATTCAGGCCGAGACGTGAGTAGAGATCGCGGAAGAAGATGCGTCCGAGGTAGTCGCCCTCGCTGATGAGGATGGCGTTCTCGCGAGAGAGGTCGCCGAGGTTGGCGAAGGTGGGGCCAAACATAGGGTGTGAACTGACGTAGCGGTGGCCGGTCTGTTCGTAGTACTCGCGGAATCCGGTCTTCACGCTGCTGATGTCGCTGAGGATGCAGTCGGGACCTATATGGGGCATGAGCTCGTCGAAGACCTTAAGGGTGTACTTTAGCGACACGGCGTTGATGACTAACTCGGGATTGAAAGCATCCACCTCGTCCATAGAGGTGAAACGCTGGGTGTTGTAGAGGAAACGCAGGCGCTTGGGGTCGATGTCATACACCGCTACTTCGTGGTCGAAGCTGAGGAGGTCGGTGAAGAAGGAGCCCATCTTACCGGCGCCGAGGATAAGGATACGCATGGCTTATTTATTCATGATTTCTATTTGTTGACGCACACTCTCGCTGTGAATGGCCTCATAGACTTTGCGGACGAAGTCGGGATTCATGCCGCAGAGGGCACCTTGTGCACCGCGCTTGTCGAGGATTTCGCTGTATCGGGTCGTCTGTACGACGGTCATGTTGTGGAGCTTCTTGTACTCTGCTATCTCGCGGCTGATGCGCATGCGCTTAGTGAGCACGTCCATGAGGTGATTGTCGAGTTCGTCGATTTGCTTACGCAGCTGGCTGATGCTCTCTGTGGCTTCCACACTCTCGCGGATAACGAGCCGGTCGAGGATGAAGTCGAGGACCTCGGGCAGGACTTGCTGCTTGGCATCGGACCAGGCACAGTCGGGATTGCAATGAGCCTCAATCATCAGCCCTTCGAAGCCAAGGTCCATGGCCTGTTGCGAGACGGGTGCAATGAGATCGCGACGGCCTCCCATGTGGCTGGGGTCGCAGAGGACGGGGAGGGCGGGGAAGCGGCGCTTCAGTTCGATGGGAATGTGCCACATTGGCGGATTGCGGTAGAGTTTCTGATCCACGCTGGAGAATCCGCGATGGATGGCACCCAAACGGGTGATGCCTGCTGAATTAATGCGCAGCAGGGCACCCGTCCACAGTTCAATGTCTGGGTTTACGGGGTTCTTGACGAATACGGGAACATCCACACCTTTCAGGGAATCGGCAATCGCTTGCACGCTGAAGGGATTAGCGCTGGTGCGGGCACCAATCCAGAGAATGTCGATGCCAGCCTTGAGGGCGGCTTCGACGTGTTCCGGAGTGGCGACTTCGGTGGCGGTGAGCATACCTGTCTCAGCCTTCACCCGCTGCATCCAGGGCAGTGCCTCCAGGCCTTTACCTTCGAAACCACCAGGCTTGGTGCGCGGTTTCCAGACTCCAGCACGGAAAATCCGTATTCCATTATTTGCCAGCTGAGTGGCGGTGTCCATCACTTGTTCTTCGGTCTCTGCGGAACATGGACCGGCAATGACCAAAGGTCGCTTCTGTTCGACGCCCGGGAGGGCAAGGGGTGATAAAGTTAAATCGAGTTCCATTATTTATTGAATTTGATAATTATATCATTACGGCTTTGATTCGTGCCAGCGCCTCTTGCATCTGTTCCTCCTTGGCACAAAGGGATATACGTATATAGCGTTCACCATTGGATCCGAAGATGAAGCCGGGAGTGATGAAGACGCGGGCCTTGTGGAGCACAAGCTCTGTCAGGTCTTCGACATGGGCGTAGCTGTCGGGGATACGGCCCCACAGGAACATGCCGGTCTGGTCGGGGTCGAAGGTGCAGTTGAGGACTGCCATAATCTGTTCTGCGACAGAGCGACGGGAGGCGTAGGTGTGGACATTAGCCTCGCGGTGCCACTCGTCGCTCGTATTCGTGAGCGCATCGGCAGCGGCAAGCTGGATGGCGCGGAAAGTGCCATTCTCGACATTTGTCTTCACCTTCAGTATCCATTGCACAAACTGGGCATTTGTGACCAGCATAGCTACACGCCAGCCAGGCATATTATGGCTCTTGGACAGCGAATTGAACTCGATGCAGCAGTCCTTGGCGCCTGGAATCTGGAGGATGGAGAGGTGTTGACCCTCATTTAATATAAAGCTATATGGATTGTCGTTGACGATGATGATGCCGTGTTTCTGAGCAAAGGCCACCAGACGTTCGTAGGTCTCACGACGTGCACGGGCTCCTGTCGGCATGTGGGGATAGTTCGTCCACATGAGTTTCACTCTACTGAGATCCATGTTTTCCAACTGGTCGAAATCTGGTTGCCAGCCGTTAGCCTCGGTGAGGTCGTAGTTCACGACGTTAGCCCCCAGTAGTTTGGAAAGTGAGGTGTAGGTGGGATAACCAGGATTAGGCACGAGCACGGTGTCGCCCGGGTTGACGAAGGCCAGTGTCGCATGCAGGATACCTTCCTTGCTTCCGATGAGGGGCTGAACCTCCGAGGCGGGATCGAGCTCTACGCCGTACCACCGTTTGTAGAAGGCCGCCATGGCCTGACGCAGTTCGGGGATGCCGATAGTGGGCTGATAGCCGTGGCTGTTAGCTTTGCGAGCCTCCTGACAGAGCACGTCAATGGTGTGTTCTGAGGGTGGCATATCGGGACTACCAATGGCCAGGGAGATGATGTCCTTGCCTTCAGCGTTCAACTTTGCAACTTCTTTCAGTTTACGGCTGAAGTAGTATTCCTGTACGTTTGCCAGACGATCGGCGGGCTTAAATACTTTCTTTTCCATGTTTGTATTCTCCGAGAATTTTAAGATCTGATGTTAATGGACGGATTGCGTCGATTCCTTGTGAGTAGCGGGTGTAGTCGCTGAACTGGATATCCACGTAGAAGAGGTATTCCCATTCGCGCCCGATAATGGGCAGTGATTGTATCTTTGTCAGGTTCAGTTTGTAGAACGAGAGTATGGAGAGTACGTGGGAGAGTGAACCTTCTTCGTGGGGCAGGGCAAAGACAATGCTGGCCTTGTCCGTGTGGAGAATGTTCCTTAAGAGGTTCGCGCGCGAGGGTGACGAGAATACCAGGAAGCGGGTGAAATTATGTTTGTTGGTCTCGATGCCTTCTTCAAGTACCTTCAGTCCGTACATCGGGGCCACAGCGGCTGAACCGATAGCAGCGTGACCGTGCATCTGTCCTTGTGCAATAGCGCGGGCAGCACCGGCGGTGTCGCTGGCTTCCACCACCTTCAGATTCTCATGCTGGCTGAGGAAGTCGCGGCACTGCATCAGAGCCACAGGGTGGGAGTGTACTTCAGTGATGTCGGCCCAATCGTCTTCTGGCAGGCAGAGGAATGAGTGCTTGATGCGCAACTTGTGTTCACCCACGATGGTGGCACCACTGTCGCGAAGCAATTCATAGTTGTGCAGCAAAGAGCCTGCGATGGTGTTCTCAATGGCCACCATTCCGATAATGGTGGAATCATGCTTCAGTTCGTCGAACACCTGCTCAAACGTCGAACAACAGTCGAGCTGTATTTCTTCGCTATCGAAGAACTGGTGGGCAGCGATATCGTGGAAGCTGCCCTCTATACCTTGGATTGCAATGCGTTTCATATTTTATGATTCATTCTTTCACCTTTCAATAAATAAAAATCCCACTCCTGTTAGGGAAGCGGGACCTTTTATCATTTTGTGTTTCAATTATCCATTTTTCAATTTCCTATTGACACGCGGCCTACCGCTTCACCCTTTCTGGGTAAAGTAAAAGTAGAACCAATAATAGGAATTCAGATATTGCATAGGATTCTTTCTTTTGTTTCGCGCTGCAAAATTACACACTTTTCTTGAAATTGCCAACTTTTTCTCACACTTTTTACATTTTTCCGTGTCATTTTCTCACCTTTTCGGCTGAAATGGTAGAAAAAGTATGGGATGCAGGACAGGAAATCAAGTCCACGACACGGCCGCTGCTGTCAAGTGGAAGCCTGAATGGGAGGATGGATGCGGAAGGTTCCGAGAAGAGTTGAGTGGCAGCACTCTCGTTGCCATAGCGGTCTATAGTAGTAACAGCAAGGTAAAGGTTGGAGAGGGCTGTGTAGACAGGATCAAAGGAGAAACGGGCCTCTGGCAACAAGGTAGCAACGAGGTTCTCGGCGAGTGATATGTCAACGGGCCACTCGGAGGAGGCGTAGACGTTGTAGCGGAGTTTTTCTGATTCCCCCTTATTCCCGGCGACATCCCAGACTAGTTCAGCATGTCCGGCTGCAGTTTCCTTCAGCCGGAGGTTTTGTGGAGCTGTGGGGGAGGAGTTGCCTGACCACGTGCATGCTGGTGGCAGGGCTGGGAAGGCATAAAAGTCGTCGCGCAGATAGTCGTAGATACCTTTCGTATTGTCTGTTAAGAACTTGCTCCGGAAGTAGGCTTGACCGGAGAGTCCCTCGTTGCGGAGGTAATATAGTTGGCGCTTGATGGTGCTTAGCGGCCAATTCTTCTCGTTGGGATGGAGGAAATAGATGCCGAGTCCGGGGGCTATGGTTCGACCGGCACTTTGTTCCTGCCAGTCGGCAGCGAAGGGATAGAAGTGGTTCCCGTCAAAATACATCATGGGGAACAGCATGTCGTGAATTTCATCACGGAGCCACCCCTCGGCATCCTGGTAAACGGCATCGCGAGCGTTCCAGCCGCGAGACGAAAAGCGGGATACGTCGGCGTACTTTCCTACAGGAGAACTGCTTACGCGCACCCAAGGCTTCAACTTCTTGGTGTCTTCATAGATGCATCGGACGATGCGTGTGATATTGTCTCGCCGCCAGGCAGATTTGTTGGCACCTTTTGGAGCATATTTTCTGAAAGTGGCTGCATCATTGAAACTGGCCGCACCTTCGGGATAGCGGATATAGTCAAAATGTATTCCGTCAACGTCGTAACGGCTGACGATTTCGTGACAGATGCGCTGAAGGTAATCCGCAGTGCCAGGGATTCCGGGATCGAGGTAGTAGGTGTCTGAGTGCTTGCGGCAAAGTTCGGGATGAGTCTTAAGGACACTCTTCGCTCCCATCTGTTTGGCCACAGCGACCTTGAAACATGGAATGGTGACAATCCATGCATGCAATTCCATACCTCGGCGATGTGCCTCTTCAATAGCGAAAGCCAGGGGGTCATAGCCGGGGTCGCGTCCGTAAGTACCCGTAAGAGCCCAATCCCACGGTTCTATAGCGGAAGGATAGATAACACTTCCACGCACGCGGGTCTGGAGTAGTACGGTATTGATATTCACTGCCTTTAGCTGGTCCAGAATCTGGCAGAACTCATGCTGTTGCTGCTGACGGGTGGTTTCGTTGGTGGCACGGGTGCGGGGCCAATCCAGTCCGTTGAGAACAGTCAGCCATACCGCTCGCATTTCCCGCTTTGGCGATGTCTGTGCTTGGGTATATAGCTCGAAATTCTGAGCCTCTATATGAAGTGCAGACGTGATCAAAAGCATGGAGGCTAACAGGAACATCCTCCTCGCGCGCGCATATTTATAATAAGGTGTATGTATCATGTCGTTTCTATCAAAAGCTATCGGGGGCTCTTTGGGCTGCAAAGTTACGGATAATACGCCATGTGGCAAAGAAAAGGAGAAAAAAACTCTCATTAATTGACAAAAAGCAAGTTTATTCCTATTTTCATAAACTTTTTGCTTAAAGAATCAAATAATTTCGATTATTTTGCTTACCTTTGTCCCCTGAAAGCAGGACTCACTGCTTATTTGCACTCGAAATTGAATAATTATTCTCTATTTTTATAACCAACAAACAACAATCTCATGGACGCAAAAAAAGTATTGGAAGACCTAAAGCGTCGCTTCCCCGGAGAGCCTGAGTATCATCAGGCCGTAGAAGAAGTGCTCGGCACAATTGAAGAAGAGTACAACAAACACCCCGAGTTCGAGGCTGCAAACCTCATTGAGCGCCTTTGTATCCCTGACAGAATTTATCAGTTCCGCGTTACGTGGACAGACGATCAGGGTAAGGTGCAAACAAACATGGGTTACCGTGTTCAGCACAACAACGCCATTGGTCCGTACAAAGGCGGTATCCGTTTCCACAAGAGTGTGAACCTCGGTATTCTGAAGTTCCTTGCTTTCGAGCAGACTTTCAAGAACTCTCTGACCACACTGCCTATGGGTGGCGGTAAGGGTGGATCTGACTTCAGCCCTCGTGGAAAGTCGAACGCTGAAGTGATGCGTTTCTGTCAGGCCTTCATGCTTGAGCTGACTCGTCATATCGGTCCTGATGTGGATGTCCCTGCTGGTGATATCGGTGTCGGTGGCCGCGAAGTCGGTTACATGTTTGGAATGTATAAGAAACTGACCCGCGAGTTCAGCGGTGTGCTGACTGGCAAGGGTCTGGAGTTCGGTGGCTCTCTGATACGTCCCGAGGCTACTGGCTATGGTAATGTTTACTTCCTCCGTGCCATGCTCCGCACCAAGGGTGAGAGTATCGAAGGTAAGAAGGTGCTGATTTCTGGTGCTGGTAATGTCGCTCAGTACTGCGCAGAGAAGATTCTTCAGCTGGGCGGTAAGGTCATGACGATGTCTGACTCCGATGGTTATATCTACGATCCCGATGGCATCGACCGCGCAAAGCTCGACTATATCATGGAGCTGAAGAATGTCTATCGCGGACGTATTCGTGAATATGTGGAAGAATATCCCACAGCTAAGTATGTGGGTGACGGTGCTAAGCCTTGGTTCGAAAAGGCTGACATCGCTTGCCCCTGCGCTACTCAGAACGAACTGAATGAGGAAGCTGCTAAGGCTCTCGTTGCTAATGGTGTCATCGCTGTTGCCGAAGGTGCAAATATGCCTTCCACTCCCGAGGCTATCCGCGTGTTCCAGGAGGCTAAGATTCTCTACTCACCGGGTAAGGCAAGTAATGCCGGTGGTGTTAGCGTAAGCGGTCTCGAAATGTCTCAGAACTCTGAGCGTCTGAGCTGGTCCTCTGAGGAGGTCGATGCCAAGCTGCTTTGGATCATGGAGAATATCCACGAGAATTGCGTGAAGTATGGTAAAGAGCCTGACGGCTATGTGAACTACGTGAAAGGTGCTAACGTAGCAGGCTTCATGAAGGTGGCCAAGGCTATGATGGCTCAAGGTCTGGTATAAGACATCAGATAATAGATAAGCAGGGAAGAGGCGGCCTTCGGGTCGCCTCTTCTTGGTTTGTGATTGTAGGGTGAAATGAGAATAGTACAGAAAGCCAGGATTATCGGAGAACATTACGATGACAGGGAAGTACTTGGTTGATCGAACCTGAATCGGCAGTTAGGATTAGAAGTACTTGGGACTACATCGAGATGGGAATGTGAACAAGATGACGAAAGAAATGCAAAGATGACATCAATAGACCCTAAAAAGAATCAAATTATACATATTTGTCGGCCTTATTACCGATTTCCTCTATAAACAGTAAAGCGTTTTTATTCTACTGGTGTAAAGGAAATGCTTTATATGGGTTTGGGCTTAAGGATAAGAAGTACCTGTGAAAGTAGGATAACGGGGGAAGGCTAAGAGTGTTGGATGGCTTAGGCGTGCTTTGAGTGTAAGGGATAGGGAAGGACCAGAAGGGTGAATAAAAGAAGCGCCCCTTCCGATGTGGAAGAGGCGCTAAGTTTGTAATTCGTTTGTCGAAATTACTTAGCAATAGCGATGGTCACGCGGTTCTTGTCGTTCTCGCTGTAGGGCTGAACTGTGTCACCCTTTGCGTCAACGGTGATGCGTGCAGCGTCGATACCAGCCTCGGTGAGAGCCTTGGCGACGTTCTCAGCACGCTGCTGTGAGTACTTCATGTTAACACGGGGGTTACCGGTGCCAGCGTCAGCATAACCAGTGACAGTTACCTTTGTCTCGGGGTTAGCCTTCAGGAAGTTGATGAGGTTGTCAACCTTGCCCTTCTCGCTGTCAGTGATAGTGGTCTGACGGATAGCGTAGAAGATTTCGGTCTGCATCTCAGGAGCCTTCTTGACAACGGGCTGGGGCTTCGGCTGCTCACGAACAACAGGCTTGGGAGCGGGTGCGGGAGCAGGAGCCGGCTCTTCAACAACAACGGGAACAGCAACGGGAATCACGTTCTGAACCTTGCCGAGGTTGATCTTAACACCTGCGAGAGCGGTGAAATACCAGTCGGGGTTGTGGTCCTTTGAGTTATGGCTAGCTGCCTTGCTGTTGTACTTCTCTAATGTGCCATTAGCCATAGCTTCGAGGTTGAGGCTAACGCGCTTGCTGAGGCGGAAGTCAAGGTCGAGACCAGCGCGGCCGACGGGAAGAACGGAAGTACCAGTCCAGTACTTTGTCATCTCATGACCAGCGAGTGTGGGGCCGTTGTTGTCGTTGCCCCATGCAATGTTAGCGCCAACACCAGCAATGATGTTCAGACCAAATACGCGTGTGGGACTCCAACCTGCAATAGCATTGATGAGGTTGAACTTCACATCGAGAGCGGGAGCAACATAATTCCACTTGTAAGTGGTGGTGTTGTCAGCAAAGCCACCCTTGCTTTGCCATCCGTTGACGGCCAGACGGAGTGCCCAAACGGGAGTGAACTGATAGCCAACAGCAACCTGAGCAGCCGGAGAAATCAGCTTGTCGAACTTTGCCTCGCCCAGGGTGTAGTTTGCACCGCCCTGCAACTGGAGGAACCAGTGGTGATTGAACTCAACGCGCTCAGTCTCCTGTGCGCTTGCAGTCAGGCCTGAAACCATCAGGGCTGCTGCGAGAAGAAACTTACCAAATTTCATTGTTTCACAAAAAAGTTTATTGATAAATAAAGTTATTGTTTTCTTCATTATGCGGTGCAAAGGTAGTGATATTTTCGCATTCCGCAAAGAAATCTTAAATAAAATTATCGAAAAAGACTAAATTTCTTGCGTTTTTGGTGCTAAAATCACTCCTTTTTTCTTCATACCATCTACTTTTATCAAAAATGGCGTGTCAAAATGCACTACTCTGACATATTTTGTTTCTATCGTTGCAGGCAGCGAATTGAGCAATTCCTTACGGTAGATACCATCGCCCAGATAATCGTTAATTGTGAAGTATCCGACTCCGAAACTTGTCAGATTTTGGAAAAAATGGGTACCTTGGCTGGGGTCGACGCGGTAGCTTTCCAATCCGGCTTCGACGATGACGCGTGCAGCAGAGATATGTGGCCACTTGACGGGGATCCCCAACCAGGGGTCGCTGCTGCCCCATCTCCCGGGGCCGATAAGGATATAATTGCTGTTGCTTTCGAGGAACTGTCGGTTGATTTCTTCTATCTCTTCTGCTATTTCGGGGTTGTTGCCTGCTGACCAGCCTTCGGTCTTCACGTACACGATATCTTGCACATCGTTGCTGATGCCATGTCCGATGGCATTATCGGAACGAAGCAGACAATCCTCGTCGGGAATTGTAGCTAGATCCTCATCGAGCATGAGTTTGTTGTCGACCATAGGACGAATCTGCAGGAGGTAAAACTCACCGCTGCGGTCGGCGTTGAGGTTGGCGGCGAATTCTATTTCCACCGCTCGCCGCATCTCGCTTTGCCCGTATTCCATAACTTTGCTAAGGATCTCGGGCAACGGGAATACGTTGTGCTGCAAGACGCCACAGAAGGTGATGACCTTGCGTCCGCCTTCGTAGATGCCGTCGCGAATGACCTGATCGTAGGGATCGTAGGTCGAGGCTATGTATTGTAGAGAGCCGTCCTTTTCGGCCGCGTTCACGCGCAGCTTCAGGAGGTTGAAACCGTCGTCCTTCATGAACTCTGTGGGCGGATGTGCCAGGTCAAGGGCGTAGAATCGGGTCTGGGTCTCCTTCAGGGCAATCTCCATCTCGCTGGTCTGCAGCACCTGATGTGGATGTGCCGGACAGACTCGCAGACACTGCCCGCCATCAACGATATACTTGCCCAGTCCCAGGGCGAGGTTTACGGTTCCTTCCTCCGCCCGTTCGTCGCCGATAGGGTAGTAGTTGACGGATCGTGCGACGCCGGAGAAGGTAGGATAGAAGCGGTCGTCGTGCTGCTGCCCGACAACCTCCTGGAGGATGACGCCCATCTTCTCCTGGTCGATGACGTTGGAGGTGGCGGTCATATAGGCTTTGCTGTCGGCGTAAAAAACGCTGGCGTATACGGCCTTGATGGCATCGGAGAGCATGTGTAGCCGCTCGTACTTGTCGGCGGCATGTGGGATCATATAGGTAGCATAGATGCCGGCGAAAGGTTGATAGTGAGAGTCCTCGAGCAGCGAACTGGAACGGATGGCGATGGGCGTTTCCACCACATCGAGGAATGCCATGAGGTCGCCGATGAGTCGCGACGGCAGACGGGCACGAAGGAAATAGCGCAGAATCTCCTCATCAGGAATGTCGGACAGGGCCACCTGGTAGAGTTCGTTGCTGTCCATGAACTCATCAAAGATATCTGTGCAGAGAACCACGGTCTTGGGAATCATCACCGAAGCGTTATCGTATTCATTGAGGTCGGTATGGCGCTTGATGATGTGGTCAATGAAGGCTAAACCGCGACCCTTTCCGCCCAAGCTTCCGTCGCCGATTCGTGCGAAATTCGAGTAGCGGTCAAAGCGTTCGCGCTGGAAGACGGCCACCACGCCCTGGTTCTTCATCCTTCGGTAGGAAACGATGGCATCGAAGATAATCTGGCGGTGTTGGTCAATATCCTGAACGGAGTTCCAGGTGATGTGCTTCAGGAATTCAGCAATGGGGAAGAGGGCTCGCGAGCAGAGCCATCGCGAGACGTTGTTGTGTTGCACGTGGTAAAGCAGCGATTCCTTGGGTAGAGAGAAGATGTTATCCTGCAGGTCCTTGAGGTTGCGCAATCGTGCCACCTCTTCCAAGTTCTCGGGATTCCGGAAGATGAAGTCTCCAAAGCCGAAGTAGTGGAGGATGAGCTTCCGCAGGTCCACAGCCATCTTCTTCGAATTCTTGTCGATGAAGCGGATCTTATAAGGTTTACACAGTTCGGCTTTGGCCGTCTCTGACGACTCCATGATGAGCGGGATGAACTCATCGCGCTCGCGTATATGTTTTAATAAGGTGAGACCTGCCATCTCGTCCAACTTTCCTCTGTGTGGGAATCGGCAGTCGGAGATGACACCCAAGGTGTTGTCCGAGAAGCGGTCATAGAGTTCCCACGCTTCCTCATAATTGCGTGCGAGCACAATCTTCGGTCGTCCTCTCATGCGCAAGGTCTCCAACTGCGAGTTCAGTGCCTCGGTAGCGAATTCCAGACTCTGTTGCAGCACGAACTTATAGAGGTTTGGCAGTATCGAAGAGTAGAAGCGCACGTTGTCTTCCACCAGCAGAATCATCTGCACGCCTGCTGCCAGGTCGTGCTCCAAATTCATCTTGTCCTCAATCAGTTTGATGATGGAGAGCAGCAGTTCCGTGTTGCCCAACCAGCAGAACACATATTCGAATGCCGACAGATCCTCGTCAGCCATGCGCTTCGAGATACCATGGGAGAAGGGTGTCAGCACCACGCATGGAATCTGCGGGTGCAGGTCCTTGATACCTCGTGCGATGTCGAAGATATCGTTGTTGTCCGTACCGGGCATCACAATCACCAGGTCGAACGACAGGCGTTCCATCTGTGCCAGTGCCTCCTCCTCTGATGCCACCTGGACGAAGCGTGGCGGGTAGCGCAAACCCAGCTTGGCGTACTCGCCGAAAATCTTTTCGTCCACACGTCCGTCGTCCTCCAGCATGAAGGCGTCGTAGGGGTTGGCTATAAGCAGCACGTTGAAGATGCGACGTGCCATCAGGTCGACAAACGAAGTGTCGCGAAGAATCAAGTTCTCCTTTTTCATTGTTCTTTTCTGCAATTTGGCTGCAAAGGTAGTAATTATTGGCGAAATGACCTAAAAGAAGCCCCTATTTCTTCATATATAATATAATATAGGTGTAAATTTGCCCCTCGCAAGCGATGCAACAGTGGTCAGAAAACCTTCCTTTTTTCATCTTTTAACAGGAAAAGAACGGCTCTTTACAAGAAAAAGTGTACTTTTGTGCGATTATTGGTGAACGATTCCGCATTTCGCGTGTATGCTGTAGTAGAAAAGCAAAACGACGTCGCACGGCTTTCACGAAACAGTAACATCAAAAAAAGCAAAGAAACGAAACAATGAAACGAGCATTATTCACAATGATATTTGCCGCTGCCGCACTTGTAGGTGCAAGCGCACAAACCGCCGTAGAATGCATGTCAGATCCCTCGCTGCGACTGATTAAGTCCGATGTCTGGAGTCTGGACACCCTCCAACTCGACTCCCTTTATGACCGCTGGAATGATTACGTGCTGGCGCATCCCAAGAACGAGCAAGCTTGGCGCAACTTGTTTGAAATCTATAACGAACGGTCTGTAAGAATTGCAGGGGAAGCGCAATTGAAGTACAAGGAACAAAAGAATGTCGTCGGACGTATGGAAGAGGCCATACCCGATAGCTACACCTTTAACTATTGTGCGTACGAAAGCTACTACCCGAAGAAGGTAGGTGAGCCATACGACTGGGCAGCTTATGCCCGTGTCCACAACCAGTATGCTGAGCGCGCCATTGAGCTGTTACCAGACGATGCACAAGCCCATGACTATGAGACTTGGGCGTCGTACTTGATAACACAGAAGACAGGGCAGGACACCACACAGCTCACAGACCTACTTACCCGTTATTTCGAAAGCGGATACTATCCAGCAGAGGCCCTGCAGTACCACTTCAACGAATTGCAGGGGATGGACGAAGGTGCTATCTATATTGGACACGTAGAGGGCGACATCTATGGAAAACTCATCCTTCAGTTGGTGCAGGGGGTGCATCGCGATAAGATTCTTTATTGCGAGAACGTGGCCCATTTCCGCCCCTACATCGAGGCTGTCTTCAAACAGGCAGGTCTCTCAATGGATTTCTTTGAGCCTGACAGCGCATGGGCAAGAGCTGAAGAACAGGAAGAGGAGTATCGTCTCATTATCCGTTATATCTGCGAGCACTCCACACGTCCTGTTTACACCTCTGCCAATTGCATCAACAACCTGATCTTCGACAAAGGCTTGCCAAATGATTTGAAAGCCTGCTTCTACAACGAAGGCCTGACAATGCACTACTCCGCCAAGCCCTACGACAATCAGGCCGTGAAGCGCCGCAACGTGGAAGAGCGTTACCGTTTAGAGTACCTGCGCCTGTCGTTCCTACCCGCCGTGAAAAAGAATACCCAGCGTTTTTCGCAAGTACCAGACTTGATGGCTTTCAACTATCTCCTCTTGCTCTACGACCTCTTGCCTTATTACAAGACCTATTCACCCGAGCGTTACGCTTGGCTCAAAAGCCTCTTTACAGATATCATCGTAGGATTAACTCGTCAGGGACATCTCGGTGTCGGCATACACAACAGTGTATTTGTTATTAGAGAAGTCACTGAGGGAGGTTTACACTACGAGTTGGTTGAAGATCCTACGCTTTTCGATGAATTTAGCCGAAAGGCTCACAATATTCCAGACGATGCTGCCCCCAGAGTACTATTTAAGACAGATCCGGTGAAATGAATATCTTCTCCCTACATCCCATACGCCAGCAGACCGACGAGCAACTGATGTTGCGCGTCGGTGCTGGCAGCGATGCAGCCTTCGAGGAACTTTACCGCCGTTATGCCCGTCGGCTGCAAGGCTTCTTCTTCCGACAGTTAGGCGGCGACGAAGATGCGGCAGCGGATGCTACGCACGACACCTTCCTGCGGCTCTTCGAAGCACGCGACCGCTACGTCGAGGGTCAACGCGTCGATACCTGGCTCTTTACCATCGCCTACAACCTCTGCCGCAACCATTATCGCACGGATGCCTACGCCGCAGACTATCTGGCTACGCTCGATGCAGAGCCCGTAAGCACGGAGGACATCGAAATAGAGATGGACCGCGAGACGCTGAAACGTGCCCTTGCCAACGTTCTCGACAACCTGCCGCCACCCCTGCGCCTCCTCTTCTCTCTCCGCTACGAGGAAGAACTCAGCGTGCCGCAGATTGCCTCCGTGCTCGACATTCCCCAAGGCACCGTCAAGAGCCGACTGCATAAGACGATGCAGATTATCCGTCGGCAGTTAGCCCAGTTTAAAGTTTAAGGTAGATCGTTACCTCAGTTTAAAGTTTAAAGTAGATAGATATGAAACTCACAGATTCCGATATCATCACAGCCGCCCGCGACCTTCGCGACGAGCAGAACGAACGACTTCAAGTGGCATCGAACCCATTGAAGCGCCGCAGCAACAAACCAACTCCGCTCTGGTGGGCTGCAACGGCGGCCGCACTTATTATTGGATATGTTGCAGGAGGCGGCCTCACCCCCAACCCCTCTCAGATAGGAGAGGGGAGTGGTCACCTTCAAGAACTGGCTGAGGCTCAATCCTCAGAGATAGGCATTCCTTCCCTCACCGGAAGAGAGGGTGAGGCTGAACCTGGCATCATCCGCGAAGTAATCCACGAAGTGGTACACGACACCATCTACCAGACGCGCATCGTCCGGGTTCCTGTTCAGCAAGTGATGACTGCGAAGGCTGAATCAGCCCCTGATCCTTTGCCCGAGTCACCCGGTTGCTCCATGCTCTGCGACGACATTCGCTACGATCTGTTGGCTGGCAATTGATCAGCTATCCCTTCTCTGCCACGCATTCGATTTCCACGAGGGCACCCTTCGGCAGGGTCTTCACAGCGACTGCCGAACGGGCAGGGAAAGGTTCTGCGAAGGCTTCGGCATAGACGCTGTTCATGGTTGCGAAGTCATCCATGGAGGCGAGGAAGACGGTGGTCTTCACCACATGGTGCAGGTCTGTGCCGGCTGCTTCCAGGATGGCGGCGGCATTCTTCAGGCTCTGCCGCGTCTGTGCTTCGATGCCTCCTTCGGGGAAGGCACCCGTGGCAGGGTCTATGGGCAGTTGGCCGGAGCAGAATACGAAGTTGCCGATTTCGATGGCCTGAGAGTAAGGGCCGATGGCTGCCGGAGCAGCCGATGTGCTGATGGCTTTCATATAATATAAGGTGTTTTTAGGGGTGATATTTTAGTAGAATTGGCTTGTTGTTGAATGCTGCCCGTCAGAAACTCGGCTCTGCTGCGCCCCGCTGGTAGCTTGTCCAACCTTCGCTGTCCATCCACCAGCCGGCAAAACGCAAGGTGGTGGCATCGGCGTGGTCAAAGAGGGCATGGGTGCTGTATGGTAGGTAAGCGGCAATCTCACCCTCTTCGTTGTATTGGGCATAGAGGCACAGGCGATTTTCGCCCACTCCCTTGTCGTTGCGCTCCCATAACAACGACCACTTGCCGGAGAATGTGCCGTCTGTAGGTGTGTAATTTTCCCAGTCTGTATACCGCTCCTCGCCGTCGATGGTGACGAGCTGCCGCCTTTGCCATTTGCGCTGTCCATAGAGCTTCCCGTCTGCATTAAATGTAAGTTGCTCGAACACCCTTTGCTTCTCCTGGATGCTCTCATAATGCCAAGTGCCTACGATGAATGGCACATATTGCTTCTGCAACAGCTCCATCTTTTCGTGTGCTTCAGGATCTGCCCATTCGGGTTCGCTGCTGCCGCAAGAGGCGAGTGTGAATGCTATAAGTGCGAGCAGCGTTGTGAGTATTGTTTTCCGATTCATGATTTTGCTTTCTGTTTTCGAGTGCAAAGGTACTTCTTTTTGAGGTAATGACCATAAAAGAAATCAATTTGTTGTCATCAGGGAACAAAAATCAGAGGAATTTGCTGCGCAGTCTCGACATTTCTGTATCTTTGCACCACGAAAAGCAATAAGAGATTCAATCATGGCACGTCACAACGAATTTGGTAAATGGGGCGAAGACCTGGCGGCCGACTATCTGGCGAAGCAGGGCCTCGAGATTCTGGCGCGCAACTGGCGACACGAACATAAGGAGGTGGACATCATTGCCCAGAAAGACGGCACGCTCTATTTCGTTGAGGTGAAGACACGCCACGGCGAGGAGTGGAATGCCGAAGCTGCCATCGACACTAAGAAATGCACCCTCCTCAGGCGTGCCATGATGGCCTGGAAACTACAACATCCCTCGCCCATGCCCGTCCGCTATCCCGTCATCGCCATCGTCATCCACGAACCTGGTACGCCACCTGAAATCCGATGGCACGATGACATTTGGGATTTGTGAGCAGATGTGCAGCACATGCTATTTTATTAGCCTGTACTCTCGTGGCACCGCACCCAGCCGCTGCTGCATCGGTGATGTGGGGCAGGTATCGCAAGCATTGGTTCAAAGTGACTTTGCCCATCTCCTTCCAGTTCCATCACGTACAGATGGACGGAAGTCATGCTGCGTATTTCCTGGAGGAACTGCAAAAGACTATCAAGGCAGTAAAATGAATGAATGTTTCTTCAAGAATCCGTTGCTTTTCACGATACAGCGGGGCCTAAGAAGTGTGTTTCCACGTTAATGAACCATAAAAAGGGCGCTTTCGACTGCAAAGAAACACTTTTCTGATTCTTTTTTAGGGGCGGTTCCAAAAAAAAATTGTACTTTTGCAGCTGAAAGTAATTAAATGTATGACAAACTATGGCAACAGCAATCGTTCGTAAGCCCGCTTCCTTTCGTCTGCGGGCAGATCTTCTTGAACGCATGAAGCGTAATGCAGCCCGTGAGAACCGGACGTTAAACAACTATGTCGAGTGTGTGCTCCTGGATGCCGTCTATGATGAACCCAATGAGGTCACGAAGGCTGCCATTGAGGAGGCCATGTCTCGGAAAGAATATCCTGAAGGTGAACTCTACAGCAGCGCAGCAGAACTCTTCAAAGCCCTTGATGTAGAATGAAAAGGATTTTCCCCTCCACTCAATATAAGAAGGACTATAAACGTTATCGCAACAATCCTTTTAAGATGAAAGCATTGGCCGAAATCATAGACCTATTGGCCAATGAGCAACCCATTCCCGCGCAATACAAGCCTCACATGCTTCACGGTGACTATAAAGGTTGTATGGAGTGCCATGTGCAAGGGGACTTCCTGCTGGTGTGGTTTGATGAGGCACGGGATGTCATAGAACTGGTGCGCCTTGGCAGCCACAGCGAGCTGTTCGGATAGAGGAAAGCCACATCGCATCAATTCCCTGGCGAGTCCGTCGGCTCTACTCTTCAAAAGCCCCGCTGCATCATCACGATGCGGCGGGGCTTGGTGCCTATAGGACTTTCAGCATTTATTTATTCTGTTGCTGTTTGTTCGTGTGAATAATCTTCAGTGCTCGCTGGAGAATGATGTCTTCGGTGGATGAGAAGAGTTCTTCCCGGGTGAGGGGCACTTCGTAGTCGGGCAGGAGACCACGGCCGTAGGGGAAGCGGGCAGAGACGTTGGTGGCGGTGACGGCTTTGACGAGCGGCAGCTGGTACTCGATGTGGCTGTGGGGCAGGAAGAGACGGGCGAACTTCAGGGCTGTCATGTAGTGGTAGGCAGTTGCCGTCTCGCGACCGATGGTCTTGGCTCTTCCGGCACGCACGAGGTGAGCGGGGAAGTCGGTGGCTGCGCTGGCAGAGTTTTCGTTGGTTAGGATAAAAAGAATAGGGAACACTCCCGTTGCAGACCCACCCTCAGGGGTGGGGCTATCGGTGGCGATGCTCTCTTTGTTGTAGTAACCCTCTTTCCCCTCCACCTTCACAAACCCCTCAAAGGGACGCATGTCGGCGCTCCAGTTGAAGCTGTGGGCGAAACAGGGGTAGGTGGTGTTGCTCATCACCTTCTGATAGCCGAAGTTTGAGGGCTCCTCCTTGATGAAGAGTTTCACGAGGCGTTCCTCACAATCGGCATCGCCGCCGGGATTGTCGCGAACGTCGATGATAAGATAAGGAACGTGCGCGTGCGAGCGCAGGCTGTCTTCGATGGTTTCCATCTGCACCTCGTTGAGGTGGAAGTGTGCGAGTGTCAGCAGGGCGATGCTGTCTTCAATCAGGCGGAAACTCCAGTCCTCCATACGGTTCTGCCGTTGGTGGTTGTAGTAGGCCGTGGGGGCAGAAGGCTGCGGTACGTAGCGCTTCATCTGATTCGCCTTCAGGAACGGAGCCTCCACACTGGTGCCGTCGGTGAAGGTGAGGCTCACGGGCTTGTCCCAGAACGTACCGCGGTACTGCATCCACCAGTTCGTCAGCGTCTGCACGTCTCGCGTGGACTCCACCTGTGCGTCGAAGAGGCTGGTCTTCGAGCGGACGTAGGCTGCCTGTTCCTTGGCCGAGACGCCGTTGATGGTGGCCACTTCCTTGCCGATATGTGCTTCATAGCCAGGCTGCACCAAGCGCACGAACATACGGTTGCCCAGCGTGCAGAGCATCACCGTAGGGTATTGCACGTCCGTGCGGTTGTTGAAGAACGGGTTGGAGGACTGTCGCCAGGCATGGCTGTCGTGCAGGAACTCGGCGGTGAAGGCATCACCGATGAGGTCATAGAGCGTGGAGAAATGGACTTGTGCGGAGTCCAGACGAGTCTTAGCTTTGAGGATGAATGCCTCTTCCTGCTCGGGCGAGATGATATCGCGCAGCGAGGGGTAGCACTCGCGGATACTTTGGATGAAACTGTCGAAGTCCTCGTTGGCCTGCTCGCGGGTGAGCTTGGCAGGCGGCGTGAAAGGCTTGGGCTGCTTGAACGTCGTTTCCAGTCCGAAGGGCGACATGGGGTCGGTGGCCTTGCCGCCTTTGGAGAAGGAGAGCGCGATGTGTGGCTGCCCGATCTTCTCGAAGACGTAGCTGACGGTACCGAGCACGGTGCCCGCCTTCACGCGCTGTCCCGACCGCCACGGGATGTCGCCACGTAAGCCTTCGAAGCTGATGGTGCTCCCGTCGTCCAGCTTCAGGCTCAGCGAGCCGTTGATGTACTTCTTCGGGTTGCGCACGTCAGATTCGGCCTCCAGCTTCTTGCGCATGGCATCGAAGGTCTTGGCGTCATCGTAGCCATAGGTGGTGCTGGTCACGAGATTGGGCATATAGACGAGATAGATGCCACTAACCTCGCCGTCGGCAGGAGCTATCACCTCCGTGCCTTCAGCCGCCCCGATAATCAGCGTGCAGAAGTTCGACTCATGGTCTAGCAGGTCTTGCGGACGAAGTAGGATGTTGGTGCCCGTAGTTTGGCCTTTGATGGGCCAGAGGAGAGAAGAGGCTCTGCTTGGGCTAAGCAACCCGATGGCAAGCGCCATCATGATGATTGTCTGTTTCATAAGTGATAATTGTTTTGAAGTGTGTTCATCCCTATAACGCTTGAGCGTGCGATTCTTTACCCATAAAAGATGTTAAATACGCAAGCTTAGGTCACCAATGAGGAGATAGCACAGGATGCACACTTAGCTCATATTATGCAGCGATGAAGCTGAATATCCCCGCCACGTCATCCCGACGCAGCGGGGTGAGAAGAAAATTTACTTTAGGTGAATAGAAACGCCTTCTTTGCCTATAGGCTTCTTAACAGCGTTTACTTTTTGGGTAGCTTCCCGGCTCTGAGAATATGCAGGATGAGTCGTTGGCGAACAGGCTTGCCTTGGCGCATAGCGGGCACCCAGTTGCCTGGCAGAGGAGGCAATGAGCGCAGGATTTGGTCAGACAAGTGGCTATTGGAAGAGCGCAGGATAGTGAAGGGGCCTACCGAACCGTCTTTTTCGATGATGAGCGCGAGGAAGGCTCCCTCTTGACTCTCGCTGTTTGCCGCCTCTTCGGGCGTAATCGTATGCGTGGCAACCCATTCTATCCACCACGCTTCGTCACCGACCTTGTTGGGATGTGCCGGTATGTCCACGTAGTCGTAGATGGAATCTTCTTTCAGGGTGGCATTGATGTCGATGTCTAAAGGAGGAATTGTTAGCGTTTTCTCCTTCTGCGAGATGATTGTTTTTTCGTTAGGCTTGGCAAAGGCCACCAGAGTCAAAGCCATTACGGGTAGCAGGTACAGCACCTTGGCTGCACGCCACTTGTTGGATTTCGGTTTGAACATCATTGTGATACGTTTTTTGATTCTACTTTGGTTGAATGCGTTCACCACGGGCTGCAGTCCTGGGCGGACGGCTTTGAGAATCAGCAGCTGATTATATTCTCGGATGTCTATTCCTGTTTGCAGTACGGCGCGGTCTGCCTCGTATTCATGCACATCGTTCATGTCCTCGCGCAGCATCCATGCGAAGGGCAGCCACCACAGCGTGCGGCACGTCAGTTCGCAGAGCAACTTGTCCCACGAATGACCGAGGCGCACGTGGGCGAGCTCGTGGGTGAGGATGGCAGAGGAATAGTCCGCTTCTGCCACCAGCACCCACCTCATCCACGAGCAGGAGTTCTTCAGTTCAGGACAGCTCAGGATGCGCACACCAACCCGTTCCTCAATCAGCGAAGAGCGGCGAATGAGACGGACGACACCAATGAGTGAACGCAAATAGACCAGCCAGAAGGTGGAGGTAGCAAGGATGTATGCGCCGATGAATGTGGTTGTCCAAGGAAATGAACTCGGGTTCGCCGATTGCACAATCGTGATTGTGCGATTGCACGATGATGATTGTGCAATTGCTGCATCATCATCGTGCAATCGCCTTATCTGGGTTGATTGACCCGAAAGAAAGGTTTCGTCGGGGGCGGAATCTGCAGCCAAAGCATTCTCCAACCGTTCGAAGCCCTGATTTATCCACGTCTCGTGACCCAAGGGGATATGGAATAACGGCAGCACGGCTGAGGCAACGAGGATGATGAGTAGCACGGCACGGTTCAGCGTGTGGAACGTCTCGCGGCGGAGGGTAAGTCCGTAGAGCGAGTAGAGGAGGGTGAGGGCAAGCGCCCATTTGATAAGGTAAATCATAAGGCACTGTCTTTCATTTTGTCTGCCAGAAACTGCATCAGCTCAGCCTCGCTGACCTTCTCTTCCGAGACGAAGGCCGAGACGACGCTCATGTAGGAATCATCGAAGTACCGTTTGACGAAGGAACTGAGCTTGGAACGCCCGTAATCTTGCTTGCACACGCAAGGTTCATAGATGTATCCGCGTCCCTGCGTACGATGTGTGAGGTAGCCTTTCTTCTCCAGGGACTGGAAGGCATTGGCGATGGAGTTGATGTGCGGACGTTCGTCCTCGGGGTAAAGGGCTACGACATCCTTGGGTGCACAGGCGCCGAGCGTCCAGATGTGCTCCATCACTTCTTCTTCTTTTGCTGTCAGTTTGTACATAGTTTCGACCTGTTTTGGTGTTAAATCTGCTGCAAAGTAAGGCGAAAAATTCCATTTGTGCAAGAATTTGCGGCGATATTTAACGTCATTATATGTTGAATCAACGCTTTTAACCTTTCTTTGTGTTGAATCATCACATAATGGTAAGAAAACGGCTCATTATCACGACAGCACGGCGATAAAGCCCCCGCCGCCTCTCAACAGCGGCAGACCGCTCAAGCCGAACCTGCTCCCTCCCCAGGCTGTTCTATGCTTTGCGATGACATTCGCTACGACCTTCTGTCAGGAAAGAAAGATGAAGCGGGTGGTGGCGAGAATCTCGCCATCTATGGCGTCGGGAGTGGTGACGGAGACTGTGTGCTGGCCCGTAACGTATTCGCCCGTGAGGGGATTACGGATATGACGGCGGTCAGCAGTAGCGTTGCCTGAGGTGGTGAGGCACTGGCCAGAGGGGATGTCTGAGGGGTTCTGGCCAAGACTGAGGATGCTGCTATTGCCGAGGTTGATGAGGGCATCGGTGATGCCGTATTCGGGTAGGAGAGGGCGCAGGCGTTCGAGGGCGTAGCCTTTGAGGATGCCGGAGAGATCGAGGATGATGGAAGGATTGTGGAGGCGGAGGTAGCCGCTTCTACTTCCGCTGTCGGGAATGAGTTCCACGGAGTTGATGAGGCCGGGGACGAAGTCGGGGCTGTTGACGGTGATGTCGAAGAGGCCGCCGGTTTCGCGGTGGGCTTGAAGGCAACGGGCGAGGAGGTTGAAGAGGGCAGGGGATAGTAGAGGAGAGGGGGCTTGGGCGGACGGACCGCCGAAGACAGGGCTCAGCGAGGGAGTGAGGACGGAGGCGTGGACAGCTCGGGAGAGCTCGCTGTCGGGGTCGAAGCGGTTGCCCATCTTTTCCACGGCGAGGAGTTCTGAGCGGACGGCAGCTTCCGCAGCCTCGAACTCCGATTCGGAAAGGGAGCCGAGGAGCAGAAGATCCACACGGGTATGCAGGGCCTCGAACCAGGCGTAGTAGCGGTTCTGCGAGGGAGAATGATCTCCTTGGTCGGGTCGTTGCGGACTGCCAGAGCGAAAGAGATGGGGCATGGGGAGAAAAGAAACCTCGCGGGGGTTATCGCGAGGCATGATGAAGAATTACAGTTCCTTGATCTTGATGTTCTTGAAGTGAACCTCATCGCCGTGATCCTGTAGGAGGATGTGACCTTCGGCGGCATTACCGAAATTAGGCCAGTCTTTGTATTTGCTGTAGGCCACGAGGGCGTTCCACTCTTGGTCGTCGCGGTTGTACTCGAGGAGTTTTACGCCGTTGAGCCAGTGCTCCACGTGCTTGTCCTGTACGATGATGAGTGCGGTGTTCCATACGCCGATATGGAAGGGTTTCTGTTCGGGTGCAGGGATGAGGTCGTAGAGTGAGCCGAGACGGCGGTTGCCCTTCACACCCAGCTTGGCATCGGGGTGACGTTCGTCATCGAGGATCTGGAATTCGCAGCCGATGGCCGATCCGGCACCTTTATTCATCTCCGGATCCACGAAGTATTTGATGCCGCTGTTGGCGCCGTTGGTGATCTTGAAGTCTACGGACAGCATGAAGTTGCGGTAGGTGCGCGTGGTGACGATGTCGCCTCCGTTGGTGCTCTCGCCGCCTCCGGCTTTGTGGACGATGAGCTCGCCGTTCCTGATACTCCACCCTTTCTCGGGGAAGTGGTCGAGGCGGGCTCCGCGCCATCCTTCGGTGGTCTTGCCGTCCCAGAGCAGCTTCCAGCCCTCACGTTGTTCGGTGCCAGTGAGGGCGTTGTCAGTACCTGACAGCTGAGGGGCAGACACATCAGGTGGATTCTGAGAAGACGGAACATCGGGGGTGGAATAGAGGTAGGCGTCCTGAGTGCAGATGCGGATGTTGCGCCAGCTGATGGTCTTGCCTTCCTTGGAGGTGTCACCCCCGATGGAGTGTACTTGCAGGGCGATGAAGCCACTGGCATCCACTTCGTCGATGAGGTCGGCGCAGTTGATGTCGTTCACCCAGGTGCGGATGCGACGGCCTACAGCCTCGATGCGGACTCGGTTCCACTCATTATTCTTGAAGGCGCGTTGAGCGGGTACGTTCTTGATGAGCGGATAGAGCCATCCACGCCGTGCTTCGTCGTAGATGCCACCCGTCCAGGCACGAGTGCTGGGGTCGATCTCGAACTGATAGCCATGAACGCGCCCGTTCTGGTAGTCTTTGGTGCTGTGGCTACGCAGCTGTACGCCGGAGTTCAGTGCATCATCCACCAGGAACTCAAACTCCAGGATGAAGTCGCCGTAGTCCTGCTTGGTGCAGAGGAAGGAGTTTTCTGTATTGGTCTTGGAGTAGCCTACGATGGCTCCGTTCTCCACTTTGTAGGTGGCTTTGCCGCCACGTTGTGTCCAACCCTTGAGGTTCTTGCCGTTGAAAAGTGTGGTCCATTCCTCTGCGTTGAGAGGAAAGGTGAGGGTCTGCAACATTGTTGCAGCGCAGAGTGCAAGGAGAAACTTTTTCATATAGAAGTCATTCATTTAAGTAGGTAATCAAATTTATTTTACATTATTTCCAGTAGGTGTGTTTATGTATTTTATCACTCTTCTGCGCATCTTTTTCTCTTCCTCTCAGTCACTTAGACCGCTAAGTTCCTTCGAAGAAGAGAAAAATCTGCATCCAAATAGAAAATAAAATACATTAAACTATTTTTAATCACCTACTTAGATAATTAAACTACAATTTATAGAACTCTTCCCAACCCTTACGCGGGGGCAGACCACCGGCCAGGAGGGCGTTGGCGAAGGCGTTGTTGGTGAACTGCTTGGTGCGCGGGTCGAAGAATAACTGGGTGTTCAGGCGCTGTGCGATGACACCGAGGCAGAAGACCTGGGAGAGTACACCGTTGATTTCGAAGGGTGAGCGCGTCTTCTCGCGTCCCATGCAGGCGAGGAGGAAGTTCTGCTGGTGGTTGCTGGGGCTCTTGGGTACTTCGGGCAGTCGGCTCTGCATCTCGCGGGCTTTCTCTTCGGGAATGATGCTGAGCGTGCTGCCGTGGCTGCCGCCCTTGAAGATCAGGTCGCGGGAGTAGATGATCTTACCGGGGTTGAGTTGTGCTCGTGGCGTGTCGCCCTGGTTGGTGCTGGGGATGTTGGCGTTGTATTCCGATCCGCCATAACCTTCGGGCAGGGGCGGCAGGTTGTCCAGGCCGTCGTACCACGTGATATCCACGGGTGGCATGTTGCCCCGGGCACCGAAGCGGAAGAGAATGGTGGAGCTGTAAGGGTAGAAGAAATCGTTGTGTGCCTTCTGGTTGAGCAGCGTCACCTCGTAGGGCAGCCCCAGATTCAAGAACTCATGCACGGTGTCGAGGATGTGTGCTCCCCAGTCGCCGAGGGCTCCCATTCCGAAGTCATACCACGAGCGCCATTCGCCCTGATGGTACTTTCCGGAGTAGTCATGCCACTGGGCAGCACCGAGCCAGGTGTCCCAATCCATGCCCTGCGGCAAGGTCTCTGCTTCGGGCAGGTGTTTGATATTCGGGTCGAAACGATGCCAGCGACGGCTGTTGTTCATGTGAGCAGTGACGGCGGTGACATCCTTGATGATGCCTGCCTCCTGCCACGCCTTGAACTGGAAGTAGTTGCCTTCGGAGTGGCCTTGGTTACCTACTTGGGTGGCCAGTTCGGGATGACGGCGTGCCATCTGCATGAGGAGTTCAGCTTCGAGGAAGGTACGCGTCATGGGCTTCTCCAGATAGATGTGCTTGCCGTGGGCGAGCGCCATCATGGCAATGGGGAAGTGGATGTGGTCGGGCACGGCAGCCACCACGGCTTCGAAGTCGCCGGCAGCTTTCTCGAACAGCTCGCGGAAGTCGCGGAAGCGCTTGACGTTGGGGTATTTCTGCAGCACTTTCTGGCACTGCTTTCCGTCGAGGTCTACGTCGCAGAGGGCGGTGACTTCGACCATCCCCGTACGGAGGAAGTCGTCGAAGTCCTGTTCGCCGCGATTGCCGATGCCGATAAAGGCAACCTTCACCTTTTCTTTCTTTGCATCTGCGGCCTCGCGGGAAGTCATGAGGTTGGGAGTGGCTGCGGAGGCCAGCGAGGGCACACCGCCGAGGGCGATACCAGCAACGCCGGCGCCCATGGTCTTGAGGAAGTTTCTGCGGGTAGTCATAGATATATTTGACGATTATACGATTTTACGATTTGACAATTTGCGATTTTCGAATTTATGCCTGATGGTGATGGCGGTGGGAACGATAGCCGCGTTCGTGGCGATGGAGAATGAAGGGGAGCTGGTGCTCATCTTTGGGTTTGCGGCCGATGAGACAGAGAAAACCGTAAACGAGCAGGCGTAGTACAATCCATACCGCATAGAGCACAAAGGTTGCCTCAAGCACATAGAGGATGGATGTCCACAATTCGGAGAGCGGTGCATCATAGTGAATGATGGCGTAGACGTTCAATCCAACGGCTATGAGGAAACAAACGAGGAGCGACAGGCTCTCTTTGCGGATGCGGTGGGAGGGAAGGTAGAAGTAGGGCATTTGTTCAATGAAAGAAGTTTAAGGGCTTAAGAGTTTAAGGAGTTTAAGGGTTTAAGAGTTTAAGGAGTTTAAGGGGGGTAGTTAAGAGCTTAATTTCCAATATCTCAATATCCAATTTTCAAGTCCCATAGGGCTCGTAGTCGATCTTCATCTCCTCGGGGAAGGGCAGGGGTTGTCCCTGTACGATGGCCTCGTGACCGATGAGGCAGAGTTGTGTGGCATAGTACCCTTCTTCGGCAATGCGAGGCGGCTGCTTCTGGGTGCACACAGCTTCCACGAACGCTTCGGTGAGTAGCGAGGTGCCGTCGGTCTCGGGGGCTTTGCCGAGGATGAACTCGCCCGGGTTGTTGCGGGCCACCTCGGGATCCCAGCTGCTGCCGGCGAAGGTGTTGGAACCCCAGATTTTGTCTTCCCATTCCATCAGCATCTGCACAAAGGCGGGAGCCGGAGCCGGCCCGTAGTCTTCGAAGTAGAATTTACCGCGCTCGGGTTCCACCGTGCCTTTGTTGCCTAGGATTTGCTCCTCGAGGCCGTAGAACTTGTTGCTGATGACCGAGGCGTAGGTCATCTGGCGCCCGTCGTCGAACTCATAGATGCAGTGAACGTTGTCATAAACCTCGCGACCGTCCTTCCAATGGGTGATGGCGCCACTGCCCATGACGCGTGTCGGCAGTTTGCCCAGTGCCCACGTGCCGACCTGCAACTGGTGGCATGCCAGCTCCGTCATCAAGCCTTTGGACGACTCCTTGTAGAGGCGCCAGTTGATGAGGCGCTCCAGTTCGGGCGAGGGTACGTCGCGCCGCCAGTCGCCATTGCGGTTCCAGAAGGCGTGCACGGCGTTGATGTCGCCGAAGAGGTTCTGATGCACGAGGTCCATCACCTTGATGTAGCGCGGGTCGAAAAGGCGCTGCTGGCCGGTGAAGAAGATGAGCCCCGTCTCCAGGTGACGGCGGTAGAGGGCCCGTGTCTCTTCCATTGTGTAGGCAATAGCTTTCTCGCAGTACACATGTTTTCCTGCGTCGAAGGCATCCATTGCTATCTGGTAGTGGGTGTTTAGCGGGGTGGCGATGACCACTCCGTCTATCGTTTTATCTTCCAGTAGTTTCCGATAGTCGGTGTAAGTCTTGGCGGAGGGCACGGTCTTCAGTGCCTCGTCCAGTGAGGGCTGGTAGATGTCGGCGAAGGCCACCACCTCGCACTTCGGGTTCTCTGCCAGGAAACTGAGGAGGAACCGGCCGCGAGAGCCTGGCCCTATCATCCCCAACCGGCAGCGTTCCTTGGCACTTTCCTCAACGGTGGCGAAGGTCCTCAACCAGGGACTGGTGGCGGCGAGGGTTGTGGCTCCCATCAGCCCCAGATTCTTCAGAAAATCTCTTCTGTCCATTATCTATAGATTACGATATTACGATTTCATATTTCAACCTTTCAATGTTTCAACCTTTCAACCTTTCAACCTTATGATATACCGCTCCAGTCAACATCATTCTTGTTCAGTTCTCGCAGATGTGCCCACATCCGGGCATTCTCCGGACGATTCTGGTCGGGGTCTTCGTCCAGTATCTCGTTCGCTGTGTCGCGTGCCAACTGCACGAGCTGTCCGTCTCGCGCCAGGTTGGCGATATGCAGGTCGAAAGCCACGCCGCTCTGCTGCGTTCCTTCCAGGTCGCCGGGACCGCGGAACTTCAGGTCAGCCTCGGCAATCTCGAAGCCGTCGTTCGTCTCACACATGATATCGATGCGGCGTTTGGTGTCCTGCGAGAGTTCGTACTTCGTCACGAGAATGCAGTAGCTCTGGTCTGCACCGCGACCTACCCGGCCCCGCAGCTGGTGCAGCTGTGCCAGTCCGAATCGTTCGGCATTCTGAATCACCATCACCGAGGCATTCGGCACATTCACGCCCACCTCAATGACAGTCGTGGCCACGAGGATATTTATCTCTCCACCCACGAAACGCTCCATCACGGCATCTTTCTCCGCAGGTTTCATCTGGCCGTGCACCTTGGCAATCTGCAGGTCTGGGAAGACTTCGCAGAGCTGCGTGTAGCCGTTCTCGAGGTCTTGCATATCTATCTTCTCGCTCTCTTTGATGAGTGGATAGACCACATACACCTGCCTTCCCTTCTGGATTTCAGAACGGATACCTCGGTACAGCGTCTCCGGCTTCTCGGTCCAGAAGTGCCGTGTCTCTATGGGCTTGCGGCCGGGCGGCAACTCGTCGATAATGCTGACGTCGAGGTCGCCGTAGAGCGTCATCGCTAACGTTCGGGGAATGGGCGTCGCCGTCATCACGAGTACGTGTGGCGGCACCTCGCTCTTCTTCCACAGACGGGCTCGCTGTGCTACACCGAAGCGGTGTTGCTCGTCGATGATGACCAGCCCCAGGCGCGAGAACTCCACCGTATCTTCCAGCACGGCGTGGGTGCCAATGAGGAGTTGCACATCGCCCGCACGCGTACCTTCTATAATAGGTTCGCGTTTCTTCTTGCCCTTGACGTTGCCCGTCAGCAGTTCCACGCGAACAGGCATATCCTTCAGCAACTCCCGGAATGTCGTCAGATGCTGCTCCGCCAGAATCTCCGTTGGTGCCATCAGACAAGCCTGGTAGCCGTTGCCTACGGCGATGAGCATCAGCAGCAGCGCCACCAGCGTCTTGCCGCTTCCCACGTCGCCCTGCAGCAGACGGTTCATCTGTTTGCCGGACTTCATGTCGTTCCACATCTCGCGGATGACCCTCTTCTGCGCACCCGTCAGCTCAAACGGGAGGTAGTTTTCATAGAATGAGTTGAAATGTGCGCCGACGGTGTAGAAGATGTGACCGCGAACCTGCTGCTGGCGCAGACGTGTGTAGCGCAACAGGTTCAGCTGGATGAAGAACAGCTCCTCGAACTTCTGACGGTAGGTGGCGCGGCGCAGCGCCTCGGCGCTCTCCGGAAAGTGCAGGTCGCGGATGGACTGCGCCCGCGATACCAGACAGAGGCGCTGGATGAGGCTGTCGGGCAGCGTCTCATACAGGCGGTCGGTGGGCCGCTTGTCGAACAGCGTCTTCATCAGACGTTCGATGCATCGGCTGTTCATGCCTGCCTTCTTCATCTTGTCCGTCGTGTTGTAGTAAGGCTGCAGACCCATAGCATCCAGCTGCAGCGTGTCGGCAGGATCCAGGTCGGGGTGAGGAATGTTGATGCGCCCGTTGAAGACTCCGGGACGGCCGAAGGCAACATATTTCTTGCCTATCAGATAGTTCTTCTTAATCCACTTGAAAGCCCCCGACTGGAACCACACAAGATCCACGATCCCGTGGCCGTCGGTGAAATGGGCTATCAGATGACGCTTGCGGCCATGCCCCTCCTCTTCGAAGCTTAGGATCTCGCCCAGCACCTGCACAAACGGCATATCAGCCGTCAGCTCGTGGACGTAGAAAAGCCGTGTGCGGTCGATGTGCTTGTAGGGGAAATAGTACAGCATATCACGGAACGTCGTGATGCCGAGTTCCGATTCCAGTACTTTTGCCCGTTGTGGACCGACGCCTGGTAAGTAGGTTATAGAAGTCGTTAGGTCGATAGGCGAGGGTGTTTCCGCCTGCAAATATACGATAAAAAAATAAAGGTTCGGCGTTCGGGCGGGCGTAATTAACGATGATTAACAGAAAGGGAGCCCGAAAGTACGGAAATAATGCTTACCTTTGCCCTGTAAACCTCCCGTTCTCGTATGAAACTACGTCATTTTACCCTTCTGATGACTCTGGCCGTCAGTCTCTTCACCCGCGGTCAGGGCAACGTCCACGAACGTTCATCCGAATACGAATGGCCCGCCGACTCCGCCGTGATGAATAAACTCCGTCTGTGGCAGGACCAGAAGTTCGGAGTCCTCCTCCACTGGGGATTGTATGCCGTACCCGGAATCGTCGAGTCGTGGTCCATCTGTGATGAAGATTGGATCACGCGCGACACCACGATGACCTACCAGCAGTACAAGGACTGGTACTGGGGCCTGGCCGACGTCTTCCGTCCCGTGGACTTCGATCCTGAGCAGTGGGCGAGGGTAGCGCAGGAGGCCGGCATGAAATACATGATATTCACCACTAAGCACCACGACGGCTTCTGCCTCTGGGACAGCCGACAGACCGACTTCACCATCGCCCGCCACGCCTTCGCCTCCGACCCGCGCCGCGATGTGCTGCGCCACGTCCTCGATGCCTTCCGCAGCCGCGGTTTCATGACTGGCACCTATTTCTCCAAACCCGACTGGCACTCCCAGTACTACTGGTGGGACGTCTATCCCACCAAGGGCCGTAACGTCAACTACGACGTCAGCCGCAATCCCTGGCGCTGGCAGCAGTTCCGTGACTACACCTTCCGTCAGCTCGAGGAAATCCTCTCTGGCTACGGCGCCGTAGACCTCCTCTGGTTAGACGGCGGCTGGGTGTGGCCCGGCAATCGGGGACAGGATATCGACATGCCGCACATCGCCCGGATGGCCCGGCAGCATCAGCCCGGACTCCTCATCGTCGACCGCACCATCCACGGACCCTATGAGAACTACCAGACACCCGAGCGCACCGTGCCCGACGTCCAGCTGGCATACCCCTGGGAGAGCTGCATACCACTCAGCGACGACTGGGGCTGGGTGCCCCGACCCCGGTGGAAGACTCCGCAGCACGTCATCAACACCCTCATCGAAGTCGTCGCCAAGGGCGGAAACCTCGTGCTGGGCGTAGGGCCCACGGCAGAAGGTGTGCTGCAACCCGAAGTCGTAGAACGGCTGCAGACCATAGGTCGCTGGCTCCGCACCTATGGTGCTGCCATCTACAACACCGTCCCCGTCCCCGACTACCACACCCCCCTCCTCCCTCCCTCTTCTCCCTCTTCTCCCTCTTCCCCCTCTTCAAACTTCCCTCTTCCATCTTCCATCTTACATGGTCCATCTTCCATCCCTCAGCCCTCTTCCCTCTGGTTCACCGGCTCCAAGGACGGCCGCACCCGCTACGCCCTCCTCGCCCTTCCGGACGGTGAATCCCTTCCCACCGAACTCCGTTGGCAGGGCAACACCCCCCGTCGCGGCTCTGCCATCCGTCTTCTCGGCAGCGGTCGCAAGCTGAAGTGGAAACAACAAACCGACGGCATCGTTGTCGTCCGTCTCCCGAAAGACCTGCCCCAGGAGCCTCTGGCCTTGGAATTCACGCCACAATAAAAGGCCTGTATCACACGCGCGCGTAATAAAAATTTGAAAAAATGAACTGAATCTACTGCAAAGCGCCATATCTTATTGTGTAGTAATAGGTTGCTTTGCAGTAGATTTTTTGAAAAAGGGGAATTTTGCAGTAGATTTTTCCATGATTGGGAATAATTGCTGTTCATCTTCCATCCATTTTGTGCTTGGGCTCGAGCCGTACTACTCCTCAGCAAGAGCCGTCAACAAAGAACCATCGATTAGGAGTTCCAGGAAATTCCAAGGCTGGAACTCGCGAGTTCCAGCAGTGGAATTCATGAGTTCCAGCAGTGGAACTCGACAGTTCCAGCGGTGGAACTCGACAGCACGCCCTATCTGCAGTCGGAGAATAATATGCGCTGAAGTGGTAGTCTTCCTACATCTTTTGCCACGATTCAGCAGAAAATCTACTGCAAAAGGCCTCTTTTTTAAAAAATCTACTGCAATATATCTCATTATAGCTCAATATATTGCAGAGCTGTGCAGTAGATTCAGTTCATTTTTTTTATGTTTTTATCACGCGCGCGTGTTCGTGTAGATTATTAAACCATCGATTTGTGTTAAAGCATCCCCTTCTTCACCACCAAGCACGAGGGCACTGGCATCGGCCTCGCCCTCTCCCGCCAGATTATGATGCGCCAAGGCGGCGACCTCGAACTCATGGAGCAACCAGAGACTGGCTACACGGTGACCTTCAAGCTGACACTTTCATGATTGTTTTACAACCCACTCCCGCCACATTCAGATACTCCTTCGACTATATAACTCTGGGCGGCTATCCTCACGGACTGCCGCCCAGTACTTCATCAAGGAATGATGAAGCAGGTAATATGTTTTATAAAGGTTACAGCTGTGTCTTCTCCACCACCATACCATCGAGCAGGTTGATGGTTCGTGTGGCGTAGGCGGCATCGCGCTGAGAGTGGGTGACCATGACGACGGTGGTGCCCTCGGCGTTGAGCTGGCTGAGCAGTTCCATCACCTCGCGACCGTTCTTGGTGTCGAGGTTTCCCGTGGGTTCATCGGCGAGGACGAGCTTCGGCTTGACGACCACGGCGCGGGCGATGGCCACGCGTTGCTGCTGACCGCCCGAGAGCTGTTGGGGATAGTGCTGGGCGCGATGGCTGATGGCCATGCGGCGCATGATCTCCTCCACACGTTCCTTGCGTTCGGCAGCAGGCACACCGAGGTACTTCAGCGGCAGCTCGATGTTCTGCTCCACGGTGAGTTCGTCGATGAGGTTGAACGACTGGAAGACGAAACCGATCTGTCCGCGGCGCGTCAGCGTGCGCTGGCGTTCCTTCAACTTACCGACCTCGACATTATCCAGCCAGTACTCGCCCTCCGTGGGGTTGTCCAGCAGACCTAAGATGTTCAGCAGCGTCGATTTGCCGCAGCCCGAAGGACCCATGATGGCGACGAACTCGCCGTCCTTCACTTCCATGTTGATGCCCCCGAGGGCAGTGGTCTCCACCATATCCGTGCGGAAGACCTTCTTGATGTTCTTGAGTTTAATCATAATAACGGACCCCCTCCCCGCTCCCCCTGTAGGGGGAGAGTAGAATGTATTCGAGCGGCAGAGGCAATAGGGTCATTGTTTATGGGGTTAAAGTGATAATAATTTATTGGATTGCAATTCTTGAAAGGTGACCACTCTCCCCCTAAAGGGGGAGCGGGGAGGGGGGGCTTTGAGGGGTCAGGGGGTGGGTCTATTCCTTCTTCAAATACTCCACCGGATTATCATTGGCCACGCGCCTTGTCTGGATGAAGACGACGGCGGCAATGATGAGGATGACAGCGAGGGCGTCGGCGGCGAAGACGTACCACAGAAGCGGCACCTTGTAGGCGAACTGCTGCATCAGCAGCGTGCTGAGGTACCATCCCAAGGCTACGCCAATGACGATGGACGGCAGGGCGATGACGGCGATGCTGCGGGCAAACAGCAACTGCACCTCACCTTCAGTAGCGCCTACCACCTTGCGGATAGCCAGCTCGCGGGAGCGGCGCTGCACCTCGTCGCGGACATAGCCGATGAGTCCGATGAGGGTGATGAGCAGAGAGGCCAGGCAACCTATCAAGACGAGGTCGCGCGTGCGTTGTGTCTCCTGATACTGATCGGCCATCTCGTTGGAATAGAGTTTCACGTTCAACTCGGCATCGGGGTAGAGGTGGTCGCAGAGTTGCTGCACGGTCGTGAGGTTTTCGGGCGTGATGCGTTGAAGCTTCAGCATGATGTAGTGCGTGAAGACATTGCCGTTGACAACCATGATGGGACGCTCTTCACGAGACACCAACGACCCGAGCGTGAAGTCTTTCACCACGCCCACGACGGTCAAGGGGTACTTGTTGCCCAACGAGGAATTGATGAATTGCTGGCCTACGACATCGTCTATGCCAGCCACTTCTTTCATCTTCCGGGCGAATTTTTCGTCCACCAGCATCTCCTGTTGCCAACCTTGATGGTTCACTCGTTCGAAGTCGCGGCCTCGTACAATCTGAAGCCCCATCGTTTCCACCAACCCGCCCTCGGCAAAGAACATATTGGCACAGTTGAACAGCTCCTGCGGGTTGCCCGGCACGAGTACGTTGTCGCCGCTCTGTCGTTCGCAGAAGAGCGAGTAGGCAGCAGCGGTCTTCGCTACGCAGGGCAGGTTCTCTATCTCGCGGGCCAGCGAATAGATGGAGTCGCCGTGGAGGGCTGACACATTGACGTAGGCCACCTTATCATATTGATAGCCCATATCTGTATTGAGCATGAAGTGGTACTGCCGATAGATGGTAGTGAGCACGCAGCACAGCATCGTGGTGAGCACGAACTGAAAGGCCAGCAGCGACAGCTTCCACATGCGCTTGCTCTCGCTGTAGAGGCGGTAGGCGTAGGCCAGCGGGATACGCGAAAGGATGAAACCCGGCAAGATGCCGCAGCTGAGCAACACGATGAGGCAGACCGCGAGCAGCACCGCAAAGGTCTGCCGTGAAAAGAGCGTCGTGACACTGACGCCCAACAGGTCGCGCGTCAGGTCCTGACCGACATAGAGCAGCAGTGCCATCAAGACGAGGGCTGCCAGCAGATGAAGGGCAGCTTCGCTGATAGAACCGAGGAAGAACTCCCGATTGGGGGCACCGAGCACCTTGCGTACGGCCACCTGTCGGGCACGCCCCACCAGCGAACTGATGACGACGAGGATATAGTTCATCACCGCCGTGAAGAGCATCACCAGCGCCACCACGGCAAGGATGATGCAGGTGGTGCGCACCGTAGCGTCCTTCATGCGGCTGCCTTCAACACTTACCAGTACGCAGCCGGCATCCGTATAGCCGCTTTGCTTGAGGTCTTCCCACGGAAGAATGCGCTGCAGCAGCTGCTTCACCTCGCCGCGCACCTTCTCCATGTCGGCATCGGGACGCAGGCGTACATACGAATGGTAGCGGTCGTTGCCAATCAGATTCTCTGTGCCGTCCCACGCGTAAGTGCCGACAGAGGGCATCGACATCAGAATGTCGAAACGCGCAAAGGTGGAGTTCTCAGGATAGTTCTCATAGATGCCGCAGATGGTCATCGGTTTCTGCGGGGCCGAGGCGAAGCAGAACGTATGGCCAACCACCTCGCCGCCCATCTTCTCGCTCAGCCGACGGCTGATCATGCATTGTCCGGCTGTCGAGAGTATCTGCTTGGCATCGCCCACCAGCCTCCTTGTGGCGAAGATGTCGAAGAAGCAGGAATCAACGAACACAGCCTGTTCAAAGTAGTGTCGGCTGCCGTCCTCCAGCGTTAGTTTCTCTTCACCAAACTGTGCGGTATAGCGTGTGGCCGTAACCACCTCGGGTATCTCCCGAGCCAGCACGGGTGCGATGCCGCCCGACGTGCAGCCGTGCTGCTCCAACTCTTCGCCTGCACGCTGCATCGTCTCTTGCAGTTCATACACGTGCTCCTTGTCCACGATACAGCGGTCGTAGTTGCGTTCCAGCTGCACCTTGGCCAGCAGCACCAGTCCCACGGTCAGTCCTACCGTCAGCGATGTGATTTTGATGAAGGCCCCTTGGCCTTTGGCAAATGGATTCATGATGTAACTATGATATGAAGTAGATTCTGTTATTCCGTCTTGATACTATTCACCGGATTCTCTGTGGCAGCCCGCCAGCCTTGGATGCAGACGGTGGCGAGGGTAATGAATGAGACGGCGGCGAGGGCTACGGGGAAGAGCCACCAGTGGATGGAAGTGCGCTCGGCGAACGACTGGAGCCATTGATGCCCGATGTACCAGGCAATAGGCGCGGCAAGGACGAAGCAGCCGAGGATGATGGCGACGTAGCGGCGGGAGAGTAACAGGAGGATTTCCTCCTCTGTGGAGCCGAAGACCTTGCGGATGCCGATTTCCTTGCGGCGGTACTCCGTTTCGAAAAGCGTGAGACAGAAGACACCGATGAGGGTGATGATGAGGCAGATGACCGAGAAGAGCAGCACCTGATGGATGAAGCGGAACTCCTCTTGATAGAGGTTCTCGAGTTGTTGGTCGAGGAAGCGAACGCCGACTTCGCTACCATCACCCATCTCGCGCAGCTTGTCTTCGATTTGGTGCCGCAGTTCCACCTTATTACTATTACGCGCGAGGCGGACATTCAGGATATCAAGGCGGTCGCCCCAGTCTTTGTAGCGTTCGCCAAGGATGACGAAGGCCACTGGGTCGGCGGCGCGGTCCTGATGTACGCTGCCATAGCGCATGTTCTCGCAGACACCCACGACTGGCAGATCACCGTTCGTCAGTTCCTTGTCCATCTCCACCCAGCTCCAACGTTCGCGGGCGGCACGGTTGATGATGTAGCAGTCGCTGTCGTGCTCGTTGAAGTCACGGCCTTCGATAATCTTGATGCCCATCGTGCGCAGGTAGCGCCAGTCAACCGGGAAGCAGGTGAAGGAAACAGCCTTGTCGCCATCGCCGCGGCCCCAGCCCATGTACTTGGGTTGCGAGCCCAACACCACATTGGAGTAGGCCACGTCCTCTACACCGCCCATTTGCATCAGCTCTGCCCGCACAGCATCCTTCTTGCCTTTCAGCTCGTCGGACAGCTGGCTGTAGAGCAGCTCGTCCTTGTCGAAGCCGTAGTCAGAGTGGTAGATAAAATGGCTCTGGAGATAGAGTATGCCGATGTAGATAACGAGGATGAGACTGATAAAGACCTGTAGGGCAACGAGGGCTGTGCGCAGCTGGCGGCCCTTGGGTGTGAGACCGAAGGAGCCTTTCAGCGCCAATGCGGGCTGGAAGGAAGTAACGAAGAAGGCGGGATAGGTGCCGGCGGTGATGCCGATGAGAACCGCGATGGCGGCAGTCCATCCCACCAGCGGCAGGTGATTAACAAGGGAGATATCGCTGGAGAAGAGTTCTGCGATGGCGGGCCACTGTGAAAGCAGATAGATAACTCCTAAACTAAGGATGAAGGCAGAGAGAGCGGTGGCCACAGTCTCGGCAATGAGGTTCAGGCGCAGTGTGCTGGCTTGCTCGCCAAGGACACGCCGCGTGTTCACACCCCGCACCCGCATTGGGCTCTCGGCCAACGTGAAGTTGAGGAAGTTGATGGCGGCCACGAGCAAGATTACCACGCACGCCCATATAAGAATAAGGTGTACGGTGCGGTTGCCCGTGTCGCTGGGATTGACGCCGGAGAAATAGGTCTCCGTGAGCGGCGTGAGGCGGAAGTCCAGCCTCCCGAAGTAGTCTTCAATCTGCTGGTCCCACTCGGCACGTTCTTCAGCATTGAGTTTGTCGTATTCATCGGCTTGCTCAGCCATGACAACCTTACGGAAGGTGGCCTTCACTCGCTCCTTAAATTCGGCGCGGAAGGCCTCGGCATCCACGGCGGCGTGAAGGAGCAGGTAGCCATTGTAGCTCCATTCGCTATAGTTGTTGTGGTTTTCCTCGCCCATGGAGCTATAGATGGCGTTCATCAGGAAGCAGTTCTCGGGGAAGTCGCGATAGACGCCCATCACGCGAACGCTGTCCTCGCCGACGCGGAGGTAGCGTCCTGCGGCCATCGTGGTGTCGAAGAAGCGTTTGGCTAATGAGGAGGGGATGATGACGCCCTCAGCAGGTGCCTCCCACGTCAGCTTGCCGTCCAAACACTCGGCACCGAAGGGCAGCAGCGACGATTCGCCGTGAATCTTTGCTGCCGCACACTCCACCGGTGTCTCGCCCTGATAGACCTCTTGCATCCATCCCCACCTGGGCACGATGGTGCCAGCCTCTACTTCAGGCAGTTGCATCATCATTTCCAGTACGGGGCGGTTGCAATTTACGTCCCAGGGTGCATCGAGGTTCATCTTCGCCTCTACGCGGAAGAGGCGTTCGGCATCGGGTATGCCACGATTATAACCCGCGTTGTACAGCACCTGCGTCATGAACAGGTAGAAGGCAGCGAAGGCCACGGTCAAGCCAAAGAGATTCAGAGCGGTGGCGGTCTTGAAGCGGCGCGCCAGGTAGAAGAGAGAAGACATGATGATTTACGATTTGACGAATTACGAATTTGCGATTGCTTAGGCTAATGCCCGTTTGCGAGTGCAAAGGTACATACAAATTCCCTTTACCTGCAAGACCTCCGTCCCACTTTCTGCCCCTTCTTCACAAAAAACGTCTAAAAATTGGACACTCTTTGCAGAACTCTTGGGCTTTAGCGCTGTTCTTATATAGAAAAGGTGTATCTTTGTGCCATCGAAACGTAACTTCTATTATTGTGACAGAGGAAGAGTTCAGGAAACATAAAGCCTTTGCGGGAGAGAAGATACCTTCCATGCTTCGCCGACGGGTAGGGCATGACTACCATTCCCGGAGAATCTATCTTGTCACCCTGACCGTGGAGGCGAGACGTCCACTGCTGGGGCAGCTGGTGGGCAATGCCGAGGCACCAGACGATTCGGCAGAAGCACCCCGTGTTGAGCTGTCGGAGTTGGGAAAGCGTGTGGAAGCCTGCTGGAAATACATCTCACGCGAACACCCGGAAGTGGAGGTGCTGGCAACCATGATCATGCCCGATCACTTGCATGGCATCCTCTTCGTAGAACGCCAGATGGAACAGCATCTGGGTATGATCATCAAGGGCTTCAAGGTGGGTTGCAATAAGGCCTACCGTGCACTGCTACCCTCCCTGGCCTCCAGGTCTGCCTTGCTACAGCAGCAACAGTCTTCTTTGCTGCAACACTGTTGCAGCATAGGGGACCAGGGGGACAGGAAAGGGGACAACAAAAAGGAAGGCCTCCTTCCCTGCGGATATCTCTTTGCCCGCGGCTACAACGACCATATCCTTGAGGGAGCGGGGGAACTCGAACGCTGGTTTGCCTATCTGCGTGACAACCCTCGTCGTCTGGCTCTCAAGCGGGCTTATCCGGACTTCTTCCGTGTGCGCTTCGGCATTACCATCGGCTCCCAGACTTACGCCGCCATAGGCAACCGGTTTCTCCTCTCTTATCCTCAGAAGTTGCAGGTTCAGTGTTCCCGTCGACTGACTGACGAGGAGATACAAGCCACCACTGCGACCTTCCTTCAACGGGCAAGGCAAGGGGCAGTCCTTGTCTCGCCTGCAATATCTAAAGGAGAGCAGGCTGTGATGCGCGCGGCCCTCGATGCGCGTCTGCCGCTTATCTTCCTCACTCCATGGGGCTTCAACTCCTTCTCCAAGCCCGGTCATCAGTATTTCGAGGCCTGCTCCGAGGGCCTTTTCCTCATCCTTGCACCTTGGCCTCACGAGAACCAGCGGATTCCCCTGACAAGGCAGATGTGCCTGCAGCTGAACACGATGACGGCGGTGATTTGCGGGGTTTAGAGTCTGCTTCCTTTGCTGATGTTTCCTATGCTGCAACAATGTTGCAGCATAGAAGGACAGGGTCACTCTGTCTTGATGCTATTCACCGGATTCTCCGTAGCAGCCCGCCAGCCTTGGATGCAGACGGTGGCGAGGGTAATGAGGCTGACGGCTGCGAGGGCGAGGGGGAAGAGCCACCAGTAGATGGGGGTGCGCTCGGCGAAGGATTGGAGCCACTGGGTGCCGAGGTAGTAGGCAGCGGGAGCGGCGAGGATGAAACTGATGAGGATGATGGCGACGTAGCGGCGGGAGAGCAACAGGAGGATGGCTTCCTCGGTGGAGCCGAAAACCTTACGGATGCCGATTTCCTTGCGGCGGTACTCCGTCTCGAAGAGCGTCAGGCAGAAGACACCGATGAGGGTGATGATGAGGCAGATGACCGAGAAGAGCAGCACCTGACGGATGAAGCGCAGTTCCTCCTGATAGGTGATTTCCAAGTCTTGGTCGATGAAGCGCACTTCGGGCTGCTCTTCAAGGCCAAGTCCTGTCAGGCTCTCAGTAATCATGCGGCGCAGTTGCACCTTATCGGTGCCTGCGGTGGTGCGAATAAACATATAATTATATGCCCCGAAATCCTGATCATTCTCGTCATAGGCGATGAAGGCCATGGGCTTCTGCGTGCGGTCGGCACGGGCGGTGCTGAAACGGAGGTCGGCGCACACACCCACGACATTACCCATGTCGCTGAGTAACGGCTTGTCCATCTCCACCCAGTTCCAGGCGCGGCGGCCCGCTTCGTTGATGATGAACACTTGGTGGTCATGCTGGTTGAAGTCGCGTCCCTCGACAATACGGATGCCCATTGTACGCAGAAACTGCCACGAAACGGGGAAGACTGCCATGGTCTCTATCTGGTGATCGTCGTCGCCGCGGCCCCAACTCATGAAGCCGTTGCCCACGCCGAGGAGGAACTGCGAGTAGGCCACGTCCTCCACGCCCGACAACCTGAGCAGCTCGCCTTGCGCGGCATCTTTCTTCGCCCGGAGCTCATTGTTCATCCTCACATAGAGCACCTCGTCCTTGTCGAAGCCGTAGTCGGAGGTGAAGAGGTAGTGGCTTTGCAGGTAGAGGATGGCGATATAAACGACCATGATGCAGGAGATGAAGAGCTGCAAGGCAATGAGTGCGGTGCGCAGCTGGCGGCCACGGGGCGTGAGGCCTGCGCTGCCTTTCAGTGCCAAGGCGGGCTGGAACGAGGTGACGTAGAAAGCGGGATAGATGCCGGCCACGATGCCCACGGCCATGGCCAGTAGGGCCGTCCACGCCAGCAGCGTGAGGTGGTTGCCTAGGTTGATGTTGCCTACCGTGAGCTCGCTCATCAGTGGCCATTGTGTCAACAGATATGCGGCACCGACGGCGAGGACGTAAGCGGCAAGTGCCGTCGTCAACGTCTCGGCGATGAGAGCGACTCGGATGCTTCCCAGCGTACTGCCGAGGACGCGCCGTGTGTTCACACCCTTGACGCGCATCGGTGCCTCGGCCAGGGTGAAGTTCAGGAAGTTGATGGCAGCCACGATGAGCAGTATCATGCAGGCTACGATGAGCACGCCATCGACTAACCGGTTCCCTTTGTCCACGCGGTCATCCACGCCGGAGAAGTAGGTCTCCGTCACAGGTGTGAGGCGGAACTGCATGGCGCCGTAGGAGTCGCTGATTTTGTTCCAACTGTCCGCTCCCCACTGCGAGGTCATAGCATCGCGGAGCTTGCTGAAGTACGCCTTGCGAAACGCAGCAAGCACGGCTGCCGTGTCGGCCTCGGCGGTCAGGCGGACGTAGCAGTCGAAATTATAGTTGTTGAATGCCCCCAGGTCCCTGTCGCCAAAGTTCTCCACCACGGCGTTCTTGAAGCCGCAGGCCTCGGGGAAGTCGGCATAGACGCCGCGTACCGTGATGCTGTCCTGCCCGTCCCATAGGGCGCGGCCTGCCACCTGCGTCTCATTATTAAAATAGGTACGCGCGATGGACTCGGCGATGAGCACGCCACCCGTGTCGCCCTCGTCCCAATCCAATCGGCCGTCGAGGCAGCGGGGGTGCAAGGTGGTGAGGCCGTGGCTGTCCGTGGTGAGGAAGTCGAAGTGGAACTCCGAATCGCCACGCAGATAGCGGCGCTCATACCAGCCCGACTGCGCCAGCATCACGCTCTCCACTTGCGGTACCGTGGCCAACTCTTCGCCAGCGAAGCGCGATGTATTGCTGCTCCAGCGGCCTTCGTTGTCCCCCCATAAAGAGGTGAGCTCAAAGCGGTACAGTCGGTCGGCATCAGTAAGCTCGCGGTTGAAGCTGTGGTTGTACAGCACCTGCGTCATGAACAGGTAGAAGGCGGCGAAAGCTACGACGAGGCCGATGAAGTTCAGGGCGGTGGCCGTCTTGAAGCGGCGCGCCAGGTAAAAGAGAGAAGACATGATGATTTACGATTTGACGAATTACGAATTTGCGATTGCTTAGGCTAATGCCCGTTTGCGAGTGCAAAGGTACGTACAAATTCCCTTTACCTGCAAGCCCTCCGTCCCACTTTTTGCTTCCGCAGACATAAAAACGTCAAAAAAATGGACACTCCTCCCTACGCGCCTCTCATCAAAAAACATTTTTTAACTTGAAAAAGAGCGCACCTGTCACCAATCCGTGACGGGTGCGCTCTTGCAGATTCTGGAGCCCTGATTACTTGAAGTTTTTGTGCTTGATGGTCCACTGGTCATAGCCCGTCAGGTCACTTTGGAGGAAGAGAGCCTCAGGCTCGCTCTTGCCCTTCAGCTGCCAGTCCAGCCAAGCGCGTACCATGCGTGCATTGGATCCGCCGAGGGGTTGCTCATAGGTACCGCCATGACCGCTCTGGGTGTTGTCGGCCAGAACCACAGGCACCTTCTTGATGGCCTCGTAGTCCATCTGTGCGTTCTGCCAAGCTACGTCCGTGGTGCCTCCGACGAGGTAGAGGATGGGACCGTGAAGTTGCTTCAGGGACAGGGCGCTCGCATCCGCCATCGTCATCTTGCCCATGCCGGCGTTGAGGATGAGGTAGGTCTTCAGACGCGGGTCAGCGGCATTGGCCAGCACCTGTGCACCGCCGCATGAATGACCCGCAGCGGCCATACGCGTCGTGTCCACCTTATTATAATATGGTGAGGCGGGGTCGGCAGCACGCTGGCAGATCCAGTCGAGCGCCTTCTGCACCATCGACGACGGCGTGTGCTGATCCTTCTCATGTTGTGCCATCATCTGCAGTTCGCCGATGGCGACCACCACGTAGCCGTAGGATGCCACTTCGGTGAGCATATTCTCATAACCGATACTGGTGTCCATGCAGCCGCCGTTGCAGAAGATGAGCACGGGCAGTTGTTCCCGCTTCACCTCGCCGCGTCCAAACAGACCTCGCTGGCCCACATTCATGGCGGCATCCAGGTTCATAGGCCTGTAGACCACGAAGTCCGGCAGCGTTTTCTCGCGCACGGCCACGGCCTTGAAGGGTCCGCTGCCGCCATACTCAGGCACCTTCATCTGCTCGAAGCTGACGCTGGGGTCGTCGTGCCGGAGGTGGCGTGCGAAGAAGGCATCCAGTGCCGGACGGGTGAACTCCAGTTGCTGGTCGAAGGCCACGCCGTGCTGGCCGTGGACCTTCACATAGTCCACCCGTGCGCCAGCTCGCTGCATCTTCGTGACCCAGTCTTCGGTCAGGTCAGGTCGCACGACGGGATCCTCGCCTCCTTGCAGCACGAGGAAGGGTGTCTCTGATGCTCCGATGTAGCCTATGGGCCACCACTCGGTGTGGTCGGCCCACTCGCCGGCACGTCCGATCTCCGTGGGAGGTGCGCCGCCGGCAGCGCAAGCCACCGAGCAGTCGTAGTCCTTCCACGGGTCGGCATTGTCGTTGAAAGCCGTGCTGCCGGCTGCCACGCCCGCCATGAGCGAGAGGTGTCCGCCGGCCGAGTGGCCGTAGGTGCCGATGCGGTTGGGGTCGATGCCCAGCTGCTCGGCATGAGCCTTCATCCAGCGGATGGCGCAGCGCACGTCCTCGATGCAGGCGGGCAGGGGCGCTTCCTGCACGAGGCGGTAGTTCATGTTGCAGACGACATAGCCCTTCAGGGCATAGTCCACCATGAGGGTGCGATAGACCATGTCGTTCTTCGAGCCTGCGCTCCATCCCCCACCGTGGATGATGAGGATGGCAGGGCGGCTCTTCTGCGGACCGAAGAGGGGCTGAGCCAGGTCGAGGACGCAGGACGGCTCCTGTTTATAATGGATATTCTCCGTGATGGTGATCTGCTGCTGGCTGGCATCCACGAAGCCCTCCATGATGGCCGTGGGTGCGGCGTTGTGGTCGAAAGCTCCCAGCTTGTAGCCTCCGGGCAGGCATTGCGGTTCCCAGTAGAAGACGCCGCGGCAGTGACCGTTGGTGGCCGTGCGAGCCTCACGGATGACGCGTGCCAACTGGCGGCGTCCCTCCTCCATCTTTTCCGGGTGCTGCTCGTCGACCTCAAAGCCAGTCTCCACGATCATCACGTCGCACCCATATTTCTCGCTGCAGTGGCGGATGTTAGCCATACAGTCGGTGATGATCTTGTTGTCTTGTTCGGGTGTGCCTCCCTTGGTGGCCCAGTAGGGATAGAGCGACATGCCTATCATATCCCACTTGCCACCGTACTTCTTGATGATGTCGAGGTTCCAGTCGTAGAGGCTCTGCTTGTGGCCCCGGTCCAGGTGTACAAGGACGGTAGCCTGCGGAAACACCTCTTTCACGGCATCGTAGCCGGCACGTATGAACCCCGCATACTGCTTGGGGTTCTTCTCAATATGTCCCATGGGCCACAGCAGTCCGTTGGCCGTCTCGTTGCCCACCTGCACCCAGCGCGGCTCGATGTCGTTCTGCTTTAGGAGCGAGAGGACGTCGATTGTGTGCTCGCGGACATCCTGCTGCATCTGTTTATACGAGTGTCCCTGCCAGGCAGCAGGGATGGGCTGTTTGGCGGGGTCGGCCCACGAGTCGGCATAGTGGAAGTCCACCATGAGGTCCATGTCCAGCGCCTTCACGCGGCGTGCCATGGCCAGCAGTATGTTCTTGTCGCAGTCTCCGCCTCGGGGATTGACCCAGACGCGCATGCGAATGGCGGACATCTGGTAGTCGTTCTTCAAGAGCTCCAGGCACTCCCGTTCCTGTCCGTTGCGGTCGTGGAACTTCACCCCACGACGTTCCTGCCCCGTGAGGAATCCCACGTCGGCTCCCTTAACAAAATCTTTTGTGGCGCTCTGTGCGTCCGCCAACAGCGGCAGCACCAGCAGCAAGAGGGAAATCCATGTCTTTTTCATACTTTCAGAGAGATTTTTTTATGTGATATATGTTAGTTTTTGATGAGATAGCGGCGGCCGTTCCTAATATAGACGCCTCCTTTCAGTGGCATCTTCACAGGCATACCTCTTAGGTCGTACCACTGTTCGTCGGCGGTTGGTGCTACAACGGCACTGCTGACGGCATCTGGTACCGGTAGGTTCGCTTTCTTATAGCCCCATGCGGTTATGCCGTTGGCGGCCAGTACGGTGAACGCCGGCGTCCTGGTAGTCCTAGGTTCCAAGGTCTGTTCGACCATGACGCCCCTGTAGGCCAGTCCTCCGCAATTGACCGTGATGTAGGAGGTACCTTCCTCTATGATCCATCTCCCAGAAAGGTCGCCGGAGATAGTGCCGTCGTAATTGAGGTTGATTTCCACGGGTGTAGAAACCTCCTTCTTACGGTGGTCAAGGCCATAGCTGTGTTTGAGGAATTGATAGACGCCCGGAATCTTGTCGGTGGCTATCAACTGCTTGGCTGGTATGTCTGCGGTCTCCACCTTCTCGCCGGAATACTCGAATGGCGCCGCCACGAGCCATTTTTCTTTGTTGAGGTAGCACTGATGGACCCGGTTCTCGAATCCTCCACCCGTCTGGAATCGGGTGTGGTATACGAGATAGATACGCCCGTCCTGTGCGGCAATGATGGAGTTGTGCCCCTGCGAGCGTTCGCCTCTGTCGCCCACGGTCTGGTAGCCCCAGTCACTGTAAGCTCCGAAAATGTTGACTCCGAGCTGGCTGCTGTTGGGTCCGAAGTTGAGCTCGTAGTTGCTGAGAACTGCGCTCTGACCTCGTCGGTCCTTATAGGGTCCGTCGGGTTTGGAGGATCGGAAGACGCGCATTTGGTATCCTCCATGGTTGTAGTCGTCCTGCTTGCCGCCTTCGGCGAGTCCGCCGTTGCTGACAAAGAGGAAGTAGAACCCACCGATGTACTCGACGTATGACCCTTCGCCCGAGGCATAGAATCCGCCAGCGATGCGCTTGCCGAAGTAGGGGTCGCTGGTCACGTTGTCGCCAGAGCCGGTAATGGAGTATTTTACATTATAGTCGCGCAGTCCCGTCTCTGCATTCAGTCTGAGGATCCAGATGCCTCCGCTCCAGGAGCCATAGGTCATCCATAGGAGTCCTTCTTCATCATAGAAGACGCAGGGGTCGATGGCATGCGGCCAGCGCCGCCCCCAGTAGGCATTGTAGCGCGAGGGCAGCGACTTCTGCGGACCGATGGCCAGCTCGAGGTCAGTCTTCTTATAATCTACGTTGGCGTTGCCATTGACATTGAAGCCTGTGACCACGACGGGTCCCTGATAGCGGTATGGACCTGTGATACTGCTGGCGGTGAGCAGGACGATGCTGGAGTTCCACGTGGGCCCATTGACGCTCATGTACATGCACCACTTCTTCATTGCGGTGTTGTAGATGACATCTGGTGCCCAGAGGTTCCCGTCGATGTTGTAGTTGCCGAGTGCTCCCGACCATCCCGTGGCATCGAAGTTGGGGAATTCCACTTCCTCGCCGTTCTTCACCACGGTCGTTGCCTGCTGGGTCCTGAAGGTGTTGGCATTGCTGGCATTACCGTACCAGGAGAAGTTGCTCCACTTCCAGTTAATCATATCGCGGCTGGTGGCAGAGGCGCGATGTGAGCCAAAAATATAATAGGTCTTATTGGAGGGGTTCCAGACAATGCTGGGGTCGTGAACGCTGACGCGTGTGCCTGTGGCGGTGTGGCCTACGTACGGAACGAGGGCCATCGCCGCCGCAAGGAATAAGGTGAAAGGATTTTTCATGTCGACTTATTTTCATAAATAGATAAAAAGTTCGAATGTTACCAAGTACCTCAGCTCTCCACCTTCACGCGGATGATGGTGAACGAGGAGGGGGCGAACTCATAGGTGAACTGCTTGCCGAACTTACCAAAGAGGGTGGTCTGTGGTGACAGTTTCGTGGGCTCCTCGAAGGTGTTCTCGTCCTGTGCGTTGCCGCTGAGGGTGATGACGCGCCCCGTGGGCATGACGTTCCTGGCACCGTCGATGCAGAAGGAGCGGCTGTAGGGGTGGTCGGAGCCATTGACAACCTTGATGACGAGCTCACCCGTCTGTTCGTCGTAGCCGGTCTGGCAGAAGTAGCGCGTAGGTTCTGCCGGCTTGGCTACGGTGATTTCCTTGCCATCGACAAAGAGCGACGCAGCCATCGGAGTAACTACGAGCTTGATGTCATACCATTTCCCAGTCTCCATACTTTGGCGGACACGGGGGCTGACGACATCCGTAAGACGCCCGCCGCGCATGGGCTGCACTGCTGTGATCTGATTGTTCCATCCGCCGATGTTGACACCATAGCCGCTGCGTCCTCTCTCATCGAGGGAATAAAAGATGAAGAAACCCTCCATGCCACCCGTCTTGCGCGCTTTCAGGGTGATGGTGTAGTTGTTGCTGTTGATGGCCGGCAGCATAGCCAGCGATGTGCGAGCATCGGAGGTCTGGCGTAGCACTTCGCCTTCCACCTGCCATTGTCCGCGCTCGGTGGTGAGTTGGGAGGGTTGGTAGCGAGTCGTCTGACCGTCGGCCGTGACAACGCAGATGTCTTTGTACTCGCACTGTGTGGCATAGCTGCCCAGTCCTACGCCCCCAGCGGCAAATGGTTCTGCCGGGGTTGCCGTGGTGGGTTCGCTCACATAGACATTATAGGTGGGGCGGTTCTCGGCAGCCATCTGCTGAACGTAGTACGAGGCGCGACCGTAGACCTCGGAACTGTTGATGTGGATGAGGTTGCATGGCCAGTCACGGCGGTTCTCGTTCTCGAACAGGGGTGCGTATGATGACATCTTCACCACGTCGCTGTTGCGCTCCATGCCCAGGATGAAGGCAGCTTCACTCAAGGCCGCAAGCAGGTTGCCGGCACCGACGCCGCCGTTGCAAGCGTACTCGCCAACATAGATGTCATGGGTGCGCGGCGCATCGTCGAAGAGATGGTTGTTGGCAAAGAAGAAGTCGGGATTGCGGTACCAGTGGGGATCCACCATGTAGTCGCCAGGAATCCGCTCCAGCAGCGGGTCGGTGTGGCCGAGTGTGTTGATGAAGATGATCTGGGGATACTCGGCTTTCAGTTTCTGGAAGATATAATTGAAGTGGGTGACATACTCTGGTCCCACGTTCTCGTTTCCGATTTCCACGTACTTCAGGGGGAAAGGCGTCGGGTGGCCGGCATCGGCACGCATTTTAGCCCACTTGTTGGCAGCAGGATCTGCGAGGGCGTAGTCTATGGCATCGCGGAAGTCCTGGACCACGGCTTCCATGGCGGCATCGCTGCTGACGAAATCACCATTGCGCACCGAGCAGGACATACCGGCATTGTTCACAAACATAGCGTCCATACCCAGATCCTCGCAGAACTGCAGGAACTCATGGTATCCCATGCCCCAGGTGGCACGATACCCCCAGAGATCCCACTCGCCACGTCGCGTCATCGGGTCCCCCAGCGTCTCCTTCCACCTCACGCGGTTCTCGTACGTTGCGCCCTCGACGATGCAGCCTCCGGGCCATCGCATGAACTTCGGGTGCAGGTCCACCAGCATCTGAGCCACGTCGGCACGCTGGCCATTCTTCCGACCTTTAAAGGTGGCCTGAGGGAAGAGCGATACGTAGTCAACGAACAACGTACCCTTTTGGTCGAATTCCAATGCCAGCGCGCCCTTGGCTGTTGTGCCGTCGGCCGTCAGCGTAGCCGTGAGCTCCGTCCACTCCTTCAGCTGTCTATCTTTAAATTCTGCCTTTCCAAGTGATGTTCCACTCTCCGTGTCCACCAGGCGGGCAGTGATGCAGCCCCTGTAGTTGCTGCTCTTGACATAGAATCGCAGGTCATACTTCTCTCCCTGTTTCAATCCTATGCCCCAGTAACCAGTGTTGGTGAGTAACGCCTTTCCGCCCTGCTGCACCTTCTTGATGGTGAGTTGCATGGCATGGGGCGTATTCGGGTGCAGCGGTTGTGGCACTTCCACGACCTCGCCCTTTACGTAGGCCTGCTCGCCCCTCACCGTCCAGCCGGTCATTTTCTTCTCCTCCACGTTCCAGGGAATACTCCAATGGCGGTTGTTCCGGTGTTCGTAATTCATGGCATCAGGAGCCACAGCGCGCCCCTCCTTCAGCGTCATGCCAGAGGGTAGCACTTGCTCCTCGAAGCCACGGTTCTGAACCAGTTCAGCATAGAGACCACCGTCCCCGGCATGATTAATCTCCTCGAAGAAGATACCATAGAGGTTAGGTGACACAACTGCACCTTTTTGATGAAGGTCAATGCGGATAGGCTCCGTCTGGGCGCTGGCACAAAAGATGCTCATCAGTGTGCCGAAGAATACAAACGTTTTTCTCATAATGATAGAATAAATGGGTTTGATGAGTTTTCGTGCTGCAAAGGTCGCAATAATTAACCGATAAGGGTTGCAATATCTTAACAATTCATTGCAAAAATGTAACAAAATACACCATATTCTTTCTTTTTTGGACAATTCATGCCGCTCCCAAGTTTTTTTTTACTACTTTTGTCCACACATTCACACTATAAGCATCCCTTAATGAAACAAAAATACTGCTTCATCCTGCTCTGCACCATCGTTCTCTTGCATCCATCCATCAGCGCACAAATCTCTCAACGATTACAATTGCCCAACTTGGAGCAGTTGCCATCACCGCGAGTGAACTGCATCGTCCAGGACGAGGAGGGATTCATTTGGTATGCCACAGAGGGAGGAGGCGTCTGTTGCGACGACGGGCGCCAGATGACAGTCTTTCGCAATGATGCACGGCACCCCGACCTCCTCGGCAGCAACAATATCGCCAGCTTGGCAGCGGCAGGAAGTCACATCATTATCGGAACCTTCCACGGAGCCTACGTCCTCGACAAGAGTGATTACAACATTCGCCAGCTCACAGAGGTAGACGACAAACGAGTCGATGATGTCATGGTCACGAAGGATGGACATTGGTGGATCACGGCCAATAAGAAAGTCTTTGAGTTCTCCTCCGACGGACATCTTCTCAACACCTATCCCGCCGGTGACAAATACATCTTCCGGCTCCACCAAGACACCAACGGACGTATTTGGGCCTCCCAGTGGCAAGGCGGGCTGCTGCAACTCATCGACGGACGCCTGCAGCCTGCCCCTTGGCCCCTCGAGGTCGCACCTACGAACATTGCCGACAATCCTTCTGGAGAAGGACTGCTCATCAGTACATTCGGCATGGGCACAGTTATCTATCAACCCAATCTGACCTCCGAATCTGTCTTCACTCCAGTCTCCATGCCTTTCCACCAGTCTTTCTCCTTGAGCCACGAACGTTTCGACAACAACGGGCGTCTGCTCGTGGCCAGCGGCACGGGGGACTGCTTTGTCATTACAACCGCACCCCAGCAGCTCTGGTACCAGACACACCCCTCATCCCCCTTTCTCGCGGATTCCCTGCGAGATGCCAGAGGACTCTCTCAGCGTCCCGCCGCATATACCTTCGATTCCACGGGACGGTTCTGGTTCAGCACAGGACAAGATATACGCCGTCAGCAGCAACCCTTTGCGACCGAAGAAGTTGTACTTCCAGATCTTGCCGACATCGCTGCCATGACCTTTGCGGCAGACGGTACGCTCTGGCTTGGAAGCATCTACGGAGTCATACATACCTTCAAGGAAGGCATCCTCAGCACTGACGATTACGCCTCGAACGAATACGGCGACGCCCTCCTCGCCCTCCAGACCGACAGCCTCCAGCGAATGCTTCTCGTCTTCGAACGCTACGTCCGACTCTACGACCCCCAGCGCCACACCCTGCGCCAGCAGAGTCAAGAGGCTTCAGGAACCTACGCCATAGAGCTCGCAGAGACCCAACCATATCAGCGATGGAGCCACCCCGAGAGGAACATGGTCGTCGAGCGGCTGCCACGATGGCTCACGGCCTGGTGGATGTGGCTCATCTACCTGATCATCGTCGCATTGTTGCTGGCGCTGATGATACATTATTATATATTAAGGAAACAGCGCCGCAGGTTCCTCGACTCCATTCGGGAGGCTGTCAGGGAGGCACCACCATCGTCACAAGAGTCTGCCCCTTCGCCGCAAGACGAAGCCTCTCCTCTGCTCAACCCCGAAGAGCTGTGGCTACAGAAGGCCATCGCCCTTGTCATGAGTCATATCGACAAAGATGAATACGGAGTGGAACAACTCAGCAAAGACCTAGCCATGAGCCGAATGACCTTCTATCGCAAAATTCAGTCGGCCACAGGACAAAAGCCCTCGGAGTTTATACGTACCATACGCCTGCGCCGAGCAGCGGAGCTCCTGCGCGAAGGACGCCGATCTGTCACCGAAGTCAGCTACGACACGGGTTTCTCCTCCGTCAGCTATTTCAGCCGGTGTTTCCGAACGATGTATGGCGTGCCGCCCACACAGTTTGGCAAAACGACCACTGCCGACGACCGTTGTCCCAAAGATATTCCTAACTGAGACAGAGGAACCTGCCTCACGAACACACCTCCCAACGTGTAGACATCAATCATCACATCCTTGTCTTCTCCGAACCGTGTACCTACACCCGTCACGTCGGCAGTTGTGGGGAGAGCCTGACCTTCCAATGGAAAGACGCGTAACGAGGATATTACCGGCAGACCGTTTGAGCTCGTGGCAACAAGTTCCAGCAAATGAGTACCGGGTTCTGGGATTACGATGTCCAGAGACTGGTGAGCATCAGTATTCTTCAGGAAAAAGGCCTTGGAGATGCTGTCGCCGTCCAATCTCAACTCACCACCTCGCAGAGCCGGACAGCCATATTGGAATACCAGACGATAGGCGCCAGCCTCTGCCACGGCCAAGCCCCAACGTTCTATTCCACCCTTCTGGTCCCCGTTTCCCACGAAACCTTCGTCCAGCAGCGCTGAACGCCCCACAAAGAACGTCACCGTGTCACTCACCTGGGTGTACTTTGAGGTGTCTGTGGCTTTCGCCCAAGCCGTGTGAACGCCTATTGGAACGTCCGTCAGGACAAAAGGAATGGTGGCCGTGTTGCCTATAGCACTCATATCTTCCGCCTTAAACGTTCCGGCAGTCTTCTTGTCCAGATGGAATTCCACTGACAGAATACGGTTCTTACGCTGATGCTGCACCCGCGTCTGGAGTTCCACGTCTCCCTCATCCACACTCTGCCCCTTCGTCGGCGAGAGCATACGTACCTTCATCATCCAACTTACTTCCGTGTGTTTCACACCCAAGAACGCATCCATCATCACTGTGGGTCGCCTCGTCGCCTCGTCCCAGGCACCCATATCGTAACCGCCCATGGATTCTGGTTCCCAGTAGAAGCATCCCAGGTCGCCATTCTTGATCATCCTGTCCATCACACCCGCTAAATACTGATTCCCCACCACAGCCTCCTTCGGATAGTGCCCAGTCTCCACGACCATACATGGGGTATTGTAGCGTGACTTCAGGTCATTGATGTTTGCCATCACCTTCGTGATCATCGTAGGTCCGTCCAGGTGTGACCATCGAGGGTAGGCAGAGAGTCCTATGATGTCCCACTTGGCACCATTCTTCTTCAACCCGTCGAAGATGCCACGATAGAGCGAATTATCATGGCCATCCGGCAAATGGACGATTACCTGCATCGTGGAATCCACAGCCTTCACGGCATCATAGCCCGCCTGAACGAACTTCGCAAAAGCCACCGAGCCTCCCTTGTTCGTCTGTCCTACGGGGTACAGCATTCCCCGCTTCGTCTCGTTGCCTACCTGCACCCACTTGGGCACTACTCCGGCAGCTTTGATGGCAGAGAGCACGTCCTTCGTGTGGTCGTAAACATGCTGCGCCAGCGCCTCCACGGAATGGTCTGTCCATGCCGACGGGATGGTCTGATTCCCTGGGTCTGCCCACGTGTCGCTGTAGTGGAAGTCAATCATCACGCTCATCCCTTTCGCCTTCGCACGCTTGCACATGCCGACGACCTCTGCCTTGCTGCTGGCGCCGCTGCCCACCGTCCACACGCGCAATCGCACACTATTGATGCCCTGTTCTTTCAGTATCTGAAGGATGTCTTTCTGCCGACCATTCTTGTCCAGCCACTTCGTGCCCCAGCCTTCCATCTGCGGAACGAAACTAATGTCTGCACCAAAGGCGAAGTCCAGCTCATGTGCCGAGCGGTTGAATAGCGTGTCTGTCACTGTGATGGCACGTACACCGAACGTCATCGCCATCAGAAGAATTAAAAGAGTAGCTCTTTTTGCCATACTTTCATGTCTTTTTGTTGGGTTATATAAAATCTGCGGCAAAGGTACGTCTTTTCTTGCTTCTGTCCTTTCACAAACATAACAAACTTATGTCCTTATGTAACATTTGGCTATTATGCAGCTTCATTCCAGTACCTTCCTTCGCGATAACCGGGTGATGTGACTCCGTTTGTATACTTAAAGAATAGCCCTGCCACATCTCACGACGGAGCAGGGTTGATGTTAGAATTTACTAACTTATGTTGATGAAGTAGGTTGCTTATTTTATCTCTAATCGCTCGTTGTCGCCGAAGGCTTCGTAGCCGCTGGTGATGACGCGTTCGCCGGGTTCCAGACCTTCGGTGACTTCGTAGTACTGCGGATTCTGGCGGCCGATGCGGATGGTGCGTCGGAAGGCGGTGTGTCCGTCTCTGCTGAGGACGTAAATCCAGGTGCCGCCGGTCTTCTGGAAGAAAGCGCCGCGAGGGATGAGCACTGCTTGTTCGGGCTGACCCAGTTCGAGGTTGAGGTAATAGGTCTGACCGCTGCGGATATTCGCGGGCCGCTCGTCTCGGAAGATGAAATCGGTGCGGAACTTGCCTTGTCGCACTTCGGGATAAACCTTGCGTACTGTCAATGAGAAGTTGGCGTCGCCACGAACGAAGTTAGCAGAGAGCCCTGCTCGCACTCGGTCTATGTAATGCTCATCGACTTGGGCTTCTATCTTATAATCGCTCAGGTCGTTGACCTGCCCGATCTTCTGTCCGGAGGTGACGCTCTGTCCGAGTTCCACTTCTAAGAGTCCCAGTTCGCCGTCGATAGGCGCGCGTACCTCTAATTTATTCTTGCGCTCGCGCACGAGAACCACATTCGTCCGCATATTGGCGAGGTTGTCCTCCATCTGGTCCATCTGTACACTGCGGTAGATGCTGTCCTGCTGCAGGCGCTGAACGATAAGTCCCTGCTTGCGCTGCGCTAAGCGGTAGTCTTCTTCGCTCTGGAGATACACTTCGCGGCTGATAAGTCGCTCGTTGTAGAGTCGCTCGTTCTGGCGGAAGGTACGCAGCTTGCGCTCGGTGTCCATGGCGAGCTGTGCCTGTTCGAGCTGGTTGTTGAGGCGGTCCTGCTGCATGGATACCTGGGTGTTGCGCAGCAGGTTCTGCTTCTCGGCCAGTTCTGCCTCTGCGTTGAGGATTTGCAGGTCGAGACCGCTGTTGCGCAGTCGGATGATGACATCACCCTTGCGCACCATAGTTCCTTCTTCGGCTACGCGCTCTGTGACGATGCCGCCTTCCTCGGGCGAGAGCTGCACCACCTGAATCGGCACCACTTGTCCGCTCAGCCTCACGTAGTCTTTGAACTCTGCGAGGCGGACGTCACTAATAGTGATGTCTTCGGCGCTGACGCGAAGGGTGGATGCATGGTTGCCAAGGATCAGCCAGGCGATGATGAGAATTATTACCATGCCAGCGGCGAGGTAGGGGATGTGCTTGCGCTGCAAGCCTTTCGGGGGTGTGATGGGTTTATCCATAGGGGAAACGGCTGGAGCCGTAGTTTAAAGATTAATGTTTAAGGTTTAAAGTTTAAGGTTTAAGTCCGATCTCCACCAGGGGATGTCCGTTGTAATAGCGGCGCTGCATCTCCTTGATGCCTACCATCAGGCGGGATTGGAGCAGAGTGGCTCGACTTTGTAGTAGGGTGGCTGATGATGTTTGCAGGTCTATGGGGGAGGCCAATCCTTCGGTATATTGCTGCCGCACGAGTTCGTAGGCAAGGCTGTCGGCAGCCACCTTCTGCTCGCCTTGTTCACTTTCCTTGCAATAGGCAGCAACGTCAAGCCGTGCCTGACGGCGCAGGACATCGAGTTCTGTCTGTTTGGCAGCATATTGCTCTTCGGCAATGAGCAGGTTGTTCTTTGCTCGCCGTAGGCTCATCATTGTGCCAAGACGATTGAAGAGCGGAATGGAAAGGTTGATGGAGACATATTCACCCAAGTTGTTTTTTAGCTGTTGACCGAACGAGGTTGCACTCGGATTGTTGAGGTTGCGGTAGTAAGAGGAATTGATGCCGGCAGAGAGGGAGAGGGTGGGGAAGAGTGAGGCCCGGGTGGCATGCAAGTTGTGACGGGCTGACTGTAGGGAGTAGAATGATTGTAAAAGGAGTGCTGATGAACTGGCCTCCCCGTCTGGCTCTGTTCTCAAGGTAATAGGATGGAGTGTTGGCATAGGATTATCCATCGGCCAATTCATGACCTCCTTCAACTTCAACATACAGCTTTCCAATTGGTTCTCCTGTTTTGTCAGCATCAGTTCATCGGCTGCCTGTTGTGCCATTATCAGTGCTACGTCGGCAGGGCTTTTCAGCCCTTCTTCTTCCATGACCTTTGTTCGATGAAGTATCATCTCACTCTCACGTAGTTTCTCTGTGGCGAGGTGCACGGATTCCTGGGCATAGATGACATCGATGAAAGCCTGATAGGTCTGTAGGGCCACTTGGTCGCGATTGGCTTGCAGTGCATTTTTTTGCAACAGGACGTCGGCTCGTGCGGCACGCAGGGCGTGGACACGATAGAGGCCATCGAAGACGGGTAGTGATGCCGACAGGCCGTAACCATTATTAAAGGTACTCACGCTCGTGTACGTGTTTGTTTCTGGGTCGATGGCGCGTCCGAAATTCCATTGTATGCTTGTTGAGGCGTTGAGGCTGGGCAGGAAAGCCCCCACGGCTTGCAAATGTGTAGCCTTGGAGTTATCTAATCTGAGTTCCTGTTGTCTCAGGCTATGGCTGTGTACTACCGCATATCGCATACAGTCTTCCACCGTCATGGCGAGTGCTGTTGTGTCGCTGGTAGCTTGACCTTGTATTCTAATACATAGTAATATACACTGCAAAAAGACAACCATGCGTCCGAAGAGGCCGGAATAAGCGTGTGACATAATGTAATTATACATATTGGGATATCAGTTTAGTGTGTCGTTCTGAATCGCGGTGCAAAGTTAGGGCATTTCTCAAGATCCTGCAAGCTGTAGATTTAATAAAAGTAGACTTGCAGATGTAAAATGTCTAAAAATTAGACACTTTATTTGTCCGCATAGCACTTTCATGTGCCGAAATTTGGCCATAAGTGTCGTTTTGCCTACCTTTGCGACAAAAAAGAAAAGATATGCACTACGGCACCATTATCATCTGCGACGACAACACCAATATTCTGACCGCGCTTGGTTATGCATTAGAAGGCACGTTCGAGCGAATCATCAAGCTCTCGCGGCCTGATCAACTGCTTCCCACGATGGCGGCAGAGGCCGTGGATATTGTGTTGTTAGATATGAATTTCTCAATGGGAATGAACAATGGTCTGGAAGGACTACAGTGGTTGAAGACGCTGCATGAGTGGCATCCGGATGTGCCCGTCGTGATGCTCACGGCTTACGGCGACGTGCCGCTGGCTGTGCGTGCGCTGAAGAGTGGCGCTGCCGACTTCATCACAAAGCCGTGGGACAATGATGAACTTATCAGTAAGCTTTCTGACGTACTGACAGCACAACATGAAGTGGCATCGTTAGACGAAGTGGAACAAGCACATATCCGACGAGCAGTGGATCGGGCTGATGGCAACCTGACCGTGGCGGCACGAATGTTGGGGGTCACACGCCAGACGCTATACAACAAACTTAACCGTAAATGAAAATCATCCTCATCATATTAATAGCTTTACTTCTGGCATTAGCGGTGATGCTCTTTGTGCGCCATCAGCACAATCTGCGTCAACGGGCGTGGCTGATGCGTGAGGCCATCCGCAATCATGACTGGACATTCAGACTCAACACGAAAGGACTGACAAGTGGGGAACGGGCCATGCAGGAAACACTCAACGAATTGGGCGAAGCTATCCGGCAGCAGGTCAGTCAAGGTGAAGTGGAATCATGGGAGCGCCTGATGCGGGTGCTGACCCATGAAATCATGAATTCCACGGCACCTATTGCCAGTATTAGTCAGAGTCTGCTTCGACGCGACGATGTGAAGGGAACGGCACTGGAAGCGGGCATACAAAGCATCCATTCCACAGCCTCACGCCTGACGACTTTCGTGGAGAGTTACCGTCGGCTCTCTCAGTTGCAGAAGCCCGAGTTGCAGGACGTGAACCTCACGGTTTTCTTTAAGGAGATAGAACGTTTGTTCTCAAAGATAGAATGGGACATTCTGCCATTCTGCGATGCCACGGTTCACGCCGATCCTGTACTTTTACAGCAGGTGGTGATGAATTTGGCGAAAAACGCCGTTGAAGCGGGAGCGAGGAAAATACAAGTGAAAAGAGAAAATGCTTCGCTTCTCATTTCAAATGATGGAGCCCCCATTCCTCCAGAAGTGCGTGAAAGCATCTTTGTCCCCTTCTTCACTACTAAACATGATGGCACGGGAATCGGCCTGTCTCTGAGTCGTCAGATCTTGGTGTGTCAAGGTGGACGGTTGGAATTGATGGAACACCCTCAAACAGGCTACACCACCACCTTCTGCCTCATCATGCGGTAAGAAATAAAAACCCCGCTGCATCGGTAATGCAGCAGGGTGGGAGGGGATGAGGGGGTGTTTGTGGATGGTGTCAGAACTGGTTGAGGTGAGTGGTGTCGATGTTTACAGCCACGCCGCTGCGGTCGATCTCCACCTGATCGGCAGTGCCGCTGAAGTTGGCCTTCGAGGCGCCGTCGCAGTTGGCATGGAGTTTCTTGCAGTTGACATCGGCATTGAGCTTCGAGGCTCCTGTACACACCGTGCGCAGGATGCCGCCCTTGAAGGTGAGTTCGCCCTTGCTGGCTCCGGCGAGTCCTATGTTCATGTCACCAGATACCTCTGCCGAGAGGGTGAGTTTCGAAGCACCGTTGACGCCAAAGGTGGCGCGCTCACCTTGAGTGAATTGTGGCAGGTGAACCTTGCTGGCACCGCTGATGTTGAAGCCTACGGTCTTGGCACTTAGGATGTCAATGTCTGTCTTGCTGGAACCCTGCACATCGACGTCGAGATGCTCGCAGGTGATTTTGTCGGCATCCACCTCAGAGACACCCATGACATGCAGATTCAGCGAGGTGCAGTCGATCTCCTTTACCTCCATCTTCGACACCCCGCCGAGGCGCACGCTGAGTCTGTCGGAGTAGAGGCGTTTGCCCTTGAATTCGGATACGCCACCGAGGATGATATTCTGCAGGCAGGGCGCGGTAAGGTGAAGGATGAAGTTGTGCTCGCCGTCGGGCTGGTCTTTTTTCTTCACGTTGTTGAACTTCCTGCTGCTCTTGGCCTGTACCTTCAGGGTTCCGCCCTTGGAGGTCACTTCCATCAGGTCGAGCCAGTCGGTGCGGCCTGTCAGTTGAACTTTGTAGCTGTCGCCCTGCGTGTAGATGACTTTCACGGCGTTACTCACATCGAGGTCGGTGAAGTCGCTGAGCGGGTAGGTGCGGGTGGAGAACTTAGACCCATCCCCATCCCTCCCTGCGAGGGAGGGAACTGTTACTTTTGCCAGTAGTATACCAGTTGCTGCGATTACAAGAAATAAAGCAAAAATTCTTTTCATACGTGGTTATTAGAATATTGAAATATTGATAATTGAATATTGAAAAAATGAAATTTACTTTTTCATTTTTATCACTACTGTCACCTTGCCGTCATGCCCCTGCATAGGTTGTTTGCCTGTGTATTGGAGCATGTAGATGCGGTCTTGTTTCTTGCCTTCCACTGCGAGGAGCAGGGTGTGATGGTCGTTGGCGTCGATGTTATGGGAGAAGCGTCCCGTAGTGCTCTCATCCTCGAAGATGCCCTGACAGGCGTTGATGTCGATGCCGCGGGTGAGCTCGCGCACCTTGACGACGCGCACGACCTCATGGCTATTGGGGTCACGTTCTACAACGCTGGTGAATTTACTTCGCCCGATGGTACTCTCGTTGTCCACGAATCGGTCGATGCGGTTCTGCGCCGAGGCGCTCACTGCGGCTGTCAGGCTGATGAGCCAAAGAAGGATGTATCGTTTCATAGTAGTAAGTATTTTCAATTCTCAATTTTCACTAAGAATTCGTTGTACAATGGCCTGCATCTCCGGGTCGTCGGTGGCTTGGAGTATGGCGCGTTCTGTCTGTGAGGCGAAGTCGTCTGCCGGCACATTGGCTTCTGCCATCTGGGCCATTGCCAGTGCTTCGTTGATGTCTGCCTTTATTTGTCCGAGGTCGTCTATTCGCTGACCGTTGATAAACGTATAACTTCCTTCATAGAGCGCCAGCTCCTGCCTCTCTCTGACCTGCGGAGCGATGAGGAGGAAGGCAATGGCCACGAAGGCAGCGGCGATGGCGAGAGAGATGAAAAGGAATTTGCTTTTCTCGTTTTTCATTCCCTGCTCTTTCTCCTCAGCTTCTAACCTGTCCACCAACGCACTCAGGCGTTGTTCCAGACCTTCGGGTATGGGTATCTCCTGGTTATTGTGTATTTCTTTCATCGTCGTAACAGTTGTTGAAGTTTCTTTTTTCCGCGACTCCACAGCACGCGCACGTTCACGGCGCTGAAGCCAGTCTCTTGTTCTATCTCACTGAGCGAACGGTCGTGCATGAGATGCAGTTCTGCCACTCGCTGCTGGTTTTCCGGAAGGTCGTGGATGGCTTGTTCCACCTGCTCCACGGCTTCTTTGGTTTCCAAAGCCGACGAGGCTGATGTTTCGCCTGCCACCCATAGGCTTTCTGCCGTTGTGTCGTCCTCTGCCAGTCTGCCGCGTCGCAGGCTGTCGATGCAAAGATTTCGCACCAGCGTCTGACAGTAAGCCCTCATGTCCTCATCCACCGGAAGGCGGTCGCGTTTCTGCCAAAGCTGGATGAAAGCTTCCTGTACTGCGTCCTCTGCGTCCTGCGGATTTCCGAGGAGGCCATAGGCCGTGCGATACATCGTTGCGCTCAGTGGCAGGAAGGTAGACTTGAATGTGGCAGCTGTCATCTTTTGGGGTCTTACATCTATATAAACGAGAAAAGGATGCGATTTGTTACATGAGATATTGAAAAAATTAAATATTGAAAATTGAAATATTGAAAATGAAAAGTTTAAAGGTTTAAGGGTCGAGCGTAAGAGATTTAAGGGTGGATGGCTAATTGATGATAGATAATAGTTAATAGATGATAGTTTATTCGGGTATTTTGATTTTGTCTGTCAGCCGGATGTCGTCGGAGGAGGAGCCAAGGAGAAGGGTGAAGGTGCCTGGCTCGACGACACTGTGGAGGTCGCGGTCGATGAGGGCGAAGTCATCAGCAGTGAGGGTGAAGGTGATGCGACGGGACTCGCCGCTACGCAGGAAGATGCGGGCGAAACGACGCAGCTGACGGTCGGGGAGAACCACGGAGCTGACATCATCGCGCACGTAGAGCTGCACCACTTCTTCGCCATCGTAGTTGCCTGTGTTGGTGAGGGAGAAGGAAAGGGTTAGGGGTTTAAAGTTTAAGGGCTGAGATTGGGGAGTGACGGTGAGGTCGCTGTATTCGAAGGTGGTGTAGCTGAGGCCGTAGCCGAAGGGGTATAGGGGCGCAGCGGGGGAATCGATGTAGTCGTGGGGCTGAGGCAGGGGGCGGTTGTAGCAGACAGGCAGTTGTCCTACATGGCGTGGCTGGCTGATGGGCAGTCGTCCGGCGGGGTTGTAGTCTCCGAAGAGCACCTCGGCGATGGCCGTGCCGCCCTGTTCGCCGGGATAGAAGGCTGTGAGGAGGGCTGCGGCATGTGTCGCTGCCCAGTTCTTCAGCAGGGGACGTCCTTCGATATAGATGACGATGAGCGGTTTGCCGGTCTGCTTCATGGAATCCAGCAGCACCTGTTGTTCCTCAGGCAGGTCGAGGGTGGCACGATCGAGGCCCTCGCCGCTGTCAGCTTTTCCGCTGATGGCGGCTCCCGTCTCCTTGTACTCTGCTCCTGCATAGCGGCTGCTGCTGCCTCCGACGACGGCGACGATGACATCTGCCTCCTGAACCTCCGTCGTCAGGCAATGACGCTGTTCGAGGGCGCGGCGGACGGTGATGACCTTCGCGTCGGGCTGGGGGGCCGTGTAGTCGCCGAGTTGGGCATAGCGGTTGTCGGCGTTGGGACCACAGACATATACGCGCGTACCTTTATTTAATGGTAGGATGTTTTCGTTCTTCAGCAGGACTACAGAAGCGCGAGCCACATCGCGGGCCAGGGTGACGTGGTCGGCGTTGTGTACCTCGCACTCAGCCTGTTGCGGGTTGACATAAGGCTGGTCGAAGAGTCCCATCTCGAACTTCAGACGAAGGATGTGCGCCACGGCAGAGTCCAGCCGGGCAGGGGCGGGGGAGGAGCCGGCGAGGAACGGGAAAGCCAGGCCGCCGAGGTCCATATCGACTCCGGCTTCGAGGGCCTGCATGGCAGCCTCCTGCAGGGAAACAGCGGTGTGGAGCGTGTTGTGGAGCACATTGATGCTGTAGAGGTCCGAGACAACGAATCCCGTGAAGCCCCAGTCGCGGCGTAGCACGTCGGTCAGCAGCCAGCGGTCGGACGTACAGGGCTGTCCGTCGACAGCGTTATAGGCGGTCATTACAGACTGTGCTCCCGCACGAATGGCTTCGCGAAAAGGTGGCAGGAACGTTTGCAGCAGGCTGCGACGTCCAATGGTGGAGGCACCGCCGTTCTGTCCGCCCTCGCTGGTGCCGTAGGCGATGAAGTGCTTCAGGGTCGGAAGCACGGTGGGCGCTGCAGCCTCGTCCCCGCCTCTCATTCCTCGCACGATGGCGGCTCCCAGTCGTCCGGCCAGCACGGGGTCCTCGCCCAGTGTCTCTTCGGTTCGGCTCCAGCGTGGGTCGCGAGCCAGGTCCAGTACGGGACCGTAGGCGATGTGTGCTCCCTGTGCCCTGATTTCGCGGGCGATGGCAGCGCCGGTGCGTTGCATCAGTTCCTCGGAGAAGGTGGCAGCGAGGCCGAGGCCTGTGGGGAAGACCGTAGTTCCTATGGCCATATGGCCGTGGGGCGCTTCCTCAGCCAGGAAGGGCGGGATGCCCAGTCGCGTTTCCGCCAAGGCACGACGTTGCAGGGCGTTGGCTTTCTCGGCAGCACGACGGGGAACGAGACCGTTCTCCAGGGTGCGGCCCGTCCAGGGGTCGGCGCGGAAAGTGCCCCAAAGCGCCCCAGCCTGGATGTCTTCGTCCTGCCAGCCGAGCACACAGCGCAACTGGTCAGTCTTCTCCTGATTTGTCATGCGCGACAGCAGGTCCTGCACGCGAACCTCCACTGGTAAGGCGGCGTCGCGATATGGGGGAAGCTCGGTCTGCGCGTGGGCGGTAGCCTGCAGGGCCGTCGCTGCGAAAAAGGATATAAAAAGTCTCCGAAGCATCGTATCTTGCCGTTATTTTGCTGCAAAGGTACGAAAACTTCGGAGACTAAACGAATAATTATCTGTTTTTTTAATGTCCGAACGTCAAATGCTCACCCTTCGGGTCTGCATCCACTCGGATTTCGTGGTCGCGGCTGACGGTGCCGGCGAGGATAGCCTTCGAGAGGTCGTTGAGGAGCAGACGCTGGATGGCCCGTTTCACGGGGCGTGCGCCGAACTCGGGGTCGTAGCCCTCGCGCGTCAGGAGATCGAGGGCTTTCTCGCTCAGGCTGAGGGTGATGCCGTTCTGGTCGAGCATCTTCTGGACGGCGGCCAGCTGCAGCTGCACGACTTCGCGTATCTCGCTCTGTGTCAGCGGCTCAAACATGATGGTCTCGTCAATTCGGTTGAGGAACTCAGGACGTATGGTGCGCTTGAGCTGTTCCATCACCGTGCGCTTCGTCTCTTCAATGACGGCCTCGCGGTTGACGGCGGGAAGGCCGCCCTCCACACTGCCGTTAGCGGGACTGTCGAGCTTTGCGAACTGCTCGCGGATGTACTCCGAGCCGAGGTTCGAAGTGAGTATGATGATGGTGTTCTTGAAGTTGACGGTGCGGCCTTTGTTGTCGGTAAGGCGGCCGTCGTCCAGCACCTGCAGCAACGTGTTGAAGACGTCGGGGTGGGCTTTCTCGATCTCGTCGAAGAGTACCACGCTGTAAGGCTTGCGGCGCACGGCCTCGGTGAGCTGTCCGCCCTCGTCGTAGCCCACGTATCCCGGAGGGGCACCGATGAGTCGGCTGACGCTGTGCTTCTCCTGATATTCAGACATATCGATTCGCGTCATCATCGTCTCGTCGTCAAAGAGGTATTCGGCCAGCGCTTTGGCCAGTTCGGTCTTACCAACGCCGGTGGTTCCGAGGAAGATGAACGATCCGATAGGGCGCTTCGGGTCCTGCAGGCCGGCACGGCTGCGGCGAACGGCGTCGCTGACGGCACGGATGGCTTCGTTCTGTCCGATGACGCGGCGGTGCAGTTCCTCCTCGAGGTGCAGCAGCTTCTCGCGTTCGGACTGTTGCATTTTCGAAACGGGAATGCCCGTCCAGCGGCTGACGACCTCTGCGATGTCGTCGGCTGTCACCTCTTCCTTCACCATAGCTTCGCCTTCCTGAGCCGAGCGTAGCTGTTCCTGAATCTTTTGGATTTCAGCCTCCAAGGCCTGCAGGCTGCCATAGCGTATCTCAGCCACGCGGCCGTAATTGCCTTCGCGTTCAGCGCGGTCGGCTTCGAATTTCAGTTGCTCAATCTGCTGCTTGTTGGCCTGTATCTTACTGAGCAGTGCCTTCTCGCCTTCCCACTTGGCCCGCATGGATTGCTCCTGCTCTTGCAGGTCGGCGATGTCCTTGTTCAGTTGGTCGAGTTTGACGGCGACGGAATCGCCGCCTGCACCTTCTGCTTCGCGGCGTATGGCTTCGCGCTCGATTTCGAGCTGCTTCAGGCGGCGGGTAATCTCATCCAGTTCCTCGGGCACGCTGTCGCGCTCCATACGAAGTTTGGCGGCTGCCTCGTCCATCAGGTCGATGGCCTTATCAGGCAGAAAACGGTCGGTGATGTAGCGGTTGGAGAGCTCCACGGCGGCGATGATGGCATCGTCCTGAATACGTACGCGGTGGTGGTTCTCATAGCGCTCCTTCAGTCCGCGGAGGATGGAGATACTGGAGAGGGTGTCAGGTTCGTTGACCATCACGCTCTGGAAGCGGCGCTCCAGCGCCTTGTCCTTCTCGAAGTACTTCTGGTATTCGTCGAGCGTGGTGGCTCCGATAGCCCGCAGCTCGCCTCGCGCCAGTGCCGGCTTCAGGATATTGGCGGCGTCCATGGCGCCTTCGCTCTTGCCGGCACCCACCAGCGTGTGGATCTCATCGATGAAGAGAATGATGCGTCCTTCGCTCTTCGTCACCTCGTTGATGACGGACTTCAGGCGTTCCTCGAATTCGCCCTTGTACTTGGCGCCTGCAATCAATGCACCCATATCCAGGGAGAACAGCTGCTTCTCGCGCAGGTTCTCAGGCACATCGCCCCGAAGAATACGATGGGCCAGGCCTTCGACGATGGCCGTCTTACCCGTTCCCGGTTCACCGATGAGGATGGGGTTGTTCTTGGTTCGGCGGCTGAGGATCTGCAACACGCGGCGTATCTCTTCGTCACGTCCGATCACGGGGTCGAGTTTTCCTGCGCGCGCTTCCTCAATAAGGTTACGTGCATACTTCGAGAGACTCTGGTAAGTGTCCTCGCTGGACTGGGACTTCACTTGCTGTCCGCCTCGCAGCTCGCGGATGGCGGCTGTGAGTTCTTTCTCGCTGATGCCGGCGTCCTTGAGGATTTTCGCAGCAACACTGTTACTGCCAACAATGGAAAGGAGGAGGAGTTCGATAGTGACGAACTCGTCGCCCTGCTTGCCTGCAAGTTCTTCGGCACGGGTGAAGATGTTATTGGTTTCGCGTGCGAGGTACGGCTCACCGCCCTCTACGCGTGGCAGGCTCTGCAACTGAGCCTCCAAGGCTTGGCTGACGGCCTGTTCGTTGACCGACAGCTTACGCAGCAGGAACTGAGTCACTTGATGTCCCGTCTTCAATATGGCGGCCAACAGGTGCTCTGGCTCGATGGCCTGCTGACGGCGGGCCTCGGCGATGCGCACGGCTTCCTGCACAGCCTCTTGCGCTTTGATAGTAAACTTGTCGAGTGTCATAGTTGGATTTTTACGATTATATGATTATACGATTTTACGATTTACGGATTTCATAATTTCACGATCTTACGGATTATATGAATTACGATTCATCTTGGACGCGGCAAAAGGTGTGCAAGGGAGAAAGAAGCAGTCAAAAAGTCACATTCTAGGACTTTTTGGCTTGTTAGCAGCCGCCTTTGTCTCATAAAACGGCAGAAAATGTCTCATCAAAGTAGAAAAAATAAGGTACAGGCGTACGCGTAAGGAAGATTTTTACTATCTTTGCAGCCGAAATAAAGAAAACTGAAAGATTGAATGTTTTAAGAAGTTTAAGGGCTCAAGAGTTTAAGCGTCGCAAGGTGCCGAGCCTAAGAAGTTCTTCAAGGATGAAGCAATCAAAGGCTGAGCGTAAGAGCTCCAGGATAAATCGTGAAATCGTCAAATCATGAAATCGTCAAATAAAGATGATCGTCAAATAAATATATTTTTTTATCATGTCCTCAACACAGCAAACAGGTAGCAAGGCCTACCTCTTTTCCATTGTTCTCGTCGCCGTACTCGGTGGCCTTCTTTTCGGCTACGATACGGCCGTCATCTCAGGTGCAGAGAAGGGTCTGCAGGCTTTCTTCATGGAAGCAAAAGACTTTGCCTACACCGACAGCTGGCACGGTTTTACTTCTGCCTCGGCCCTCATAGGCTGTATCATTGGCTCTGCCCTCTCGGGTTTCCTCGCCACGAACCTCGGCCGTAAGAAGTCGCTCATCATTGCCGGTATTCTCTTCTTCATCTCTGCTCTCGGCTCGATGTATCCTGAGTTCCTGTTCTTCAATTATGGCGAACCCACCTACTCGCTGCTCATCACCTTCAATATCTACCGCGTCATCGGCGGCGTCGGCGTCGGTCTGGCTTCGGCCATCTGCCCGATGTACATTGGTGAGGTGGCTCCCTCGAACATCCGAGGAATGCTTGTGTCGTGGAACCAGTTTGCCATCATCTTCGGTCAGCTGGTGGTGTACTTCGTGAACTTCTTCATCCTGGGCGACCACATCCAGCCGTTGGTGGAGGAAATGGGAAAGGGCATTGCCGCCATCAATCCCGCAGCTCAGTGGACGGTTACCACGGGCTGGCGCTATATGTTTGGTAGTGAAGCCGTTCCTGCTGGACTTTTCGCCCTTTTGATCTGCTTCGTACCTGAAACCCCGCGTTACCTCGTCTCTATCGGTCAGGACCAGAAGGCCCTGGGCATCCTCTCGAAGATCAATGGCTCCAGCAAGGCTGCCCAGATTCTGCAGGACATCAAGGATACGATGGTGGTGAAGACCGAAAAGTTGCTGACCTACGGTGCGATGTGTATCTTCATCGGTATCATGCTCAGCGTGTTCCAGCAGGCTGTAGGTATCAACGCTGTGCTCTACTATGCTCCGCGCATCTTCGGCGATATGGGTATGAACGATCCGATGATGTTGACGGTCTTCATGGGTATCATCAACATCTCGTTCACCCTGGTGGCGGTGTTTACCGTCGAGAAGTGGGGCCGCAAGCCGCTGCTCGTCTGCGGTTCGCTGGGCATGGCTCTTGGAGCCTTCGGCGTTGCGCTCACTTTCGGTCATGCGGGTATGGAAATGATTACCGCAGCCTCGCTGCTCATCTACTCGGCTTCGTTCATGTTCTCATGGGGTCCCATCTGCTGGGTGCTCATTGCCGAGATTTTCCCCAACACGATTCGTGGCGGTGCCGTAGCCATTGCTGTTGCTTTCCAGTGGATTTCCAACTTCATCGTTTCGTCTACCTTCGTTCCGATGTTCAACATGCATCTGACGGAGGGCGATGACTTCGGCCACTGGTTCACCTATGGCCTCTATGGCATCATCTGCGTCATCGCAGCCCTCTTCGTATGGCGTCTGGTGCCCGAGACAAAGGGCAAGACGCTGGAGGATATGACCGCTCTCTGGAAGAAGGCCAAAGCCTGACGCGGAGACATATATATGTAATCGTCCCCACGTATATACGTAAACGACTCGACGTATGTACGTGGGGACGAATATGTATGGACGTCTCGGAGGAGATGACCTGTCGGATTCGGCCTGATGAAAGGATGTCTCTGGCCAGACGGCCTGTCGGATTCGGCGGGATGAATGGATGACCTTGGCGGGATGATTAGTCGTCCAGTTCGCCGACAAAGTCGGTGATGAGGTGGAAGAGGGGTTCCCAGGAGTCGAAACGAATGGTGTGGATGTTGTCCTGGGGGGTGTGGTACCACTGGAAGGCATCGCCCTCCTCGTTTTCGAAGAAGATGCAGGGCACGCCGCGCACGGCGAAGGGGTAGTGGTCGCTCTTCTCTTCCAGCGGTGCCAGCTTCAGACTGCGAAAGTAGCCGCCTTTGCCGTTCAGCTTTTGGAGTACGGGATAAGCCCAGGCGCCAGCATCGCTGGGTTCGCAGTGCAGTTCGGGATTGTTGTCGCCTATCATATCGATATTAAAGAGGTACTTGATGCGCGAGAGCGGTACGATGGGGTGATCCACATACCATCGGGAGCCGCGCAGGTAGGCATCCTCACCTGAGAACGCGATAAAATAGGTGTCGAAGGGCGGGCGGTTTTCCGCGTAGTGCCTGGCAAGGGTGATAATGGCTGCCGTGCCCGAGGCGTTGTCGTTGGCTCCGCCGTAGAAGACGTGCTTGCCGAGGTTGCCCAGGTGGTCGTAGTGAGCGGTGAAGATGAGGCAGCTGTCGTGGCGTTCGCCCTCGACTTTGGCGATGACGTTGTCGGTCGCATAATCCTTGAAGAACTGCTGGTCGATATCAGCGCGAATGGTTCTGGCGTCGCTGGGGAGCACAGAGGCCAGCGTCCATAATGTGGGGATGTCGGCCACCCGCTCGCCGTAGGCCTTGTAGAACTTCAGGGGCTCGTTCCAAGTGTAGATGAAGCCGCCAACAGAGCTGCTGTCCTTGTTCTGTAGCAGGGCGAAGTCCTTACGGTGCTTGTAGGGAAACCAGAAGTCGCAGACGACGAAAACGCCTTGATTCTCAGTACGCGACAGCTCCTCGCGGATGCGGGGGAAGTCGTAGTGGAGCGTATCGATATGATAAAGACGGAATGCGCCATGAACGCCCGGGCAGTACTCACGGACGGTGAAGTCGCGGCCTGCTTTCAATCTTTGTCCATCAACAGACAACTCCATGCGACTGGGAAAAGTGTTGATATCCAGCGTGAAGGGCTGGTACATGATTTCATCCACGCCGGATTTCTGGAATTCCTTCACGATGTAGCGACTGGCCTTGCGCACCCCCTCGCGGGCATAGCCGCGCCCTTGATATTTAGAGGAGCTGAGCTGCCGTACGATGCGTTTGTAGCGGGGCAGGTCCTGAGCCGAAAGCGCGTTGCTGCCCAACAGCAGCATGCAGAGGACGATTCTGAAGAGGTTCTTTTGCATAGTATAAATCAGTCTTTATTCGGTAATGAGCTCTTATGGGGCCCTTTTTCGAGGGCAAAAGTAGTGATTTTCTGCGAAACTGCGTCCTAAATGTTCAAGAAAAGTGTTTTTTTGATGGCGGTTTCAACTTTTATCGCTAATTTTGTCGCGCAAATGGAGCCCTTTGAGGTGGAATAATGAACAACAAACAGATATTAGGAAAGCAAATGAGAAGCATACTTTTAGGAGTCCTGTTGCTGGCTGCGGAGGCTGCGATGCAGCAGGTCGTGGCGCAGTCGGCGGACTTCGCCAGGGGCGCTGACGTCAGCTGGTGTACGGAAATGGAAGCCAGCGGTAAGAAATTCTACGACGCACAGGGCCGGGAGACCGAACTGATGGAGCTGATGAAAGGTATTGGGATGAATGCCATTCGGTTACGGGTCTGGGTGAATCCAGAAACGGCCTATGGAGCCTGGTCTGATAAGGCTGACGTGCTGCAGAAAGCTCGCCGCGCTCACGCTCAGGGCTTGCAGCTAATGATAGATTTCCACTACAGTGATTTCTTTGCAGACCCAAGCCGCCAGACGAAGCCTGCTGCATGGAAGGACTACTCGCTGACGCAGCTGAAACAGGCGGTGGCCGACCACACGAGCGATATTCTCTCGGCGCTGAAAGACGAGGGGATTGAGCCGCGGTGGGTGCAGGTGGGCAACGAGACGCGCAGTGGAATGATTTGGGACGACGGACGGCTGGATTGGAACAAGTCGGGCCGGGAACTGTGGGCAAACTATGTGGCCCTGAGCAACGCCGGCTACGATGCTGTGAAGAGCGTGCTGCCTCAGGCTCTGGTCATCGTGCATATCGACAAAGGACCTGATGACAATGCATGGTTCTTCAATTCTTTCAAGCAGTATGGCGGCAAGTTCGATATGATAGGGCTCTCGCACTACCCCAGTAGCTCCTGGCAAAGCGACAATAGCAAGACGGCTGCGAATGTGACCTCGCTGGCTGCGCAGTTCAACGTGCCAGTGATGATAGCCGAGACGGGCTATTCCGCTTCCAACGAGACACTGGCCGCACAGGTGATGCAGGATTTCTTCGATAAACTGAAGAACGTCAGCGGCTGTGCGGGTGTCTTCTATTGGGAGCCGGAGGTCTACGGATGGTGGAAGCCTACCTACTACAGCACCTTGGGTTGGAACGGATATGGTATGGGAGCCTTCACTTCGCAGGGCCGTCCCTCGGCAGCCCTTGCTCCCTTTGCGGGCGATAATACAGGTATGCAAGAAATTTCCTACAACCACCCTCTGCAGTCCAAAGACTTCTATGACCTCAATGGCCGCAAGGTAGGGGGGCCGCGGAAGGGCATCTATGTAGCAAAGGGAGAGAAGGTAGTCCGATGACATCCAGCCGAAAAGGACCTTTCTTCCATATCTTTCAGTCTATATCTACTTCTACGGGGCAGTGATCACTGCCGAAGATTTCTGTGTGGATGCGGGCGTCTGTGACCCGTGGGAACAAGCGGTTGGACACGAGCCAGTAATCAATGCGCCAGCCGGCATTCTTTTGGCGGGCCTGAAAACGGTAGCTCCACCATGAATAGACATCGCGCACCTCTGGATTGCGAGTGCGCCAAGTATCTGTGAAACCGGCAGCAAGCAACGCGGTGAACTTCGCACGCTCCTCGTCTGTGAAGCCTGCATTCATGCGATTGCTCTTTGGATTCTTCAGGTCTATCTCTTCGTGGGCAACGTTCATGTCGCCGCAGACAAGCACCGGTTTCTTCGCATCCAGCGTTGTCAGATAGTCGCGGAAAGCATCGTCCCACGTCATGCGGTAGTCCAGTCGTTTCAATCCGTCCTGAGAGTTGGGAGTATAGACCGTTATGACATAGAAATCCTTGTATTCCAGGGTGATGACACGTCCTTCGTGGTCGTGCTCCTCGATGCCCAATCCGTAGCTGACACTCAGGGGCTTGTGGCGGGTGAAAATTGCCGTGCCGCTGTAGCCTTTCTTTTCGGCGTAGTTCCAGTAGCTCTCATAGCCCTCGAAGGCTATATCCAACTGTCCCTCCTGCATCTTGGTCTCTTGCAGGCAGAAGAAGTCGGCATCCAACTCGCAAAAGGCTTCGCGAAAGCCTTTGCCATCGCAGGCGCGCAGCCCGTTAACGTTCCAGGAAATAAACTTCATAGTATATCACGTTCTTTTTATAGTTTCATTGAAAGGGAAATGCGGTTGCGGCGCCTGTCGACTTCAAGGACGCGGACGAGAACGTGCTGATGCAGCTTCACGACATCTAAGGGATGATTGATTCGGCGGTTGGCCATTTGGGAGATATGCACCAGTCCGTCCTGATGCACACCGATATCGACAAAGGCTCCGAAATTGGTGATATTCGTCACAATTCCAGGCAGTTCCATACCCTCCATGAGGTCGTCGATAGACGTCACGCGGCTGTCGAACTCAAATTCTTCCAATGCTTCGCGAGGATCGCGCCCCGGTTTCTCCAGTTCCTTCATGATGTCGGTCAGCGTGGGCAGTCCCACCTCGCTGCTGACATACCTATTTATATCTACGCGCGCACGAAGGTCCTTGTTCGCAATGAGGTCTGCAACCTGGCAGCCCTGATCCTTCGCCATCTGTTCCACCAGAGCGTAGCGCTCAGGGTGTACGGCGCTGTTGTCCAGAGGGTTCTTAGCCCCGCTGATGCGCAGGAAACCGGCGCACTGTTCAAAGGCTGACGGTCCCAGCCGCGGCACTTTCTTCAGTTGTGCCCGAGAGGTGAAAGCACCGTTCTCGCGTCGGTAGTCCACGATATTCTTTGCCAGTGCGGGTCCCAGTCCACTGACGTAGGTCAGCAGGTGGATGGAAGCGGTGTTCAGGTTTACGCCCACGGAGTTCACGCAACTCTCGACGGTCTGGTCCAGACTTCTCTTCAGCTTGCCCTGATCCACATCGTGCTGATATTGCCCTACGCCGATACTCTTGGGGTCTATCTTCACCAGCTCTGCCAACGGATCCATCAGCCGGCGTCCGATGGAGACCGCTCCGCGCACCGTCACATCTTCATTCGGGAATTCCTCGCGAGCCACCTTCGAGGCGGAGTAAACAGAGGCTCCGTCTTCCGAGACAACAAATAGACCCAAAGCTGTGCTGGGTGTCTGAACGGAGTGAGGCTCTCCCCCTCCACGGGGGAGCGGGGAGAGGTTCTTGATGACCATCTCCACGAAACTCTTTGTCTCGCGGCTGGCGGTGCCGTTGCCAATAGCGATTGCTTCTACCTTGTATTTATGAATCATCTCAGCCAGCGCCTCTGCGGCCTCGGCGGGCTGGCGCACTGGCGGGTGGGGGAAGATGGCTTCGTGGTGCAACAGGTTCCCCTGTGCATCGAGGCAGACGACTTTGCAGCCCGTGCGAAATCCAGGGTCGATACCCATCACTCGCTTCTGTCCTAACGGAGCTCCCAGCAGCAGTTGTCGCAGGTTTTCAGCAAAGACGCGAATCGCCTCTTCGTCGGCTTTCTCCTTGCTGGACGCTGCAAATTCATTCTCTATGGAAGGACAAAGCAGTCGCTTGTAGCCGTCTTCCACGGCTTCGGCGACGAGTCGCGTTCCGGCACTATTACCGCGAAGCCACTGTTTCTGCAGGCGTTCGTTGACTTCTTCGTTATCCACGGTGATGCAGACTCTCAGAATCCCTTCGGCTTCTCCTCTTCTCATAGCTAATAAGCGGTGACTGGAGCAACGCTTCAGGGGCTCGCTCCAATCGAAATAGTCTGAGAATTTTTGCGCTTCGTCGCTATCGGCTTTCGCCTTGACGACCTTTGAAGAGATGATGGCGGTGCGGCGAAAAGAACCACGAACGGTTTGTCGCGACCGTTCGTCCTCACTCACCATTTCGGCAATAATGTCCTGTGCACCTTTCAGGCATTCCGAAGCAGATAAACCGTCGTGGACGAAACGCTGGGCTGCCTGCTCGGGGTTGTCCACCCGTTGCATCAGCAGTTGTATTGCCAAGGGTTCCAGTCCCTGCTCGCGTGCAACCTGAGCTCGCGTGCGTCGCTTGGGCTTGTAGGGTAAATAGATGTCTTCCAGTTCTGTAGCATCCCAGCATCCGGCGATGCGGCGCTCCAACTCTGGTGTCATCTTCTCCAACTCCTCGATGGTCTTTATGACTGTTTCCTTGCGTTTCTGGATTTCCTTCAGACGATCGTTCTGTTCGCTGATGGCTGCAATCTGCACTTCGTCCAGCGTGCCCGTCTGTTCTTTTCTGTATCGGGCGATGAAGGGAATGGTGGCTCCATCGTCCAGGAGACTCAGGGTGCCTGCCACTTGCCGTTCGCGCAGTCCCAGCCGTTCGGCTATGAGTTTAGCAAATAGGTTCTGTTCCATAATTATCAGAGCTTTTGACACACGCTGTAGATGTAGCCCCGTGTGGCGTTTGTCTGGGTGGTGAAGCGTATGTTGTCTGTTTGTTCGAGAATGGTAGCGAGGTCATCTCTCAGCCCTTCGCCGCTGAGCTTCAGCAGACTTTCCTTCATCGTCCAAAGCCGGATGAAAGCGACTGCGGGCTCTGGTGATTGGGCAATGAGGTTTTGTTCTCTGACACTCATGGTGGAGAAGCAGAGTTCCGTGTCGTAGCGACTGATGCTCTCGATGTCCACTCCCACAGGTTGCCGGCTGACAACACACACGGCAGCCTCATCGCAGTGGCTGAGATTGAAGTGTATCGCAGGATGGCTGGTGATAAATGGTTTTCCGTTTGCCCCATAGCCAAACTGCGGCAGTTCGGTGACGCCGAACTCTTCTCTGAGTGCCACACATAACAGCATATAGGCGGCCGCCGATAGTTTTCTGTCGCGTTCCAGACGATAGTTTAATGCCTGATTGCGGCGTTGTGGGCTCACCGCTTTCAGCGCCTCTTCCAAGTGCAATTCCTCTATATGGTCGTTCAAATAGACCACCCCGGCGTTTTCAGGGAGCCTGATGGTTAGATGTGAGAACATAGGGGAGGAGTGAGGGCTCAATCCTCGAAGGTGAAGATAGACAGGAAACCTGTTACTTGGAAGATGTTCTTGATTTCATCGTTTACATTCTTCAGCTTCAGTGTTTTTCCTTCTGCCTTGGTCTTCTTGAGAATACTCAGGAAAATACGCAGTCCGCTTGATGCGATGTACTCCAGACCAGAGCAATCAATGAGGAAATCGTGTCCACTGCTGCTATAGAGGGGTTGCATGGACTGATCCAGTTCCATTGCTGCGGCAGTGTCGAGTTCGCCATTCAAAGTGATGATGATCTTCTCGTCCAGTTCTTGAATGTTTGTTACCATATTAATAGCTTTTGTATGCTTTATGAATTTTAAAATTAGTAATGGTGGTGATTTGAGCACAGATGCTTATTTTCGCTGCAAAGGTAAGAAAAAGATGGAAGTTTTAGGTTTAAAAGATTAAAGTTTTTGTTTTCTCCGTACACTTTTTATGTGATTTTAGCTTGTTTTTGCATCAAATGTTGTATCTTTGCACCAAAATTTAGGAACAATTATGCAAATAGGAGAAAAAGTAAGGTTTTTGAATGAAGTCGGTGGAGGAATCATCGCCGGCTTTCAGGGAAAAGACGTCGTTCTTGTTGAGGATGAAGATGGATTCAAGATTCCCATGCTTCGTTCTCAGGTTGTAGTGGTGGAGACAAATTCTAACAACTTTGTCCGGAAATCCTCCTTCGGCGCCCAGCCCTCAGCTCCCGCTTCCCAGCCTTCTGCGCCTGCTCCCCAGCCCTCTCGTCCCAAGGAACGTCAGGGCGGCGACCTCCTGAACGTCTGCCTGGCTTTCGTTCCCGAGGACTCCCGCGAGTTGAGCAATACGCGCTTTGAGGCATATCTCATCAATGACTCAAATTATTTTGTCAGCGCCGTTGTGGCTAACAACGAGAATGCCGCTTGGCACACTCGATGGCAAGGAACGTTGGAGCCGAATACGAAACAGCTGCTGGAATCCTTCGACCGATCGATTCTCAACGACTTGCAGCGGCTGAGTGTGCAACTTATTGTATGGAAACAGGATAAGCCGTTCCTGTTGAAGTCTCCCGTAGGAGTGGAGCTGCGGCTTGACACGGTGAAGTTCTATAAGCTTCACGTATTCCGCCCTTCACCCTTCTTCCGCGAGCCTGCACTCATCTATGATATTGTGCGGGGAGACAAGCCTGTTCGTCGGCTGTTGACGTCAGATGAGAAGGATTCCCCGCGGACAGGACGAGGGCACGAACTGTTTGTTGAAGAAGAAGAGTCTTTGGACTTAGACCTGTTGGACGAAGGCGTCGATGAAGTCACTGCTGAAGTTGACGAGTCACCCGTTCCTGTGCGCACGCGGGAAGAGGAACGCGAGGCGCTGAAGGCGGCTAAACGGGCGTTGAAAGCCGAGCAGCAGGCACGTGCCGCCAAGCAGGCCAAACCCTCTAAGAACCCAAAGACTGCAGCAGCAGACGAAACCTCTTTTACCACTGCCGCTCCCATCGAAGTGGACCTTCATATCGATGCATTGCTTGACAATACGGCCGGGTTCTCGCCCAATGTGCTGCTCAATACTCAGCTCACAGAGTTCCGCATCATTATGGACCGCAACATTAAGAAGAAGGGCCAGCGCCTGTATTTCCTTCACGGAAAGAGCGAGGTCGTCCTGCGCGAAGCCCTCATCAAGGAGTTGAACCGCCGCTACCGTACATGCACCTATGAGGACGCCTCCTCATCGCAGCGCGGAGGTGCTATGTTGGTGACAATCAATTGAAAGATAAACGTTGAAATCGCCTAAGGACATACGCATCGCCGACTTCTCCTATGAGTTGCCCGATGAACGCATCGCCAAGTATCCCTTAGCGGAGCGCGATGCTTCTAAACTCCTCATCTATAACCACGGCAGCATCAGCCACCGCCATTTTCGCGATGTGTCCGAGTTGCTGCCCGAGGGGTCGCTAATGGTTATGAACAACACCCGTGTGATTCAGGCTCGCATGCATTTTCGTAAGGAGACAGGTGCCCTCATCGAAGTCTTTTGCCTCGAACCCGCCCGCCCCAACGATTATGTACTGATGTTTCAGCAGACTGCCGCCTGCACTTGGCATTGTCTGGTGGGTAACTCCAAGAAATGGAAGAGTGGTGTGCTGTCCCGTGCCATAACGGTAGATGGACGAGAAGTGGTGCTGACGGCAGAAAGAAGTCTGGATACGGACCTTTCTGCCAAAGCTGGCGAACAGCTGATCCGCTTCTCCTGGACAGATACTTCCATCACTTGGGCTCAAGTTATCGACGCCTGTGGAGAACTGCCCATTCCTCCTTATCTCAACCGCAAGACCGAGGAGAGCGACCTGCGCACCTACCAGACGGTCTATTCGAAGGTCAAGGGCAGTGTGGCGGCACCCACGGCAGGACTGCATTTCACTCCTGCCGTCCTCAATGCGATAGATCAGAGAGGTATAGAGCGCGCTGAGCTGACCTTGCACGTTGGCGCCGGCACCTTCAAGCCGGTGAAGAGCGAGCGCATAGAAGGGCACGAGATGCATAGCGAATGGATTTATGTACCGCGTACGGTCATCGAAGCGCTGTTGCGTCACCACTGTGAATGTACGGCCGTCGGCACCACCAGCGTGCGAACCCTCGAATCCCTTTATTATATAGGAAAGAAGATCCTCGCCAATCCAGACATCACGGAAGACCAGTTGCCAGTAGCGCAATGGGAACCGTATGAAGGAGTGAGTGGTGAGGACGTGAAGAGCGAAGACTGTCTCTCTGCCATTCTGCAGTGGTTGGACCGCAATGGCATCTCTGCCCTCCACACCGCCACCCAGATAATCATAGCCCCAGGTTACCGCTATCACATTGTCCGTCGGATGATTACCAACTTCCATCAGCCGCAGTCCACACTGTTGCTGCTCGTCTCGGCCTTCGTGGGCGATGACCACTGGCGCGATATCTACCGTTATGCTTTGGATCACGATTTCCGCTTCCTCAGCTATGGCGACAGCAGCCTTCTCATCCCTTGACAGTATTCTTAAAAGTATATATGAATTATGAGTAGAAATGTTTTTATCTTTATTCTGAGTTTCCTTCTCTGCTGGAATGTAGCCAGTGCCCAGGAGTCACAGAAAAGCAGCCTGCATGAGCGGGCAGAAGCAGCCAGCGCAAAGAACGATATCGCGCAGGCTCGTTCGTCCTATATCCGCGCCTTCGAGGATTACTCGGGAAAGGGACAGATGAAATTAGCCGTAGAGTGCGGCGTCAAAGCCACTCAACTCTACTACAAGGAGAACTACTACAAGGAAGCTTTCGACCTGCTGCGACTCGTTGAGCAGAACATTGAGGCTCACGCGGGTGGAGCAGATAAGGCCGCCCTGCGTTACTACACTACGAAGGAACGCCTGCAGATGTATATGAAACTCCGCAAGAGCGCCAACGCTCAAGAGCAGCTCAACACGATGGAGCGCTATGCTTCAGCCACGTCGGACGAACAGGTGAAAAATGACCTTCTTTACACCAAGGCCATATACTACTACACCTTCGGCATGAACGAGAAGGGCAACGCCGTCTTCCGCGAGATGGTCGGTAAGCTCACCACCACCAAGGACTATGACAAAGTGGACGAGGTCTATCAGACCCTTATAACCAGCGGACGCCGATCGGGCAGTGCCAGTATGGTGGCTCAGGCGTATAGTGGCTACATCGCATGGAAAGATTCCGTCACCGCCCTGAAGGTGGCCGATGAAATCAATGCCCTCAAGCAACAGATAGCCCAGGGCGAAGCCGACATTCAGGAACGCGATAGTTCGCTGAAAGCCCGTCAGCGTATCATCATCGGATTGATAGTCCTCGTCGTAGCCCTCGCCGCCGTCCTCGTTGTGGGAGCCTTGTTGCTGCTCAGATTCATCATTCTGACGCGCAAGCAGCGGAAGACTATTCGCCGCGCCAACGAGAACAATGCACTCAAGGCCCGATTCATCAGCAACATCTCCGCACAGTTGAGCCCCACTCTGCAGAGACTCAACACCGCCCAGCCCGAGGTGAGAGCCCTGCTCAACTTCTCAGAGCACATTCAGACCCTCTCCCAGCTTGATGCCACGATGGAAGAGCCCGTGGAATTCGAAGATACCCAGCTGCCTCCCTTCTGCAAGGGGATCATGGAACAGGTGAAGGACAAGATGCGCAGCGGAGTGACCCTTACTGTAGACGCGCCGAATATGAGTGCCAAAATCAACAAGGAATACGTTACTCATATCCTTCTTCACCTCCTCGGCAATGCTGCCGTCTATACCCCTGCCGACGGTCACGTGTGGCTGGAGTACAAGAAACGCAGCGCCCACAAGCATCAGTTCCTGGTCACCAACACGGGCAGCCACATTCCAGCAGAGAAGCACGAGGATGTCTTCAAGCCCTTCCTCGAAATCCACGATCTCACAATTGGCGACGGGCTCGGACTGCCCATCTGCCAGCAAATGGCCGTGAAGATGGGCGGCGAACTCACCATAGACCCAGAGTTCACCAAAGGCACCCGCTTCATCCTCACCCTGCACACATAAAAACAGCATTCGCACAAAACACACCCCAAAATAAAGAAACTATGAGAACCGCAAAAATTATTCTAAAAACATTCCTCGTCGTCGCAGCCCTCGGATGGGGGCAGACGGCGTGGGGAAATGAATCGAAAACGGTGACGTATACCATTACGGCAAGTGGTACCACCCTCACTTTCACGCCAAAAGGCAATACGTTTGGCAGCGGGGTAGATCCCGCGGCCAAGACGGTTACTTTCAGTGCTGCTGGATTCACTCTCGAACTATATGACGGCATCACTTTTACCTGTAAGTCGGGCACGTTCGTTCAGGACGGTAACAACATCTATGGCTCTGGAGCAGTTACATACGAAATTAAAAGCACAGGCTACTTCTTTAGCAGCGAAGTTAGGGATTATGATGGCGTTACGGTTGCTTTCACTACAAACAGGGCCAAGTCCTCTTCCTCTACAATCAGCGAAGGGCAACTGGTTGGCCAAATCAAGCTGACCCTCGATGACTACTGGGGAACGAAGGACGGTAAGAGCGAAGCCAAGGCTTTCGAGATTTCTGATGCCACAGGACTAAACCTCCTCTCCAATCATGTAAGTAGAGGTGCAGATTTCAGTGGCTATTATTTTAAGCTCAACGGCAATGTTACCTACAGTCACACAACAGATTGGAACAATGCCTCCAGTTACGAGCATAACTTTGAACCCATCGGCAATTATGCGGCAGAAAAATGCTTTGCAGGAACCTTCGATGGTCAGGGGCACACCATCAGTGGTATCCGCATTTACGAGAATGATAATTTCGATACAGATGATAATATAGGTCTCTTTGGATATATTAGCGGTGGCACGATCAAGGATGTCATCCTCAGCGATGCGCGCATCACAGCACGTGATAACGTTGGCGGTATCGCAGGGTACATGACAGGTTCCAGTACGGTGCAGAACTGCAATGTCAGCAACACAGTAGCCATCCATTCCGCTGTAACATCTAATTATCATGGTGGCATCGTGGGGAACCTCTTTGGCGGTACCGTCACCAATTGCACATCTGCTGTTACTTTTACCCTGGCAGGAAGTGGCAGTTACTATGGAGGCATCGCAGGTTATCAGCAAACGGCCTATCCAAGCAGCCTCACCAATTGTCTCGCTTTAGGTGTTACCATTCCCTCCGAAGCGAGCTTCAAGGGAGCAATTGCAGGAGCCCACGGCTCAGGTACTATTGAGAATAACTACTATTCGGCATGTTCTTTAGTTGGATTATCTCCGACTATTGGAACAAGCAGCGGGGACATCACCGACAATGATGGTGCAGTACCTGCCTTGCGCCACAATGCCGACAACACCAAGGCTATCAGCCTTCTTAACGATATTCATGAGAACTACGGCAACTACAATGTCAGTATTGCTGATCGCACCCTCTACACAGATAACTACTGGAACACCTTGTGCCTGCCCTTCTCGCTTTCCGACTTCACTGGCACCCCTCTTGAAGGGGCTGTGGTCAAGGAACTCGACATAGAGGGCGATTACAGCGGCCACAAGACAGGAGTCGAAGGCAATACACTTCATCTCTACTTTAAGGAGGCCACAAGCATCACAGCAGGCAAGCCCTACTTCGTCAAGTATTCCAGTGGCGACAATATCATAGAACCTGTGTTCAGCGGCATCCGCGTCACCAACACTACTCCTACAGGCATCACCAGCAAGGATACGAACGTTACGTTCATTGGTCGTTACACCTCCACCTCATACGCTGCTGCTGACCCCGGCGTCCTCTTAATGGGCGAGCAAAGTAAGCTCTACTATCCCCTTTCCGGCGCCTCCATTGGTGCCTTCCTCGCCTACTTCCAGCTCAACAACGGCATCACCGCTGGTGATCTTCCCTCCAGCATTAAATCCTTTGTCCACAACTTGGATGATGAGATCCTGGACGGTATCGTCCTCCCTCCCGCTCTTCATCCCCAATCTTCTGCCTCTGCAGCTCTTTGGTTCACCCTCGATGGCCGACGCCTCGACACGCAGCCAACGCAGCCTGGCCTTTATATCGTAGGTGGACGAAAGGTGGTGATAAAGTAAGAGGAAATCGAGCATGTTAAGATAAGAAGAAAAACAAATGAAGATTGAATTCAGGAACCAATAGTAACACAAATGATAGTAATGAAACCAAAGTTCTTATGGATGCGGGCCACGGCGGTAGTGGCCCTGATCTGTTCTCAGATAACAGCTAATGCACAGACTAACACCTACTTCACGATGGGAAAGGTGTCGGATATCCATCCTTCTGGTTGGCTGCAAACGCTGATGCAACGGCAGCATGACGGCCTTACGGGTCACCCTGAAGCGCTGTCCTATCCTTACAATTCTTGTCTCTGGGCAGGCGAAATCTCGCGTGCCGACGAGACCTACGGCGACAACTGGTGGCGCTATGAGCAGACGGCTTACTACACCGATGGCCTGTTGCGATTAGGCTACGAGTTAGGTGCAGAGGAGATGGTCGCCAAGGCTATGGAGGGAATTGAATATACGTTGGCTCATCCTGATGAGGACGGTGTGCTGGGTAACTCCACACTAGTAGGCATCACATGGCCAATGTCTGTGTTCTTCCGTGTGTTGCAGGCAAAATATGAACACGACGGCGACGCACGAATCCCCGCTGCACTGGAGAAGCATTATCTGAACTTCACAGCCGACGAACTGGCTGGAGGCATCGTGGGCGGACGCAATATCATGTCCATCGAAGGCATTCTCTGGACTTACGGTAAGACGGGTAATCAGAAACTGTTGCAGCTGGCCGAAGAGTCGTGGGCTCGTCAGGATTGTTTTGCTGTCGATGAGACGGCCATCCTGAGCGCAGAGCCGTTCTACATGCACAGCGTGACCTTCTGCGAGATGCTGAAATTGCCGCTTCTGCTCTACGCCTACACGGGCAAACAACATTATTTGGATCTCGCGATGACGGCAATCCGCAAGTTGCAGCGCGAATCGATGCTGCCCGATGGAGTGCCCTCCAGCGCTGAGTTTCTTTTGGGTACTGATGTGGACATCAGTCACGAGACTTGCGATATCGTGGATTTCACTTGGACGCTGAGCCACTATCTGGCCGTCACGGGCGAAGTCGAGTGGGCTGACATGATAGAGCGTGCCATCTACAACGCTGGAATGGGTTGTATTACCAAGGACTTCAAGTCGTTGCAGTACTTCTCTTCTGTCAACCAGTTCATTGCTACAGGTACCTCGAACCACAACATCTACAAGCACGGCTCCACGTGGATGGCCTATCGCCCCACACACGAGACGGAGTGCTGCTCGGGCAATGTGAACCGTATGCTTCCGAACTTCCTCTGCCGCATGTGGATGACCGACAGCGAGGGTGGGGCAGTGGCAGCCCTCTATGGTCCCAGCAAGGCTACGTTCCCCACAGCGAAAGGCGACATTACCATTCAGTGCGAAACAAATTATCCGTTCTCCGAGACGTTGAAGTTCCAGGTCAGCGGAGTTGAAGGAGCCAGCATTCCTTTGACCCTGCGCATCCCAGCTTGGTGCAGTAATGCTTCCCTCGCAATCAACGGAACACTCGTAAATCTGTTCATGCAATCTGGCTCGTTCGTTAAAGTGGCATCAGCCGTCAAAAACGGTGATGTCATCACGTTGACTCTGCCGATGCAAGCCGAGAAGAAGGTGGTTGAGGGGCAGGGCATCTATTTCCAGTATGGTCCGTTGCTCTATTCCTACGCCATTCCGCAGAAGATGACCGAAGACACCACTGACTACGCGAACATGCACGGCAAGAAACCTGAGAACCCAGATTTCAAGTGCTGGAACATCACTCCGACGGGCGACTTCAACTATGCCTACGCTGATGATGGCCAGCCTCTTAGTGTGAGTTATCCTGCTATTGAAGAAGTCGGCGGCACCATTCCATATGATGCTCAGTACACGCCCGTCAGGATTCGCATTCCCGTCAAGCAGATTGAATGGGCGCTGGAGGAAGAACGCTACACGCCCGCGATGCCTGAACAGGGACACCTGAAACTGCTGAGCAACAAAACGAAGTATATCGAACTCGTGCCCTACGGCAGCACAGAGTTGCGCCTCACCGTATTCCCTGACGCCGACGCAAAACCGCTGCTGGATCCGGAGAAGCCTGATTATACTCTCCCGGCTGATGCTCCTGATTGTGTGGAAGTTATCGATGGCGTCTATTACGCCTACTTCGAGGAACCTCGCTTCTGCTGGGACGAACCCATCTACTGCAAGTGGCGCACAGCCGACGACAGCACCACAGATTTGCATAGCCCCCTGAATGGCGACGACTGCGAGATCATTGGAAAGACGGCTAATGGTCGCAACATCTGGCGCTGGACGGGACCTGCCGTCAGCGAGAAGGCTCCCAAGGAGCTCATCTTCACCAACCACGACCTGCTGACCGACATCCTTCCCTTCGAGAACGGAGGCTACTACAAGTACGACCGCCTGCTCTACATCTCCAGTCAGACCACCGGCATCAGCACTCATGCCTCAAAGGAGAGCGTCGCCGAAAGACTGTTGCATGACCTCAGCGGACGTCCCATCGAAAAGGGGCGACTGCCGAAGGGCGTATATATTCGCGGCAATAAGAAGATGGTGGTAAAGTAGGTGAACGAAATCAGTTAAGCGAAAGTTTTCACCAATCAGATTCAGATTCAAAAGTAAAGGAGCACCCACTGGCGGATGCTCCTTTTCTTGCTTCTTGCTCTTTGGTTGACAGCGGCGGAAAGTCACTCCCACTCAATCGTTCCGGTGGGTTTCGGCGTGAGGTCATAGAGCACGCGGTTCACTCCAGGCACCTCAGTGATAATACGCTGGGTGATGTGGTGGAGTAGGGGATAGGGAATCTCCTCGATGGTGGCTGTCATGGCGTCGCGCGTGTTCACCGCACGGATGATGACGGGCCAGTCCCAGCTGCGCTTGTTGTCTTTCACACCTGTCGATTTGTAGTCCGGGACGACGGTGAAGTACTGCCAGACCTTGCCTTCGAGTCCGTTCTTGGCAAACTCTTCGCGCAGAATGGCATCGCTCTCGCGCAGGGCTTCCAGACGGTCGCGGGTGATGGCACCAGTGCAGCGAACGCCCAGTCCGGGGCCGGGGAAGGGCTGACGGAACACCATGTTGTCGGGCAGGCCGAGTTCCTTGCCTACCACGCGCACCTCGTCCTTGAACAGCAGTTTGATGGGCTCCACCAGTTCAAACTGCATGTCCTCGGGCAGACCGCCCACGTTGTGGTGCGACTTCACGGGACCGGACTCCACAATGTCGGGGTAGATGGTGCCCTGTGCAAGGAAGCTGATGCCTTCGAGCTTGCGGGCTTCCTCCTCAAACACACGGATGAACTCTGCGCCAATGATCTTGCGCTTCTGTTCGGGGTCGGCAACGCCAGCCAGCTTGTCGAGGAAGCGGTCAACGGCATCTACGTAGATGAGGTTTGCGTTCATCTCGTCGCGGAACACCCGCACCACTTGCTCAGGTTCGCCTTTGCGAAGCAGGCCGTGGTTCACATGAACGGATACCAGTTGCTGGCCAATGGCCTTAATCAGCAGTGCGGCCACTACGGATGAATCCACGCCTCCGGAGAGTGCCAGCAGCACCTTCTTGTCGCCAATCTGAGCGCGCAGCTCCTGAACCTGTTCTTCGATGAATTTCTGTGCCAGTGCGGGAGTCGTGATTCTTTCCATCGACTCGGGTCTCACATTACCTGTACTCATAAATGATTCAAATATTAACGTTTAAATGATTATTTCCGATTCATATAATACTTCTTCACCGTTCCGTCAGCCCCCTTGCGGATAAAGATTCCATTAGAAGTTGGGCGGCCTGTTATTGTTTGTCCGTCAACAGAATACCACTCAGCACTCTGACCGCTGCCGAGTGCCCTTTCTTGTATACCCGTCTCTTCGCTGGTTAGCGGAATGATGGATTTGAATTCTTGCCATCCGTCGCTGCAAGTCTTATAGGCCTCGACAGAAGCTGCGGGCACGTGCAGGGTTGCGGGGAAGACGAATTGGCCGTCGATTTCCTCATAGGGTTGGATGGTGATGGTGTATCCCCACGTACTTCTTGGAGGAACGGCGGCAAAGCAGTAAATGTCCTTCACATTGCCGGGGAAGGGGCCGTTCTCAACAGTGGTGGCAGTGCTGGGAATTGTCACAGATTCCAGCGACTCGCTGTACATGCAGAGGTATTCCTCTATGACTTTCACGCCCTCGGGAATCTGCAGTTGCTTCAAGCTTTGGCAGTATTCAAAGGCGTGGCCTCCAATCTGTTCCACCCCATTCGGAATGCTTATGGATTCCAGTTTCACGCACGTGCCGAATGCGGCTCGCCCGATACGCTTCACGCTGCTGGGAATCGTTATATTTTTCAGCAGTACACATCCTTCAAAGGCATTGTCGGCCAGAGAGGTGACGGTGCCAGGAATAATCGTATTCACACAACCCGTAATCAGTGTGTTGGTCGCCGTCTTGATCAAGGCATTGCACCGGTTGCGGGAATCGTAAACGGGGTTTCGCTCATCCACAACAATGGACGTCAGCGCTCCTTCGAAGCAGAAGGCCAAATCGCCGATGTTAATCACGCTTGCGGGAATCTTCAGGGAGGTGAGTTTTGTGCAGGCCAGGAATGCCGACGGGCCAATGCTTTCCAGTCCTGCGGGCAGGACAATTGAAGTGAGGCCGCCACAATCCCAAAAGGCACTTTCGGCCACGGCCGTCACACGGTAGGTTGTTCCCTGATAAGAAATCTCAGCAGGAATGGTAATATCGCCTTCGTATTTGTCCTCTTGGAAAGGAGCCACTTCAGCAGTTCTGTTGCTGGCCTCAAGATTGTAGTACAAACTTCCAATCTTGACGCTGGCGCCGCTCTCCAGAACGGGCAGGAGAGCCAGCACGAAAGAAATAAGAACTTTTTTCATAGCGGGTGTTATTTTAATATCTTTTTCAAGATATCATCATAAGAGCCGTCGTAGGGCAGCACGGGCAGACGCTTCAGCCCTATCGTAGCCGTACCGTCGGTGCTCTTCAGCTCGATGTCGCCGTCCGCTAGAATGCCTTTCCACGTGCGGCCTTGCATGTCGAACTGGATCACGGTCTTACCTTCTGAGAGCGTAGTCTCGTAGGTGTGGGAATCATATCGGCCGTCGTAGTACCAGTCGCCATTGTCCAGCTTCTCGGTCCACCAGGTTGGGCCGAACTTCTCTGGGAACCATCTGTAGTGAGACATGAGGATTCGAGGACCCTTAGAGGATTGATCGCCTCTATAGTTCCAAGTCTCAAAGATGGAAGCATAATAGCCGTTCCACCTCGCCTCGCCCATAGGCGCGCCAGAAGTCGTTACCTGATATTCATGTTGTGTCCATTCGATATCACTTGGTGATTGGGGATCTCCCAACGGATCATCGTCGCCACAACCCGTCAGCACAAACGTCCCCAGGATGAGTCCTGCAAGTAGGCTGAAAAATTTAGAACAATTCATAATTCTGCTATTAATTAGAAAGAAAACAAGTTACATCATCCCTTTTTTCATCATATCGAGGGCAAAAATACGGAATAGCTTGCAATGTGCGAAAGGTTTTTAAGAAGATTAACATATTTTGCACGTCTTGCCTCACTTTTTAGGTCGAAACGAACGATAATTCAAAAAAAAACTACTACCTTTGCAGACGTATCTACTTCATTTAACCGGTTATGGAACGATTCTGGGTGGACATTGTGGGGCTGACACACAGCGATGTGGAGTCTTATTATAAGGAATATGCGCAGGAGAGCGTGGGCAAGCAACTGATGCTGATGCGCGATGAGGTCAATCCTTCCGACCCCTTTGCCGTGAAGGCGAAGGAGCGTGATTGTTTTGTGGGTTATGTCGCCTCCGCGGATTTGGACATCGCGCTGCAAGCGATGCATGGCTCAAACGTCAAGCGACTGAAAGCCACGGTGGTGAACGCCTCCTCCGACCCACCCCTGCTGCACGCCCAGGTGGAATGTGCCGCTGTGGATAGGTCGTTCGACCCCTATGCCTCGCTGCCCTACGACGAGTGGGAGTGGCCCGCCCTGATGTTGTTGCCCAAATCGCTGGTGAGCGTCAGTGAGCGTGCCGATGATTTGGTGGAGCTGTTGGAGAACGAGAAGCCCGACTGGAACAGCGTGCGGGCGTTGTTTCTGGAATTCCTGACAGACAGCCCCTCCGACACCAGCCGCGAGATGAACGCCACGCGCCAGCACATCCTGCAACTGCTGGAGCAGCATTCGCAGCAGGCAGCGACCGAAGAGGAGAGCAAACGTTGGACAGCGCTGGCCACACAGTTGCGCATCCTAAAAGGTCAGCTGATGAACCACGACACGCGCAACGGCACCGCCCGCTCGCTCTTCATCCGATGGCCCCAGCAGCTGAAGCGTCAGCGTTTCGAGCAGGGCACACAGACCACTCTGCACCGCCTTATGTTATCACTAAGGTACGCGCGCGTGGACAGCGTTAGAAAAACCATGAAAATCAGCCCCTGCATCCCTTCCCGGTCAGCGCGGTCACCGCGGTCACCCCTTTTTCGCCTCCCTAATACCGAATAATGCGGCAAAATCAGCGCTCGTTCCCACTTTTTAGCGCCTCAAAGCATAAAAATTCGGAAAAAGCAGTACCTTTGCACTCGAAAACAAGAAAACATTCCTATTATGAGCACCGCAACACTGTCAAGCCTGTTTGTATATCTCTACGGCAACCAACAGGGAAGGAAGAGAAAAATGAATCGCGTTTTATGGTTGGCCGTTGCGTTTATGGCCTTTTGCATTATGGCATGTGATGACAGTAAAGATGCACCTGCTGCACAACCTGTGACCACTATGTCGCTGACAGTGAATGGCGAAAGTTATGTGATAGACCTGACACGGACGGATACGGTAAACCTCAGGACGTTAACCGTGGAATTCCCCACTCAGTTCAAGATTGAAAATCCCAGTCAGTTCACCAAACTGACCATCGGAGGCAAGGAAGTGCAGGACGGAGAGTGCTCCCTTCAGATAGACACGATCTCATCCAGACATCAGATAGAGATCTGTTTCATGCTGGAGGGAATGCAGCATAAGATACTGCTAAACACACTCCATAAGAGCATTCCTGGAATCAAAACCAGCGGAACGGCGACGTCACCGGGAGATTTCTATCTCTCTTACGTGTATATTCCCCTTATCGAGAAGGTTGATAACAAGGGGCGGCTGCTGTTCTACCGTTGTGAACCGCTAAAGGGGTTAGGCAGCGGTAGCAGTGGCTTGTGGGATTTCAAAAAGCATCGTGCCGCAGACGGCAAGATATATTACAGCTATCATGAGCCCGATGACAACTACGCCTCATGGCGCTTCAACGGTTTTAATCCGGGAAAGCGCATCATAATGGATGCATCATACCACAGAATCAAGGAGATTCAGCTCGAGGCCTCAAAGGGCATTAAGAAAGGCTTCCCAGCGGACGGACATGACTTCTACATGTTCACGCCTGACCATTATATCGTTATGAGCTACATCGACCGGGATACCGTTATAAACGACTGCAACACGGTTCTGAAATCAGCGTATTTCCAGGAGGTGCAGGACGGAGATGTCAAGTTTGACTGGTGGAGCATTGGTCATGGAGAGCTGGCAGAGATGACAGACCCCTGTTTCGCCACCACTGCCGGGAAGGACTACGTGCACATGAATTCCATCGATGTGCTGCCCGACGGAAACCTGCTCTGCTCCTTCCGTCATATCAGTTCAGTTCTGGCCGTTGATCGCAAAGGGAAAACGGGCAAGATCCTCTGGTGCCTGAAAGGGGCCGATAATGATGGCTCATATTCATTCCATGGACAACATAGTGTCCGCTATCACGAAAAAGACAATACCATTACCTTATTTAATAATGGGAACGGCACAGGTCATACCCAGATGCTTCGCCTCCACGTTGACATCAACACAGGACAAGTGACGGAATCCAACATCCTGCTGGACGACGGCTATTACAGTCAAGCCTGCGGAGCACTCTCCTTTAGCGGGGATAACATGATTGCAGGTTGGGGAATTCCCGGCGACAGCATCGACAACAGTCGGGTGCTTACGGAGTATGATGCTTCGGGCAACCCCGTCTTCAGTATCAGCAGAACATCTAACAGCACTATGAACAGCGCACTCAGTACGTACCGAAGCGTAAAGTGTGAATGAATCAACATGCTGGATGAGGGTGAATAAGAATAAAACAAGTCAGACGACGTAATCATAAAAAAACAGGAAAGAATGAAACAACAAATAACAGCGTTGCTGATTGCACTCTGTGCAATGGGACTGCAGGCGCAGACGAAGCGCTCCGAGGCGTTTCACGAGAAATACACACTGAAAGAGGTGGTGGTCATGAGTCGCCACAACATCCGATCGCCGCTGTCCTCGGGAGGCGCAGCATACATGCGCGTCACGCCGCACCAGTGGTTCCGCTGGTCGTCGCCAGGCAGTCAGCTCTCCCTGCGCGGTGGCGTGCTGGAGACCGAGATGGGACAGTTCTTCCGGAAATGGGTCGTCGAAGAGGGCTTGCTCCCCGACAACTACCGCCCCACGGGCGACGATGTCCTGTTCTACGCCAACTCGCGCCAGCGCACCTTTGCCACTGCCAAGTATTTCTCGGCGGGATTCCTGCCCTTTGCCAATGTGGAGATTACCCACAAATTCGAGGAGGACAAGATGGACCCCATGTTCACGCCGCAGTTCACCAAGATGAACGACACCTACCGCCAGCAGGTGCTCAACGAGATGCAGACGTTGCATGGAGGGCCGAAGGCGTGGATGGAGTCGGCGCAGCCCACAATCGCCATGATGGAGCAGGTGCTCGACATGAGCCAGTCGCCGGCAGCGCTGCAGGGCGATACGCTCCACTTCTGGTTTGACGACACACAGCTGACGCTCGAGAAGGGCGACGAGCCGCGCATGAAAGGAGGCTTCACACTCATCAACAGCGTGGCCGATGCTCTGGTGCTGCAGTGCTACGAATCGGAGAGCCTCTCGGCCTTCGGGCATGAGCTCACCCTGGAACAGTGGCGTGCCATCTGTGGCCTCAAGGAGATTTACGACCGGCTGCTCTTCACCACTCACAGTGCGGCCGTCAACCTCGCCAATCCGCTGGTGACACGCATACGGGAGGAACTGCACAACGAAGGGCGTAAGTTCATGTTCCTCTGCGGCCACGATAGCAACCTCGCCAGTATCAGCGCAGCCCTCGGGCTGGACCTCCCCGAGACGGAGAACGCCATAGAACTGCATACGCCCATCGGCTCTAAAATCGTGTTCGAGAAATGGAGCGACGGCACGGAAGACTACGTGGCCATCAACCTCGTCTATCAGGCGCTCAGCCAACTGCAGGGGCGCACGCTGCTCTCCACAGACGTTCCTCCGATGGTGCGGCCCATCAGCGTGGAAGGCCTCACACCCAATGCCGACGGCCTCTACCCGCTCTCCGTCCTCGACGCCCGCTTCGCCGCGGCCATTGCGGAGTACGATGCCATCGTAGATGCTCCCACGGCCATCAGCGCGCCTCATCAGTCCGCCTCCTCACCGCACACGATCACCCTCTACAACCTCCAAGGCCAGCGCCTCAGCACTCCCCAACGCGGTGTGAACGTCGTTGGCGGAGGCAAGAAATACTTGCACCCATAGCAGTCACGACAGAAGAACAAGAGGATAAGGGAACGGCTGGTTCGGGAGGAATAACCTTTAACACTCTCATGATTCCATGGCCATGGAACAACAAGTACTACTGAAAGGTCTTTGTCGAACAACTGCACGACTATCTTCTTGCCATTCATTAATGATGTGGAATACCTATGGGCTACTACCAAACAAGCGGCGCATCCGATGTGGGTGCGCCGCTTGCGTTGTTAGGAAGGTGTGTCAGGAGCGGAACTCCTGACCACACGTGAGCTTAGTCCTCCCAGGTGATGAAGAATAAATAGCTGCAAATAAAGAGGGAGTGTGAAAAAGCATTCCGTATTTCAGTCTTACGCAGCCTCGTAGATGTAGTTCTTGAACAGGATGGCCTTGCTTTGTTCTGAGGCGGCGACATCAATGCTTTGTAGCGGCGAGACGGCTATCAGGTTGTTGGAGTAGCGTGAGAGGTAGTTGATGGCTTCCACGCTGTTGACGCTACCGTCAGTAGGCATAGATGTGATTACCTGTGACAGAAACTCATACTCTTTCGGCGGGAAGAGGTCGCGCACGGCGGCAAGTTTCTGGGGCGAGTAGCGCACGTCCACTTTGTCGCCGTCGACGAATATCAATCCGAGGCTGACGCGCTCGGAAATCTCTGGGCGTATGACCGCGTAGATGATGCTGTATTTCATATTATCTGATGTTTTCTGTGAGACACTCCATGTAGTTATCCCAGACATCGGTTTCCCATCTGACGTCAAATAGTTGGCTCAACTTCTTGCAGACGGTTTCGGCGGGGACCTGCCACTCTTGTGGCATATCGTCCGTTAGTTCTGCAGCGACACTTCTGCTCTGCTGAAGACATACGTCATAGTCGGCTTTCAAGCGGTTGGTCAAGGAGAGGACGGCCTGCTTGTTTGTGCTCTGAAGGAGATGCTGGAAGAGGTCGGACCAGAGAATGGTGTCTGTTGACGTTAGTTGTGAGAGGGGATAGTCGAAAGTGGCGGTGTTGAATATGCAGCCGTAATCAATTGATACCAATTGCTCACGTGACATGTCGAACATCAAGTTGGCATTGTTCGCGTTGCGGTCTTCGTTGGCCACCCAAAAGTCAAACAAGGCAATCTTCATCAGTTGGCTGAGTGTATCTGTCGTTGCGGGGACTTTGGAGTACGTTGAAGGGGTGATATCAACAACCCCATCTAACCAACGGCTTCCTATTGAAGGGGCTGAGATGGAATGTGAGACGTTTACTTCCCCCCAATGCAATGGCTTAATATTGACGATTGCAATGTCAGGGGTTCTCAGCAGCCATGTCTTTGCCAACTTTGCTCCGATGAATTCACAAGCCAGTTTATATGCAGCTGACGAGGAACGCATGTATTTGCATACATAGGCATTCACGTCTGAGCAAACAACCATTACGGGCTCCTCACCTGTGTGGAACCGTTGCTCAATAAGCTTTGCACTATGTAGAATAGGTGTTGCCATGAGAGATGACTTAAATAGATAAAATCGGGGTATCCGTTAGCGGGATACCCCGATTCTTAATTATAAAGAGTCGAATGTCTTACTCGCTCCAGTCTTCCTGTGTCTTGCGGACGTAGGACTTGTAGCGGATCTGGGCCATCTTCTGGGCTTCGGCGAAGAGTTCCTCGGCCTCGTTGGGATAAGCCTTCTTGACGCTGAGATAGCGTACCTCGCCGAGGAGGAAGTCGTGGAACTTGCTCCAGTCGGGCTCCTTGGAGTCGAGGCTGAAGGGGTTCTTGCCTTCTTCGATGAGGGCGGGG
>CACZAN010000003.1 GCA_902779165.1 uncultured Bacteroidales bacterium
GTCGATGACAGGACGAAGGGGGAAGGACGGCCTGACATCTTGGAGAAATACATACGCGAAAGTATTTCTGATACACGTTATCACTTTAAAAATGCTATATCACTTATTATCAGTATAATAAGTCATTTATTAACGTGTAGATAGACGATTTAAAGTGAATAAATAGGGGTAGGTAACTGTGAAATTGACGTAATAAAGTGAATATTTAGGTGCAATAACGTGAAATTTTAGGTGCTAAAGTGTATAAAATAGGGCGAAAATGTCATTAAGAACTATCTCCCATCCAAATCTCATATCCCGAGAAGAGATCGGAAATATAATAAAACCCCCATCATTTTAATAAAAGCCCCATCATTTTTAAGGAAAAATGCATGAAATATTCACTTTAAGGAACGAAATATGGAAAAACATATATGGTTTTCTACACGTTAAATTTCGAATATTCACTTTAGCGAAACAGGTTACCTATTGATGTTCAAGGAATTAACAAAATTAAAGTGATAAAGTGTATTAGAAATACTTTCGCGCATGAAAGTGTATGAAAAAAGCCCCTGCGAGGCATGACAATGGTTCTTCAGGTATGAAGCAACCAAGGTCGAGCGCTTGAAGTGTCAAGTGTCCCTTTGGGCCGAGCGGCCAGCCGTTTCCGCTCGGCGCTCTGCGACGCTTCACGCTTGAAGAACGGCTGGTATATAGCGGCCAGGAAAAAGCGTGCCTTTAGGTACGCGACATCACCTAAAGGCACGCTATCTGTCAACATCCTCATTACCAGCCATTAAAATGGCTGGCTACCATTGTCAGATGCCTACGGCATCACATGCGAAACTTGAATACATTAAACTAATTTTGATTACCTACTTATGTGGTCGGCAACACGATTGGTGAGATCGACGAACTGTTCGACGGAGAGTTGCTCGGGGCGGAGGTTGAAGAGGGGGTCGGCGAGGAAAGAGGCGTGGTCGGCAGTGGGGGCGAGCTCGGAGAGAAGAGGACGGATGTTGTTCCGGAGGGTCTTGCGGCGCTGGTTGAAGGTGGTCTTCACGACCTTCTTGAACAGGTCGGAGTCGCAGTTGAGCTGTTGGGTGTCGTTGCGCATGAGCCGGATGACGGCAGAGCGTACCTTGGGTGGCGGGTTGAAGACGGAGGGTTCGACGGTGAAAAGGTACTCGGGAGTGTACCACGCCTGAATGAGTACGCTGAGAATGCCATAGGCTTTGGTGCATGGCCGGGCACAGATACGGTCGGCGACTTCTTTCTGAATCATGCCCGTGCAACAGGGGATGAGGTTGCGGTTGTCGAGCATCTTGAAGAATATCTGACTGCTAATATTGTAGGGATAGTTGCCGGTGAGAATGAAGGGGTGTCCCTCGAAGGTACGGTCGAGGTGCATCTTTAGGAAATCATCTTCAATGATGTCGTCCTCAAGCTGTGGCCACGTGCGTCGGAGATAGTCCACAGACTCGAAATCCAGCTCCACGACTTTGAGAGGTCTGGGTTTCTGCATGAGGAACTGTGTCATGACCCCCATTCCAGGCCCTACTTCGAGTACAGGAAGTGCCGGAATAGCGTCTACAGTGTCTGCAATTTGCTTTGCAATCGTTAAATCCTTTAAAAAGTGTTGTCCGAGGAATTTTTTTGGCTTTACTGTACGCATTGTTTCAGAGGAATTCCTTAAATTTGCGGCAAAATTAGAGAAAAGAATTGAAAACACTGCGCTCTATACTGAAAATTCTGCTGCCTTTGGCCCTCGGCGGCATCATTTTGTGGTGGATGTACCGCGGAATGGACTGGGAGACACTGCGTGTGGCGGTCACCAGCGAGATGAACTGGACATGGATGTGGCTTTCGTTCCCCTTTGGAATATTGGCACAGGTGTTCAGGGCGCTGCGTTGGCGGCAGTTGCTGAAACCTTTAAAGGAACACGCACGCGTGCACACGAGTATTAATGCGGTGTTCCTTAGCTATGCCAGTTCGCTGGTGGTTCCCCGGGTGGGCGAAGTGCTGCGCTGCGGAGTATTGAAGCGCTATGATGGCTGCAGCTTCACGCGCGGTGTGGGGACAGTGGTGACCGAACGTGTAGTGGATATGGTGATGATTGCGGTGCTGTCGCTGGTGGTTTTCGTGCTGCAGATTCCGGTCTTCATGCGTTTCTTCCACGAGACGGGCCTCTCGCTCGGCGGTTTTCTGGGCCAGTTCACGACGGCGGGTTGGCTGGTGACGGCAGCCTGCGGCATCATCATCCTCCTCACGGGTTACCTGCTGATGCGTCGCTTTCAGTTTATGACGAAGACGCGGTCTGTTGTTGCGGACCTGACAGCGGGTTTGCTGTCCATACGGAAAGTAGAGGGTAAGGTGGCTTTCTGGTTCTACAGTTTGGGCATCTGGGTGTGTTACTTCCTGCACTTCTACCTGACGTTCTTCTGCTTCACCTCGACGGCCTCGCTCGGCTATTCCGTTGCTCTCGTGGCGTTTGTGGTAGGCACATTTGCGGTGCTGGTTCCCACTCCCAACGGTGCCGGTCCCTGGCACTTTGCGGTGAAGACAGTATTGATGCTCTACGGAGTGGACGGCAACGAAGGCGCGCTGTTTGCCCTCATTGTCCACACGGTTCAGACATTGCTCGTGGCTGCACTCGGTCTGTATGCGAGTGTGGCGCTGGCGTTGACGAGAAAATTGAAACATTGAAATATTGAAACATTTACTCATGAGCCCATTGGCCCTATTTGCCCCATGAGCCCTATAATTGTCAAATCATTAAATCCAACATGCCTATGACTATTCATGACCTTGAGCCGAAAGCAATCTTCGGCAACTTCTACAAACTGACCCAAGTGCCCCGTCCAAGCGGCCACCTCGAGAAGATCCAGCAGTTCCTGCTCGACTGGGCTAAGGAACGTGGAATCGAAGCCTTCAAGGATGGTGGCGATAACATCGTGATGCGCAAGCCTGCCACTCCAGGTTTCGAGAACCGCAAATGCTGCACCATGCAAGCTCACATGGATATGGTTCCGCAGAAGACCGACGAGAGCACTCATAACTTTGAAACCGACCCCATCGAGACGTGGATTGACGGCGAATGGCTGAAGGCCAAGGGCACTACGCTCGGCTCGGACGACGGCATCGGCGTGGCTGCCATTATGGCTGTATTCGAGGACAACACCCTACAGCACGGACCACTGGAGGCGCTCATCACCTCCGACGAAGAGACCTGCATGTGGGGTGTGAACCACCTGGCTGCAGATACCCTGCACGGCGACATCCTATTGAATATCGACCACGAGAGCGAGGGTGAATTCTGCATCGGTTCGGCCGGTGGCATTAACGTGACGGCCAGCCTCGACTATCAGGAGGTGGATACCGACCCGACAGATATTGCCCTGAAAGTGACTATCAGCGGACTGAAGGGCGGACACAGCGGACTGGAGATTAACCAGAACCGCGCTAACGCCAATAAGCTGATGGCTCGTCTGGTGCGCCAGGCCATCATGGACGACGACGCCCGTCTGTGTACGTGGAAAGGCGGCAACATGCGCAATGCCATTCCCCGCACGGCAGAGACCGTACTCTCCATCCCCGCCGAGAACGAGGCAGACCTGTGTGAACTGGCGGCTTACTGCCAGCAGACATTTGCGAATGAATATCGCGGAGTGGAAGAGGGCGTTGACATCACCGTCGAACGCGTAGCGCTGCCCGCGAAGCAGGTGCCGGCAGAGGTGCAGGACAACCTCGTCAGTGCCATCCTCGCTTGTCACGACGGTGTGCTGCGCAACATCCCATCGATTCCTCACGTGGTAGAGACCAGCTCGAACCTCGCCATCATCAATATCGCCGAAGGTTCGGCCACGGTGCTTATCCTCGCCCGTTCTTCATGCGACTCGCAGCTTGAGCTGGAACAGGAGATGTTCGAAAGCACGTTTGGAATGGCTGGAATGAAGGTGGAATATAGCGGTGGCTACGGTGCATGGCAGCCCAACTTTGATTCGCCCATCGCTGCTCAGATGTCTGCCCTCTACGAACGGCTGGAAGGCAAACCCGCAAAGGTCGAAGTCGTACATGCCGGCCTGGAGTGCAGCCTTATCGGACAAGTGTATCCGAAGATGGACCTCATCAGCTTCGGTCCCACCCTACGCTCTCCGCACACACCGAATGAGCGATGCAACATCCCCAGCGTAGGTCGCTTCTGGCCCTTCCTGAAGACCTTGCTGGCCGAGATTCCTGAAAAATAATCCTCCACGGAATGGGCGGCAACGCCCATTCCTCCTAATCTTCCAATCCTAATGAAATCATTCTTTCTCTCCCTCACTATGGCCCTATTTCCCTTCTTTGCCTCCGCCCAATCCTTCGATGCACTCTGGAAAGCCGAACAGAAGCTGGAGGCCGACGGTAAACCGCAGTCGGCCTACAATGCCGTGCAATCCATTCTGAAGAAAGCCATTGCCGAAGGACATCAAGGTCAGGCGATGAGTGCGCGCCTGCGGGCTGCAGCACTACATCAAGAGTGGGCTCCCGACAGTTTCTTCACCGATGTAGTAGAACTGGAGGCCCTGCGTGCCCAAGAGACCCGACCCGAGGCCCGGGCTATCTATGCCTCGATTCTTGCCGAGGTCTATGAGGGCAACCGCAACCGCTCTCAGTCCAGCGGGCTGCAGTTGACAAGCGAGGAGATGAAAGAATGGACGCGCGAGCAGTATGACAGCGCCGCCGTCATGAACTGGCGGCTGTCGCTGGCCGATATTTCTGCACTCAGCCAGGCCCGCAGCAAGGACTGGCTGCCCTTCGTCACCCAGCAAAAGAGCTCCACCTACTTCAACCATGACCTGCTGCATATCCTCTGGCAACGGGTGCGCGACCGCAATCAGGGCACCTGGCAACCTTCGCCTGCGGCAGAACTGGCAGAGGCGGTGAAGGCAGAGTACGTGCGGCAGGGGAACCGCGAAGCCCAGTTGCTGATGGACCTCGACATGCTTGATGTCTCGCATTCAGATCCTTCAGAAGCCGCCTCTGTTCAGGGACGCGACCTCACAACAAAACTACTGCGACTGAAGGACATCTATGCTGACATGCCGCTCTGTACGGAAATCTATCTCCGATTGCTGAACAACTACGACGAGACCGTAAAAACCGAACAAAAGGTGGCTTGGGCAGAGGAGGCGCTTCGACGCTATCCGCGCTATGAACGGATTGGCGAAGTACACAACATTCTTAACGAGCTGCGCCGTCCATGGGTCAAATGGAGGGGTAACGATATCTACTATCCCGGCAAGGAATACACGTGGGAGATTACGACACGTAATGCCACCGCCGTCACCTTCGTTATCTACCGGCTGAAGGACGACTTCAAGGAAGAAGAAGTAGGAAACAGTAAACTGTCGGTCAACGATTACTTCCGCCGCCACGGCACTGAGGTGCAGAAGATACAGCATACAATCGTGAAGAAGCCTGCCTACGAGAGCACCGAAGACAGCCTCCGATGGAAGGCTCCCGAGCCGGGTCGCTATGCCATCCTCTACACCGCCACCACCGAGGAGAAAGAAGCCCGCCGCCGCACAGTCACGAACGAATACCAGCTCTTCCGTGTCACGTCGCTGCAGACGATGCATCGTTTCCACGACGCCAATAAGATAGAGGTCATCGTGGTAGATGCAGAAAGCGGGCAACCCATAGAAGGTGCCACGGTGGACCTCTGCAGCGAGGACTATCGTACAGAGAAGCGTTCGGACAATGCTACACAACGCACCAACGCTGAAGGCCGCGCCTTCTTCCAGTACCACAGCGGCAGCGAGAACCGGCAACGTTATATCCTCGCCGCCAGCACAGCAGCAGATCACTTCCTCCCCGAAGAAACGCTGTGGCCGAACGGTTCTTCGTACGATGACGAACAGACGACCACTACCCTACGGCTCTACACCGACCGTGCCATCTATCGTCCCGGGCAGACAGTCCACCTCAGCGGTATCGCCTACAGTCAGAAGCACTGGGATGCCAGCGCCCTGGCAGGTAAGTCTTATGAACTCATCCTCCGGAATGCCAACTGGAAGGAGGTCAGCAAACAAACCGCCGTCACAGACTCCCTCGGCGTACTCACGGCCGACTTCGTTCTGCCCGAAGGGGAGCTGCCTGGGAACTATCGCATCCAGACCACGGGAGCCAATGTCAGTTTCCGTGTAGAAGAATACAAACGTCCTACCTTTGAAATAAAAATGGACGATGCTCCCGCGCTGCAATGGCCACAGGACAGCATCGAACTGACGGGTAAGGCTCTGGGATACAACGGTGTTCCCGTCCGTGATGCCCGCGTGACGGGGCACTACCAGTTTACATATCCCTACTTCTGGTGGTTCCGTCACGAGGATTCCCCCGAACTGCCGATTGACACCATAGCAACCGATGAGAACGGCATCTTTCGCGCACGCGTTCCTCTTAATAATATTCCGTCTGAAGCGTTGCGCTTCGGACTCGTGCTCCGGATGAATGTGGAGGTGCTCAGTGCTGCTGGCGAAACCCGCGAAGGAGTCATGCGTGTTCCGCTGTGCACCACCCCACTCCGACTGAACATCACCATGCAGGAACAGCAGGACCGTGACCGCCTGCAAGCCCCGCTATTCTCCCTCATCACGTCCACCGGCAAGTCCACCCGTGGCGAGATTCGTTGGTCGGTCGTTGCAGCCTCTGCTCCCGCTTCGTCATCAACGACCTCTGCCTCGTCTGTAGAGGCCGTAGCCAGCGGAGCCTTCACCCTTACAGCGGAGCCTTCCGTGAAGGGAGGTGCATCAGCCAGCATCGAAGGACTCCTCACAGCACTACGCACCCTGCCTTCCGGCGACTATGAGCTACGTGCCAGTGCTCAAGCTGGCAACGATACCGCCTCATCCAGCGCTCGCTTCTACCTGTTCTCGATGGACGACACCCGCCTGCCACGCTCTGCCGAGCAGTGGCTCTACTGCCCCTCAGACACCTTCGACGCTGCGCACCCCGCCCGTATTCAGGTAGGCAGCAGTTTCAAGGATGTGGCACTATACTACAGCCTCGTAGCAAAAGAAGGTGTCGTCAAGAACGAGCTCATCCAACTTTCCGATGAGCTACGCATCGTCGAAATTCCTTATCTTCCGGAGTATGGCGACGGTGTCACGGCCCACTTTGCCTTTGTCAAAGGCGGCACTGACTACCGCATGAGCCAAAGCCTGAAGCTGACAATGCCCTCAAAGGAACTGCGCTGGCAATGGACCAGTTTCCGCGACCGATTGCACCCTGGTGACCACGAGACATGGACACTACGCCTCACCGACCCCGACGGCAAGCCCGTAAGTGCCAACCTGATGGCAACCATCTATGACGCATCGCTCGACCAGCTGACACCCCACTCCTGGAATCTCATCGTCAACCGCTATCATCGTGTTCGTCAGATTCCATGGCGCTCGCAGGATTTCTTCGCCAACGGCAACGCATTCCAGTATCTATACTTCACAATGAAGGATTATAAGGCAGAGGGCCTCGCTTTTGACTCCTTCGATGCATCCTGGATAAATGGACTCACCTTCTCTTATGGTTATCGCAGAGGACTCCATCGGCCACGTATGATGAGAGCCAGCCGTGCCTTAGGGGGAGCAATGGAAGAGGCCGACGGAGTCATGATGGAGGTGGCTGCAGCTCCAACACCTGCGCCCATGATGATGGCTGCCAAAGCTGCTCCCCAGAATGCCGCCCTGCAAGATAGAATCGCAGGTTTGTCTGTAGAAGAATCAGAAGATGGCGAAGATGCAGTGGCCAACGGTTCATCCGCAGAGGGACCCCTCTCCACGGCTCCCGCGACCCTGCGTACGAACTTCAATGAGACGGCGGCCTTCCTGCCTCGTCTCCATAGTGACCCCGTGACGGGTGAAGTCACCCTCTCGTTCACTCTTCCAGAGAGTCTCACCACCTGGCAACTGCTCGGCATGGCTCATACGAGCGACCTCTTCACTACAAATATTCAGGCACAAACCATCGCCCGCAAGGAACTGATGGCCCGCCTCTACCTTCCCCGTTTCCTGCGTGCGGGAGACGAGAGCAGCCTGCGTGCCGTTATCCAGAACCTCACCGAGAGCGACCTCAGCGGACAAGTTCGCCTTGAGGTCTTTGACCCCGAGACAGAGAACGTGCTGGTGAAGCACACCGCTCCTTTCACCGCCTCCGCTAACGATGAAGCTGTACTCGCCTTTGAATACACGCCCAGCGAAGACTACCCCATCGTCGCCGTTCGTCTGACCGCCGAGACCACAGTATCCGAGGGTGCAAAAGATAACCAAGCATCTTTCTCCGACGGCGAGCAGCTGTACCTTCCCATCCTCTCATCGAAGGAATACATCACCGAAAGTGTAGAAATACAAGCTGACGGTGCAGGCACCTTCACCACCGACCTCTCTTCGCTCTTCAACCACGATGCACCTTCCGCCACCCAGCGCCGCCTGACCGTAGAGTACACCACACACCCCATCTGGAACGTCGTCCAAGCCCTGCCTGCCCTTCGCGAACCGCAGCACGATGATGTACTCTCCCTTACCTCTATCTTCTACGCCAACACCCTCGCCGCTCACATCGCCGCCACCACGCCACGGCTCCACGACATTATTCAACTATGGAAGCAGCAAGCGAGCTCTCCCACAGGTGGCTCCTCTACTGGCCCTGTGGCCGGCGGTTCGTCCGCCAGCGAAAGCCCCCTCTCGCAGAACGACGACCTCAAGCAGCTCATCCTCGACGAGACTCCCTGGCTGCGCGAAGCCGACAGTGACGCGGAACGTCGTGCTCAACTCATCGATCTCTTCAACGAGAACCTCCTCAACAGCCGTATTGGCGGCACCCTGCAACGCCTCAACCAACGACAGGAGTCCGACGGCGGCTTCGCCTGGTTCCCAGGAATGCGCAGTAGCGAACTGATGACACGTCTCGTTGCCATCGAAATCACCCGTCTTCGCAGTCTCACCGACAACTTCTCTTCTCTCTCTGCAGACTCGCGACAGAGCGCCAACAATCTCTTGCACCGCGCTTTCGCGTTCATTGCCAAGGAGAACAACAAGATGATTCAGGAGATGAAGAAGGCAGAGGCAGAAGGCGCCACCATCCATACGGGCGCACTGATGCACCTCCATTATGTCTATATTTCACAGCGTGCCGGCGTTCATCTCACCAAGAGCCAGCAGGCAGATGTCCGCTATCTTCTCGACCACCTGAAAGGGTCTGTCGCAGGAATGACTAACGATGAACGCGCCGTAGCTGCTATCATCCTAAAGGGCGACGGTCGTGACCGCGATGCCCGCCTCTATTTTGATTCCATGCGTGAGCATATGACGACGACCCCAGACCACGGCACATTCTTCGATTACGCCGGAGGCAGCTTCACCCCCACGGGTCATAAGGTCCTCATACACACGGCAGCGATGGAAGCTGTCCGAGAGCTGACACCCGACGACCAGCCTCTCAACAGCAGTCTTCGTCGTTGGTTGCTACAGCAGAAGCGCACCCAGATGTGGGAGTCCTCCATTTGCACTACTGACGCCATCTATGCCCTCCTCCATGGTGCTGCAGCTGCTGCCGACCTCCAAAGCACTGCTAAAGACCACCTCACCCTGAACTACTCTGGCCGCAAAGTCAGTGTGCCCGCAGGTTCGCCCAAAGGAACCGCCGCAGTCTCTTCTCCTGCTGCCCTCGGCTACATCCGAGAGACCTACTTCGATGGCACCGCACCTCGTTCCATCACGGTGCAGCGCAACAGTCCTTCTGAAGCATGGGGAGCCGTTTATGCACAATACCTTACGCCCATTGCTGAAGCCTCGGCCCATGCCTCAAGGCTTACCATCCGTCGTGAGTTGAGCAACACCGCCCCACGCCTCGGCGATAAGTTCACCACCCGCTACATCATCACTGCCGACCGAGACTACGAGTATGTCTGTCTGCGTGCTGACCGCCCAGCCGCCGCCGAGCCTGCAGAACAACTTTCCGGCTACCGTTACCAAGGAGGCCTCGGTTACTACCGCGCCGTACGCGATGCCCACACCGATTATTTCTTCGACCGTCTGCCCAAGGGCACATACGTCCTCGAAGAGACTTCCTTCATCGACCGCACGGGAAACTATACCACAGGACTCTGCCGCATACAGTGCCTCTATGCACCCGAGTACGAAGGACACACAGCGGCAATGGAAGTAAAAATAAAGGAATGAAGCATCATTCACAATACATAATTAATTGGTCGAATCGTAAAATCCGTATAATTGTAAAATCATAATGCCTCTCATCCTCATCACCAACGACGACGGTTATCAAGCCGCTGGAATTCAAGCACTGGCGCGCGCCGTTGCTCCCCTTGCTGAAGTATATATTGTGGCTCCAGACGGTCCCCGTTCCGGTGCCGCGGCCTCCATCACCTGCACCACGCCCGTCAGCTACACGCCCCTCGCAAAAGGACTGTATGCCTGCACAGGAACTCCCGTAGACTGCATCAAGCTCGCCCTTGAACAAATCGTGCCGCGCAAGCCCGACTTGCTCCTAAGCGGCATCAACCACGGCGACAACGCCAGCGTCAGCGTACACTACAGTGGTACGATGGGAGCTGTCTATGAAGGATGCATGAAGGACATTCCTTCTATAGGTATCTCGCTCTATCTCCAACGAGGCCAGCGCTATGAGGACAACCCCGTCAGCGAAGATACACTCTCCGCCATTGCGGATCTCTGTCAGCGCGTGCTCCAACAGGGACTGCCACAAGACGTTTGTCTGAACATCAACCTCCCCGTTGCCCACAAGTTCCGCGGCTGGCAGATATGCCGTCAGGCGCGCGGCCGCTGGAGTGCTGAATGGATCACAGCCTCTAATCCCCGCGGCCAGCAGTCTTTCTGGCTCACGGGGCAGTTCACCGACCTCGAGCCCGAAGCCACAGATACAGACTTCGCCGCCCTTCGCGCCGGCTACTGCTCCATCGTGCCTGTAACAGTAGACACCACCGCCTACGCTGCAATGACCACTCTTCAAGAATTAATCCCATAAGTCTCATAAGCCTCTTGCGCCCTAAGCCCCATCAAATGAAATACTACTTCATCGCAGGCGAAGCCAGTGGCGACCTCCACGCCTCCCATCTCATCATAGCCCTGAAAGCCGAAAACCCCGACGCGGAGTTCCGTGGTTTCGGCGGTGACCTGATGCAGGCTGCGGGAATGGCCCTCGTTCGCCATTATCGTGACCTCGCTTATATGGGCGTTGTCGATGTTCTCCTCCACGCACGCACCATATTGAGTGGTATGCGGCAATGCAAGGACGACATCATCTCTTGGCAACCCGACGTTGTCATCCTGGTTGATTATCCAGGTTTCAACATGAAGATTGCCCGCTTTGTCCACGAACGTGCCCTCTGTCCCGTTTACTACTATATCGCTCCCAAACTTTGGGCGTGGAAGGAGTGGCGCATCAAAGCCCTGAGGCGCGATGTCGATGAAATATTCTCCATCCTTCCTTTCGAAGTCGAATTCTTCGAGGGCAAGCACCACGTTCCCATTCACTACGTCGGCAATCCTACTGTTGACGAGGTGGCAGAATACCAGTTTAAAGCAGAAAACAAACATCGTAGGTCTGATAATGGTAATTGTCTTGCTCTGCTCTGCGGCAGCCGTATCAATGAGGTGCGCGACAACCTCTGGATGATGCTTGTCGCCGCTGCACCCTATGATGCAGACTTCAACATTCAGATTGCCGGGGTCACTGTCGTTCCGCGCGAAGTCTACGAACAGAGCATCACGAAGGCTGAGACAGTTTTTGGTCGTAAGATTCGTGCAGACCTCGTCTTCGATTCCACCTACGACCTCCTCTCTCATGCCAAAGCAGCCCTCGTCACGAGCGGTACAGCCACCCTGGAGACGGCTCTCTTCCGGGTGCCTCAGGTGGTCTGTTATGCCAAACGCTATCCCTGGCTTATGGCGACTGCTAAGAAGATTCTTCTCAAGATTCCCTATGTGTCGCTTGTCAATCTGATTGTAGGCCGCGAGGTCGTGCCTGAAATCATCCTCACCGATATGAACCCGGAGGCCATCCGGCAACACCTCAAAAACATTCTCCCTGACAGCCCTGCCCGCGAGGCACAACTGCAGGGCTACGAGGAGATGGCCGCCCGACTCGGCGAACCTGGAGCCCCGCAACATGCAGCCCGCAAGATTACTCAATTAATATCCCACAACCATTAACTCTTAACTTCCCTTTTGCCCCCCTCACTCACCCTTCTCTCCCTCAACCGCCTCGTCCGTGCCGCAATCGAGCAATCCCTGGATGACGAATACTGGTTGGAAGCCGAACTCTCTGAAGCGCGGCTCGCCTCCAACGGCCACTTCTATGTGGAGTTCGTACAAAAGGATGACAGCGGACGCACCCTCGTCGCCAAAGCGCGCGGCGTCGCGTGGGCACGGACCTATAATATGATAGCCCCCCTCTTCGAACGGGCTACTGGCGAACGTCTTCGTGCCGGGATGAAGGTTCGGATGCTTGTCAGTATTGAGTTCCATGAGCTCTACGGTTACTCGCTCACCATTCAGGATATAGACCCCACCTACACCCTCGGGGATATGGCCCAGCGCCGTCGGGAGATTCTTGCCCGCCTGGAGGCAGACGGCATCCTCGAAGACAACCGCCAACTGCCGCTACCCACCCTGCTACGTCGCATCGCTGTCGTTTCTTCCGCCTCAGCTGCAGGCTACGGTGATTTCTGCGACCAGTTGTTAAACAATGACTACGGACTCTATTTCTCCCTTCGTCTATTCCCAGCCGTCATGCAGGGAGCAAACGTCGAAGAAAGTGTGCTCGCTGCACTCGCCGCCATTTGCGACGAAGCCGACAACTACGACTGTGTGGTCATCATCCGCGGCGGAGGAGCCACCAGCGACCTCTCGGATTTTGACACCTACAACCTCGCGGCGGCTGTTTCGCAAATGCCTCTTCCTGTGATTATTGGTATCGGCCATGAACGCGATGAGACCGTGCTGGATTTCGTGGCTCACACCCGCGTGAAGACCCCCACAGCTGCAGCCGCATTCCTCATCGATTATCAGGTGCAGCATCTCGTTCGCCTCGAAGAGCTTAGCCGTCGTATCCACCAGAGCACCGCCCTACGCCTGCAGCGCGACAAAGCCCGCCTGAACCAACTCACCACCTCGCTGCCTAACACCTTCATCCTCATCACCGAGCGGCAACGGCACCGTCTGGAACGCATCACCGACCGCCAGTCTACCGCTCTCACACGCCAACTCGAGCGCGAGCATCACCGACAGGAACTCCTCGGTCAGCGCCTCAAAGCCCTCTCGCCCGAACACCAGCTGCAACGCGGCTATTCTCTTACCTTCGCCAACGGCCAGCTGATCCGCGCTGCCGCCAATCTTACTCCTGGCACGCGCCTCACCACCCGACTTGCCGACGGCGAAATCACCTCCACCGTTTAACAATTTGCAAATTATAAATCCGTGAATTATTAATCGTCAATTATTCTAACCTCTTTAATTCTTACAGTTATGACAATCGGAGTACCTAAAGAAATCAAAAACAATGAAAACAGAGTGGGCATGACTCCTTCGGGTGTTGCCGAGTTAGTACGTCGCGGACATCAGGTGTTCGTTCAACACACTGCCGGGGAGGGCAGCGGTTTTAGCGACGAAGCCTATGTGAAGGTCGGAGCACAGATCCTGCCGTCCATCGAAGACGTATATGCAAAAGCCGATATGATTGTGAAGGTCAAGGAACCCATCGCACCCGAATATCCATTGGTGCGCAAGGGACAGGTTCTCTTCACCTACTTCCATTTTGCCTGCGAGGAAGAACTTACACACGCCATGTTGAAGAGCGGTGCCACCTGCATCGCATACGAAACCGTGGAACGCGACGACCATTCGCTGCCACTTCTCATCCCTATGAGCGAGGTGGCAGGAAGGATGGCGGCACAGAACGGAGCCTACTACCTCCAGAAGACCAAAGGCGGCAAAGGCAAACTGATGGCGGGCGTTCCAGGAGTGAAACCCGCTAAAGTACTGGTACTGGGAGGAGGCACCGTGGGCGAAGCGGCAGCCCGCATTGCTGCCGGAATGGGAGCAGATGTCACCATTACCGATGTTTCCCTGCCGCGTCTGAAACAGCTGGCAGCCGAACTGCCCGCTAATGTGCATACACTCTACTCGTCAGAGCACAATATCCGTCAGGAACTGCCCAACGTGGATGTGGTCGTCGGATCTGTTCTTATTCCCGGCGATGCAGCCCCCAAGCTCATCACCAAGGACATGCTCCCGCTGATGGAACCCGGAACGGTGCTCGTGGATGTAGCCATCGACCAAGGTGGCTGCTTCGAGACCTCGCACCCCACCACCCATAGCGACCCCGTCTACATCATCGATGGCATCGTTCACTACGCCGTTGCCAACATCCCCGGAGCCGTTCCCAACACATCTACTATTGCCCTCACCAACGCCACGCTTCGCTACGCAATAGCCCTCGCCGACAAAGGCTGGCAACAGGCCTGTCGCGATGACCGTTCACTTTTCCGCGGCGTCAATATGACCGATGGAAAATGTACCTATGAGGCCGTTGCTAAAGTATGGGCCCTGGACTACATGCCACTCACCCTTTAGTTCCTATCGAAAGGTGTACCTTTGCACAATAATTGAGTTCACATGAAGTTAAAACCGTACTGCAAAGCCGTCTTTGCCTTTGCTTTCTCCTTATTGTTTTCTGTGCCCGTGAGCGCCCAGCAGAGCTCTGTGCTCGACAAAGTCAATCTCTTCATCGGCACAGCCGACGACTACGGGCAGATGTCACCCGGCGCTACGGTTCCCTACAGCCAAATTCAGGTCTGTCCCGACAGCAAGCCGCGCCAGCATCCTGGCTATGACTTCGAAGTTCCTGTCATCTCAGGCTTCAGCATCAACCGCCTATCTGGAGTGGGAGGCAGCGGTTGCGGTGGTAATGTCTCGCTCATGCCCGACAGCACGGGGGAGGATGTACGGCTCTTGAAGGAGACGGAGCAGGCCTCACCGGGCTACTACAGCGTGCAACTGAGCAATGGTGTGTTCTTCGCAGCAACTGCCAATCATCGTATGGCGGTCGAACGTTTCTACTTTCCCGATGACTCGCAGGCTGTTCTGCTGCTGAATCCCCGTTCTGCTTTCGACAAGCTCTTTGCTGCCGGCTTCGAGCAGAAGACAGCCTCGATGGGACAGGGTTTTGCGGAGTGTGCCAACACCTGTGGGCGCGGCCGCTACCACCTGCACTACCGCCTCTACACCAGTGCACCTTTCGTGCTTGACACCATTGCCGACGGACGCAAGCGGCTGACGTTTCAGGAGGCAACAGTATTAAGTAGTTCAATAGTTCAGAGGGTTCAAGGGTTCAAGGGGATAGAGGTGCGCATCGTCGTCTCCACGGGCCTTTCCGACGAACTGAACAGGATGCCTGCGCAGACCGTATGGCAAACGGACTTTCAGACGCTGACAACACAAGCGCGACGTGAATGGCAACGCCTGCTCTCGACGGTGGACGTGGAGGGAGGAACAGCAGATCTGCAGACACTCTTCTACACCTCTTTGTACCGTACCTTCCACAGTCCGTTCCAGGTGACAGACCGTGACCTTCGGAACTATCTGGGCACCGACGGACAGCAGCACGAAGCGAAGGACAGGCCGTACTACAGCTCCTGGTCGCTTTGGGATACTTATCGCACGAAGTTTCCTCTCATCACCCTGCTTGATGCCGCTCGCTCGTCAGACATCATGCAGTCGCTGGCACAACTATATATCACTGGCAAGAAAGACTGGAGTACCGATAAGGAATGTGTGCCCACGGTGCGCACAGAGCACGCCGTTGCCACCCTTCTCGATGCCTATCGTCAGGGAATCAGTATTCCTTCGCTTCGCGACGCCTACCCTGGTATGGTCGGAGAAGTCACACGGCTGAGCCTGAAGAGTCCTGACCAGTGTCTTGAAGCATGCGGAGACTGCTGGGCACTCGGTCAGTTGGCAGCAGAGCTGGGCATGATGGACGAAGCCTCACGATGGACAAAGCGGGGTGAAGAAATCTTCGACAGCATCTGGCCACGCGAGTTCCAACATATCGACGAGACCTACACAAAGATGCGCGGTAACGGTCTCTATCAGGGTACCCGCTGGCAGTACCGCTGGGGAGCACCTATGTACCTGCCACGAATGATGAAGATGGTCGGTAAAGAAGAACTCGCAGAGCAGCTCCTGCTTTTCTTCCGCGAGCAACTCTACAACCAGGGCAACGAGCCCGATATCCATGTACCCTTCCTCTTTGGCCGACTGGGAAAGCCACAGCAGACGGCCCTCGTGGTCCGCAGCCTGGCCACAGAGTCCGTGACTCATCGCTATGGGGGCAACGATGCCTACCCCACCCCCTTCGTCGGTTGTGCCTTCGTCAACCAGCCTCGTGGCTACTGCCCTGAGATGGACGAGGATGACGGTGCCATGAGTGCATGGTACGTCTTTGCAAGTATCGGGATGTATCCCCTCATCGTCGGGGAAGCGGTCTATGAACTCTTCCCTCCCCTCTTTGACAAAGTGACCCTCCACCTCGGTGCCGACCGCCAGACAACGGTTGTCATACGCACAGAAGGCCGCACCTCAGAGAAACAGCAAGTGAAACGCGTCACTTGGAACGGCAAGCGGTTGCGCCACTTCCGAATCGCCGTTCAGGAACTCAAGAAAGGCGGCGAATTGGTATTCCAATATTAACAACTGAGTTTCACGAAACTTTTCGGCACCATAGATTCAGCAAATGTCAGCTTTCCACGTCTGCCGAGTGACTATTGGAAAATGGAGAAGTTGACGCTGCCATAAGAGCGATGGGCAAGAAAATGGGAATGAGAGGAGAAATCCTGCTTCTGGCCATGCTCTAAAACGAAGAGACCCGAAGGGGATAGTAGGGAGGTGGAGGCTGAAGATTCAGGGGGCAGGATTATTCCATCAGACTGAGCGACAGGCTCTTTGAATACGAGGTCGGGCAACTGGTCGAGTTCAGGAAGAGCATAGGGCGGATCGGCGAAGATGAAGTCATAGGGACCGGATGCCTTGTGAAGGAAACGGAGGACGTCGGCGCGCAAGAGAGTGACATCGTCCTCGCAGCGGAGGATTTGCAGAAAGCGGCGAATGAAGGAGACATGTTGGGAATCGAGCTCAACGGCGGTAACATGAGAGCAGCCGCGGGACAAGAGTTCAAGGGTGATGCTCCCCGTGCCAGCAAAGAGGTCCAAGGCTCGTGGGGCATCTGCCTCAAAATCGATGTAGGAGCGGAGGACATTGAAGAGGTTCTCCTTGGCAAAGTCGGTAGTTGGCCGCGCCTTGAAGGTACGAGGGATATCAAAATGGCGTCCGCGGTATTTGCCAGCAACGATTCTCATGGAAGCAGGTTAACTATTTAAGTAGGTATTCAGAATTATTTAACATTATCTTTATCTGTAGGTGAGTTCCAGTTTTTTATTTCTCCCTGCCGCATTTTTTCCTCTTCCTCTCAGTCACTTAGCCCGCTAAGTTCCTTCGAAGAAAAAAAAACCTGCATCCAAATAGAAGATAAAAAACATAAAACTAATTATGAACACCTACTTATTAGATTAACAATTAACAGTATAACGGTCACCTTAGATCCTGTTGAGCAGGAGGGCCATAAGGTCAAGGGGGACTTGCTTCTCACGGGTGAGGGGCACGCGGGAGAATATGTCGTCGGGAGTAAGGATATCTATTGCCAGTAGGTATTCAGCGAGATCGATGCGCAGTTCCTCATCGTAACCATCCTCGTGTGCAACAATCTTCAACCGATCCTTCAGAGCATCGAGGCCAAGCGACTTCCAAACATTGAGGATGAAGTAGAGGGCGTCGGGTACGGCAGCAGACTGGAAGGTGTTGGCAAAGCGGAGTCGGCGACCGTCGAAAGCAAAGAGGCTGAAGCCCTCGGGCTCGGGACAAAGGTAGAGCCGTGCGCTATCCTGCGGCTGGTCTTCCTCAAGCAACATCAGGCGCTCCATAAGGATGGCACGGGAGGCGAAGAAACGAGCCGTAGGGTAGAACTGAAGAATGGTCTCTTCTATTTCCGTGGGAATAGCAAATAGCTCAGCACACTCCAACTGCGGGAGAATATTGTAAGCCACGCGTTGAATGTCCTTGCCAGTGCTGGCAAAGGTGAACTCATAAAGGGCTGTCGCATCCTCACGCCGAAACTCCTCGAGGGGGACTCGGGTGGAGGGTGTGGAAACGAGGACGAAGCACTGGTCTATCTGCCGGTTGAAATAGTCTGGACGGCTGAGTTCACGGGACAACTGATCGGCCAGCGAAAGGTTGTCGGACTGCAGAAAGTGTTCACCACGAATGAGACTGCTGGTCTGCAGGTCACAGACAAAAAAAGAGAATCCATCCGCACGAAGGCGGATGGATAGACTTAAGGGATGATAGGACTTATTCCCAGTTGCCGGCATTGTTGTTCCAGTTGTTGAGGTCACCAATCTTCAGACCCGGATAGTTGCCCATATCGTCTGCCAGTTGTGCTCGGTTGACGATGAGGCGATCCCCATTACGACCCATGCCTTTGAGGAAGGAGGTGTCGGGAGCGCAACACTCCATGACATACATAATGGTACCGGAGCGGGTGAGGGCGGTGAAGGCCTGCAGCTGGAAAGTGTCGCCTTCTGCGAAGGGGATGTAGCGCAGGGAGTCGGCATTAAAGTTAGGACCGAAAAGTGAATCGGAGAGGTTCACCCACGTAGTGTCGCGACGGAAATTCTGGAGACCGTTGGCAGCGATAGCAGCTGCATCGCCACTGTTGACGATTTCGGCAGCCGCACGCTCGGTGAGACCTTTCTCCATCTGTTCATCGGAAAGCACACCTTCCTTGACAATCTTTGGAATGCGACCGTTCTTCACGAACTCAACGAGTTTCCAGAGGCTGTCGCAATACATTCCTTCGACATTCTGCAGCTTGTACTCTTCCTGAGCAGCCTTAATTTGGAGCAAACGAGCCTTGACGGCATTTTCACGAACTGTGACTTCCTTGTTGAAGTCAATGTCATCTTGGATGCTGCGCCAGCATATAAAGAGCAGACCGATGACGCAAAGCGCTAAAAGCGCGTTAAAAACCTTTTTCATGACGTCTATATGAATATTTTTTTGTACTTTTGCATCGCAAAATTAGAAATAATTATTGGAATACGCCACATAAATACGATTTTTTTTCACTTCTTATGCCTTTAAATAGTCAAATGAGGGGTTTAATACTCGATTATTTCGGGTTTAGGCCCACTAAAGAGCAAGAAAATGCTGCACAAACGATGGCAGATTTCATTTTTGACAAAGATGCGCAAAGCGTCTTCGTCCTGAAGGGCTATGCAGGCACGGGAAAGACCTCTTTGGTGGGTGCTTTGGTGAGGTCGTTGCAGCAACTCGGACAGCGCACGGTGCTGATGGCTCCGACGGGCAGAGCGGCAAAAGTTTTCTCGCTGCACGCCTCCCATGCGGCTTACACAATCCATCGGCGCATCTACCGGCAGAAGTCTTTCTCGGCAGAAATGACTGGGTTCCTGCAAGGAGTGAATCTGATGAAGCACACCCTATTTATCGTGGACGAAGCCTCGATGATTTCAAACCTGGGCCTGAACGGCACGGCATTCGGCAGCGGATGTTTGCTTGACGATCTAGTGCATTTCGTATATTCCGGCGAAGGTTGCCGGCTGATGTTAGTGGGAGATACGGCACAGCTCCCACCCGTGGGTGAAGAGGAAAGTCCCGCCCTCGTCGGTCTGCAGCTGGAGGGCTATGGTCTGAAAGTTTATGAGATGACACTGACAGAGGTAGTGCGACAGCTCAAAGACTCCGGAATCCTGTGGAACGCCACACGACTGCGACATCTATTAGCAGACAACGAGCTATCGACCTTTCCGCAACTACACCTGGCAGGCTTCGCAGATATCGTGCTGTTGCCCGGTAACGAACTAATAGAGGCTCTGGAGCAGGCATACTACCAATGCGGGACAGACAACGCCATCGTCATCACACGCTCTAACGCGCGCGCAAACGTATATAATAATGGTATTCGCGCGCGCGTACTAGACTATGACGAAGAGCTGACAAGCGGGGATCAGATCATCATCGTGAAGAACAATTATCATTGGCTGAAAGGTGACAACTCAGAGAGCCCTGCACATTCAGAGGAATCGGAGCGCGCTCCCTCTATGGACTTCATTGCAAACGGCGATGTCGCCATAGTACGAAGAGTGAGGCATGAACGTGAGATGCACGGATTCCGCTTCGCGGACATTTCACTGCGTTTCCCTGACTACGAGGACTTGGAAGTGGAGGGCACGGTGATACTGGACACACTAATCAGCGAGGCCCCTGCGCTGACACATGAGCAGCAAGAGATGCTGTTCCAGCGGGTGTGGGACGACTATCCGGAACTGACGGCCAAACGCGACCGCATGAAAGCTGTGAAGGACGACCCGTACTTCAATGCCCTGCAAATCAAGTACGCCTATGCCATCACGTGCCACAAGGCTCAGGGCGGGCAATGGCAAAGGGTGTTCATTGACCAAGGTTACATGACGGAAGATATGCTGTCGTCAGACTACTTCCGTTGGCTATATACTGCACTGACGCGTGCCACAGAACGAGTGTACCTCGTCAACTGGCCCAAACAGGAGCTGGATGAGGAAAGCCAGAGCATGGAGTATTAAAAGAATACTAAAAAAACATAAATCGTGGAGCTTTCAGGAGAAAAGAGAACATAAGATTGTGCAAAAACGGAAGAAAAGGGCTATCTTTGTCACCGATAACATATAAAACTCATTAGAAAAGCGAAATAATGAATAGTTCCCGCCCTCCTCAACTTCCTGTAGTCTTCGACATCTCACGTATTCCTGCCGACTTCGGCTCAGGCAGGTTGAAGAATCTCATCGTCACCTTCGACAATTTAGATATCGGATCCTATCTGGCACGTGAAGGTAAACGCTACCCCATCAAGAACGAGTCGTTTTTCACCATCCTACTGTTGAAAGGTTCCATCCAGTTGCTGGTAAACCTTAGAGAGGTGGAGGTTCACGAGGGACAGCGGCTTTCATTGATGCCAGGCTGCGTCTTCGAAGCTAAGGACATCAGTAAGGATCTGCTCTTCTGTGGCATGATTCTCGACAAGGATTTCGTAGAAAAGATGCGAAAGAACGTAGGAGTGCACCTGGATCTCACCCAGAAATATCGCAACTTTGTTATCAACACCCCGTCGCCCAACGTTATGGAAAACGACCTGCAAATGTACCGACTGCTGTGTTCAGAACTCGCCACACCCAGCTACTCCTACAAGACCGAAGTTATCCAGCGTTATTGTGAAGTGGCTGTATTGAAAAGCATCTCGCTGAACGACATGATGGAAAAGCCCGAACTGAACAGGCCACTGAACCGTAAAGAACAGATATTTCACGACTTCCTGACGCTGTTGGAGGAATACTATACCCAAGAGCGAAGTATCAGTTTCTATGCCGACAGGATGTGTCTGACACCCAAGTACCTGTCGACAATCGTAAAGGAAGTCAGCGGAAAACACGGCATGCAGTGGATTGATGAATATGTGGTGCTGGAGGCAAAGGCACTGCTCCGTGATGGATCTATCAGCGTGAAGGAGGTCAGCGACCAGCTGAACTTCCCATCACAAAGTATGTTCGGACGGTTCTTCAAGAAGATGACTGGTTTGTCGCCCAAACAGTATAAGCTGCAGTGATCTCCCTGTCGAATGCAAAATGAAGCGGCAACCTCTTTAGTAGAGGTTGCCGCTTCCTATCTTTTATGCCTGCGACTTATGTCGCGAGCGTGCATTAGTTTCGCCGCGTTGCTGAGTAGTTAATCCTCAACGCCCATGACTTACGAAGCACTTCCTTGATATCGGTGATGATACCCATCTGGGTGTGCTGATCTATCTTCATGGACATGACCTGCGAAGCAGGATCGGGCATGGTTGTACGCTCCTGGGCCACGAAGTCCATAACCTCACGAGGCTCGGCATAGCGGTCATTAAGCTGAATACGTGTGCCACTACCCATTTGGGCACGCAGCTGGTCGGTGGGAGGACCGACGTAGATGAACGATACGCAGGACTTCTTCTCCAGTTTCTCGAGTTCCGTACCGGAAGGAACGGTGAACTTCACCTTCAGGGTGACTTCACGCATGGTGGTCACAATCATAAAGAAGAACAGGATGGTGAAGATCAAGTCGGGCAGAGACGAGGTATTCATCTCCGGCATTTCTCTTTTTTCCTTGTTACGTGCCATGATTAGTTTCCTCCATAGTTTTTAGGTTCGGCCTCAGAAATCTTCTGGGGATAATAGGTACGGATGGCTACCTGCTCGTCTTCAGAGCAACGGGCATAGGGGTGACCGAACTTGGCGATTGCCAAGTCATCACGCAACTCATTGTATGCTGCCACGAGTTCGTTCTGTACCTGGAAATAGATGTTATAGGGCGTACCGCGGTCGGTCTGTACGGAGATGACGTGCTTGTCGGTCACATAGCAAGTACCGAGGAGGTCGATAACCTTAGCATGCTTCTCTGGCAGTTTGGCCGAATTGTTCTTGTTCTCGATGAACTCCTTGGCTCGAGCGCGCAGTTCCTTGATGTCAATGAAGTCGTGGTTACACATCAAGTTACCAGCGGCATTAAGTCGGACATTCAGCACATTGCGTTCCTTCACATCAATCTGTGCATCTTCCTGATCCTTTTCAGGAGGCTGGGGCAGGCGACGAGCCAAACCCATGTCGGTGTCCATAGAAGTGGTCACCAAGAAGAAGATAAGCAGGATGAAAGAAATGTCGGCTGTGGAGCTCGAGTTCAGACCTGGCACTTTCTTTTTCTTTCTTGCCATAGTATAATTTGACAATTTAAAGATTTACAATTATACGAATTGTTATTCCTTCGGAGTAGCACTCTTGGTCAGATAGCCGCTCATGCTGACGACCACGGCCGCGATAGCCAGAATTGCCAGAATATAGATAGCCATCAGCCACATGTCAACCATAGTGACCATGCCACCCGCTGTCGTCTTACCGGATACCGTGGTGTAGTCTTCTTCGCCCAGGCCACAGATGACACCTATGATGAGGGCAGCGATGACTGCGCCCCAGGTGCAGAGAGCCACCTTACCTCCGGGAATTCCCGTGGGGCTGGGACCGTTGTTGCCCGAATTGAGGGTTGCACCGTGGATGAGACTCCAGATCGTGAGGCCGGCTGTCACAAAGAGCAAGAGGTAAATCAGGATCAGGACGAGATCCGTCAATCTCGGGGATACGTGAACACCGTCGAAATCCATGTTACTGTAATCCACCAGGAAGAACAAGGCGAAGCACAGCACACCGATACCGATACAGGTGTACAACGCAGTATTGGACAATTTTTCGAGTTTCATGACTTAATTTTACGATTTTACAATTTACAACTTACGATTTACAATTTGTTTTTCACCTTTAATAAATAGGTGAATTAGTGAAATGGTGAAATCGTTAAATTAAATTATTTCTGGCACTTAGGAGACTTCACGCACATCTCGAGCAGACCCATTGCAGCCTCTTCCATGTTATTGTTCAGAGCCTCGACGCGGCTGAGGACGTAGTTGTAGAAGACCTGCAGCACAAGTGCTACGATGATACCGAAGATGGTGGTGATAAGAGCAACCTTCATACCTCCAGCAACGACGGTCGGGCTGATATCACCAGCACGTTCGATGTCATCGAATGCCTGCACCATACCGATCACAGTTCCGAGGAAGCCGAGTGACGGTGCCATGGCAATGAAGAGGGTAATCCAGGAGCAGTTCTCCTCGAGGTAAGCGCCCTGCACCTCAGCTTCGGTGTTGATGTTACGCTCAATGGTAGCGATGTCGTTCTGATCGGTGCTGTTCAGGCATACCATAGCTTTCTTAGATATCTGAGCCACGGGACCACGGGTGCCAGCGCAATAGTCGATAGCTTCCTGAAGCTTGCCAGCTTCAACCTTACCACGAAGGGTCTCAAGGAACTTGCGGGTATTGACCTGAGCAAGAGTGAGGTAGATGACGCGCTCGATGCAGAAAGCAAGACCGAGTACGAGAGCGATAGCAACGAGGCTCATGAAGCCAGCGTCACCTTCGATGAACTTTGTCTTCAGAGTCTTGTGCAGACCTTCTTCTTCCTCCACGGGAGCGACAGGCTCTTCTGCCACGGGAGCTTCAGCTTCCTCGGCTACGCTGTCAACGGCAGCGGAATCTACGACTTGCTCGGTAGCAGCAGCCTCGTCAGCCACTTCGTCCTGAGCCATCACTGAGGGTGTCATGCCAAATGTGCAGGCAGCCACCATTGCAACAATTGCAAAATACTTTTTCATTTTGTTTTTGGTTTAATGATGAATGATTTGTTATTTTATTGTTTATACTTCACGTAAAATCGCTACAAAAATATCCTTTTTTTTGCTTATTTTCGCCATTTTCTGCAAAAAAGTTTACTTCGGAGGGTGATTTTCCTGCTTTTTTATGCATTAATGGCCATTTAACGCGCTTTCGGGAACGTTTTAAGTGCATTTTTAGTGGTTTTTTCCGCGACTTCACACTCTTCGCACGAATAAATTTCAGCGAGCTTGCGAATGACCTCCAAAAGATAGCTTGTTTCGTTGCGTTTTCCGCGGTATGGAACGGGTGCGAGATAAGGAGAATCGGTCTCAAGAACGATACGATCCAGAGGTACCACTTCGCGGAGCACTTCGGGCAAGGGACTCTTCTTGTAGGTCACCACTCCGCCAATGCCGAGCATGAAACCATCGAAGCTCAACAACTCTTCCGCCTCCTCGGCCGTACCTCCGAAGCAGTGGAAGACACCTGAAAGATGCCGATTAGAGATCTGACGAGTGGACGATTTCATTATCTCGACCATTTCCTCGTGCGCATCGCGCGTGTGTATCATTAAAGGTAGGTCATACTTGATAGCCCAATCGACCTGAATGGCGAAGGCTTTCTGCTGCTCTTCATACCTGGAGCGGTCCCAATAGTAGTCCAGTCCCACCTCACCGATAGCAATGAAAGGATGGGACGATGCTTGCAGCAAACGTTCCATCAGCATAAGTATCGTCCTCCACGAATCGGTGATATCCTCCGGATGCAGCCCTATCATGGGATAGAGCCTATCGGGATATTTGCTCATCAACTTCAGCATGGGAAGCACCGTCTCCTCATTGATATTCGGCAGGAAGATTTTTGAAGCGCCGGACGCAAAGGCACGCTGCAACACCTCGTCGATATCATCGACGAACTGCTCATCGTAAAGGTGACTATGAGTGTCAATGAAATCCATTCCAACTTTTCAGTTCTTCCTGCCAAGGAGGGAAAGGGCCAGGGAGCGTAGGTTCTCTTTGCGTTCCGAGGGCAACGCCACCTCGTCCAGACAGGCGAGGGCAGCCTCGAAATAATAGTGAATTTTGGCTTCAGCCAGCTGGCGTACACCTATCTGATTATACAGTTCTGTGACGGCAGCAATCTTCTTTTCGGGTTCCGTCGCCGTGGCAAGCCAGTAGTCCAAAGCCTTCCGCTGCTCGCTATCGGCCAGGCGGAGTGCATTGATAAGCATAAAGGTCTTCTTACCTTCGAGGATGTCGCCACCGATTTTCTTGCCAAAGGTCTTGAAGTCACCATAGACATCCAGCAAGTCATCCTGCAACTGGAAGGCCAGTCCCAGCTGCTCGCCAAAGTGATAGAGTCGATTGGCATCGGCCGCGGGAGCATCGGCCTGCAGGGCTCCTAACTTCAGGGCGCAGGCCAATAGAACAGAGGTTTTCAGGCGAATCATCTCGATGTATTCTTCCTCGCGGACGTCATCGCGGGTCTCGAACTCAAGGTCCATCTGTTGTCCTTCACCTATCTCGAGGGCCGTCTCGGTGAAGAGGTCCATCACGGCTTTCAGGTGTCGGGGTGCCGTCTCGGCCATCAGTCTATAGGCCAGTACAAGCATGGCATCACCGCTGAGGATTGCCGCATTCTCATTCCACACCTTATGCACCGTGGGTTTGCCCCGACGCACGTCGGCACGATCCATCACGTCGTCGTGAAGCAGGGTGTAGTTGTGGTAAGTCTCCAAACCAAGAGCTGTGGACAGGGCGCTATCAGTATCGTCGTGATAGAGCTCATAAGCCATCAGCAGCAGTACGGGACGAATGCGTTTCCCGCCCAAAGAGAGCACGTATTTGATGGGTTCATAGAGGCTGGCGGGTTGTCTGTCAAGAGGCATAGATGCCAAAGCGCGGTTGAAATATTCGAGTGTTTCTGCAGAAGTTCTCATAGGACGTTTCTTTGAACTAAAAGAGGCTGCACTTGGTCGGCGCAGCCTCTAAAAGATAGATTCCCTATATATAATATATAATAAGGTGTAATCTAATGGTTATTGCAGTTTGAACATCACGGGCAGACGGAAGCGTGAACGAACGGGCTTGTTACCCTGTCTTGCGGGCTTCCAGCGCGGCATCATTTTTACGACGCGCTCAGCCTCTTTTGACAGTGATGCATCTGGCGAGCGAACGACCTCAACATCTACGATGGAACCATCCTTATTCACAACGAACTGCACGAAGACACGACCCTGAATGCCTTGTTCCTGAGCGATGGCGGGATATTTGATGTGACTATATAGCCAGTCATAGCAAGCCTGATCGCCACCAGGGAACTGGGCATTCTCTTCTACAACTTCATAGATATTGTCGTCGTCAGCTTCCTCACGCACGGGACCCATCACAGGAGCAGCTACAACAGCCGTGGGGGCGCCGTCGCCCGTCACGGTGGAGATGGCCTGGTTCACTTCCTCAGAGGTCTGCACCTCTTCTTCCTGCAGCTCGGTCTCGTCGTCCACGATGTTCAGGATCTCGGCGACCTTCGGTGCGGCAGCTGGGGGAGGAGCCATCTGCTCCTTTTGGGTGGTGATAGGAATCATGTCCTCTTCGAAATTGCTTTCGTAGATGGGTTCCAGTTCCTCGTACTTAATGTCACGTGTCGTGTACTCGAAAGCCACGAACATCAGCGCAAGCACCATCACGTAGCCCAAAAGGAGGCTCGTACCGCGTTGGTTGCGCAACTCTTCGGTCATAGATTTAACTTCTTCCATGATTTTTATCTAGTTTTTATTATTATTCGGGGGGTCAAAGGCCTTTTTCTGCGCCTTAACGCGACAAAAGTAACACTTTTTTTTCAGATGTGCTTTTCTTTTGGCTCTTTTTTTTCATTCCGAGGCCTTTTTTTATAAAAAAATACCCTCTTACACCCCAAAACCGACATTTCTTGCGTTATATTATTGAAATTATCGTTACCTTTGCACGCGAAAAGTGACAATGAAACAAAAAAATTTCATCATAACGATGGCAGTAGTGCTTTTTGGAGTACTACAGGCGGGTGCCCAGAGTGCCGGCACTTCAGTTTTTGATTTCCTCAGTCTGCCCACTTCTGCCCACTCCATGGCGTTAGGCGGACAGAACGTATCCCTCATTGACGATGATGCCTGCCTATTGTTCCAAAACCCCGCGCTGATGTCTGATTCCAACGACCCGTCTATCGCGCTAAGTTTCCTTACCTATATGCGCGGCAGCAAGGCAGGGTCGGCCTCGTGGACTATGGGGCACGGAGAACGCGGCACATGGGGCGTCGGCGCACAGTTTGTCAGTTATGGTTCCATGAAGGAAACGACCGTAGAAGGCATCGAGATGGGAAACTTCTCCGCCTTGGATATGGCCATCACTGGAGGCTATTCCTACACGTTGACCGAGCACCTCGCTGGCGGCGCTACGGGAAAGTTCATCTATTCTAACTATGGCGGATACTCTTCTGTAGCGCTGGCCGTTGACTTGGGATTGAACTTATATTACGAAGATGCAGATTTCTCATTGTCAGCCGTAGCGGCAAACCTTGGCGGGCAGGTGAAGGCATTCGGCGACAAGCACGAGAAGCTGCCCTATGACCTGCGATTAGGTCTCACCAAACGCCTGGCCAATGCTCCCATACGTTTTTCCGTCACCATGGTGGACCTCACACGTTGGTGTGCCAGGGACTACTACAGCACCGACGGCGACCCCAAAGCAGGCCGCATTCTCCTGAATCACTTCGTGCTGGGCATTGATGTGATACCTATCAAGCAGCTTTACATTTCTGCAGGCTACAATTTCCGACGCGCCTACGAGATGAAGGCGGCAGGTGGCAGCCACGCCGCAGGGCTTTCTTTCGGCGCAGGTTTGAATATCAAGAAGTTCCATTTGGGCCTTGCTTACGCCAAATACCACCTCTCCTCCCCCAGCTTTATGGTTACGGCCCAATACGATCTGAAATAAGAGAAAAAGAATAGAATAATAAATATAATAATAATGAAAAAAATAACCATCGCTATTGACGGACACAGTTCCTGCGGAAAAAGTACGATGGCCAAGGATCTCGCCCGCGAAATTGGCTATATCTACATCGACAGCGGAGCCATGTACCGCTGCTGCACCCTCTTCTGTCTCCAACAGGGTCTTATCAGCCCCGACGGTACTATCGACACAGCTGAATTCGAGCGCCGTATGCCCGAGATACATGTAAGTTTCCGCCTCAATCCCGAGACTGGACGCCCTGATACCTATTTAAATAACGTGTGCGTGGAGCGCGAAATACGCACGATGGAAGTGTCCTCTTTTGTAAGTCCCGTCGCCGCCCTCCCCTTTGTACGCGCCGCTATGACCGCACAACAGCAAGAGATGGGCCGAGAGGGAGGCATTGTGATGGATGGCCGCGATATTGGCACCGCAGTATTCCCTAACGCTGAGATGAAGGTCTTCGTCACCGCCTCGGATGAGATCCGTGCCCAGCGCCGCTACGACGAGCTCATCGCCAAAGGCGAGCAGGCTGTCTTTCAGCAGGTCTTGGAGAACCTGCGCGAACGGGACCGCATTGACTCCACCCGCGCTGTAGCTCCCCTGCGCCAGGCCGACGATGCTTTGGTTCTCGATAACAGCCATCTCACTATCCCCGAGCAGAAACAATGGCTCCTTGACCGTTTTATAGAGAGAACCCACCCACAAACACCATAAGGCCATAAGGCCTTTAGGTCTCATTAGTCCTATCATCCCCATTAACCCTGCCCCCTATGACCATCGAAATTGACACCGGTTCCGGCTTCTGCTTCGGTGTGACGCGCGCTATCGGCAAAGCCGAAGAGGAGCTGCAGCATGGAAAGCCCCTCTATTGTCTCGGCGACATTGTTCACAACGGTCGCGAGGTGGAACGTCTGCGACAACTCGGTCTCGTCACCATCGACCACGAACGTTTTCAGACATTGCACGATGCTAATGTTCTGCTGCGTGCCCATGGTGAACCACCCGCCACCTACCACCAGGCCATTGCCAACCACATCAATCTCATCGATGCCACCTGTCCCGTCGTGCTCCACCTGCAAGAGCGCATCCGCCGCGAGTACGAATCAGACCCGGAACATCGTCGACAGATTGTCATCTTCGGCAAACCTGGCCACGCAGAAGTACTTGGCCTCGTAGGACAGACCAGCGGCACGGCAATTGTCATCGAAGGACTGGATGATGCAGCCAGGCTGGACTTCTCCCGCGATATCTGTCTCTACAGTCAGACAACCAAACCACTTGACGTCTTTCGTAACATAGTAGAATACATACAGCAACACATCGCCCCCACAGCAACCTTTACATTTGCCGACACCATCTGCCGACAGGTGGCCAACCGTATGCCCCATATTCGCGACTTCGCAGCCCACCACGATATCGTTCTTTTCGTCTGCGGTCGCAAGAGCAGCAACGGGCGAGTACTTTTTGGCGAGTGTCAGCGTGTTAACCCGAACTCATACATGATTGACGATCCCTCTGAAATCGAGGAACGTTTTTTTGCCACTAAAGCGCAAAGTGCTACGCTCTCCATAGGCATTTGCGGAGCCACCTCCACCCCGAAATGGCTGATGGAGCAGTGCCGAGACCATGTGAAACAATTGTTGAGCCTATAACCCCATTGCTCCACGAATACAACAATGAAACATACACAAAGCCTCATACTCCTCTTCATTCTCAACCTCCTACCCTCCCCCGCCCTCGGTGGCGAATTCAACCATTTGTCCACCGAAACGGATCCCGACCCTGCCGACTCTCTCCGCACCACCGATATTGAAGAAATCGTGGTGGCTGCAACGCCAAAAGAAGGACAAAGGTTGCGACAACAGGCACTGGCATCCACCTCTTTTGCCCAGCGCGAGATGCAAACGCGAGTCATCCAAGGTATGAAAGACCTCTCCACACAAGTACCTAACCTTTTCATTCCCAACTACGGTTCACACCTCACCACCAGCGTATACATTCGTGGCGTAGGTTCTCGTATGGGAACACCAGCCGTAGCGCTTTATGTGGATGGTGTACCTCAAATTTCATCTGCCAGCTATGACTTTAACCTCGCAGGTGTAGATCGCATTGACGTGCTACGAGGACCACAGGGCACCCTCTATGGCCGGGGTTCTATGGGCGGAGTCATTCGTGTATTTACCAAAAATCCTTTTCGCTATCAGGGAACTGAGATCGACCTTGATGCCAGCCATGTCGCACGCGGAATCTTCACCTCCCAGGGAGGACGCGGACGGGGTCGCCTGGCCCTAACCCATTACCACCGCGTCAGCGATCGCTTCGCTTTCAGCGCCCACCTTTTTGGAGACCTCGACGGCGGATATTTCCGCAATGCAGGACGGGATAATGAACTAATAGACGACCAAAAAGATGGCGGTGCCCGCATGCGGTTCGTGATACGTCCCAATCAGAGCCTGGAATTGGATGTCACGGCTTCACAGGAGTGGCTGAAACAGGGTGGTTACCCGTATGAATACCGCGGCACAGTGGGCAACCCCACGACACCGGAGCCTTCCACTCAAGTAGGAGAGATTGCCTACAACAGCCGCAGCGCTTACCGACGAAGTCTGACGAATGTAGGTCTTACTGTCAACAAACGCTGGCAGCGTGTGGAGCTGACAAGCGTTACTGGATTCCAGCATCTCGACGACCGTATGGACCTCGATCAAGACTTCACTACCACCCATCTCTATACCCTCATGCAGCACCAGAACGTCAACAACCTTTCTGAGGAGTTGATTATCAAGAAACGAGATTACAATCATCTTAGAACTGCAAAGTGTCAAAACGCCAAATACAATTGGCTTTTCGGAGCCAGCATGTTTCAGGTTTGGAATAGCACCGACGGGCCTGTGACCTTCCATTCCGACGGCCTCGCCTGGCTCAACGGCCTCATCAACCAACAAGCTAACTCCCACCTGCCAACGATCACCAGCCATGATGATGCCGGCAACGAGCAGTATAAGATGAATTTTATCTTCAACAATCTTATTAAAGGTTCAGAGTTAGGCTTTCCAGGAACCTACAAGACCCCCTCTACCAATGCAGCACTCTTCCACCAAAGCACCTTCGAGAACCTGCTCGGAGTGCAGGGGCTGACACTGACGGCTGGACTACGAGCGGACTACGAACACTTCCATTTGGACTATGACGCCTCCTACACATTTACCCAAAGCTACGGCCTTGGCGGACGCCTTACCTACCCAGACGGTTCCGTACGCGATGGGATGGTGCTGGTGCCGGAGAATGATTATCTAGTCATCGACGGAGTGAATGGCAATCTGAATAAAAACTACCTCCAGATTCTGCCGAAGGTAACTTTACTCTATGGCTTCAACGACCTGCGCTCCAATGTCTACGCCACTGTTTCTCGTGGTCATCGTCCCGGCGGCTACAACATACAACTCTTCAGCGAAATTCTGCAAAGCCGTATGCAGACCGCCATCATGAAGAATGTGGCCAATGCCACTGTACCTGTCGTAGACGCCGTTCCTATGATACCTGCCGACGTGAAGCAAAACGTGCGTTCGATGCTGATTTCTATGGGTACAGAACAGCCCATGGACATCCAAGCCAAGACGTGGTATGCCCCCGAGACTTCGTGGAATTTCGAGGTAGGAACTCATCAGACACTCTTGGAAGGTCGCCTGCAGGCCGATGCCGCACTATTCTGGATGGAGACGCGCAACCAGCAGGTCTCCAAGATGACAGAAGGGGGACTCGGTCGTGTCACTGTTAACTCTGGACGCAGCCGAAGCCTCGGGGCCGAAGTGAGTCTGCGCGCACAGATTACGGATGGTCTTTCGGCATACACCTCTTATGGTTATACCCATGCGAGGTTCCGCAATGGTGACGATGGCGAGACTTTCGTACCCTTCATCCCGCGCAACACCCTCACAGCTGGTCTGACACAACGCTGGGCCCTCCGCCGCGGATGGTTAGACGCCATCAGTCTCCACGCTGACTATCAAGGATGCGGACGCGTCTTTTGGACAGAGAGCAACAACGTCTGGCAAAATTGGGCTGGACAGGCAGGACTTAGCCTCAGCCTTCACAAGGGCGCTTCGGAGCTGGCCTTCTACACCCGAGGCCTCGCCCTCCAGCGCTACCAGACCTTTTACTTTGAGACCATGCAGCGTGCCTTCGCCCAATATACTCGCCCCGCCGAGATAGGGCTCCGACTGCACATTGCCTTCTGACTTATTTCCAGCATTTGTAAACTTCATTAAAACCGATGTGGGCCTACATTCATCAACAGGAATGATTCCTATCATAATTAGAAGTTTAGTTCTGTTGTTTTCGGCACAAAAGTAGCTTTATTATCCTATTGTGCACAAAAATTCCAAGAAAAGAAGGAAAACATCTCATAAGAAGAGGATGGTCTGAGAATTTTTGTGTATATTTGCGGCCGAAATAGCAAATAATGAACGTTCCAATAAAAAGAAGAGCAACGATTATCGTTTTTATGCCTACTCAATTATGAAGAAGTTTATTTTCCTTTTGCCATTGTTGGCACTGCTGGGCTGCACAACATCCGAGGTTGAGAATCCCGTACTGACCATCGAGGGTGGTCAGATTCAAGGCATTCAAGCTGAGAATCCTGGCATCTTCGTCTATCGTGGCATCCCTTATGCCGCAGCCCCCATCGGCGACCTACGCTGGAAGGAGCCCCAACCCGTTGTGGCATGGGAAGGCATTCGCCTCTGCGACAAATTCGGTCATCCCGGTTATCAGGCCGTCCACTATCCCGGCTTCTATGCATCGGAGTGGGGATATGGCGATGAGGCTCCTTACAGTGAGGACTGCCTCTATCTGAACGTATGGACGAAAGCTCCCGGACAGGTGGACAAAAAACTGCCCGTGGCTTTGTGGATTCACGGTGGCGGCTATCATGAGGGCTGGGGCTCTGAGCCAGAGTTCGACGGTCAGGAGTGGGCCTCGAAAGACGTGGTGCTTGTCAGCATCAACTATCGGTTGGGCATCTTTGGATTCATGACTTATCCAGAACTTTCGATAGAAAGCCCCAACCACGTCAGCGGCAACTATGGTATCCTCGACCAAATCCAGTCGCTGAAATGGATTAAGGAGAATATCGCCCAGTTCGGAGGCGACCCCGACAACGTGACCATCTTCGGACAAAGCGCTGGAGCGGGAAGTGTGCGTACGCTGTGCGAGAGCCCGTTGGCACGTGGCTTGTTCCACAAGGCTGTAATCATGAGCGGCGGCGGCATCAATGTCCCGGCCAAGGAAGGCCAGAAAGCCATGCCCGCAACACCTATGAACCGCTTCTTCAACTATATGCCCTCACTGGCCGAGAGCGAGGCCGAAACCAAGACCGTGATGGACTGGGCTGGACTCACCGACCTGGAGAAACTGCGCCACGCTTCCACAGAAATCATGTACACCGTAGGCACCTTATATAATATGGTGAATAAGAGCAATCTTTTCCTCATGCAGCGCCCCATCATCGAGGGCTATGTCAGCACCAAGACTTTTGACGAGGCCACCCGTGAGGGTACTATTGCTGATATTCCCTATATGATAGGCTACACGTTGAACGATATGGGCAGCATGGCCCCTGGCATCGCAGAATTCTGCAAGGTACGTCAGGAGCATGGAGCCAAGGCTTGGGCCTATGAATTTGCGCGTCCCTTGCCCGACGATGGCAAGCATCCAGAGATTACAAGCCGCCTAAAAGGCGCCTTCCACTCTTCTGACCTTTGGTTTGTCTTCAAGTCCCTGAAACATTGCTGGCGCCCCTGGACCCAGGGCGACTGGGATCTCGCTGAGAAGATGCTGACAGCGTGGACGAACTTTGCCAAGTACAGCGATCCTAACGGAGAAGATGGCCAAGCTCTCGGCTGGACGCCCTGCACCGCCGAGAACCCGCAGTTTATGCTCTTTAAACTTAACGACCAGGATGCCGAAGCTTCTGAGATGGGCGAACCTATCCTCCCAGAACCTATGCCTACTCCCAGCCGCTAAGTCTTTGTTTTTTAGACGCCATCTATCAATTATATAAAAATGAAGAAGATTGTATCTATTATTTTTATCTGTCTGTTCACCTCCATTGGTGCACAGGCTCAGGTTTCATCAAACCCTTATAAATTCCTCGGTAACATCACCACCAGCTACAATGTGGATGCAGGTGGAGGCGTGCCTGCCTACTATACTCTTTGGAACCAGATTACCTGTGAAAACGAATCGAAATGGGCTTCTGTTGAGGGCAACAGAGGCAGTTTCAACTGGGGTAGCGATAAGGCTTTCAACTATGCCAAGCAGCACAACTTTACCTATAAGTTCCACGCTTTGGTCTGGGGTGCCCAGTATCCCGGATGGTTAGAGAATCTGTCGCCATCAGAGCGATTTGCAGCTCTCACCAATTGGTTTGACAAAGCAAAGGCTAAGTACAAGACACTGCCCATGATCGACGTGGTAAATGAGGCTGTCGGCAATCATCAAGCCGGCAATCCCATGATGAAGGAGACGCTGGGCGGTGGCGGCAAGACGGGATACGACTGGTTGATAAAAGCCTTTGAGATGGCTTACGAGCGCTGGCCCGATGCCATCCTCATTTATAATGACTACAACTCTATTCGCTGGGATGTGGACAACTACATCACCTTGGTCCAGACTCTGCGCGATGCTGGTGCACCCATTGATGCCTACGGTAACCAGTCGCATGAGTTGAGCGACATCAGTAAGAGCGAATTGACTTCTGTGCTGAAAAAGCAGCAGGATGCGCTGAAAATGCCCATGTTCATCACTGAATTGGATATTGATATCGCAGATGATAGTAAACAAAAGGCACAGTATCAGAATGTGTTGCCAGTGATGTGGGAAGCTCCCTATTGCGCCGGTGTCACTCTGTGGGGGTATGTCCTCGGACGCACATGGGTTGCCAATTCCGGACTTTACAGAAACGGCCAAGAACGTCCGGCAATGACCTGGATAAAGGAGTATATGGAAACTGATGCAGCCAAAAACGCCGTGGGCCCCTTTCCAGGCACCAAGAAAGAGGCATCCATCTATATCCGTCCTGCTTCGATGCTAACGGCCAAGGGCGATGTCTTGCCCATCAAGATTCGTGCACGTCTGGCCACCAAGACCATAGAAAAGGTAGATTTCTATGTCAACGATGAGTTGGTCAAGACCATGACTGAGGAGCCATACATCGTAGAATACACCACGAGTAAATCTGGATGGAACAACACGAAGGCTGTGGTCACTGCTACAGATGGTTCTACCTATGAGCGATATGGGCGCTTCAACGTTATTAACTCAAGGACCATGCGCTCTCCATACAACGAAGTTCTTCCTGAGATTCCTGGCACGTTCAATATCATTGAATATGACAAGGGCGCTTCTGGTGTGTCCTACATCAATGCTACACGCAGCAACACCTCCGCCATGAAGGACGGACAGTGGATGGAGTACACCGTCGACGTAAAGGAGGACGGTTTGTATTCGTTCGATGCTACAATAGCTACGGCAAAGACAGGTGGCATGTTCCATTTGGCTGAGTACGGTTTAGACAACTTGACCTACCTCACCGAGTTCGTGGATGTCCCAAAGACAGGTGGAGTTACCTCTTGGAAAACGCTGCACGGTCGTTTGCAGACGAAACTGACAGCTGGTCAAAAGGTACTGACACTGCTCATCGATAAGGGAGGCTACTACATCAAAGACATCACCCTAACCCGTTATGAAGAAGGTGAAGGTATGTCTTGCAGAATGAGAGCTTTCAGCGGCAAGTTCGGCGTCGGAGATATCATCCCGGTTCAGATAACAGCCACTTCGAAGAACAGTCCCATTAGCCGTGTGAGCGTATATGCCAACAACCTGCTGGTAGGCACCACCACTGAGGAACCATATATCGTCAACTTCGTACCTGAAGAAATGGGTACTTATGTAATCAAAGCGATTGTCACTGCAGAAAATGGTGGAGAGAAAATCTCTGCCGAGCGCAAATTGGAGATTAACAGCCCCACACCGTTAGCGATTCATACGATTCAGGGCGACGCTTCGAGCTCCCACTCGTCTGACATCTTTACGCTTCATGGTGTCAGGATCGGCACGAAGGAGCAATGGAGCAACCTGCCCAGCGGTCTGTACATCATCGACGGTAAAGTACGAGCTAAAAAATAAATATCATTGTAGGGACTTCTTGAAATCAGGAAGTCCCTACTTCAACCCGCAATTATTGTTGAAAGGATGAAGCGTTTTTCACTTTTCATTTTTCAGTCCTTATTATTCATCTTTCTATCTTTTAGCACAGCGTTTGCCGAAGAGCGCACCATCGACACCAGCGGCAACAACACCTCTGACAGCTACAAATCCTACAGTCAGAGTATCTCACTTTCCGCCTCGGACACGGTTAATGTGAAGATGGCACGCTACTGTTATTTCTCTTCCACCATCAACGGCACGGGCCGACTCAACCTCTATGCCGGTGGCGAACGTTGTTACCTCGGTACGGAGAAGGGCAAGGCGTGGCCCAACTGGACAAATTATAAGGGTGACGTGCACATCTACCCTTACCCCGAAAATGCCTCAGCTGGATTCTACGGAGTGGTGCTGGCCCACGGTGGTAAGAGTTCCACGGCCGAGAATGCACTCGACGACGCCAAGTCGGGCAAGGTGAACTCGTCAATGGCGAATAACCACGTCACCCTGCACCAAGGGGCTACCATCTGCTGTGAGGCAAATACAGCCGGCGCAGGTTTTCGCATTGGACACCTGGACACCGAAGAGGGTTCCACCTTACAAGGCTATATGAAGAAGTCGCGTACCGCCTATTATCTTCTGGGTGGTCTGAACACTGATTTCACCTTGGCTGGAACCATCAAGCCATCAGATTACGATGATGCCACACTTATCGGCATCGTCAAGGAAGGTACAGGCACATTGCGCATCACTGGTAACGACAACTATATCAGCGGTGCCCTGCGCATTCTCAGTGGTCGCGTGCTCGTCAGCAATGACTGTAGCAAGGCCAAACAAGGGAAGAAGCGCGGTGCTCTGGGGGCTATGCCAAATGCCAGCCAAGCCATTGTCTACGTCTTTGAAGGGGGTATCCTCGGCGGCACGGGCAGCATCGGAGGTAGCATCGACAACTATGGTACCATCGAGCCAGGCGAGGACGCTGTGGGAACACTCACCCTGCAGAACTTCGCCAAGACATCACTGGCATCCAACCTCACGCTTCATCCTGCATCTGTGCTGCGTTTCGGAATCCAATCAACACTCGAGTCTGACCTCTCAACCCTTGTTGTTAACGGCAACGTGAAATATTCTTCCGTGCAGCAAGACTTCACAACTGGAGACAAGCAACCCGTCATCCAACTCATTGTTCCCAGCAATTTTACTGCAGAAGTAGGCAACGAATTCCTACTCCTCACCGCCAAGAGCAAGGCTGACGATGTGCAATTCGAACTGAAACAACCAGGCAAATATACTTGGGAACTTACAGAAAGCTACAGCAATGGCATCTACTCGCTGAAAGCACGCATCACCTCCCTGAAAGATGCGGTTAATCCCGACGACCCAGACAATCCTGTTAATCCTGACTATTCTGGCATGGGGCCATACTATAACGATGGAATTGACGATACAGCCGACACACATACCTTGAGTTTTTATGCAGAACAGTGTGGCAAACATATCGGAGTGGCGATGAGTACATACAAGGGCTACCAGAGCGAGCGCGATGAAGCTGGCCGCCAGTTCAATATGATGGTAGCCGAGAACGAAATGAAGATGGATGCCTTGCAGCCTTCAAAGGGACAGTTCAGCTTTGGCAGCGCCGACAACCTCGTCAGCTTTGCGCAACGCAACAACATGGCCATTCGCGGCCACTGTCTCGTTTGGCACCAACAGCAACCCTCGTGGCTGAGCAGCGACGGCAAGAAGAACGACCAGAATTGGACACGGCAACAGGCCCTCGAACTTATGAAGAATCATATCACCAACGTCATGCAACACTTCAAGGGCAAGCTGAAGGCATGGGATGTGGTGAACGAATGCCTGGATGACAATCAGAGTATCATCCGGACCAATCCTGAAGGCTATACCCTGCGTCAGACCGTGTGGCAACGCGCCATTGGTGACGACTATATTGACTCCGCATTCGTTTTCGCTCACCGCGCTGACCCAGATGCTGTGCTCTACCTCAATGATTACGATGTGGAACATCAGGGCAAGGCTAAGGCGGTTGCGTTCTATAATTTAGCTAAGAAGCTCAAGGGCAAGGGCATCCCTCTCGATGGCGTGGGTCTACAGTGCCATTTCAGCATCGACGAAGTGGACTCCGTGAAACTAGACGCCACCTTTAAACGCTTTGGCGAAGAAGGCATGAGATGCATCATCACCGAATTGGACATGGGAGTGCCCAGCACATCGTCAGAGAATCTGGAGGAGCAGGCACGACTCTATCGTGTCATCACCGATATCATGCTGAACAACGACAACTGCCCAGATATGGTTATCTGGGGCATCAAGGATAACGACTCATGGCGCAGCGCCACTAATCCACTGCTCTACAACTCAGGCATGCAACCAAAACCTGCATGGCGTGCCGTGCGCTCCGCCCTACGTCATCACGCGCTGACAACTAACATCTCGGCCCCTCATTCCGACCCCATCTCTGTAAGTTGTTCATCGTCAGCGGGTCATTGCTACACTCTCGACGGCCGCCGCATCAGCGAAAAGGACCTCAAACCTGGAATCTACATCAAGGAAGGAAAGAAATACATTGTAAGACCATAGCATGAAGAAACTCAAAAACATACCATCGTTCACCTTGCCGGTGCTGGCCCTCGTGGCCATCGCCTGCCTGCTTTTGTCTTTCGAATCCGACTTCCTATGGAAACTGCAAGAGGAGGATTTGTTCCTCAACAGCACTCTGTTCTTCAAAGAAAAGATGGTGGAACCTGGCGGCTTCTTAACGTGGATAAGCACTTGGTTTACTCAGTTCTTTTTCCTTCCTTGGGTGGGAGTCTTGTTGCTATGTGCATGGTGGCTGTTGCTGATGTGGCTCTTAAAGCGTACTTTCCGCATCAACAGCCAATGGATGCCTGTCACCCTCATCCCCGTCCTGTTACTACTCGTCACCATCGTTGACACTGGTTACTGGGTCTACATCCTGAAATTACGTGGTCACGCCTTTGTGGCCACCATCGGCACAACAGCTGTTGTGGGACTGCTGTGGTTGTTCCGCGTTCTGGTAGAAAGGGTTCAATTCAAGCAGACGCTGTTGCGTTCCACTTTTGTATTGATAACCTGCGCCATGGGCTACCCGCTATTGGGTATCTACGGCTTAGGTGCTACGATATTCATGGCCATTTGGATCTGGAGGTTAGAGAAACGCAGGTCGGCAGCTCTGGCTATTAGCCTGACGGGAGTCTTCAGTGCGGGGTTGCTGCCGCTGTTCTTCTACCGTTTTGTCTATTACCAGACCAACATCACTAATATCTACGTTGCCAAATTACCACTCTACTTCGTTCTTGAAGAATACTTTTCATACTACGTGCCCTTCCTCCTGTTATTGCTCTTCTTCTTGGTGGTGCTCCTCATCCCCAACAGCTCCGCCCCCTCCCCTCAGGGAGAGGCAAGGAAACCTCAAAAACAGAAGGACAAAGCAAGCAAGGCTACCACTCCCCTTTCTTTCTTTAGAGAGATGGGAGTAGGGTTCCTGATTTCCCTTTTCCTCCTCTTTGCCACCGCCGTATATACCTGCAGCCTCTGGTATCACGACGAGAACTTCCACCACGAACTGGCCATGCAACGTTGCATAGATCGTCTGAACTGGGAAGGTGTGCTGGAAGAAGCCAAGAAGCAAGATGCTGCTCCTACCCGTGCTATTGTAATGATGCGCAATTTGGCTTTGGCCCGTCTTGGCCGGCAGGGCGATGAGATGTACCACTACAAGAACGGCTGCAAAAAGTGTGAAGCGCCTTTCGATATCCGTGCCATCAACACGGTGGGCTCCCTCATCTATTACCACTATGGAATGCCCAACTACAGCTATCGGCTGGAAATGGAACGGGGCGTGGAGTTCGGCTGGCGTGTGGAACAGCTGAAGTATATGGCACTCAGTTCCATCATCAACGGCGAGCAGAAACTGGCTCGCAAGTTCCTTGGTCTGCTGAAACAAACCATGTATCACAACGCGTGGGCCGACCACATGGTTGAGTTCACGAAGCATCCCGAGAGCATCGCGACGTCTTCAGAAATGGAATTCATCACCCATATGATGCATTACAACAATGCCCTCACTACAGACCACAACTTGGTAGAGAAGTTCTTGATGTTGCGGCTTATCGGCACACATTATACGGGTGACCCTATATTCATGGAGCAGGCACTGTATGCCACGCTTTGGGCAAAAGACACAGATGAATTTTGGGCCCATCTCTACAACTACACCCGACGTTATCCAGACAGGCAATGGCCCATCCACATTCAAGAGGCGGCTCTGCTTTTTGGCACGATGGAAGGGAGACGGACGATCGATCAATGGCCCATCAGTACTGCCGTAAGAGAAAATTACCAGCGTTTCGACCAGATGTCGCAGAGATACGATGGAATGGACTGGGACATCATCAACGAAGCGCTTTACCCTGCCTTCGGAAATACCTATTTCTATGATTATTACATGACCATCTTCCCAGCACAAAACTGAGTTTTTATAAGTTAAGAATTATGCATATCCAAAAACATACATATATATTCCTCTATTCTATCATTCTTCTCTTCCTCGCTGCCTGCAGCGCTAAACTGCCTACAGAATACGACGAGAAGAACGAACTGCCGAAGATTTATCCGGACTATGCAGGCGTCACCATTCCTGTAAATATTGCACCTCTGACCTTCGAACTCGACGAAGAGGCTGAGAAGATGGTAGCACGTTACAAGGTCGGTGACATCGAGATTATCTGTGCCGATAAGATGCAGCCAGACATCGATGACTGGCGAGAGCTGACATCTGCCGCCGAAGGCAAGGATATCCAGGTGGATGTCTTCGCACGCCACAACGGCCGCTGGACACACTATCGTCCGTTCTCTATCACCGTTTCGCCCGACAGCATCGACCCGTGGCTCAGTTTCCGACTCATACCGCCTTCTTACGTCAGCTACGAGGCACTCACCATCAGCCAGCGCTGCCTGGAGAGCTACGACGAGAGTGTCATCTACGACAACATGCTCTGCGGCTTCGAGGTCGACGGACAATGCATCAACTGCCATAACTACCAGCAATATAATCCCGAGAGGATGCAGTTCCATGCTCGCGAACACTGCGGCGGCACCGTCATCGCCTACGACGGACAGATGAAAAAGGTGAACATGAAGAACGACTCCATCATCTCCGCTGGCGTTTACCCTGCATGGCATCCGTGGTTGAAGCTCATCGTATACTCCACAAACCACACGAACCAGAGTTTCTTCACTACCAGTCACGACAAGATTGAAGTGTACGACAGCGAAAGCGACCTCATTGCCTACGATATCGACAAAGACGAGGTGACGAATATTGAGAACCGCGACGACGAGCTGGAGGTATTCCCAACCTGGACTCCCGACGGCCGCACGCTCTACTACAGCAGTGCCCAATTCATCCGCGACCCCTCCATTGAGGAAAGTGCCACGGATATTATCGCACACTACGACAGCCTCCACTACTACATCTACCGAAAGAGTTTCGACCCTGAATCGAAACTGTTCGGACCCAGGGAGTTGGTGTTTAAGGCCGAAAAAGCCTCCGCCCTCCTACCCCGCATCTCACCCGACGGCCGTTTCCTGCTTTTCTCGCTGGCCGACCATGGGGTTTTCCATATCTGGCACCACGATGCCGACCTGTGGATGATGGATTTACAGACAGGCAAGGTACGCACCTTAGACGAGGTCAACTCGCCCGATACTGAAAGCTATCACACATGGTCGAGCAACGGAAAGTGGATTGTGTTCAGCAGCCGTCGCGACGATGGAATGTACACCCGTCCATTCTTTGCGCACATTGATAAAGAGGGGCATTTCAGCAAGCCTTTTGAGCTACCCACAGCCGACCCTGATTACCACCGCCAGTTCCTACGAAGCTACAACATTCCTGAGCTGATGCGCGGTCCTGTTCCCTACGATCCACACGACTTTGCCCGTCTGCTCAAGGGTGATGGCGTGTCGGTAAAATACGTCCAGCAATTGTCGAAATAATCAGAATACATTGCACCCCGAAAGTTCTCATCGAGCTTTCGGGGTGCAACATATTAAAAAGAGGAATTATTTCTTCTTTTCCTTCACTTTTTTAGGACGCACGGGAAGAACACCGGAGTGCGAAGGGCGCACTGGAAGAATCTGACCGTCCTTATCAAAAAGCAGGCGGTCGATGCACACCTGACGGTGGAAGCCGGGCCCCATCTGGCGGTCGAGGTAGGCCGGATTGATGCGGTGATAGACGATGTACCAGTCATCATACCCAGGAACGCAGATAACACTGTTATGTGCAGTGCCGTAGATTTCCTCAGCGGGGTTCTGCTGCAGCACGATAGGATTGGCGGCCACAGTGATCGGACCCAGGGGCGTGGCTGCGGTACCATAGGCGACATGATAGTTGGGCGACCCCGTGTCATCCACGCTCCAAAGGAAATAATACAGGCCTTTGCGATAGAAGACATAGGGAGCCTCTCGGTAGGCATAGTCTTGCAGTGTACCACCCTCGGGAGTGAGTACGCGAATGGTAGTGGTATCGATACTGACCATATCGAGATTCAATTCAGCGCCAGCCATATAGCCATTACCCCAGTAGAGATAATACTTTCCACTCTGCGGATCTTGGAAGACATCCACATCTATCTGCTGACCACCCCGCACACCTTCCGGCAATTTGTTGACAATAGGTTGTCCGTGATCGTAGAAGGGTCCTGTGGGTGAGGTGGCTTCGGCTACACCGATGGCCTTACGGTTGGTCTTGGGGTCGTGGCCGGAATAATAGAAGTAATATTTGTACTGTCCGCCCACTTCCTTCTCGATAATTGCGGGAGCCCAGGCGTTACCGGTAGCCCAAGGCACCTGCTTGGTGGCGAGGTCAAGAACGATGCCCTCGTGTTTCCATTCTACGAGGTCAGGCGAGGAGAACGCCGTGAAGTAATAGCCTCCCCAGCCTGGAACGCCATCGGTAGTAGAATAGATGTAGAAACGACCTGTCTGACGCGAGAACAGGATTTCGGGGTCAGCATGAAATTCAGGGAGAATAGGGTTACCGCTCCAACGCCCCTTGCGCTGAGCGGAAGTGGGGGCTGCAATCAGCAGGATTGCCACCAACAAGGTCATTAGTTTCTTCATTAGATTTTTTCGATTATTCTTGATATTGTTTACTAATTATGGGGCCTATGGGGCTTATAGGGCCTATGGGACTCAACTTTCCCTATAGAAGTCCAGCATCTCAAAGATGTCGTCCTTTGATGCAGCTTGATTGATACGTATGTCGCCCACGGCGCCGAGGAGAGTGAAGTTAATGTGGCCGGCAGTATTCTTTTTGTCGTGAGTCATCAGTTCATAGAGGCGGTCATACTCCTTACAGGTAAAAGCGAAATGGCCGTAATTTGCGGCCACGAACTGCCGCACCTGATGCAAACGCTCGGTGGGGAAACCGCAACGAGTGGCTGAGAGGTAGAGCTCACAGACCAAGCCCCAAGCGACGGCATAGCCGTGGAGTACGGTGCGCCCTTCGGCCATCGCCAGACTTTCGAAGGCATGACCTGCGGTGTGCCCAAGGTTCAGAGCCTTGCGCAAGCCGTGTTCCAGGGGGTCTTCCAGCACGATACGTTGTTTCACCGCAACGCTACGGGCCACCATTTCTGCGAGTTCGACATAGTCCACCTCTTCGAGGTCAAAACGCAGCAGACACTTCAACTCCACGTCGGAATAGATGAGGCCGTGCTTCAACATCTCAGCATAGCCGCTGAGCAGGTTCTCATGGTCCAAAGTCCGCAGGAACTGGGTATCTATGATGACTGTGGAGGCATTGTTGAAAACGCCGATTTCATTCTTCAGGCCGCAGAAGTTGATGCCTGTCTTTCCTCCCACGCTGGCGTCAACCATAGCAAGAAGGGTCGTGGGAATATTGATGAAGGCGATGCCGCGCTTGAAGGTGGATGCTGCGAAGCCGCCGAGATCCGTGACCATGCCTCCGCCGAGGTTGATGAGCAGGGACTTGCGTGTGGCTCCACCCTGACTGAGAGCCGTCCACACGGAAGCCAGAGTATCGAGGGTCTTGGCCTCGTCCGAAGAAGCTATGGAGATGAGAGTCGCTGGAGGGAACTCTCCGACAAGGGCTTTTAGGGCTTCCTCCAACCGCGGCCAACAGTATTGGGCAGTGTGATCGTCCACAAGGACGAAAAGGCGGTCGGGAGCTATCGTTTGGATGGACGAACGCAGGTCACCAGAGAAGTCTGAAGTGATGATAAGGGATTGCCGTTCCATGTGTTGTTTAGTGTCGTCTTTCCGACTTATAGGTCTAAATTTTGCTGCAAATATAGCACAATATGGGCGAAGGACAAAAGAAATGGCCCACTTTTTGAAAAAAAACGCTCAGATTGTTTCTCGTTCGTCATTTAATGCTTAACTTTGCACCGCATTTTGGACGTATGGGTCCGTTTTTCATCAAAATCATCTATAAATAATAACACATAAACAGTTCAACCATTTTAATTGCAATGAGCAAACAAACAGAAAAGATTCAGGAGCTCATAGAGCTCCGCGCCAAAGCCCGTCTGGGTGGTGGCGAGAAAGCCATTGAGAAGCAGCACGAGCGCGGCAAATATACTGCCCGCGAACGCATCGACATGTTGTTGGATGCAGGCAGCTTCGAAGAGATGGACATGTTCGTAACACACCGCTGCCATAATTTCGGCATGGAGAAGAAGCAGTACATGGGCGACGGCGTTGTCACCGGCTACGGCACCATCGGCGGCCGTCTGGTCTACGTTTTCGCACAAGATTTCACCGTCAATGCCGGTTCGCTCTCCGAGACCATGGCCCTGAAGATCTGTAAGGTCATGGATCAGGCCATGAAAGTAGGTGCGCCTGTCATTGGTCTTAATGATTCGGGCGGTGCCCGTATTCAGGAAGGCATCAACGCCCTGGCCGGTTACTCCGAGATCTTCCAGCGCAACATCATGGCCAGCGGTGTCATTCCACAAATCAGCGGTATCTTCGGTCCCTGCGCAGGTGGTGCTGTCTACAGTCCCGCACTGACAGACTTCACGCTGATGATGGAAGGCACCAGCTACATGTTCCTCACGGGTCCCGCCGTGGTAAAGACCGTGCTGGGCGAAGTCGTTACCCAGGAAGAGCTGGGAGGCGCCAGCGTCCACAGCACCAAGTCCGGCGTCACCCACTTCACCGCCAAGACGGAGGAGGAGGCCATGGCAATGATCAAACAGCTCCTGAGCTATATCCCGCAGAATAACCTCGAGAAGACTCCGCGCGTGGAGTGCACCGACCCCATCGATCGCAAGGACGACTACCTCAACGAGATTATCCCCGACAATCCCAATATGCCGTATGACATGTATGAGGTCATCGCCAGCGTGGTGGACAACGGCGAGTTCTTTGAAGTTCAGCCAAACTTTGCCAAGAACATCATCGTCGGCTTTGCTCGCTTCAACGGCGAGAGCGTAGGTATCGTGGCCAACCAGCCGAAGCAGCTGGCAGGTGTGCTCGACTGCAACGCCAGCCGAAAGGGTGCCCGCTTCGTCCGTTTCTGCGATGCCTTCAATATTCCCATCGTCACCCTCGTCGACGTTCCCGGATTCCTCCCCGGTACGGGTCAGGAGTACAACGCCGTCATCCTGCATGGCGCCAAGTTGCTCTACGCTTATGGCGAGTGCACCGTACCCAAGGTGACCGTAACCCTCCGCAAGTCCTATGGTGGCAGCCACATCGTGATGAGCTGCAAACAGCTGCGTGGTGACATGAACTACGCTTGGCCCAGCGCCGAAATCGCTGTCATGGGTGCTGCCGGTGCTGCCGCCGTCCTCTATGCTAAGGAGGCCAAGGCCATCAAGGAAGAGAAGGGTCCCGAGGCTGCCAAGGAATTCATCGCCGAGAAGGAAGAGGAGTACACCAAGCTCTTCGCCAACCCCTACAATGCCGCCAAGTACGGCTACATCGACGATGTCATCGAACCCCGCAACACCCGTTTCCGCATCATCCGTGCCCTCGACCAGCTGGCCGACAAACGTATGCAGAATCCTGCCAAGAAGCACGGCAACATTCCATTGTAAAATAAGACCCACCCCCCGCCCCCTCCCGTAATGGAGGGGAGAACCTGCGGGATGGGGAGATTAATAAAAACATCTATCTATTAAAAGCAATGACCCTATAGACTTCCAAGCGCAAGCCACTCCCCTCCATTACGGGAGGGGTTGGAGGTGGGTCTTCTATTTATGATTAGTATATTATCTACCGATTGGGGTCTGGCATGGGGAATGGCAGGCATCAGTGTGGGCGTGGTCTTCGCGATTCTCGTCCTGCTGGTGGGCGTGCTCTATGTCTTCAGTGCTGTGGCCAAAGGCGCGACCGCCAAGGCCGAGGCACCTGCCAAGCCGAAGGTGCTCACTGGCGCAGAATTTGTCAAGTCCAAGCAGGCCGACATCGCCTCTGCATCCGACGCCGACAAGGCTGCCATCGCCACCGCCATCTTCCTCTACATGGGCAACCAGCACGACGAGGAGAGTGGCATTCTCACCATTCACCACATGGATCATCCCGCTTGGCACGCCGAGCTGAACAAACACCTGTAGGAGCCTCGCTGCGCAGAGTTAAAAGGTTTAATATTTAATGTTCAACGTTAAAACCTTGAGCCCAAGACTTTGCATGCAACAAAAGAATCCTCATTAAACTTTAAACATTAAACTTTTATCTTTAAACTTAAATCTGCGGGCAGAGCCCGTATCAAATATGAAAGAATTCAAGTTTAAAATAGACGGCAAGGACTACGAGGCACAAGTAGCCGAACAGGACAATGGTGTCCTGGCCGTGACATTGAATGGTAACACCTATGCCGTGGAAGTGCCCGCACTGGCACACCACGCCGTCAAACCCGTTGTGCACCAGAGTGCCGCTCCTGCCGCTGCTCCTCGCGCTGCCGCTCCCTCTGCCGCGCCTGCCGCAGGCACCATCGTAGCTCCCCTGCCCGGCACCATCAAGCAGATTGTTGCTGCCGAAGGCCAGAAGGTGAAGAAGGGCGACACCATCCTCACCATGGAAGCCATGAAGATGGAGAATGCTATCACCGCCGAGAGCGACGGCACCGTACTGAAAGTACGCACCAGCGTGGGTGCCAGTGTCAACCAGGGCGACATCCTCGTTGACTTCCAGGCTGAAGGCGCTCCTGCCGCAGCCCCGGCTCCCGCTCCTGCTGCTGCCCCCGCAGCTCCCAAGGCTGCTCCTGCTGCTGCCGCTCCCGCTGCCGCCGGTGCCAAGAACGTCGAGGCTCCCCTTCCCGGAACCATCAAACAGGTGCTTGTTAGCGTGGGGCAGGAAGTAGCTGCCGGCGACACCGTCGTCGTCATGGAAGCCATGAAGATGGAGAACAACATCACCGCCGAGTTCGCCGGAAAGGTCACCGCCGTCAATGTGGCTGTGGGCGATCAGGTTCAGAGCGGACAGGCAATGGTTGTGCTGGCATAATTTATAAAACATTGAAATTTTGACGAAATGAAACAATATCTCAAATACTTTGGTGCTTTGGCAGTGATGCTGATGATTCCCATGGTCGTTGCTGCCCAGGACTTCTCTTTCGGCCAGGCTCTGACCAAGTTCTGGGATGACATGGGCTTCACGAGCTTCTTCGTGGGCGAAGGCTGGAAGAACGCCGTGATGATTGCCATCGCCTGCTTCCTGCTCTACCTCGCCATCAAGAAGGAATATGAGCCATTGCTGCTGCTGCCCATCGCCTTCGGTATGCTGCTCGCTAACATTCCGGATGCAGGTCTCTTCCACACAGACATCTGGAACGACCACTTCTTGAAAGAAGGAGCCGAAGGTTATCATTCCTACGGCTACGTCATGTCTCATGGTGGTCTGCTTGACATCTTGTATATCGGCGTGAAGGCAGGCGTGTATCCTTGCCTCATCTTCCTCGGCGTGGGTGCCATGACGGACTTCGGTCCCCTCATCGCCAACCCCAAGAGCCTGCTCCTGGGCGCTGCCGCCCAGCTGGGCATCTTCGCCACCTTCCTCGTCACGCAGATGGACTTCTTCGGCTTCACACCTGCCGAAGCCGGTAGTATCGGTATCATCGGCGGTGCCGACGGTCCCACCGCCATCTTCCTGACCTCCAAGCTGGCTCCCCACCTCCTCGGTCCTATCGCCGTAGCGGCCTACTCCTACATGGCTCTGGTGCCCGTCATCCAGCCGCCCATCATGCGCGCCCTGACGACCGAGAAGGAACGTTGCATCCGGATGAAGCAGCTGCGCAACGTCTCGAAGAAAGAGAAGATCATCTTCCCCATCGTCGTCGCCATCATCGTCAGCCTCATCCTCCCCAGTGCTGCTACACTCATCGGATGCCTCATGCTGGGTAACCTGATGAAGGAGAGCGGTGTCGTGGAGCGTCTGAGCAAGGCTGCACAGAACGAGTTGAACAACATCGTCGTCATCTTCCTCGGAACCACCGTCGGTGCTACCGCCACGGCCGAAGCCTTCCTGAACTTCCAGACCATCTCCATCCTCTGTGTAGGTATCGTGGCCTTTGGAGTAGGCACTGCTGGCGGCGTACTGTTAGCCAAGTTCCTGAACCTGTTCCTGAAGGAGAAGATCAACCCGCTCATCGGTTCCGCCGGCGTCAGCGCTGTACCCATGGCAGCCCGCGTATCGCAGACCGAAGGCGCCAAGGCCGACCCGCGCAACTTCCTGCTCATGCACGCTATGGGTCCGAACGTCGCCGGTGTCATCGGCTCCGCCGTCGCTGCAGGTATCCTCCTCAGTTTCCTCGGATAATCGCACTCGCGCCACACGCGTATATAATCTAAGGTAGGGTGCGCCGCCTTCCGCGGTGCACCCTTCTTCGCTTGAAACATGGCTTGGCCCACGGCGCGCGAGTTCACCTTCAAGGCGCTCGGCCAGAATGCCCCCTCCTACTCCGGCAAGGTGAAGAGCGTACGCCTCCTCGGTGGCACCGCGGTCCCCTTCAGACAATCACCCGAAGGCCTCTCCGTCACGCTGCCCGAACAGCACCCCAACGAGATTTCCGCCGTCCTCGCCATCACCTTCGAGGCCAGCATCTGAGGGCCATTCTCCTTCTCTCCCACGTGTGAGGAACACACGAATATCGTACAACGAATTAAAAAACGGCGTATCTGGGGCCGTCGGGCAAAAAAAATAGCACCGACGGCCCTTGGTCTCAAATATTTTCAGTACCTTTGCCGCGGATTTGGTATATACCTTCCCGCGCGAAGCGATACACCTGCCGCGCCTCTGGCGTTCACGTCTGCCGCGAAGCGGCATAACTTCGTATAACTTCTAAAAAAACATACAACTATGGCAAAGAAAGCACTACTGATGATTCTCGACGGATGGGGAATCGGCAACAAAGGAAAGGGCGACGTCATCTATCAGACGCCAACACCCTACATGGATTATCTCAACGCTACGTACCCCCACAGCCAGCTGCTGGCCTGCGGCGAAAACGTGGGACTGCCCGACGGACAGATGGGCAACTCCGAGGTGGGGCACCTGAATATCGGCGGCGGGCGCATCGTCTACCAGGACCTGGTGAAGATCAACCGTGCCTGCCGCGACAACAGCATCATGCAGAATCCGGAGATCAAGCGCGCCTTCGAATATGCCGTGCGCGAGGGCAAGGCCGTCCATTTCATGGGCCTCACCAGCAACGGTGGCGTACACAGTTCATTAGAACACCTCTACAAGCTCTGCGAGATCTCACAGGAATATAAGGTTCGCGAGACATACGTCCACTGCTTCATGGACGGCCGCGACACCGACCCGCACTCCGGCGTGGGCTTCATCCGCGAGCTGCAGGCGAAGTGCGACGAGACCGGCGCACATATCGCCAGCATCATCGGACGTTTCTACGCCATGGACCGCGACAAGCGCTGGGAACGTGTGAAGATTGCCTACGACCTGCTCATCAGCGGCGAGGGCTATCAGGCTCAGGACATGGCAGAAGCCATGGAACTCTCCTACGCCGACGGCGTCACCGACGAGTTCATCAAGCCCATCAACAACGCTAAGATCGACGGCACCATCAAGGAAGGCGACGTCATCATCTTCTTCAACTACCGCAACGACCGCGCCAAGGAGCTGACCATCGTTCTGACCCAGCAGGATATGCCCGAACAGGGAATGAAGACCATCCCGGGCCTGCAGTATTTCTGCATGACACCCTACGACGCCTCGTTCAAGGGAGTGCATATCCTCTTCCCGAAGGAGAACGTCGAAGACACACTCGGAGAATACATCAGCCGTCAAGGCCTGAAACAGCTGCACACCGCAGAGACCGAGAAGTACGCCCACGTCACCTTCTTCTTCAACGGCGGGCGCGAGGCTCCCTATGAGGGCGAAGAACGCATCCTCGTCGCCAGCCCCAAGGTGGCCACCTATGACCTGAAGCCCGAGATGAGTGCCTTCGAGGTCAAGGACAAACTCGTCGCCGCCATCAAGACCGACAAGTACGACTTCATCGTCGTGAACTTCGCCAACGGCGACATGGTAGGACACACCGGTGTCTACGAAGCCATAGAGAAAGCCGTCGTTGCCGTGGACCAGTGCGTCAACGAGGTCGTCGAAGCCGCCAAGGCCACGGGCGACTACGAAGTCATCATCATCGCCGACCACGGTAATGCCGACAACGCCATCAACCCCGACGGCACGCCCAACACCGCCCACTCCCTGAACCCCGTGCCCTTCATCTACGTCACCGAGAACAAGCAGGCAAAGGTCGAGGACGGCATCCTGGCCGACGTCGCCCCCAGCATCCTCCACATCATGGGCCTGCAGCAGCCCGCAGCCATGACAGGAAAATGCCTTATTAAAGGTTGAAAAGTTGAAAAGTTGAAAGGTTGAAAAGTTGAAAGGTTGAAAAGTTGAAAAGTTGCCCATTAAACCCATTAGACCCATTAAGCCTATTAAGCCCATTAGCCCCATTAGCCCCATTAGCCCCATTAGCCCCATTAGCCCCATTAATAATATCACTATGAAGAAAAGAATCCAATTCAGCCTCGTCTACCGCGACATGTGGCAGAGCTCTGGCAAGTTCCAGCCCCGCAAGGACCAGCTGGAGCGCATCGCACCAGCCATCATCGACATGGGTGTCTTCGACCGCGTAGAAACCAACGGTGGCGCCTTCGAGCAGGTGAACCTCCTCGCCGGCGAGAACCCCAACGCCGCCGTCCGCGCTTTCTGCAAGCCCTTCAACCAGGTAGGCATCAAGACCCACATGCTCGACCGCGGCCTCAACGCATTGCGCATGTACCCCGTGCCCGACGATGTGCGCGAACTACAGTATAAGGTGAAGCACGCTCAGGGCGTGGACATCCCCCGTATCTTCTGCGGACTCAACGACGTCCGAAATATCATCCCCTCCGTGAAGTGGGCCAAGGCCGCAGGCATGACGCCCCAGGCCACCCTCTGCATCACCACCTCCCCCGTGCACACCGTGGAGTACTACTCCGAGATTGCCGATCAGGTCATCGCTGCCGGAGCGGAGGAAATCTGTCTCAAGGACATGGCCGGCATCGGACAGCCCGCACTCCTGGGCGCCCTCACCAAGGCCATCAAGACCAAGCACCCCGACATCATCATCCAGTACCACGGCCACAGCGGCCCGGGCCTCTCCATGGCCAGCATCCTGGAAGTCTGCAACAACGGTGCCGACGTCATCGATACCGCCATCGAGCCCCTGAGCTGGGGCAAGGTGCATCCGGACATCATCTCCGTGCAGTCGATGCTGAAGAACGAGGGCTTCGAGGTGAAAGAAATAAATATGAACGCCTACATGCGCGCACGCGCCCTCACCCAGGAGTTCATCGACGACTGGCTCGGATACTTCATCAACCCGGGCAACAAGCACATGTCCTCCCTCCTCCTCGGTTGCGGACTGCCTGGCGGCATGATGGGTTCCATGATGGCCGACCTCGCCGGCATCCATGGTGTCATCAACAACACCCTGAAGGCCAAGGGCGAACCCGAGCTCTCCACCGACGAAATCCTCGTGAAGCTCTTCGACGAAGTGGCCTACGTCTGGCCGCGCGTCGGTTATCCCCCATTGGTCACCCCCTTCTCGCAGTACGTCAAGAACATCGCCCTCATGAACCTGCTGACCATCGCTCAGGGCAAGGGTCGCTTCGTCATGATGGACGACAGCATGTGGGGCATGATCCTCGGCAAGAGCGGCAAGATTCCCGGCACCATCGATCCCGAACTCAAGGAACTGGCCGCCAAGCAAGGCCGCGAGTTCACCGACGCCGATCCCCACACCCTGCTCAAGAACGCCCTGCCCGACTTCATCAAGGAGATGGAGGAGAACGGCTGGGAGCGCGGACAGGACGACGAGGAACTCTATGAACTCGCCATGCACCCCGAGCAGTACCGCAACTACAAGAGCGGTCAGGCCAAGAAGAACTTCCTTGCCGACCTCCAGAAGGCCAAGGATGCCAAGCTGCAGGCCGCAGCAGGTCCCAAACTCTCTGTCGAAGAACTCTCTGCCTTCAAGCACGCCAAGGCCGATGCCATCCAGGCTCCCGATGCAGGCCAAGTCCTCTTCGAGGTCAGCGGCGATGCCGGTGTCACCCGTTGCACCGAGCCCGCTATCGGCGCCAAGTACAAAGAAGGCCAAACCTTCTGCTACATCCAGACCCAGTGGGGCCAGCTCCTGCCCGTACCCGCTGCACTCGGCGGCAAACTGGTAGACATCACCGCCAAGCAGGGCCAGAAAGTCCTGAAGGGACAGGCCATCGGCTGGATAGAGCGCGAGGCATAGTAATCCCTCCTACCCTATCCTTACAAAACAACAGTAACATCCGACCTCACACAGGTCTGCATATCCCGCAACAGCAGCTGCTCTCCCCCGCAGCTGCTGTTCTTTTTCTGTATTTAGTATTTCACAAAAACCATAAAAACCCTCACTTCAGTATGTGTCGGACTTACAGTCCTTACAAGATTCAAAGTGGCTATTTTTCCTCGTGAGATAGCTCCCGGATAAAAATAACCACCTCTCATCTTTGGCTCTAAAGCCATCACATACTTCGTGAGCAAAAACACCGGCTTTTCAAGCCTAAAAAACAAATTATCCAATTGGATGAGTAAATTCGAGATTCGGAAGTGATGCCGTAGGTATCTGATAGGGGTAGCCAGCCAATTCATTGGCTGGTAATGTGGTTGTTAAGGGATTGCGTGCCTTTAGGTACGCGATAGTGATTTGATGTCGCGTACCTAAAGGCACGCATTTTCATTGCCATTTGGTACCAGCCATTGAAATGGCTGGCTATCTCTATTAAGCCCCGCTGGGGCTTTGTTTTCCAAGGATTTGGCATACATCCGAAAGTTAAATCAATTTTTTTAGGACCAAAGGTCCGATGTTTTTGCTTTTTGATGTTTGTAATAACGAAGTTATGTGATAAGGGCTATGACTTGGGCGTAAGAGCTTGCTCTTAAAGAAAAAGGCATAGACTTAGCACAAGAGCTCTAAAGAGCTACACACATCAAAAAGGGTTTTTACTGTTTTTTTCTTTAAAACAATCTGAAGGCCAAAAAGACCTCACACCTCACGAACCATATCACATTTGCTTGTTTTACAGTTAGATAAGACGTGATGATGCAGTTCAAGACCTCACCCAGACCTCACGTAGACCTCACGCTTTATGCTCATACACCCGAAACTTGGATTGCAACATTCCATGAAGGCAAAGCACGTGAGGTCTCCGTGAGGTCTTCGTGAGGTCTTGAGAACAAACACAATTACTTAATCTATAGAATTTCAGTTAATTACACCACAACGCGTGAGGTGTGAGGTCTATTTTTTCTTCTTCAGTTTTTTGTGTTTTTGTCCTCCATGTCAAGTGATTTTTTTAACGCAGAGGCGCAGAGACGCGAAGATTTTGGAGTTTTTGAGATTTCGTAGCAGTTGACGCTGTCGCGTGAGTTCGCAGAAATCACAGCGCTACGCAGGCTGTGATTTGGAGGTCGCAGAGGCCTGCGGTGAAGTTGAGAAATGTTACCAGCCAGATAAGCATTATAATGTTGTTCAGCTTGAAGGCAAATCTCAGCGGGCTCTGCAAAGCACAAACCTTGGCGCTCAGCGCCGTTTGTGCGCCTTCTGCGCTCTCACGCGGCAGCGTCAAAGGACATGCTTTGCGTTCTCTTTTCCTACAGAGCCCTCTGCGCCTCTGCGCCTCCGCGTTGAAACAAACACGCGCAGCGTTAATATCACACAATCTGCGTTGGATATTTGATTACCCGAGTTCCACCAGTGGAACTGCTGAGTTCCAGTAGTGGAATTCGTGAGTTCCACCAGTGGAACTCACGGAGACGTATATACGTGAGGGAGTTTACGTATATACATAAACGACGCGACGTATATACGTGACAGCTCCACTCAGACAGCTATCAGACGTTCACCAATGGAATGGAAGGCGGCCTTGATTTGTAACAGACGCTCTGCACTGGGTTTCTTCATCCCATAGATGTACTTTGCCAGTAGGCTCTTGTTGATGCCAATATAGCGAGCCATTTCCGACACATTCAACTGAGGGAACATGAGGAATAATCGCGCCACTTCATTTTCAGGATTCGGTTCAGCTGTCTCATAGAAGCTGGTAATATGGATGTCTTCATCCAAACCTTCCCAACGTATATCATCACCGAAACGGCCTATCTTGTAAGCATTCAGCTCATCACTGGTGGCCTCCTTTAAAACCGGGAAAGCCTCCAGCGGACGACTCAGCGTTTGTTCCTCGTCCGTCAATATGTAAATTCTCTGGTTATCAAACCACACTTTCTGAATCTTTGCCATAGTCTTTCGTTTTTTAATCAATATGCTCATGCCATTTCTCAATAAACTCTTCCTTGAAAGTCTTGCACAAAGCTTTTGCTTTCTTCAAGTCTTTGGGCTTCATCCCTTCATTCTTTACGAGTTCAATTGTGGGATCCAGAGCAAACTTTGCCCTGCCGTCACTATTCTCCACATGAACATGAATAGGCTCATGTTCATCAGAATAAAAAAAGAAGCGTAATCCGAATACGTCAAGTATTGTAGGCATAGTCTTATATGTTATTGCGCAGCAAAGGTAGGGATAAAAATTTATCCCTCCAAACTTTTTCTCAAAAAAGATTATATAAAATGGATAAAATCGTAAAAAACTGAAGAAAAGGCCGCCGGACAACTGTTGGATGAATTTATTTATTGTTCTCACGATTGATGCCATAGGCATCTGATAAAGGTAGCCAGCCATTTCAATGGCTGGCTACCATTATCAAGCCCCGCTGGGGCTTTAAACCGCCCATTTAAACCCAACAAAGGCCGCCGGACAACATTGCCCGGCGGCCCTCAATTATCTATTATCAATTATCAATTTTCAATTATCAATTAGGGCTTCTCGTCTCCAATATTCACCTCGGTATCCTTCTTCACGACACCTGCGTCACCGCCGCCATAGACATTACCCATGATGGTGGCGCCGTTGAAGAGATTGACCTGCGTCCAGATGGAAGTGGAGTATAGATTGGAATCCATGGTGGTCAGACCGCGGCTGGCGCCGTAGACCTCGCCGCCATAAGTCCTGTTGTACGTCCATCCCTTGGTTGTATCGAATGGCGTACCTACCGTACTGTAAATGTTGATAATGTTCTGGGACTGGTTACCGTAGAGGGCAGGATTGCTACCCTTGGGGGTGATTTCGGTGCTACCGACAGGTGGCGGACCTACGCTGGCCAACGAGCCGCCGCCATAGACATTACGGTGGATGGTGCCGCCAAAGACATCTATCAGTGTGAAGTGCGTCACCGAGCCGGCCGAGGTACTGTAGCCCGTCTCGCCCGCATCGGTGGTGTCTCCATCGCCATTGAGGTCGAAGGCATACTGACCGAGACCCGAACCGGCACCGAAGAGATTACCGCGAAGCATCCAGCGAGGATCGTCGAGTTCCTCTGACAGACTCATGCTGCTGGTACCTAACGCAGTCCTGTTTTCGTCTGTATAAGGTACACCTACCTCACCCTTGTTGATAATCATGTGAGCCTCGCGGCGTACGTGACCGTCCTGACCGCCGCCATAAACAGAACCGTAGATTCTCGGACCGTCGCCTGCAATGGGCGTCCAGAATTCAGCCGATGGCGTTTCACCGGTCAGAATATCGGTACCAGTAAACAGTGCCCTCATTTGGTTCGCACTCACTGTCCGGCCCGGGATGTACACAGTACCGTTTTTATCCGTACACATCTTCACGCACTTGTAGTCACCACCGATGGTCATAAACGTCTCGTTGACGTAGCCGGAGAAGAAATCAGGACAGTATTCAGGCGAAACCTTTGTGAAGTCGGTGATGTTGGGAGCAGAGACGCCACGGCTGGAGCCGAAGACGTTACCCGAAGGCAGACCGTCCCACAAGCCGCTCTCCAGCTTACCTACCGTGCCGCCAGTGATGGTCAGGTAGGCTCTTCCGCTGCTGAGGAAGTAGTCGGCATCCGTCACAGGGACATTTGCAGGACTGATAGGAGCATTAGGATTAAAGCTAGCACTATGTTCCCACAACTTGCCTGTGATGGTCTCGCCATAGCCACCAGTAGCGTAGTCATCCGAACCACCGGAATAGTTACCCTTACCCACAGATGCCATGTAGCCACCACCGAAGGCATTGCGCCACACCGTGCCGCCAGTCATTTCAAGGTACGTATTGCCATAGACCTTACCGGCCGTGAGGCTGCGGACCGGAACGTTAGCGATATCAGAGCCGGCAGCACCAGCATCACCTCCTTCGACACGCTTCAAGGTTCCTAAGTAGGTGCCCTGACCGCGACCGCCAGCGAAGATCGAGTGCTTAACCAAGCCGTTCTTCATCGATAAGTGGGTGTCCTCAATGACGTGACCGTCCTCAGCTCCGCCAAAGACGGAACCCAAGATGAGTTGTGCATCAGAGGCCTCAGTATCGGCAGGTACGCCAGCGGTGTAGTTGATGGTCACATACGTGTTCTTCACGTTTCCGCAGAATGCGAACTCGTGGGGATCACCGGCCTTACCCTGGCTACCGCCATAGATATTACCGTTATCCTTTCCGACCACACCCGTCTCGCTTGTACCGATGCGACCGCCCGTGATGGTGACGTTGGTTGTACCACCAATAGCTGTTGACACTCCTGAATCATCGTAAGGAATGAAGGTCATCTTGTAAGGCCAGCTCAGGCCAAAGCCATTCGTCACACTTGTGTGGGGAACGGCATTGTTAAAGTCTATCAGGCCCACCGTAGCCATCTCGCCTCCGCCATAAACGTTGTTCATCACTGAACCGCGCTTGATGTTGACATAGGTATCACCACAGACGATACCGGCAAGCTGCATCGGCTTGAAGGTGTACGTGTCTGAGCTGAAACCGCCAGCAGAAATCTTGGTTTCCGTCGTGTAGTCATCACTACCATAACCGCCTCCAAAGACATTACGTTTGATGACAGGATTGTCTGATTCGGTCGAGGTGATAGTGGTGTTGTCTGCACCAAGGACGCCACCAATGGTCACGTGCGAGTCACCACGTAGCATACTCAGCTCACAACCACCATACACACTACCCGTAATCAGGGCCGTGCCGCTGATGTTGGTCTTGGCCGTCTTCACTACAGCCATTTTAGGCCACAACGGGTTGATAGTACCGTCCAACAAAGTGAGTCGTCCCATGGATCCGCCAAAGACGTTGCCGCTGTGCTCAGCTCCTGCCTCGGTGCCGACTAAACTGGTATTACCGATAGTACCACCACTGATGTTGACGGTGATGTGGCCATGAGTCCCCTTATATATCTTGATGTCTGAAGTTGTCTTTCCATATGCGGCTTCTCCATCCTGTGCGGCATCAATTTCGCTTTGAGTGAAATAAACATCTGTGTCAGTATCCGGCTGCAGCTGGCCATAGTAAGGATCGGTCACAGCAGTAAACTTCGTTCCCACCGATGCCAGACGACCACCGCCATAAACAGAACCAAACATGGTGCCATCACTGATGTTCACGGTCACATTGCCACCCACGGAACCGGCTGTCAGCGCATCGCCAGAGAAGCCACGGCCACCACCGAAGATGTTGCCATCTACGTAGGAGGTTCCCGTGGTACCGATATACGGATATCTAATGGCAGCTGCGTCTGTTCCAACTGTTTTACCGGACTTCACATCCAACTGCACATCGCCCAACACGTGACCATCCTCACCACCACCAAACACGGAACCGTAGATGCGGGCCTCGTCAGTCACTTCCACGATGGTGTGGTTCACATTGGTCCAGGTGTTGAAGTTGACGCGCTGGTCACCCTTACCGGCTCCGAAGAGGTAGCAGGTGACGGGGTGAGCGGCAATCTGACCCAACGTACGAGGAACACCGAGCGTTCCGCCTGACATCTTCACGGTGCATGTTCCGCCGACCTTAGGTATAGTAGGTGCAGAGGAGTGGTCCAGTTTAAATCTACCCACGTCGGTCATCTCGTTACCGCCATAGACGTTGGTCAGGATATGGCCGCCAGTAATGATGACTTCTGTATTACCATACACAGCACCTGCTGAGCGCAGCCATACACCGTCGCTATAGCCATCGGCATCCACGCCACTTGTTCCGACTCGTGTCCATCCTGTCTTTCTGCGATACGGGAACAGACCCGATCCGCCACCGAACACGTTGCCATAGAAGGTGTGGCCGTCGGTAGCAAACTTTGGCTTGTTGCTGTCAGAAGCAGGCAGGGTGTTGTCGTTCAGATCATATACATCGTATGCAGCATAAGGTGTCTTATATTCCCAGCTGGCACATTCGGGCAGCGAATGTTGGTAATAGGTCCCACCTGTCAGATGTCCATCTGCCCACTCTTGGTCTGTATAGCGACGGTTGAGGCTGTAGGGCTCTACCAGATAGTTACCAGCATCATCCATCTGCACATAGCCATTACCAATCTGACACTGGTCAGCGATGGTGACCTTCGTGTTGTTCAGCACATGGCCGTTCTCACTTCCGCCATAGACAGAACCCTTGATGAAGGCGCTGCCGCCGATGGTCACATCGGTAGCACCCACCATGGCCTGAGTTTCGATAAACGTTACATAATGGGGTTCATCAGCAAACCATTCCCATGTATTCACGCCACCAGAATTGATCATACGTTTGGGCTTATGCTCATCAGTTTCACTTGCATAGTCAAATTCCCTTGGCAGAATACCCTTACCGGCACCAAAGACATGGCCAAAATCATCCGGACCGGCAGCCTTGGTCATTGCCATGTCATCAGGACCAATCTCAGCATTGCCTTGTACAATAACAGTACATTTTCCACTACTGGGATCTTTCAATTCGTATGGCATACCAATAGGCGTACCCTCAGGCACTTCGGGTGCACTAGAAGGCAGACTCGGTGTATTAACCCAGAAGCTGCCTACCGAAGCGATCTCACCACCGCCATAGACGCTCTTTCCGACCTCGGCATCACCCTGAATGGTAACCGTGGGATTGCCTCGCACCAGTGCTGCGTAGCCGTGCGTCTCCAGGCCCTTACCGGCACCGAAGACATAGCCCCCGACAACGGGTGTGCTGGCACCTGTCTCAAGGCCGATTGTCACCACCGTGTTCTGTTCCACACGACCAATCTCGCCGCCGCCATAAACAGAACCCTTCACGGTGCCGTTTTCGATGCTGACATTTGTGCCATAAACCATACCTTTCTCGCAGTAGAACGAGGTGTTGTCGCCCTTGCCACCGCCGAACACATTACCCGGTAATTCCGCTGTCGGCGGCGTATCAGCAGGACCTACCGTACCGCCAGTGATAGTAACATTACCAATGCCCGTGGCGTCGTCCCAGGTGAAATTGCCAGGATCAGCCTCCGGAACAGCGGTCATGGCACCCACTTCACCCAAGTCACCGCCGCCATAGATGGCTTTCTTCACCGTACCGTTGGCGAAGATGACGTAGGTGTTACCACTCACGTTGCCTTCGTGGCCGCCACCAAAGACAGAGCCCCAGATGTTGGCTGCGTTGCGGGCGGGAGTGATGTCTTCTTCCACTCCAGTCGTCATATTATGATGCTTGCCCGTACCTATCTCCACATGCGTATCGCCGATGATGTCTGCCTCGTTGCCGCCACCAAAAATATTATTTTCAATGTAGCCGAGGGGGAGAGTAGCCCAGTGCCTTTCCCTTAGGATTACGGTGGAAACCTTGTGGAACTTACCGGTGATATCTCGATAGACGTATGTCTTGCCACCTTCTGTCTTCTGATAATCCTCAGCATTTTCACCTGTACCAGACAACTGCGCTGTAAGGGCCGTTTCAAGGTCTGATGTCATTTCCAGCCTATCCACATTCACTCTGAGGCCTTCATCGGAGATATGATACGTTATCTCGTCATATACTACTTCAGCAGGATAAGTAGTAGTTTTTACTTTTTCAGTATCAGCTTTGCCCTCATTGTCCTTCCAGATAGGGCTTTCTGTAGTACCCTTATTCACGACCTCCACTCGACCCGCTTTCATGTTGACGTTGACATGGGGGTTGGCCACGACGGCAGCCTGATAACCTCCACCATAGATATTACCGATCGAAGAGGCAGAGATGACATTGATGCACGGGTCGTTCACTGGATTGTCCCCCGACTTCAGCGGAATCAGTTTGCCACTCACAGCGTCTCTCTTATACGTACCATCGGTGTTCTTCTCATAGCCGTATTTGGAATAAGGTGCCATATAGCCGCCTGCGTATAGATTGCCAATATGGATAGGCAGGCAACCGCCTTCCTCGATATTGACCGTGATGGAACCATAGACAGCACCATCTCTATCATTACCGCCATAGACCTCACCATAATTGCCATTGGTAATCGTCAGGACAATGTCGTTATACACGTCCGCATTCGTGGAACCACCGAAGACTCGCTCCATGTAGCCCACACAGTCCATCTTCAAGACAGGCTGGGCATCTGTCTGTGCATCCTTACCGGCACCATAGGAATGGTCAACAACCAGATCACACATTCCAGATTCCTGATAGACGGACAACACCATATTACTGATGTTACCCCTCTTGTTACTACCGCCATAAGCGATATGAATGCGGCCACCCATCACATTCGTGGTAGCCACGCCGGAACCTTTCTTATATTTCTCGCGTTTAGTTTTAGCTTTTATAGGATCATCATCAACAGCATCAGCATTATCAACGGCCAAATAATAGGGACTGGCTTGCGTTCCTGGTGATTCGCCGGATGTTTCTGGGTGTGTAAAGTCTGTGTATCCTACGTTAGCACCTGGGTTCTGATGCCAAATATTATCTCTTGGATCCAGATAATTGTCCTTACCGTTACCGCCGCCGAACACCTCGTCAATTTCATATGCTTCATTGACACGGACAGAGGTGCTGGGCGTGAAGGCTGCATTACCACCGCCATACACCTGCTTAATGCTTGTCAACTGGCAACCGTCGATGACAACCGAGGCAACCTCACTGTTGATATTGTTCGGTACGTAGGGCGCCAAATTACCACCGCCATAGACTGCCAACACATCATACTTCCTCACAGAGATGGCATCGCGCAAGTTTTCAAGAGCTTCTTGTTTTTGTATTTCGGACTTTGTGCCATCACTGAGAGTTGACAAATATGTAGATATGGGTGGAGTGAAGGTGTCAAGACCCACTGTTGTTGCTAATGAAGTTAATTCACTATAATTTGTAATTGTGTATTCCTCCACATTACCATACTTTTCATACTTCTGATAGGTAGCATCCTTTGTAAGATCATGAATTGCCAACTTGTCACGATTCTGCGTAGCATAAACATGAACCGATGCGTGGCCCTTTGGTGTGCCGTTTACATCGTTACAACCGAAAATGCGGCGGACAACGCAACCCTTATCAGCGCCGGTCTTATCGGGATTCAGCTCCACGGAGGTGTTGCCACCTACGTTGGCTTCAAGGTGAAGCGTTCCCTTACCACTACCATAGACATCACCACCAGCCGAAGCTGTACCGATGACGCCACCCGTCAGAATGACCGAGGTACTCTCTACAACGCGACCGCCTTCACCGCCACCATAGACGTTACCGTTAATGGTACCACCAGAGATGTTCACATCCGACCAGATGTCGGTGGCGAACATATCTTGGTCGTAGGTGATACTTTGATCCGTAAATTGCGTCATAAGGAATGCCTCGCTGGGACCGCGGCTGGCACCATAGACGTCACCACCGATGGCGCCGCCCTTGATATCGACCTTGGTATAGGAACAGGACTTATGATCGCCCGATGGAGTATGGAGTTCACTACTAGAACCTTCCGGCCTGTAGGGACCGACAGAGGCCAGTGCACCGCCGCCATAGACGTTACCAGCAATGGTACCACCATTTACCTCAACGAACGTCGTACAGGTGACAGAGCCAGAGGAGTTGTTCAAATACGTCTTTTCAACAGCGTTCTCTATAACCGTGTAAGTTCCGATACCCGACCCACCGCCGAAGACATGACCGCTTCGACCTGCGGTGTCTCCTTCCTGACCAGCAACACTTCCCTTGAAGATCTTCACTTCGGTAGCATTGCGCACATGACCGTCCTGACCACCACCATAGACCGAACCGTAGATGGTGGGGCCTGCCGTAGCTACAGGTCCTTCTGCTGTGGTACCGCCGATATTGACAATCGCCTTATTGACATAGCCCAGGAAGAAGTCGGGCATATACCGATAGCGAGGTGACTTTGTTTCAGACTTTGCAACATAACCACGGCTGCCGCCAAAGACGGAGCCTTTGGGGATGTAGTTCTCTAAACCTGCATTCGCCGCACCCACCGTACCGCCCTTGATGGTAACGGTGGCGATACCACTGTTCAGGAAGTGCCAAGCCCAATCCTTGGTGTTGTTATAATTTGCTGCGTTTTGGTCGGGCTGATACGAAGTCGTCCAAAGATTACCTGTAGCAGATGGCAACTCACCATAGCCGGCAGTCGAGTAGTCATCAGCTCCGCCGGAATAGTTACCCTTACCTACGGAAGCCATATTGCCGCCGCCATAGATGAACCAGCCTACACTACCACCATTCATAGTGACATTGGTGTTTCCATAGACCTTACCAGCCGTCCAGCTGTGAACATCTTCCACCAAATCCTTCGAAGAATCAATAGGATCCTTCTTGTTATGGCCTTCATTGTCAGGATCCCACAGCGTCGACTTAAAGGTACTGGTACCCTTACCACCACCGAAGACAGAATTACTAATAGTACCGCCATTGATGGTGACGCTGGTATTCTCCATGACGTGTCCGTCCTCACCACCGCCATAGACCGTTCTGATAGTTGGCGAACCACTAATCGTCACCTTTGTCTCGCGAACGTTGGCACAGAAGGCCTCCACATAGCGCTGCTCATCAATGTTGTTGAAATCGCCAAAGGCCACCTGTCCTTTACTTCCGCCAAAGACGTATCCATGATTATCTCCATCACCGACGGTTCCGCCAGTAATGGTCACGGTAGCCGTACCGCCTAACGTTTTACCGCCTGCATTTTCTGCATCGTGCGGTGCGCCAACGATAAACTGGAATTCATAAGGCCAGCTCAGTCCGAAGCCGTCTGTCATACTTGAGTGCTTCGTGATGTAGTTGTAGGTCTTTCCGTCTGCACTACTATTAAAGTTGATAAGACCCACAGATGCGAATTCACCACCGCCATAGACGTTCTTCTTAACCGTACCGCCAGAAATATTCACATTCGTGTTTCCAGAGACGCAGCCCGTCCATATCATGGGGGTGAAGGTGTAAGAAAGGTCGGGTGAAACAGATGAGTAGCCACCTGCAGTGATGGTCGTCTCGCCCTGTTCGTCACTACCATAGCCACCTCCAAAGACATGACCATGGATAGTACCATTTTTAACTTCGACCGTGGTGCGGTTGCGCACAACGCCATACTCACTACCACCATAGACATTATTCATAATGTGCACCGACTCACCATTGATGGTAACGTCTGTCAGTTTGGCAACTGCCATCTTAGGCCATATCGGATTCAGGTCACCGTTAAGCAACTTGATACGTCCCATGCTGCCGCCAAAGACATTACCACCCACGGGGTGAGGATCATTATCTCCTGCTGTCGTTGTACCGATAGTACCGCCAGTGATATTTATGGTGATATGACCATAGGTCGGGTCGCCATCAGTTCCTGTTTCATCTTTCAGCTGACCGTAGGAGGGGTCGTCAACAGGCGTAAAGTCGATACCCACAGATGCCAGACGGCCACCGCCATAGATGGAGCCGAGCATGGTGCCACCGGAAATATTCACTGTCACGTTACCACCAGTGCTACCTGCCGTCAGAGCCGTACCCGAGTAACCACGACCGCCACCGAAGACGTTACCATCGACGTAGGAGGTGCCAGTGGTGCCAATCTTCAGTCCACTTTGGGCTGTGAAAGTTTCTCCTTCGTCAGCTGTGTCGCCATCGCCATTGAGGTCGATTGTTACGGTGCCGCCAATGTTGGTAGTGGAGTTTGTGATGACGTGACCGTCCTCACCTCCACCGAATGTTGAGCCATAGATGCGGGCTGTGCCCGAGATGTTCACTTCGGTCTCAATGACATTGGTCCATGTGTTGAAGAAAATGCGCTGGTCACCCTTACCTGCTCCGAAGAGGTAACAGGTCACGGGATGCTCAATCATGCGCTCAGGAGTGCGAGGAATACCGAGCGTGCCATCCACCATGTTAATCGTACACTTACCTCCTGATACAGGTACTGTAGGTGTACCATGAACAGCATCATTAGAGTAGAGACCCACGTCGGTCATCTCGTTACCGCCATAGATACTGGTCAGGATGTGACCGCCGGTAATATCGACCTTAGTGTTGCCGCCTACATTACCTGCTGAACGGAGCCATTTACCAGGCCTGTACGGGTCTTTACCCGAGCCGCCGCCATACACGTTGCCGTAATAGGTGTGACCGTCGGAACCAGCAGGACGGCCTCCTTCAGCCGATATCCCATCCGAATACTTACCAGTTGCATCAGCAAACTTGTCATATGGAGCGAACAAATCCTTCTTACCATCATCATTGGTATCTAATCCATACGGCCAGCTTGCACACTCAGAGAAGTTCGCTGCATCTTCGCTGCTCCAGTCAAAGCGAGCATTCCTACCTGTTCCACTACCATTACCAATCTGACAGGCGTCCTGAATCTTCACATATGTGTCATGCAGCACGTGCCCGTTCTCACTGCCGCCATAGACAGAACCTTTGACAAAGGCGTGATCTTGGATTGTCACATCGGTTTCGGCGCTCATTCCCAGCGTCTCAATAAATGTGATATAAGCAGCTTCGTTTTCAAAAGGATCCCATGAATTACCTATCTGCATACGTTCGGGTATGTCAGTACCGGTATAACTATGATATTCAGGCAGAGCACCCTTGCCGGCACCGAAGACGTGGCCGGAGAAGGTAGGCATCTGCATGTCGTTCGGGCCGATTTCGGCATAGTCTTTGATGGTGACTTGACAGGTTCCACTCTTATGGGTCGGATCTGGGTCTTTCAATGCATACGGCATTCCATCAGGTAAATCTGAAGGCGCGTCAGTTGCCCCAGGCGTTCCCTTAACCCAGAATCTACCCACCGAGGCCATAAGGCCACCGCCATAGACGCTGCCTTTCACCCAAGCATCACCTCCGACGGTGACAGTCGATTTTCCACGCACCAGCGCTGAGTAGCCATGAGTCTTGATACCCTGGCCGGCGCCAAATACGTCGCCTCCGATTTCAGGGGTCTTCGTTCCAGAATTGCCAGCTCCGAGACCTATCGTCACCGACGTGTTGTTCTCTACGCGGGCAATCATACCGCCGCCAAAGACGGAACCATTCACCGAACCGCCACCGATGACGACCTCTGTATTGCCTTCGTCTAAATCGTACCCATGATCGACCGTTCCCACCATAGCTTTCTCACAAGTGAACAAGAGCGCATTACCCTTACCACCGCCGAACACATTACCATCAATGCTGACACCCGCTGAAGTTGATGAAACACTGGAGGTACCGTTATCTGTGCAGATATACACCTTGGTGTTTTTCAGAACATCAGCCAGACTACCGCCACCATAAACGTTGCCGGTGATAGTTGCACCTTCCACCGTTTTATTAACGAATACAACATGTGCATTCGGTTTAAGTTTTCCATCGGTGTTATAAATCTCGTGATTTTTTTCATCTACAATTTTTCCACCAGGTTCATCACGCTTTAATATACCGACTGTTTCTAAGTTTCCAATTTTCACCGTCGCATTGCCAAGGACTTTACCTTCATTGTTACCACCGAAGACATTGCCAATGGAGCCAATCGAATTCTGAGTTACCTTACAACTGATGGTTTTGTCCTCTTTGTTAACGGAAATTGTATTGATGTTAGGGATCTCTTTGGCATATTCTGCGATTAATTCTGCATCTGTTTTTGTGATATCCATCTCATCACGAGGGAACGTTATGGCTTGGTCGTATTTGTATTCTGCCCAATATCCTTTTATCATGTTGATGTTCACAGCAGTATTACCGTTCACTGGTGCCAAATAACTGCCACCATAGACGTTGTCTATTCGGGTACAGGACTTGATGTTGACGGTAATATTTCCAGTGAGAACCGGACCTGAAGAATTCCTTGCTCCGGTTCCGGGATAGGCCGCCTCGTTGCTACCGCCATACAGATGCTCTATGATGATGGGATTACAATTATCCGTTTCTTCTATGTTGACTTCAATGTTGCCGCCAACAGTACCACCGTGGTCATTACCGCCGTACACCTTCGTGAACATACCACTGGTAATGGTCAGCGTAATATTACCTCGGATATTGGCATCATAAGAACCTCCATATACACATTCGATGTTGCTGCCTGCTTCAGTACAACCAGACACAATGAAGTTAACGTCTCCATTAATGTCTGCACCTCGACCGGCGCCGTACGAGTTGACGATTCGCAGAGGACAAGAACTAGTATAGGAGCCAGTATCGTCTTTACCTGCAATTCTGAGCGTTGCAGAACCATAGATGGTACCCTTGGTGTCACTGCCGCTGAAGACATCACCGATTTTGCCGCCGACAGCGATAGCCGATGCATCACCATATACTGGCGCACCATCATTATCGTACCAATTGTCACCTATCTTGACCTTGTCGAAGCCATTGCCACCGCCAAAGACATAGCCAATGGAATAGGACCCTAAGATAACGACATCCGTGGAGGGCACAGAAGCTGAGTTACCGCCACCGAATACTTTCGATATACTGGTTATTTCGCAACCGTCGATAATCACCTTCGTCTCTTTTCCGGCAGCAGGTCGGTAGTGTGCTAAGTTTCCTCCACCATATACACCCTGAACCTCGTATTTCTCATTAAGTTTTGTTGGTATATGACCAGAAACAAAATTATTGAAGTCGTCTATCTGCTGGGTTTTAACGACTGTTACGGTCACATTCCCCTTTGGAGTGCCATTGAGATTGTTACAGCCGAACACACGTCCTGTCAAGGGAATGGGAATGGCTGACTCTCCGCTGCCATACGTATCCGATTTATTTGTGAAGGCTGTGGCACCTTTGGACGAATCGTCTGGATCTCCAACAGTAATCTTCACATCGCCATATACCATGGCTTCTATATTCCCTGTACCTTCAGATGGATGCACTTTCCAATCTGTGGTTTTCCTATAACCTGGCGATTTCAGGTTATAAGCCGATGCATCGGCAATAGAAATAGTTTGGCCTGTAGTATAACTTGTACCTAAGTCTGCATTCACGGCAGCAGCTTGAGCTGCAGTGAGAGCCGTACCACTGGTAATAAAGCCAGACAATGTAGCGTTATAGGCTGCTGCATGGTCAGATGTAATTGTTTTTTTCGATACATCCTCAGAAGATGCATCATAAGCATACGCCCCAGTTAAACCTAATGCATTATTAACTAACGTTGCTTGACCTGCATCGAGTACTGTTCCGCTGGCAATATAACCTGACAATGCGGCATTATGTGTATCACATTCTGATTGACTATATTGTGTACCTGTACCCAATTGTCCAAGGCCACCGCCATAGGCATTACCTACGATACCACCGGTCAGATTGACGACAGTTTTGTAAGTAGTTCCTGTACTCGGATCGTTCTTTCCTGTAGCCCAATCACCTGTGATAGCATTCTGTTTATAATACGTGACACCGCTTTGAGCTTCGCCAGAGGCTTGTACATAAGAACTGCCTGACTTGGTCCAATAACCAGAAACATCATCACCAGTTACAGCGTCTGGAGCTTCTTTATGAAGCTTAAGACCAACTACAACTTCATAGGCGTAAGAAGATTTCGTTGCATCCCAGTTATCCGTATTCGTATCTGCCAATGCGCCGCCGCCATAGACATCATTCTTCACGACACCGCCGGTGACGTTGACCGTTACGTTACCCTTGACGCGACCGTTCTGACCGCCACCGAAGGCACTTTCCCAAATGGTACCGCCATTGATGTTCAAGGTGGTGCTTCCGACGGTTGCCTTGTCTGGGTCAGTCAAGGCACCACGTGCTGCGGCATAGACATAACCGCCGCCGCTGTTTTCTGCACCTATGATAGCATTGCCGGCAATGGTGACGTTGGTAGCGCCACCGTTGGTAGCACCACCCACGGCACCCATAGAACCGGCACCATAGACATCGCGAACCACATGACCACCGTCGATGAGTACCGTGGTGTTTCCACGGACAATACCTGCATTGATGTTGTAAAGAGTACCTCCACCATCATGCGTCTCATCGGCAGGATTAGCATAATACTTGTCCGTACCGCAACCGCCACCATAGACGTTGCCACGATAAGGATATTTGGCACCGCCCTCGCCTTCGGGATCTGTGCTCATCGTTTCCGTGATACCCACCATACCGCTATGGATGGCCACCGAAGCATTCTGATAAGTATGTCCATTCTCACCGCTACCATAGACGGAACCCTTAATATGTGGGTTATAGCCTTCGCCACCAATGATGACATTGGTACTATAGACCCAGGCCACATTATCGTAAATGGTATTCGGTCTGTCGATATCACCGCGTGAGGAACCAAAGACCATACCATTATCGTGGCCATCATAACCGATGGTGCCACCTAAGATCCTGATAGTGGCCGTACCACCGGAAGTGTAACCGCTAATGGATGTATTTGGAGCAGCTTCATCGGTATAGGTATAAGTTCCCACCGAACCGTGGGCGCCGCCACCATAAGTGCTATGCAGGATGGTTGGTGAGCTCACCACAGTACCTGCGGAAACACCATAATATTCAGCATTGTCTGCTGTAGCCACAAGATCTTGGACCGTGATCGTGGTGTTACCCTTGATAAGGCCGGAGCGGACATTCGTCGTATTACCCTTACCACCACCATAGATATTACCCCATTTCTCACCGCCATACCTGGTTTCTCCATCCATAGGAGTACCAATAGTACCGCCGCTAACAGTGATTTCGGTGTTGCCGCCTACCTGCGACAGTTCACCACCGCCATAGACACTCTGCTTCACTTCGCCGCCCATCATCACGATGGTGGTATTGCCGGATACCAGCGCCGTTCTGACATCACTGGCGACACCCTTACCGGCACCAAAGACATCATGGTCGATGGTCACACCGGCTGTACCCGGTGCTACGCGTCGGTATTCGGTGGCATCATACTTCTTCGCACAGATGTTCACCTGTGTATTACCACTGACATCAGCCTCATTACCACCACCATAGACGCTACCCTTGATGATAGCACCCTCGACGGTAGCTTCATACGACCCAGCGTAGGTTCCTCCTGCGACCGCCGTCAAGGGCGTGGTAGGATTCTCAGGATCTCTGAATTGTGTAGGCTCGGTCTTAAAGTATATCTTTGTCTCTGTGCCGATATTCACCGTGGCATTACCGACGATGGGAGCCAGATTGCCGCCGCCGAAGACATTGTTGATGGAACCAATTGTTCCCTTGGTATGGGCGGGATAATTTAATGTCGTGGTTCCGTCGTCAACGATGTTGCCTGACCCATCTTTCTTCTGGAGCGGAATATTCGGTATGGTTCCTGCGACAAGATCATCGTCATTATAATGGCTACCCTTCACGACATTGATATCCACAGTAGGATTAGCCACCATCTTGGCTCGGTAGCCACCACCATAGATGCCACCAATACTGGTGAAGGCATGGATATTCAACTTCGGGTCTGCGTACAATTTGCTGCCAGATTCTTTTGCCGCACCCGTAGAGGCATCATAGCCATAGATCGAGTAGTCGGCCAGATTACCGCCACCATACAGCTCACCGATGATGAGCGGCTGGTCACAGTCACCTGTTTCTTCGACATTCACCGTGATGGAGCCTTGCAGCTTACCACCGTGCTTGTTGCCACCAAACACGCGGCCAAACGTTCCACTGGTAATCGTCAGCTTCACATCGCCTGCCACATCGGCATTACGGGCACCGGCGTAGATTTCTTCGATGACGCCTGCTGGCATACAACCCATGACGATGTCTGTGCCACCGTCCATTTCGGCATTGTTGCCGGCACCATAAATCTGACCCACTTTCAGTTCACAACTGGAACCTGCTTTGTCGACTTCGATGCTGGTGCCTCCAACGATGTTACCCTTCTCGTTGCTACCGCCATAGACCACATGAATCTCACCGCCATACAGCTTGGACACAGCTTTACCTGTACCATAGAGTCCGTCAGCGGGATTGAGGTCATAAGCCGCCTTATTGATAATACCCACATCAGCACCGGGATTGGTAAATGAGGGCGTGCTCTTACCATTACCGCCGCCAAACAGGGTATTGATCTCATAGGCGCTGTTCACCGTCACCTCCGTAGAAGGAACGGGGGCAGCATTACCACCACCATAGACATAGTCAATGCTGGTGTATTCACAACCCTCTATCAGTACCTGTGTCTTGTTGGTCGCAGGATCGACGGGGTTGTAAGCCGCCTTATTACCACCGCCATAGACGGCGTTGACGTCATAGCGGACGGTGTTGATGGCTTCCAATTTAGCATCTGTGTTCGCAGCCGTATGAATTGCAGCTGTAAGGTCTGTGATGGCTGTCTTGACAGCATCTGCTGTTGCGTCTGCATTGTCATAAACAGTTTGAGAAGAAGTCGTTGGGACCTCGATTTCAGTGGCTACCTTGATCTGATCTGCGAGATAACCTTTCAAGGTGGGAACATCCGTTTCGCTACTCAAATCAATATCCTCTTTCACGAACTTCTTACTGATATCCACCTTTGAAGCATCCTTGTTCTGCGTAGCATAGACATGCACCAGTACATCGCCCATAGGTGTGCCATTAGCGTTGTTACAGCCAAAGACCTGGGTTACGACGCAACCCTTGTCTGTCGAGGCCTTATCCGTAACTGTGCTGCCGTCTGTACAAGTCTTACCATTCAGATCCACCAAGATGTTACCATACACGTAAGGCTCATGTGTGTTGTCACCCAAGGCACCGCCATAGGCATCACCTTCGATGACGCCGCCACGAAGATTGACATGGGTGGTATAGAGCGCAGACTTCTCAGTGGGGTTGGCCCATGTGGCCGCATCTTCTTTGCGGTAATAGGTCTTATCCAAGAGGGCCTTCGTGTCCTCTGTTACCGTATAGATGCCGCCGAAGGACATTTCATATAGCGTCCCCGCCAAATCATCACCTGCGTGGATATCTGAAGCCTCCACGTACTGGCTCCAGTTGCTGGTGTTCGTATGGGCATAAGCACCACCGCCATAGACATTGTGGTTCACAGTGCCGCCATTGATGTTGACGGTGACATTACCTTTGGTAGCACCCAACACACCACCGCCATAGATGGAGCTGAGGATGGTGCCACGATTGATGTTGATGGTGGCGTCTCCGCCCACCAGTCCTGCACCTTCCACGTTTTCAAGTCCCTTGCCACCGCCATAGATGTTACCGGACTCTGCATTCAGTTCGTCACCAATCTGGCAGTTGCCCTGAATCGTTATGTCGGCACTATGCTGAACCAGGCCATTCTCGCTACCGCCATAGACGTTACCCTTCGTGGATTGGACGACGCTTACAGCATCTCCCGGATCGATGAGCACGTAGGTCTGGGTAGCCAAGGCTAAAGTCTGAAGATAAATAAAATAATCTTCCCTTTTTGTATATTCTTGCCAGATACTTTGTCCCTCGCCATCAAGCGTCATGCGTTTGGGCTTATCTTCCATCGTATAGGTTTCATTATCGATATAATCTGCTAAGGGTGCAATACCCTTACCACCACCGAAGATGTCTCCTAAAATATGTGTGGCGCCCGGGATATTGACGTTACACTTTCCGGAACCGTTATTCACCATGGAATACGGCATACCGTTCGAGTCAACGTTGTATTTACCTACCGAAGCAATCTCGCCACCGCCATAGACATTATGATCCACCTGAGGACCATTCTGAACGGTGACATACGTGTTGCCGCGCACCAGCGCCGAGTAACCATGGGTTTCTTTACCCTTACCGGCACCGAAAACGTTGCCCTTGACGCGTAGCGTTTCCGTTGTTCCAGTTTCTGGGCCTATGGTGACACGGGTGTCTGTCTCTATGCGACCAACCTCACCGCCACCATAGACGTTGCCATTAACTTTGCCCTCACTGATGATGACCGTAGAGCTATAGACCATGCCTTTCTCGCACCAGAAATCGTCTGCCACACCCTTGCCGCCGCCAAACACATTGCCGGGTTGTTCGTCGGTCGGCGTGTCGGGACCTACCGTACCACCGGTAATCTCCACATAAGTGGTCCCCGTATTCGTGGCAGCATAAGGATCTGCAGCGCTATTCGCATTGCCATCTGTACCTGTCCAAGCATAGGCTCTGGGATTTGTTTTGTCAATCGTACCTATATCGCCTAAATTACCGCCGCCATAGATGTTACCTTTCACTGTGCCGGCATTCATGGTCACGGTGACATTCTTCAATACATCAGCATTGTTACCGCCACCATAGACGTTTTTCTCAATGGTTCCGGATTCTATTATAACGTCAGATTGATCCTGGACTTCTCCTTCGTTGCCGCCACCATAGACAGAACCCTTGATGACGACTCCACCACCATCTGCATAGAGGGTGGTACTGCTACCTGCCAACAGGGCTGTCAACAGAATATGAATGGCCAGTATATGTCTTTTCCTGTATATCATAAGTCTTTCGATCTTTATCGTTACTTGATGTTCACCTTTGTACTGCCGCTTACTACACCTTTGTTGCCGCCGCCATAGACGTCGCCATGCACCGTCGTATTACCTTGGATGGTGACGGTAGTCTTAGCGTCGGTGGGGGTGGTGGTATTGTTGACTGCACTCTCGTCTCCACCGCCATAGACATAGCCAGTGGTGGATACTCCATTCGTACCTATCGTGCTGGTCCCGCTTTCACCGCTGGTGGTGATGGTTAGGGTGACAGCGCCACTCACGGAGCCGAGGTTGTCCTTGTTTAAATTTTCAGTGGTGTAGAGATAGTGATGTTCCGTATCAATCGCAGTAGCGGTACTATTGACCGTTACATCGCTATGTTTCCATGTGTAGGGAACAGTTGCAGGAAACTCTGGCTCAAAAAATACACCGAGGTTGCCGTCATAAAAAGGTGCCGTTTGAAATCCACCTTTATTCATTACTTCAACCGTGGGCAAGGTTGCAGAGTAGCCCGCGCCAAACACATTGCCTTCCACCGTACAATTGGTGAGCGTGGAACTGACAGGCCCTTCCACTTTGCCCAAGCTGCCGCCGCCATAGAAGTTGCCAAGGCACTTAAAGTCATCAGAAAAAGTGAGCCTTCCAAGAGGATTGCGTGTAATAGTGCAACCAGTGAGTTTTGACGTGACATCATACGAGGTTGCCAGAGAGAAACTGACATGTTCGACAATCAGACGGGCTACGTTTTGGTAGTTGTTAGACATCGGAATGAACTGATAGTCGATTCGTGTCTCTACACCTTTATAAGCACCGTCATACTTCTGGGTATATTGCTCATTAACCCAATTGTTCCAGTTAATATTACCTACTACATTATTTTTGTTGGAAGGATATCTACGATTATAGGAATTACCACCGTAGCCGGCACCGAAGAAGGCTCGGAAGGTGCAGTTGGTAGCAGTGGTGACCACTTTCTTGTCGCTATTCATATCGCCAAACTTGGGACCGCCGCAGAACTGATCGACCCGACTGTTTGAGATGACGGTCGTAATGTTGCCCTCTGCGATATGGGCAGCATTAATACCACCTGCGTAAAACTCATCAATATCGGCATTGTCTATCTGCCAGATAATATTACCGTTGGTGTGGTTCGTTAAATTGCCTATTCCCTGCATACCTGTGCCAGCCACCTTGCCGAAGCGACCTCCGTTTATGTAACATTCGGCATTGTCATCAAAATTGTTATTGGGGGTATTATATAGACCAGTCAGATAGAATTCGTTAAAGTCACCACCAGTGACTGAGATGGGAGGATGAGGACTGATAAACTGGTCTGGGTTAGGATTTTTACCTGCATCGTATGTGTTTTTATCCTGATGCACTCCAATATGAAACTCCTTAAACCACACATTGCCCCCCACATGGTAGTAACTAACCGTTTTACCTTCTAAATTGAAATCTTCTGCTCCTCCGACTGTCACCCATTGTTCAATGACTCCACCATGCAAAATCATAGGACTGCTCACTCTATCCAATTTATCATACTCAAACTGAGTGAAACGGAAAAGTGATGTGTTAGTCGATTCAAACCATCCTAAAGGTTGCAAGATACCAAAGTTATAAGTACCTGTACCGCCAGTGGACTTCTGCGCCATACCAAGACCGATAATATTCAAGAAGTCCACCCTGACAGGATGCAAGCGAACACGACTATCAAAACGAAGGATATATGAGTAATCCGGTTCGTTGTCCTTGTCAAGGTCGATAGACATAATGGTATAGGGCTTATTAACTTTATCATTAGAAATACTGTTGCTATGGACGTTGCCAACGAGAACGATGGCGTTGTCATAGACACCACCCTGTATAGTCATCTGACCCACCGCGTTGCCGATAGTAGTATACACTTTCTGCAAACTACCATTGATGTCCCAGGAATCACCGTTATTGAACAATTTTCCGCCACCAACGCATGTTACGTAACTACCGCTACCCATATTCTGGTCATAAACCCTATCGCGATAGTCGTCGGCACAATAGCGGGCCTGGGCCCAGTAGGGCTGGATGGTGATGGCTGTTACCCCTTCCGGCACATCCCAATAGGCACCCTGATTGAAGATGCGACCGCTGACGGAATATAGGTCTTTATTGGTGCAGTTGCGATCAGCAAAATTATAGGGGGCTGAGGTAATAACGCCCTCGGCATTGGCTGTCGCGTCACTGCCCGTTGAGTACGAGCCTGCATTGCCGCCAGTGATGCTAACAATCTTCCAACCTGTCACAACGCGGTTATCAGTATAGTTACCCGTGCCTACATCGTTGTAGTAAGGCAACTGCACCTTTCCGTAGTTGAAATTAAAATGGTCTGGGTCTTTGTCGGTAATATTCAGTGTTAGCAACGAGGTGGTGATGGAAGCTCCGTCAGGAGCATAGAACTGTTCACCGTTGCCCGGCTGAATGGTTACGGATAGTGTTCCTAACTTACGTCCCTGATTACGTTGTGTCTTCGCTATATCGGCATCGTCAGAAATAGCTTCTGCGTTTTTTGCATCGATATTGACTACTGACGCATATTGAATAACATTATTATCATCATCGAATGGCGCCTTAAGAATGGGATAAGGGATTGTATAACCTATTTGTGAAGGCTCACCTATTTGTGAAGGCTCCAACACCCATTTCATCATCTCGTCCTTGTTGCCTGCATCGTTTGTTGCCCACCATGCGGCCAAGGCACGGTTACTATTGAGTAGATGACGGAAGAATTCAAAACGCTGCAAAAAGCGAGTCTCAGCCATCAAGGCACAGTTATAAGTATCAATGTTTTTATTCTCCACATAGGATGCTGCTTCACTGAAATAGTTGAAGTTGCTGACACCTGATGCATCTTTACGATTGGTGATAATCTGTCCATTATAGATGGGGGCTTTATTCGTACCACCCGTGATGTCGCCATAGAACATACAGTTCATCACCATGGTCTTGAGGAAGTGGTCTGTATCATTGCTGTTTGCGTTGGTAGCCACGTTGTTCCAACCCACGATGCCTCCTACAAAACTTCCAGCGGTGATATTGGCATAGCTGAAGCAGTTGATGACGCGTGAACTACCATCAAGGAAACCGACAATTCCACCTGCATAAACAGTTCCGGAGATCGTGCTGCTACAAGTGTTAGTCTTTATCTTGTAATAACCCTCATCATCTTTTTCCACGGTACTGCTCGAAGCCAGTACGCCACAGTTATAGATACGTGTGGCACCTGTAGCTACGTTGGCAATGGCACCAGTTGCCACTTTATCATCTCCTCCAACGTTAACGGTAGAGCCGCTACTAATGGTGACGTTGTCGAGGATGACGTTCTTGATGATGGCACCGTCAGCATAAGCCACCACAGGGGCTGTAAGCCCTGAAATGACGACTCCTTGACCGTCAAGGGTCCCTTTAAAGGGCTTTGCAGCAGTACCTATAGTACCAGAGAAGCTACCATCGATGATATAGTTGCCTTCGGGGTCATCAAGATCGACTTCACTTGCTGACGTAATGAGTGTAGCGGGTATCCATGTTCTTATATCGGAATCAAGATATCCGATATGGGTAGCATAAGCCCTGACAACAGTGGCGCTTCCGAGAGAGAATCCTCCTTCAGGATAGGGAGTACTAGGCGTTCCACTTTCAGAAGTCGTATAGTAGATCGTTCCACCAGATTTACAGGTAATCGTTATTGTACCTTCATGATATGTGATTTTCGGCATGGAGAACTTCGGTAAAGTGTAGGTCAACACTGATGATTGAGCGAATCCCGCTTTAAACGCTCTCGCCTTGACAATCTTTGTTCCTTCAGGCAAATCGAAAGTTCCAATGGCCACCGTAGAGGTCGGCTTGGGATCACTTGGTGCCGTTAGAGTAGTGCTGTAAGTATATCTGATAGTTGCTTCGTCTGTGGCACAACTGAAGGTGACGGTTCCGTCGCCATGGTTGGTGACGGTTGGTGTGGCACATCTGTCAATACTTAATGATGCTACGTCAGATTTGACATATCCTGCCTTATAGGCTATAGCCTTGATAATCGTTTGATTAAAATCTACGGACAAAGTGATGGCGTTTTCATATAGCGTAGAACTCGATGTCGGGTTATTATTGTTTAGGTTATAACGCACTTCAACAGCATCAGGCCCCACTAAGTCCGTTGTTCCGTCCGATTCCTTTGTGGGTTTGGTAATGGTTACAGTTGCATCACTCTTCGACCATGTGGGAGGTGCCAATTTTGTAAGCGTTTGCTCTGCGACATCTGATCTATCACTCCCATCAGCGGCAAAGGCTGCGATGGCTTTAAGAACAGTGGCATCAACAGAAAGTGTAAACGGCCCCGTATATTCTGTAGAATGCGTAGTAGGTGTGGTACCATCTATCGTATAATAAATGTGAGCACCTTCGTCTGCTGCGTTAGGAGTGATAGTCGTTGAGCCATCCGACTTATCTAAGGTGATGGTAGGCACTTGACATTTTGTAGAATTATATACCGCCTCATCAGAATTTTCTAAATCAGCTTTTATGGCTATGGCCTTGATCTTTGTTGCAGACCCTAATGAAAAAGGAGCAGAATATTCCTGTCTTGTACCGGAGGTCGCAGGATCAGAATTGTCATTCGTATAATAGATGGTCGCTCCCTGTGTCACAGTCGTAATCGTCACATTTCCACCAACGACCGTGATTTCTGGCGTCACACACTTCTTGACAAACTCAAAGAACCATCTTGAACCTGCGTTGTCTGAAAAGAAGCCTATAAGACCGGCCCTGTTATTGTTTTGACCATAGTTAGCATTGTTGTTACCGGCTGGATTCAGAAGATTGCCATCACCATAAGAAGGTGAAGAAATATTATAAGTAGATGTCCCATAAGATGTGGTGCCGCTGGCCGTAAGCTTGAATGAAGCTTTAGTCGTTACCTCTTTCTGAATGTGTACACGACGGCGTGTGTTTTTGTCATCACCACCAGGATAATCATTTGCTGTAAGGTATTTGTTATCTATATCATGTATGATATAATAATAATCTCCATTTCTTACAACTCTCCACAAATACTTTGGTAACCGCCCTTCCTTGTTCGTGGTTATGAAAGGCATTTCACGATCATTTTGCCAATGAAGATAGTCATAATCGCCTTCGATAGGACACAAATACCAGTTATCAGCCAGATCCTTGTTATATGTATGTCCACCATTGGCAGCTTCCATATTGATGATGTAGTAATAGCCATCACCATCGGGAAGTGTCGCACTCTGTCCCCACACTTCACTGGCCCCGAAGGTCATCAGCACCATCAGGAATAGTATGTTCTTTACGAATGAATAGATGTCTGTAAACTTACCGTTAACAATCATATTGCGTTTCATATCGATATATGTAGTTTTCATATTGTTTCTTTCAACCAGCTGTCCCTGGTGCGGCAGAGGCATTATTTATTATTTAATACTCAGTTTCTTCTTGTTCACGATGTAGACGCCTGGCATGTGGACGGGGGTCTCGATAGTCTGGCCGGCAGGCAGAACGAAGTCAGAGAGGGTGATACCAGCGGCATTGACAATGCGGATGGTGGTGGGCTCCTTCATGTGCGACCTGGTGACGATGTTGCGGCCACGGGAGAAGATTTCCAGAGTGCCATCGAGGGCGGACTCAGGACCTCCCTCAAACTCGCTGCCGTTCGTGCTGCTGAAGACGATGCGGCCGGGCAGCTGGCGCTTCACGCCGGAACCGGAGATTTGCGCGGTGAAGTACGGACGGAAGGCACTGAGTGCGGGCGTCACGCCATGGGTATCGTTAGCCGTCGTCTTCACAGTGGTGCGCTTGTAGTAGGTGGCAGCCTTGCTTTCTGTGGTGGCGTTATATACGGCCCATGTAAGCGGTGTCGTACCTGCTGCATCGGTGTACAGTGCTTCAGTTGCTACTGCGGCAATAAATGCGTCTTCATCTGCGAAGGTGTATTCAGCGCCCGTTGTATTCCATGAAGTAGCCGTTTCGTCGTCGAGTTTCACGTAGGCATTGCCATCATGGTTCATTGCATATTGGCCGTTCTCCAGCACTTCATTCATGTAGCTGGGCTTGAAGGTGACGGTGAAATCCTTTGCTCCTTCGTATATCTTCACAACGCCGGTCTTTGTCTCATCATCGCTCACGCCGATGCTCTCGCCCTTGTTGGAAGCGAAGGTGATGACCTGCTTACCGATCTTCTCAAGAGTCTCGGCGGTGTTCTGGGCCTGGAAATTACCACTGAGGTCGAACTCGTAGTAGGTCTCGCCAGGGAAGCCGATGATGTACGGAGTAGCGGTGCTGAGCAACTGGTAGCCGGGATACGTGCGCGCGTCCTTATAATATGTTCTGTACTCCAGATAGGTGTCGGCGTTCTCGTCCTTTTGGTTGTGAACGGACTCGTTCTTGTAGTAGTAATCCCAGAGGAAGCTGTTGCGGTCAGTCTTGGTGGTACCTGTGGCAGCGGGATAGTTGAAGGTGGCCAGCGCCTCAGAGGTGGTGCTGCCTTCACCAATAGCGCTGTACTCACGCAGCCAGTATTCGTGGCCTTTGGTGCTGCCCTGGTAGAAGTGGGTAATCTCACCCTTCTGATGCGTCGTCACGAGTTCTGCCGTGAACGGGATGCTGATGCCCTGCCAACCATTCTTGAGATCGACATATTCCTGATTGTCGGACTTGCGCTGGTACCACATCAGGTACTCGTCGCCCAAGCGATACGGAATCGGGCAGTTGAAGTCCTGCTTATCTACGAGCAGATGGTCGTTGGTGGTCGTAAGGTCGCTCTGCACGAGGTGGCCATGGATGGATGCCGTGCTTTCGCCTACGAGGCGGTAGCCATTGCTGTTGTCGTAGTAGTCATTATACTTGGGTTCGATGAAGTAGCTGGTCAGCACTTCGTGGGTTTGCCCGTTGACATAACCGTCGCCGCTCGTGGCGGGGGCATAGACGAGCAGGTTCTGTGTCTCATCGATATTGACGATGCTCAGCAGACCGTCGTCGTCGAGCAATGGCAGATAGAACCAGTTCGTGTCGTCGTCCCAACCAAGCTTATAAGTTCCATTCACCTCATTGGTGTTGTTATGTCCAGCAAAGTCGATGGCGGTCATGTTCGGGTGTGCCTCCTTGGTGCCGTCTTGGGATATCTGTGCCAGATAGGCATTCGGGTTGAAGTGTGCTGCGTTCATTTCCTTGCTGCGGTAATAAGCCGGAGCACGATAGACGCGGTTGGCCTGCGCGTTCTGAGCCAGGCGGCCACTGGCTCGCACAATCGCTGTCGGCACATCCTGATGCGGTGACATCGCGTAGCCATAGTTCAGGCGTTGTCCGAAGAAGAGATAGTCATCGGGCCAGATGGGATAGTAGTAGTCGGTCTTTGTTTCCACTCCCGTTTGTGAATCTACAGTGGTCACCTCCATGTGACGTTCATCTTCCGTTGTCGGAATCTCACCGGCCGCAAAGACGAAGTCGCCGTCGGCGAAGCGTTCCTCCACATAGCTCACATCGCCGTATGGTGCAATCGTAGCCACAGACGGATAGGTGATGGTGGCAGGCACGTCGGCACGGCTACCGTCGGCGTTGAGCGGCCAGAACCTGAAGGAACGGGCTCCTTCGCCGGGATCATTCTTGTCGTAGTAACGCTTATTCAGGTAGAAGCTGTTGAGGTCGTAGGCCACTTCACCGTTGTAGAAGGTTGCATCGGGCATCTCGGTGGCTGCTCCTGGTGCTGGCACCAAGAACGGCGGCTCCTCGGAGGCTGTGACTGCTGTGTAGCCGTTATTGGTGTCGGAATAGTAGCTGTTGACAATTTGGTAACCACTACCCGTGGGATTGCCGAAGACAGCCTTGACGCCGGAGGCAGGGCCTGTGGTCTTCACCCAGCAACTCTCTATATAACCTTCGCCCGTGTCGGCTACACCGGCACTGGTGAAGGAACCCATGACACCAAGGTTATAGACGCTGCCGCAGAGGTGGCCGAACAACGAGTTGTCCAGACCTCTGAGGGTGTGGCCATCTCCATGGAAGGTGCCGTTGAAGCAGGTTTCTGCATCGTTGCCAATCGGCGTCCACTCATTGGCCACCGCAGGATCATCCTCGTGCTCGATATCAGTGCGCAGGAAGAATTCCAAATTGGTGCCGGCCTTCACACCGACCATCACATCTTTATTGTCTATTCTACGCACTTCGGTATTGAGGAGTGTGTGGCCTTCAAGATTGCTGTTGCCACCAACTCCAACGGACGTAATTACGCCGTCCTCTATTTCGTAGTCGCTACTCGAACTGGTCACCAGACTCAGGTCATAGAAGTCCTTGAACAGGTCGAGACCGTTCATGTCGCTGCTGGTGTAGTCGTTGATGTATATCTTGCTGTCGCGCTTCAGGCGGCTGCGGTCGTAGTCAACGTGCAAGTGCTTCGTCTTGTCGTTCATCACCGACTTCAGGTCGTGGTAGTTGGCCACTCTGACAGGAACAGCGTTGGAGTAGGTCTTACCCAGATAGGTCTTGGCGTAGTAGGCCAGCAGGAAGCCATCCTGATACCAGTAGAGCGAATCGACGGCGGGCTTATACGGCGTGCCGTTAGTATGGCTCTCGGCATAGGAGTCTTTCTCGAAGAGTTCCCAACCGCCACCGAGGATCTCGTAGGCACCCGGTGTCACCGTGGGCACACGCATCGTGATGCTGGTGCCGGGCAGTACAATGTTCGGAGCCTTGATGTCTTCCACGATAGGCACACCGCTCTCGAACTGGATATGGATGTTCACGATGTGGCGCTCGCTCACCGGGGTGACATGCAGGCCGGATTCATCGCTCTCCTCGTAGTCGTACTTGTAGATGACGGTAATAATCTTCTCCTTGGAGAGGTCGTTGATATCACTCTCGCGGCTTACATACAGCGTGCTTGTCTCCATCGGCGATACGCCGTGGATGGTGAAGTTCTTCTGCTTGTTGACTAAAGCAGTGTAATCGCCATCGGCAATCACAGCACCCTGAGGCACGGCAGCATTTGTATCGTAGGTAGTACCACTGCCTTCACCCTTGATACTCTTCACATTTCGGCCCATACCCTTTTCATTTACCTTGTAACTTTCGCGGCAATAATAGAAGTTGTATGAGGTGTTTGCCGCAGGATTACTGTTCACAGGATCCAGATCACCTTTGGAGAAGGTCAGCGTAGTGATATGCGCTTTCTCCTCGGAGGCCAGTGCTGTAAACTCTTCATCGGTAAGTGTGGCACCTACGGCGTATGGTGTTTCGATATGGACGAATCCTTCTTTAACTACATAGACAGTATAGGTGTCCTTCACAACGTCGCCAACGTTCACCTTAATGGGAGCGTAGTGGCGCTGCTCGTTGGGCAGAGACTCGTAGACTGTGCGAGAGAGTTCATCGTTCTTCAATATATCGGTGGTGGATACTGGTTCTGATGATCCAGGTCTCTTCACAGTGACCGCTGATTCTACTGTCAAAGTGGTATTATCATCGTATGTTGCCGTGTAGTCGATAGGTTTGGAGAGTGAATAGATCATATTCTCCTCATAAGAATCACTATAGGCGTCATAACCATCATACTGGTACTTCGTACCTTCCTTCTGCATGAGTCGGGTACCTTCTGGATGAGTAATGCCATACGTAGGATCGATGAGCAGGTCAAGGGCGTCGTAGTTGAAGGTGAAGTGACTACGGTCAGCCTCTGACATTGAGCTCCAGACGCCCAAAGCACGGTAGTTCTGGCCCTGATAAAAGACTTCGCCACCATAGAGGCCGTCACTTGTACAATAGTATGCGGGCACAATCAAATCTTCAATCTCCTTGGCAATACTCAGGTTCTCTTCTGGACCACCCGCCTTGAAGCGATTATGCAACGTCGTCTTCTCGGACTCGGTCATCAGGTCATTGACATAGATATAATCGGTACCCGAGAGTTCGATGGTATGGGTGCAGACATAGGCCGGTGCTGCATAGCCAGCGCCCAGGCTGTTGGCTGTGGCTTCAGAGATGGGAGCACCCTCGTAGAAGTGCAGACCTGTGGAGGAGTATTCCTTAGTCACTACATAAGCAGGTACGAAGGTTGCCTGTTTCTTGCTCTCATCGTAACCCTCTGAGCCCTCTGATTTACCATAATTCGGAATGTAGTCGGTATTAATGCTTGTATAGGTGTTGTAAATATCATTAGGAATGATATCACCATCCTCATATTTACGCTGCCCGTAGAGGCCGGTCGCATTGGGCGTATAGGTAGGACCTTCGGTGTAGGCATCCTGTCCTTTGATAGTATTACCTTCGCCATCCTTTTTGGTTTCTTTAGCCAGAGCATTATATTCCGCCGAAGTAATCTTATTGCTTCTCGAATCACCGGTGAGTTCTGTGTACCAAGGCTTCCAGATTTCGGGGTTGGTGACATCGTAGGTGAGGAGGTAGCCCGTGGTGTGGCTCAGATTGTTGGAGGAACGGAATACCTCCGTGAAGAGCTGGGTGACATCATGGTCGTCTTTGTCTTTGACAACCACGTAATCGCCGGTCTCGTTCTTTTCCAACTTCGTGACAACGGTTGTATTCCCTGACAACTCGTTATATTTGCTCGGCAGGAGCACGGTGCCTGCAGGATAGATAGTCTCACCAATCTTGCAGTCGCTGCGCACGACATAGGTCTCCTCCACAAACAGTTTCTGCTCTGACGCGGGCAGCTTCTTCCATTCCCAGTAGTCGATGGGGTCGTTCAGGTGGTATTCCACATTGTTGATGACAACCTTCGAATTATCCGTCAATGGCGTATTAATGGTCGGATTGCTATAACTGGAATAGTAAGCATACAAGTTGGGCTGCACGTCCATCAGCGTCATCTTACCATTCGAGGCGGCATTGATGGTGATGGGCAGTTCTACGGTCTTGCTGTAGGCATTGGGCGAACCGGTATGAGCCATGATATACTGGTCATAGACATAGACAGAGCCTGCGATGTACCAGTAGTGGGCGGGAACGCCGTCTGCTGATAGGTATCTATTGCTGATGTTGTAGCAGTCATCGATGATGGTCTGGGAGCCGTGGATGAAGTTACCGGAGGTCTCCCATTCTACTCTGTCTCCGTCGGCAGTCTTGTAATCCCAGTTAAATTTGCTTGCGGCATTCTTGTTCAGCTTGGTCAGAGTGGTGTTCTGATGGCCCGTTATCCGTTCGCCATGCTGGTTCTTGGCATAGACGTAGCCGCCGCCGACACCAGTAGAGACATTGATGAGGTCGAGTTCTACGACACCGGTAATCAGGCCCCAGTCTTTCTTATCAATGGTGGTGCCCGTGCTCTTCTCGGAGGTCAGCTCCAGATAGACGCCAGAGGCCAGGGCCAACTGGTTATGGCAGGTACCGTTGTTACGCATGCGATCTTTGATGTGGTATGCCTTCCATTCCTCAAAAGTCTCAGTAGCAGTTCTTGGCGCAAGTTTGGGATTCTTTAAGAGATCAGCATTGGTGGTGCGGACGCCTGTGTGGAAATCCACATCGCTGGTCAGGGAACCTAAGAAGTTCACGTTGCTGTAGATGCCGAAGTAGTTGCCGTGAGAGGCATTATCACCTGTATCGCCTGCGGGGGTATCCATCTTGTTCAGCGACACCTCGCGCACACGGTTGATGGTGTAAAGCTTGCTGTCTTCCTTATCCGTCACACGGTCACGGGCACCCTTCATCACCATGCGGCTGCCGAAGACACCGCAGAAGTCGGCACGCTGGATGGTGTTCATGATACGGCCGGCGTAGGTGGAGACCACACCGTTCTCTTGCCAGATAAGGGGGTTGGGGACTACTAACTGGTGGGCGTCATTCTCTATAAGAGCAGGCGTTCCAGTACCATCGGTAGCAATAGAGCCATCATCCTTGATTTTCAAAGAATGTCCATTGTTGTCTGTGAACAAGGCGACAATCTCGTCATGGGGTACGATGGAGCCATTTTTATAGGTGGTATTTTCTATGTCAGTGCATCCATTTTCGGCGATGCACTTATACTTCACTTCATAGTAGGCTTGCTCGCGGGCCGGAAGTTTATCGTAGAGATTCTTGGCCAACACATTGGCAAGATGGTATTTGTCGGTACCGTAGTTGGTGATGTTCAACTCGCGATAGCCATCGACCAGCGTCAGGTTACCGTCGCCATACAGACCGCCCGTGTGACCCGTGCCGATGGTGATGAGGTCACGGTTATAGACATCGTGGATAGAAGCCGTGGCGTTGCCATAGACGGTCGTCTCATTGGCACTCACGGAGCTGCTACCCAAGGCAATATTACCGCCTGCGAACACGGCGTTGTGGATGATGATACCGCGTTCCTGGAAGACCTCCTTGGCATCGATCGTCACATTCTTTCCTGCATCGACATTATCCCAACCGGCTGGCCAGCCATCTGAGGTCTTGGCTTTAAGCGTGTTCAGGTAATCGGTGGGGATATAATCGCCAACAGCATAGGTCTTGCCGCCGTAAGTGATGGGAGTGGTCTTCACCTGCAGCCAGGGCTCCACTAGCACCTTGCAGTCCTCGGTGTAGATATTATGCGTTTCTCCTGCAACCGTTTCTGTAAGGAAAGCGCCATTCTCTTTTTTGAAATAATACCCTTCATGAGGGTCGCTGCCATAGCGCACACCTATCTTCTCGCCATAGCCCAATGTGCCGTCGCTATTCTCGTAGGCGCTATAGACGGTACCTTCATCGCAGCCGCCGAAGACATTACCGAAGTTATAGGCCATGCCTTCATTCGTGCCGACTTCACCACCGTAGATGTCTACCTCTGTCTGGCCGAAGATGAAGCCCTTGCAGTCTTTGTCGAGCGTTGCCAGCACTTCCTCTTTCATGGAGTAGGTGCCATCGCCACCCCAGCTGTCCACGCCTCGGCCACCGCCGAAGACATTGCGCAGCACATGACCGTTGAACATCTCTACGTGGGTCTTGCCGGCCTTGAAGATGCGGGCCTTCCCGTTCACGATACCTGAGGTCGAGTAGGTGTCTTTGTACCTGATTGTTCCGCGTCCGATAGGACCTACCTCGCCACCACCATAGAGGCAGCCGCGGACCTGGCCACCAAACATCTTCACATGGGTGTTGTCCACGTAGCTATTGAGGATATAACCGCCGCCAAAGGCGTTGCCGCTGCCATCGAGCACGTTGTCACCGGGGGACTTGTCATCGAGTTCTGGGACATAATCATAGCTGGCAGAAGCGTCGCCGGTGGCTGTGTTCTTGTAGCGGTAACCTATCATACCATTGTTGATAGTCAGGTTGGCCGTGCCATAGATAGAGCCGCCCTCACCACCGCCGTAGGCATTACGCTGGATGGCGGGCTTGCCGTTGGCGAAAGTCTTGTCATCGCCGATATCACCAATCACCACGTGGGTCTCGCCTGGAATATCCAACGACTTGTTGTTGACGAAGTCATAATAGGGAGCGTTCAGACCGCCGGTGTGCTTGCCCACACTGCCTTCCCAACCACCGCCATAGACATTACGGCAGGTGCCGCCCTTGATGTAAGCGTTGGAACTGGCAATAAACTCATGGGACTCATAGTTGTCATGAACCACACCGATGGTGCCGGCTGCATAGATGTCCTTTTTCACCTCACCGCCTAACAGGGCAATATAGGTGGTGCCATAGACGTCTCCTGTGCCGGTCATGCCCGATGTGCCAAGACCGCCGCCATAGGCGTAGTTGGCAACGTAGGCACCCTCGTGGATGCGGACATTGGTGTTATACTTATAGCGGTCATCTGGATTGTTTCTGGGATCGCTGTAGTCGCGGTCGTCCATGTCTTCCACGCGGGTCAGCACATTCGTCAGATTAGTGGCCTCATTGTCAGGGTATCCATCGAACTTGGTGCTAACGTCAAAGGTGCCGCTCTCTGTGTAGGGATAGTAGTAGCCCTCACCAATCGTCCAGCATTGAGGCCATAACTTTTCCCAGATTTCGTCATTATAACCTCTCTCATCGTAGATTGCTTGCAGGTATTCGGGCAAATCCTGAGGATTGAGGAACGCGTTCATGAAAGTCTTGGCACTCTCGGCATTCAGCACCTCTCCATTCTGGGCACCGCCATAAACTTCATAGACCTCGGCACCGGTGTAGTCGCCTGTCACGCCGTCCGGCTTCTTATTCAGGTTCACCTCGGTGTACTCCGACCAGGTCATCGGACCGCAGCCCGCACCATAGACCGTGGCTCGGGTCTTGCCATATATAGGATGCTGCTCCCATACGGGTGCATCAATATCGATGAATCCGTACAGCGTGCGGCGACAAGTGTTGTTGCCGCCGTAGATGGCGCCCTTCATCAAATCGTTATCAGGGTCATAGACCAGTAGCGCATCAGGACTGCTGTAGTTCACATGGGCTTCATATACGTCGCAGGGAGACAGGAGGTCCTGACCATAGGCGCCACCGAAGATACTACCAATATTGATGGTGGAACCGTACGGCACATTGACCATCGTGCGACGCGTGACACCTTCCATGAAGCTGCCACCGTAGGCCGCACCCACCTTACCACGCATCAGGTCGATGATGGCTGATTTCTCATCGGCGTTGTATTCGGGATCTTTGATGTCTGCATAGCTGGAATTCATGCCCAAGCCATTGAAGCTGCCGGCACCGAAGATCTCGGTCGTACGGAAGTTATCAAGGTTATCTGGAATATCAATCAGCACATAGCTGCGATCCTGCCTATGGTCGCCTTCGCGGTTGCCAAAATAGCCCGTACTGCCTCCGAAGATAGCCGTGATGGCGTTGTTGGAGTTCGGAACCATGTCGGGACGGATGTTCACGAACGTGCTCTTGACTTCAGGCTGGGGGTAGGGGTCGCCGTGCTCATCCAGTAAGATGGGATCCATATAGTCGTAGAAACCGTAGTTTCCACCATAGATGGTATCAACGCGGCCCCGCAGATACTCTACATAGGCGTTGGCAAACAGCACATCGGGGGTGGCCTTGCCGCCAGGATTATGCACCTTGCCCAGCACATCGAAGGCACCCTCGCCGGTTTCTACACGGACTTTGTCCTTGAAGTTCGCCTGACCATAAATCGTTCCGGTGAAGTCGTTGCCACCATAGACGATGTCCTGAATCCACGGGAAGGCGTCCTGATAGCCGCCACTGCCATCGGGCTGACGGCCGATATAGGCCTCGCTGTGACCTAAGACGTCGGCCTCACAGGCTCCGCCGAAGGCATCGTAGAGGCGTCCGTTGCCCAGATTGACAATGGTGTTGCCGCACACAAGGCCCTCCTTGCCGCCGGCATAGATGTATTCGGTTTCGGCAAGACCACTGACTGCACCTTCGTTGGAAGTGGCGGTGACAGATCCCTTCAGGTTCACGGTGGAACTGTAGGCCGCTTTATATTTATATACCCTCCCGTTAGAGGCGTAGCTGTCAATATCGCCCGATATATCATTGCGGGTGTAGGTGCCATCCTCGGCCTCTGTCGTGCCGGTGTGTTTACCCACGACACCCATTTCGCCACCGCCGCAAATCTGGAAGACGTAGCCTTTGTTGTGGTTCACGGTGGTGCTGCCCCATACCTCGGAATCCTCACCATAGCCGCCACCGAACACGATCAGGGCGACAGTGTTCAGGTCGTCGCGCTGGTCGAGGAACTCCACGCCGGACTTAGTCCTTCCGAAGACCGTACTGAAGCCCGTTCCGAAGACCTCATCTCTTTCCAGCACGTCTTCGTTGATGTCGATGACGATGTTGCCGTTCACATGACCGCTCTCATAGCAGCCGCCATAGACGTTGCCGCCCAACAGACGATTCGCGGCATTGACAGGGGTGCTCGGAACGGGCTCAAAGTCAGACTCATCATCTTCGCTCATCTCCCAGGTATAATAGTTGGAGCCTGTGGAGACTTCCGTTCCGACGGCCTCAAACATACCCTCACCCGTATTGGAGGTATAGTAAACCTCGCCTTTTGTAAGGGTCTTGCCGTTTTCAACGGCGCTGTAGAAACCGGACCAGCGGTAGGTGTTCCATACGAGGTACTGATTGGTATCATTCCATCGTAGAGGCGTAATAGTCAGATTCTCAAGCTTGATGTTCAAGCGGTCCTTGATGTTGCCGGCACCGTCGGTGTAATCTGGCTGTTCGCTTGCACTACCCAGGACACCGCCGTCATAAGCGGCGCAAAGGCCGTCTATCGCACCCACATAGGCCTTGTTGCAGCCACCCACAAACTTAGTATAGATATTCAGCTTCTGGTCAATCTTGTAAGTGTTCTTTCCGGGGATAATCATGCTACCCACGTTACCACCACAGTAGAAACTGCCAACATAACTCGAGTTCGGAATATAGGTGGCGGGGTCGCCTTCGCCCTCGCTATCAAAGACGATGGCAGGTTGGAGCTCCATAGCAGCACCGTTCATGTAGCTGGCAAAGGTCTCGGGGTTAGTCAGGGTCAGTGTGCTGTAATCTGGGGCGGTAACGTTGGCATACAGCTTCAGATAATCTTCGTAAGTCATATCCTCACCGTTGTTGCCCAAGAAGACATTGTCGGCTATCACATAGGAACCCATCTTCAGCTCTACCAATGGTTTAGTCTTGACGTTCTTCAGCGTTGCACAGTTACCACCTACGAAAACGGAACCGTGGATGACGGTGGGGTGGGTGGCATCGGCGCCCTTCAGGCGGATAGAAACCTGCTCGGCATTCGGACGGTGGGCGTTGAGGGATTCGACTGAACTGGCGCCTTTGGCGTAGTAGAAGTCGCCATAGACATCATGATTCTCGTAGTCTTTATTATCAGTATAGGGGTAGGCACCATTACCGCCACCATAGACATCGCCACGGATGCTGGTGTAGATACCGATGGCATTACCGCCATACACCTTACCCGTCACGTCGTTACCGCCATAGACCGTGTTGATGTTGCCGCCGCGGACGAGGATACGGGCCGACAGTTCGTTGGGGAACTTGTACTTCAGATTGCCCTCGCCGTCCTTTTCTTGAAGGTTAGTACAGGGCACATAGGCGCCCTCCACCGTAGGCACCACATCGGCCATACGGCAACCGCCATAGACATAGTCCACGATGAGGGTGGAGTAGCTGGGGATTTCCAGAAGCAGACCTTCGGGACTGGTCATATTACCCTTGTTACCACCGCTATAGAGGTTACGTATCTTGCCCGCCAGCAGGTTCCACTCAGGACGGATACTCATCTCCGCCTTGTTGTTGCCGCCGAAGAAGCGGCCTATCTGGTATTCGCCGCTACTGGGCTTCGAGAAACCGGTGTTGATGCCCATCTCCTTGAAGCGAGCCGTGCTGAGCAGGTCTATGATATCCCCGCTTTCTGCGGTGGCAGCAAGATCCTCCACCCAAGTGTTCTTATTGATATAGATATGGTTGGTTACACCGCTGGGGTTATCAACGTGGATGATGTTCTTCTTCTTCACCGTGGCATTGTTACCGCCGCCGTAGGCATACACGATGGAACCTCCGACGACCTCCAAGTAGGTGCTATCCACTTCTGGTCGCACGAAAGGAGTTAAACTCTTGGCAATAATCGTACCGTTTTGCTTGATGACATATTGACCATTTACTTTTTCTGCAGGATACTCAAAGTCACCATTACCGCCGCCGAAGAGCTGTCCGATATATACTTTCTTGGCTGTAAGATCGGGTTTGAGATCTTTGCCCGGTGTCTTATTCCAAGCGGGATCCTCGGAATTATTAGCTGCTGCAGCAACCTCTGCTTCTGTAAAATAATTATCCGGATTGTTACGATCCAACGTCTTGGTGCTGACACGCACATAGCTGTTGAATCTGTTATCGACATCGTTAAGCTTGGGATTATCCGTTTTATAATCCTCACGCCACTTGTCCCGGGTTTTTCCTGATGCTGTTAATTGTTCGGTCGTTGGTTCGGGCAAGATGGCTGTCAGTTCCGAAGGAACACCCTCGCCCACAGCCTTCGCGTTACCAATGGTACCTGCGATATCATTACCGCCATATACCTGATTGATAAGGATATAGTCGGTGGCACCCTCACCGTCGATATTTACAAAGGTGCTGCCGCCCACATCGGCCATACGGGCACCGCCGAACACTCGACCCTGAGGATCTGCCAGCGGACGCGTGGCGTTAGGATCCATCACGGCACCAATGTCGCCGGCCTTCACCGTCACCTTCGTGCTGCCCTTCACATCGGCGTGGTTGCCGCCGCCATACACATTACCACCAATCTTGATCTGCGCCTGAACGGAGAAGGGGCAGGTCAGGAGAAGGATAAATGATAAAGTAGAAATAATAAATGATAAATGATAAATGATAAATGACAAAGCACTATGAGCCCTATTCAGCCCACAGACCTCATGACGCCCATTAGCCCCATTCAGCCTATTGGCTTTGACCTCCTGAGCTCCGTTCTGCCCAATCAGCCTATTCCTATATAATTTATAATTTATCATTTCTTATTTATTATTTTCTTATTATCTTATTTTCAACTTTTCCGCTCGGCGCCTTGCGACGCTTCACGCTTGAAGAACTCGTCAACTTGTCAACTTTCGGCCACTTTCGTTATCACGTTATTACGTTATTTCGTTATTTCGACAATTCATCGGCCGTAATTTTTCAATTTTCAATATTTCAATGTTTCAACATTTCAATTTTCACTCCACCACCACACTCGGACTGTCCAGATCCGGATCGGACAACACATAGAGATAGGTGGGTTTGATGGTGAGGTTGACGGTATAGCGGTAGCCGCGCTTAGCGACGCTCTGACCGGAATATAGAGTGCTGAGCACCAGCGTGTTCTTGACAAGGCAGTTCTCGCGAGTCAGATTTCCCTTGGTGTCATACACATCATATACGCTGAACAGGACAAGTTTGGTTACGTCCTGTGGCATGAAGTAGCATTTGTAAGGCATGCCAGGGATGAAGCTGTTGACGCCCAACTCTACTCCCTCATTCGACTGGAATAGGAGCGTGTCTGCGACGGCGGTGCCTGCACCCGCTGTGGGAGTGTAAGTGATGAGGTCATTACCTGAGCCATCCTTCGCGATGGGAGTTGTGCCATCGGTGGTCTTCGTCAGCGTGACGCTGATGTCGGTCTTATGCGTAATGGTGTCCGAACCGGCGACGGTCTTCATTCGCAGCTCCTTGAGCTTGATGGTGCGTAGTTTCGCGTAGTCTCCGTGGACCTGCAAATTCACATTGATGGCAGCGTAGAGGTGGTCGAAGAGCAGGAAGACATAGTTGCCATTGGTGCCGCTCTCGTCTGTTGTCTGGGCAGCGTAGGCGAAGTCGCCTGGTTTCAGCCCTATGACATTGTAGTCTTCGTTCGCCTTATAGTAGTCCTTGCCGTTCTTGGCACCAATCACCACACAGACATCGGCGGGGGTGATGGCGGGGAAGTTCTTGAGGGTCAGCACGGCACCGTCGGCAAAGGTCTTGCCTTCGCCGGAGAGCAGGCTCAGCATGCCCGGATCGGCACTATGCTCATAGGGCACGTAGCCATAGAGGTAGTAGGTCTCGGCCTTCAGGTCAGTCTTGCTGACGCGCCACTTGCCACTGCTCTTGAAGAAGTACTCCTCCTCATAGCCGCCTTCCGGCACATTATGATCTTGTGTGAAGAACACGCCTATCGACCTCTTCTCATCTTCGTACATCGAGAAGCCTGATGGCGGATTCCAAGCTCGGGTGATGGCCTTCTGGGGCCCCTCGGCCCTCGTCTTTGCCACATTCTCCTCGAACCAAGTCGAATAGCCCATCACCTCTATCGGAGTCTCCGCCACCGTCATCTCGTCATTGCTGTCGCTGGAGCAAGCAGTGAAGATGGGCAGAGAAATGATAAATGATAAATAATAAATAATAAATGATAAGGAGGCACAGCGCAGCCCACGAAGCCCACTGGCTCCATGACGCCCCTTGAGCCCATTCAGCCTATTCAGCCCATCTCTATATAATCTATTATTTATCATTTATTATTTATTATTTTTCAATTTTCAACTTTCAATTTTCCATTTCCCAATCCCTACTCCCCTCCATTACGGGAGGGGTCGGGGGTGGGTCTTACCAATTATACACCGGATGGGTGATTTCCATTTCCGTCCACGGTGTGACGGCAGCCTGTACCAGTTCGATCTCCACGCCACCTTCTTCGAGGATCTTGAAGATATAGGTGTAGCTGTAGCCCGGGAGCCAGTGCATGTATTCGGCGGGCACCACGGCAGTCCTTGCCGGGTCGTTGTTCAGGAGGAGCGTCATGGTGTAGCTCCCTTGTGTGTTGTTGGGCAACACATAGTACCAGATCTCTTTCGACGGGCCTCCATCTGGGATGTACTCCTGATTGAATTCATCCAAGGCTCCGGTGACCCCTTCGGTGGCCGGTGTCACGGAGAACGACTCTCTCGTTTCCGAACCTGTCAGCGGGTAACTGACCTGGAAAGTGCCCTTGCGGACTATCTTGTCGCCGTTTGTCGGCTTGAAGGATTGACTCTTTATCTTGATGCCCTCTGACTCATAAGAGAATATGAACATGTAGCGCACACGTGCGTAAGGCTTCAGGAACTCCAGCACCACCGGCTTGCCGAACTGCTTGTCGATGTAGTCAGGCAGCACGCCCGTCGAGAACCACAGGCGGGAGAAGTACGGCGTCTTCTCCATTTCATCGGCATCGGTGGCGTCAGCCAGCATGCTAATCTCATATTTATTGGCCCCATTGGCCCCATAGGACTTATAGGCCTCATAAGGCCCAGCGCTCTCGGCCTCCCAGTTTGTCACCCCAAAGAACCTATACGCCTTGGCGGCCCAGTCCCAGTACTTGATGGTCTGTTCGGGGCTCGACATCACATACTCCCAGCCGCTGCTGTTCGTTGTCGTAGAGGCGGCGCTGCCGCTGTGCCAGACTACCTGGTAGCCCGGGAACACCTCCTGCTTGTCCTCATAGACGTCCGTCTCAGCCGTGTATCTCATATTCTTATAGCCCCACACCTTGAAAGTGGTGACACCGGATTCGCTCAGCGGCGTTCCGGCACGAGTCTCAGCCCGGGTGCCCTTCACTCCATTACTCACATCCTGTGCCTCGGTCTCCTGTCCGCTGAAGCTGATAGGAGTGCCAGTCTCCACTGGCTTGGTCGGCTCAGTCGGCGTCGGAGTCGGCGTCGGCTCCGGCGTGTCGTCGGAGGAGCTGCAGCAGGCAGAGAGGCAGGTCAGGGAAATGATAAATGATAAATAATAAATGATAAATGATAAAGACCCACAGCGCAGCCCACGAAGCCCACCGGCTCCATGACGCCCAAAAGCCTCATGACGCCTATTGGCCCCATTCAGCCCATTCAGCCCATCTCTATATAATCTATTATTTATCATTTCTTCTTTCAATTTTAACATCGTTGACTTTTCCGCGGCCTTCGTTATTTCGTTATCACGTTCTTACGTTATTTCGACAATTCATCGGCCGCCAATTTTTCAATCTTTCAACGTTTCAACTTTTCAACTTTTCAATGTTTCACTCTTCCACTCCTCAATGGTACCGGTCTTGCTGCTGAAGCTGGCACCTATTTGATAGAGGGGACGTGGGTCGGCGTCGTATGCGCGTGCGTACGCGCGTTCCTTTATTTGATTTAATGCCTCGTCGGCAGTGCCGTCGAGTTTGAACTCGAAGATGTAGATGTACTTTGGCGTTTCCACGATGCAGTCGGCGCGGCCCTCGCTGAGTTGCTTCTCCGTATAGACCGTGTAGCAGCTGATGAGGCGCATGAGCAGGTAGAAGGTGTAGTGGAAGTACAGTTCCCTGTCCTTCTGGTCCTTCTTTGGCCGCATGCAGTAGGGGGTCTCTGCCAGGAAGGCGGTGAACAGTTTCCGCACCAACTCGAGGTCACCGTCGCGCATGGCGCGGACGATTCTTTGAGTCCAAGAAGCGGCTTGTTCATTCAGCTGCAGATAGTCGTTAGCCAACAGGGTGATGACGCCTTGCCTAACCTCATTATTGGGGAAGTCGAGCTGATACATCTCAAATTCGGGGTCGTAGCCCTTGACGGTGAGGTAGCCTGCCTGGAAGATCATAGGCAGCGGCTTGGCGACGTCTGCCTTGTAGTTCAGGAATTCGTCGATCGAATGCTCACCGCTGGTGTACGTCATGATGTCTTCCTGGCTATGTCCCAACAGGCGCACAAGATAGGTTGGCGTGCCGGAGGTGAACCAGTAGTCCCTCATGTCGAGATTGGCAAAAGTGTTGAGGATGCTGAAGGGGTTATAGACGTCTATCATCCGTTTGCTGAAGTGGTAGCCGTCGTAGCGTTTCTTCAGCAGTTCTTTCGCCTCTTCCTCGTTCTTTCCTAAGGTATCAGCCAGTTCGGCAATGCTTTCGGCAAAGACAGTATGCAACTCCTCTTCGGTGATGCCGAGCAGGGTGTCGTAACGGTTAGATAGTGAGATGTCATCTGGCTGATTGAAGCCGCTGAACATCGTTATCTGCGAGAATTTTGTAATTCCTGTGAGCAGTACGAAGCGCAGGTGGTCGTCGGTGGCCTTGAAGATGGAGAAGAAGGCTTTCAGCAGTTCGCGGTTGCTGATGAGCTGTTTCTCATCATCAGGGTTGCCTGTATCCAAGAGGTCGAGCAGCGGCTTGTCGTACTCGTCGATGAGGACAACCACCTGCTGACCGGTCGCCTCGTGCAGACGCGGGATGAGCGTACGGAAGCGTAATGTGGTGTCTTCTGTATCGAAGCAAGGTAGATTATATTTGACCTCTGTTTCCCGTATCACCTGATTAAGATAGTCTCTTAGGCTGTTCGGGATGTTCTTGTTAATGCCGTTGAAGTCAAAGCTAATCACCGGATACTTGTTCCACTCCGTCTCCAGCTCCATCATCTTCAGGCCTTCGAACAGATCCTTGCGCCCTTCGAAGTACGCCTTAAGGGTGCTGACGAGCAGGCTCTTACCGAAGCGACGCGGGCGTGCAAGGAAGTATATGTGGCCCTGGACCATCTTGTAAACCAAGTCGGTCTTGTCCACATAGACGAATCCTTCTCTGCGGATCTTCTCAAAGCTCTGTATGCCTATCGGGTACTTCATGCTCTTATGATCAATTCTGAATCTGAATGATCCTTTTCGTTTTTTATATTGCCCTCCGGCTCCCCGCCGAGGTGTTGAGCCTCGGCGGGAGGGAGAGGGAGAGAGGGGTTACTGGACTCTAATTACCTTGTAAGCATATGTACCAACAGTCTTCACTGCCGTACGCTTGTAGTAGGTTACTTCTGTGCCGCTAGCCGTAGTGGCGGGAGTTGTACCATCTGCATCAGTATACAGTTGGTAATTACTACTCATCCATGTAGTTAGGGCACTAGCATTTGCAAACGTATATGCTTCAGATGTGGTATGGTACGTAGCGGCCGTCTTAATATACTCAAGCACAATAGCAGTAGTTTTATCGACTGCTGTAGCTTTCACTCCGGTGAGTTTCAGAGCGAAGCTCTTCTTGTAATAAGTACCTGCGCTAAAGGCAGTTGTAACCTTTGTTTCGCAGGTTGCATCTGAATAGTAAACATTATCCGAAGAAGCCACCCAGTCGCTAGGTGCAGAAGTCAGCACGCACTTGATAGATGTGATTGTAGTACCATCCTCCTTAGGAACGCTTGTTGCAATAGCGGGTGCTGTGGTGAAGTTTGTGCTACCATCAGCATTAATATTAGCAACTGTAATCTCCTTGGCACCAACGGAAATCTCAGCAAGAGACTCGGCTACACTAGCCTCTGTGATGGGGAAGTTATCGGCATCTGATGTGGTTGCCTTATAGACATTGATATTTGTGCCGAGGGTCGGACAAACAACCACATTACCATCAACTACGGTCACGTAAATATCAGATCCTGCCTCATATTCGTTCTTGCCAGTAGTATACTTGCTATCCTTCACGCCGAAGGTCGTGATGCTGGGCTCGCTGACAGTCGTGATGTACTCAGCTACGCCATCCTCAGCAACGATTTCGACAGCGTCGAAGGTAATGGGATAGAGACCTTCAGGACTATCGGGATTAACGCCATCTGGTAACTTTGTTTTACCATCTGTGTTGTCAGAGACCTTAAAAATATAAGTATATTTGAAATTGGGCTTCCATTGCAGATAATCTGCTGGAATCTCTGCGGTGGCACCATATACTTTAATAGTCTCACCTGTAACCGGAGCTGTTAGTGTGTAGTTCACTTTCAACTTGAGACTCTTAGCGTTAGCCTCCTGGGGGAAAACAGAAGTAAACGACTTATCTGTCTTATCATATACAGCATGTCCGATATCCTCACCAAGTACTGCAGTTGCTTTCAAACCCGTAGATGCAGCATCTGCACCTCCGAGTGCCAAATAGTTGTTGGCAGTGCCTGAGGTGATTTCAACAGTAGGCTGGTTTTCGCGAGCACCAGAATTAATATAGGTCACTGTAAGGCCGACAGCCTTGTCTGTTGTCAAGTTGGGGACATTGGCATAAAACTTGTCTGTACCCTCTGTTGTCATTGTTGCAAATGTGGGAGAGGCATTATCTACATAACAGAACTTGTCAATGGTTACGGTGTATCCAGGAATAGTCTCATACATAGCAACACGGATCTGAGAAACGAGGTTGCGGAAAGTAAGCGTTACGTTACCACCATAAGCATTCGAGGCCGTACGATCTGCACCGTTACCTTGCTCGATAACACGTCTATCTGAGAAATACAGCTTGGTGGGATCTGCTCCTGCTGCTAATGTTACAGAGTATCCTTTGTCATAAACGGTGGAACCAGAAACATTCTTTTGAATGGTCACGTAATCATTATTGATGTCTGTTGAGTCAGCAGATATCGCCGTGAAGACGTAGTTTGTTGCAGCATAGTCCCAATATTTAATGGTCTGCATAGCTCCAGGGGCAGGTACAGCAGCTGACGATCCATCCTTCGTTGTGATATTTGCATGATGCTTTGCAGAATGTCCGAAACCCACATACTCCCAGTCCTTTGTATTAGAGGTTGTAGTGTAGGCGGTGTTGGCTCCATAGTTTACCTGATAGTTGGGGAATACGTAATTGCCAGCGGAGGGAGCGCTGCCTGTAGACTCGCTCTTCTCACCATAAACAATAAAACGCTTTCCAAGAGCAATTGCAGCATCTTCACCGCCAGCACGTGTGGCTTGAGGCACATCGAATGCGAAGCTGATAGCCCCAGGTGTTCCCTGAGAAGTCGTCGGGCTGTTGTCGCCGATGAACTCCTCGTTCATGCAGCTGGTGAATGCTACACTCAGCACAGCTGCGAAGAATAAAATCTTTTTCATAATCTTCTTATTTTTAATTGTTAATACTTGTTTTCTATATAAAGGGGTTATATATGGTTGTATATGAACTTTCAATTCGTAATTCCCAATTTTCTCTCTTGTTCCATTATCACGCGGTATCTCCGCTGGAGTGCCACCAGCACGCTTCGTTCAGCCAAAGGGTTCAGGCCTCGAAAGGTGGTGTGACGTTTCAGTTCGTCGAGCGGCATCTCCATGAGCAGCTTCGCGATGCATTCATCAGCAAACGAGTTGGACACCACATTCACACCCGTGAAGTCAAGGACGACCTTCTCGCCCCTGCTGATGAGTTCCATCAACTTCTGGCGCAACTTCTGTCCCATGTCGCGCGTACCGAAGTCGGTGCCGTATTCTATGAACTTAAACTCTACCATAATGTCTCCAGTTCGTTTGTTTCCACAAATGTTTCGTTGTACTCTTCTGCAGCATCGGTCCTATGGTCAACGATTTGGTTCGGATCAATCTCTTCACTGGTAACTATATCTGTTTTCTTATGCACTATCAGTCCAGATTACTGTAGCCATTGGAACTCTCTTTTGAGCATTGCATCTGATTCCTCTGCTGTTACATACTCTCCTCGCAGATACTGCTGATGGGACTCGTCGATGCGAGCGTGCAGCTCTTCGAGGGTGTAGGGTGGCAGGTCGCTGTCGAATGTGTCCCATGCTGCGTCATCATCAGCGTCCTCATCGCTAACCACTTCCTGAGTGATATAGCTAATCAGACACTTCTTGTCTGCAATGCTCAGGCCACTAATCTGTGTGAGCAGACCGCTGTTCACCAGTTTTTCGCTCATGCCGTATGTCATTGACATCGGCTCGCTGACCATATCATTATATTTTTCCATATATTGTCTTTCGAGGCGACAGCCTCTCTTTCTTTTCTACTTTGAGCAGACATACATAGAGTCTGTCCCTACGATCTACGCGCGCGTACCTTATTTATATAATATGTTTCTTTTGTATCTTTTTTCTTTTGAAGCCCATCGAGGGGTCTTGCCCGATCGCGCTTGCTCGCGCAAGCCCCTCGATGAGATTTCTGTCTGATACCAAGTGGAGCTTCAACAGGAGCAAGCTCGAGCGCGACTCCACTTGGGTTGGGGAGGGTTAGGGTTAATCAACCACCTTGATGACCTTCACAGCGTATGCACCACTGTTGCGGATATATGTATCGAAGACGAATGTATTAGCGTCTGCCGTTGTCGTGCTTCCATCACCATCAGAAAGAGAAGCAACAGCAACTTTCAGCAACCCTGCAGGTAGATTTGTTTTTCCATCTACACTAACGAAGGAATAAGTATAACTCGTTCCGTTGGTTGTTGTCTTAGAAAAGTAAACGTAGCCATCGGCTACAGCTTCATTCGCTGAGGTCGTTGTAGTTATACCACTCAGGGTGGTAGTTGTGATGTACTTTGTGCCACTAGCTATAGTACCTGTTGTTTGACCAGTAGGTTGATAAATTGTCTTTGTGGTCTTGGCTGCATCTGAGTAATCATAAACATAAGCATAAGTGCCAGGTGCAAAACCTGAGGCTGTAATAGCTATCTTGGCTGCTTTACCAGCAGTACTTCCTAAATCGATCTCCTTATCATCAACACCATTCACAATCTTTAATACCGTTGCATCGATATTATCATTCGGAGTCAAAACAACACCATTACGACCTGTGATAGTACCAGAAACGTTAGATGACTGATTCTGCAATGCGTCCATCACGTCTGCCTCAGTACAACGCTTATAGTATGTCGTTGATGTTGAGAATGTACCAGTTGCAGCTGTGTTACATACAGCATCGGTGAAATAGCCTTCTGGCCATCCTGCGGGTTGTGTAGTATATGTCTTACCAGAAGTGACTGCGTAAAGGAGTGATTTCTTTGTTGATGCTCCAGTAGCGGTTCCATTCAAGTCTGTCTTCAGCGTTGCTGGAGAAGGGGTATTATCCATTACCTGAACATAAACATCCTTAGCAGTAGCGATTGAATACTCATTCTTAGACTTGTCGTGATTCTGCTGATAAGTAGTGATTGTGGGAGTAGCAACAGTGGTAATGGTTGTCTGCTCACCAGAAACGTCCTTGATTTCAGCTACGACAGCATCAAAGGTAATTGGATATAAGCCCTTATTATCTACAGTAGCTGTAGTCGTTGTCCAACCATTGGTGTTGTCAGAAATCTTGAAGACATAGGTATAAGCATAGTTAGGCTGCCATACGGTATATGTAGAAGGAATAACGGCCTTTGCGCCATAGACATTGATGGTCTCACCGGAACCGTCGGTAGAAATCAACGTATAATCTACACGAAGGGTAAGAGGAGCTGCATAAGTACCAGTAACTGGGAATACTACCTGGTAATAATTTACTGCTGCATTACCTGCATAAGTTGCCTGAGGAAGTGAACGTCCCAGATAGAGGCTACCCGCTTCCTCATAGCCCTCTGCAGTGGCTTTATTTGCAAGACTGCCAAAAGACTGAGAAGTAGCTGGAGTTGCTGGAGCGACTGGAGCGACTGGAGTTACAGATACAGATGCTTTCTTGTAGTTTTGATTGCCTGAATTATCTGAACCCACATTGGGGAAAGATACAACAATTGTGCCCCTCTCTGGGAAACCATAAGTTGCATTCGCGCTAATCAAAGCGGCAGTTGTGGTAGAGCCGCTACCGAGATCACTTGAGGATATCACTGTTGCATCAGCAGCATCTACCGTATAGAACTTAACGCTATTGGCCTGTATAGAGTATCCAGGCACAGTCTCATATAGAGCAAGACGAATCTTTGAGCCGAGGTTCTTAAACTGCAGGCTTACCTCCTTGCCATAGTTTGCCTTTGCCACCGTTGTGATGTCGGTGATATAGGCACTCTTAAGAGCATCGATGGTTGGGATGTAGAAAGTATAGGCTGTCGCAGCATTCTTAAGGCCGTCACCGTACTTCATTGCTGTTACACCAATTTCATCAGTTGCAACATCATCGTCAGTATCTGTAGTTGATCCTGAAAGGTCTGTCTTTTTAACTGCTTTGTATGTTCCCGTTGAGAAAGCATGGAAGTCATACTGTGCGGTGCTGTAGTCCCAGAACTTGATGGTCTGATTATTAAGAGAAGATAGCTTCACATAGTTTTCACAACCTGTTGTTGTCCCCGGAATAATACCTACATATTCCCAGTTTGCGGTATTCGACTCAGTTGTACCAGCAGTGTTTGTACCGTAATGTACCAAGTAGTTATCAAATACTAGCGTCTCAGATGGATTTTTTGCTCCTTCAGTACCCTTCGTACCTGCTACATAAAAATTATTGCCAAGCAGTGTTGCAGCCTCATTACCTATGATATCAGCACGAGTCGTCCTCTGGAGGCTTAATCCGAAGTTGATAGCGTTGCTACCATCTTCAATTGAAGTGGGACCATTGTCTCCGACATAGTTGTCGTCAGCGCAACCGACCATCACTGCGAGGGCGGATGCGAGTAATAAATACTTTTTCATAATCTTCATATTGGTTAAGTTGTTAATAATGTTTATTTCTCTTTTGTTGCACGTTAAGGCCCGGCCTTTCACGTGCGCGAACCTTTATATATACATTGTTTTTCTCTGATGCCCGACAAGGAGTCGAACCTTGTCGGGCTTTGGTCGTTATTGTACCTTGATAACCTTAACGTAGTAAACACCGTTGTTCTTGGTGTACTTGTCGAAGTAGGTCATGCCGTTGACAGCTTTGTCAGAGGCTCCGCAAGCCACCTTGGCGGCTGTATCATCGATAACGTAGAGGCCAGTGGTCTGCTGAGGCTGGATGACGCAGTAGATATATTTATCATTAACTGAATCATAATAATAGTAGGCCTGTCCGTCAACTGGCGTTTTCTCTGAATTTGGCTTTGCAGTAGAGCCTGTGTTGTCTTTAAAGAGTGTAGGAGTACTCTCATCATGTGCAACAAAGTCCGCATAAGCTACGTTGTGAGCCTCCTGATAGGTCTTACCCTTATCGGTGGTGTAGTAGTAGGTGGTACCTGTTACTGCATAGCCGCTGGCAATAGTATAAACATAAGGATCTGCAACTGTACCTTCACCCGATCTGGTGTACAGATTTCCAACACCCTGTCCGATGAAGGCGGTGATCATTCCTGTGGAGGCATCGTTTGTAGTGAAGTACTTCACACCCTTCTTTACGTCGCCAGCAGGTGCTCCTGTCTGAGCATAGCGGTAGAGTCCAGCAACAGAAGCATCTACGGCCTTGGTAACAGGCTGGAAGTTGTCGGTGGTAGCAGTGGGAGCGGTCTTCGTGTAAACGAAGGCATAGGTATTGACGGTCTCAGGACTTACGGGAGCTGTGGGGGTGAAGCGCAGAGCCTGGTCGGTGGAAACAGAGATAGCGTTACCGTCAACACCATACTCAACGCTGTTGGTCAGCGTGAAGGTTGCGGGAGTCAGCACGAGACCGCTGCGGCCCTTAATGGTGCCAGCGGGAGTGGCAGGAGCATCGTCATCCTGCATCTGCAGAGCATCAACGACTTCGGCTTCGGTCTTACCAGCGGGGATAGTGTAGAGGGCAGCCTTACCTGTCAGAGTAGCCAAAGTACCGTTTGGAAGCGCAGGCTCAATCTTCTTATAGTATGTAATACCATCAGCGGCCACGGCGTCAGCAGCACAAGGAATGTAATTGTCACCTGATTTTGTGTAATAATGAGCAACAGAGGATGTACCTACTGTAAGACCGGTGACCTCATCATAGGTAGCAGCATTTGCATCGTTAACAGTAACGAAGATAGGACCGGTAGAAGCGAGGTACTCGTTGTTATTAACAACGGAAGAGCCCTTCTGGTAGGTGGTGATGCTAGGAGTAGAAACGAGGGTGATGGTCTCCTGAGTAGCATCGCCATCCTCTGCGTTCTCTACGATAGCATCAAAGGTGATGGGATAGAGACCGGCGGGATCGCTGTTGACGGTCGTGTCATCGGGCTTGGTGGGATCGTAGACACCGGTGTGGCCGTTGGTCTTGTCGCTGATCTTAAAGATATAAGTATAGGCGAAGCCGGGCTTCCACTGGGTGTAGATGCCAGGAACCTGAGCGGTAGCACCCTTCACAACGATCTCCTCACCGCCACCGTCGATGGATTCGAGGGTGTAGTTCACGCGGAGGTTGAGGTTTGTACCTGTCTCGTTGGGGAGGAAGATAACATAGTAGTTGTTATCAGCGTTGCCAGCGAAAGAAGCGGTGTTGGACGTACGGCCGAGGAATGCTTTGCCTGAGGTCTTCTCGCCCTCTTCAGCGATGGTGTAGTTCAGACCGTCCCAGCTTACAGTGGTGGCCTGAGCTGTGCCGCTCTTGGGAGCGAAGGTCACGTGAGCCTGGTTGTTGCCAGTAGCTGCACCATCCACGTCGGGGAAGGTGACGGTGTAGACACCCTCGGTGTAGATTTCATTAGCAGAGGTGGTGAACAGCTTAGCAGCTGCAGCAGATGCATCGTTAGAAGCAGCAGCGCTGTAGAACTCAACGTTCTTCACGCTGTAGCCGGGGATGGTCTCGTAGATACCGATACGCACCTTGGTACCGAGCTGACGGAACTGGAAGGTGACAGGATTTTCATGATCCTTATCAGCATACTGAGCTTTCTTTACTGTCACGAGGTCTGCAATGTAGCATTGGCTGAGGTCAGCAGCTTTACCGGTGAAGGTGTAAGCCACTTTACCAGGACCTGTTCCTGTTGCTGTTTCAGGTGTGATGGCAGATACCAGCACCTGTCCCGCTGTGGGTGTACCCTCGTAGATGGCAGTCTTGGAACCTGTTGACCATGCGATGAAGTCATACTGAGGCTTGCTGTAGTCCCAGTACTTGATAGTCTGGCTGGTGATGCCATTATCAATAGCGTGCTTGATACGGCCCTTGCCTACATATTCCCAGTTAGCCACATTGGACTCGGTGGTGTGAGCGGTGTTATCTTGGTACACTACAAGGTAGTTATCGAAAACCTTATTACTGGTTGACGCATTCCATACGGAACTTGCACCTTTGTAGCCAGACACAACGAACTTGTTATCGAGCAGGGTGGCGGCATCCTTCCCGGTGAAGTCAGCACGGGTGGTACCCTTGCTCAGAGAGCTGAAGATAATAGCGCTTCCCTCTTCGTCGTCAACGAGCTGAGAGGGGGTGTCAGCGACGAGGAGGTCGCTGGTGCAGCCGACAAGTGCTACACTTGCCACTGCTGCGAGGAAAAGATAAATCTTTTTCATTGTTTTGGAGTTGTTTAAGAGTTGTTGTTATTTGTTTGTTACTTTTTCTATAAATGGGGAAAATATGTTGTTTTGTATGAATCGTTATTTTGTTTTAATTTTCAATTATACATTATACATTATCAATTATACATTACACATAGTGGGCCTACATTTCGAACTCGTGGGTACCGCCGTCCTCGTAGTCTTTGACCACGGCGTCGAAACCGGAGCCGCCGGAGCGGCGGGGGACCGGAACGGTGTCCATATCCAGTTCCACCGTGATGACACCGCCCTTGTAGCGCTGGCGCACCTGCTCGGTGACGTCGAAGACGAAGGTGGAGTCCATGCCGTTGTTGAACTGCACCGTCAGGTCCATATAGTGGCGGTTGGGGTCATAGACCTGAGACTGGGACGTGATCTGGTTGGCTTGCAGGCCGCAGATGCCGAAGGTCATCAGACGTCCGCCGATGACATCCACGCGCTCGGCGTCGGGCACCGTGGCGGGATCTACGTTGTAGGGCACATAGGGGAGGTTATCCTTCTTGTTAACGCTGTAGTACACGGTGATGGCATCGTCGCCGGCGCGGCCGGTGTTGACGTTCGTGGAGCGGGCGAAGCCGGAGAGGTCGGCCTCACCATGAGCGAGGGCGATGCGTCCGTTGTTGTGGTGCAGCACCACCTGCGTGAGATAGATGTAGGTGACGGGCAGCAGCAGCATGTTGAGTTTCTTAACGTAGACGTTGCGCTCGGCATCGTATTCGAAGCCTTCGAGGTCGCTGTTGATCTCGATGCCTTGGTCGTAGGCGGAGAACAGGGGTTCGGGGCTGTAGAAGGCGTGGGTGTAGCGCGGTGCCTGGTAGCGGGCCACGTGCATGGTCTGGTTCGTGGCGGCGGTGACACTGTCCAGCGACGTCTGCTCGTCGAAGACCAGACTCTGTACGCCGTCGATCGTCGAGACCTCGTTCCAGCAGAGGATGTCCCAGAAGCCCCAGTCGTAGCTGCCCTGGAAGTGGGTGCCCTCGACGGTGGCGGCCAGCACGCTCTGGTGGGGTTGCAGAGGCTCGTCGCCGGTGTAGTAGCGGCGGAGGTTGAAGACGGAAGGCAGGACATATCCTATTTCGCCGAAGATATTCACGTCCGTCTCGTCCCAGCCGTAGTACCACTCGGCCCTCCAGTCGTACTGGACATTGAAGTCCATCTCGTAGTCCCAGTAAACCTGCAGGTCGAGGTCCACGATAGGCAGGTCGATGACCACATTTTCGCCCTCGTAGAGGTGCAGCTCGGGCTTGCGCTCGCACGCGTATAAGAAAAGGGTAGGTATAAAGAGGATGATGAAAGAGAGAGATGACAAATAACCATAAGCCCTATGAGTCCTATTGGCCCCTAGAGTCACATGAGTCCTATTGGCCTCACGAACCAGAATCCTATGGAGTTTGTCAAATAGCATTTGTAGAGTTTAAGATGTTTGAGGGTTTAAGATGTTTGAGAGTTTAAGAGTTTAAGATGTTTGAGAGTTTAAGAGTTTAAGAGTTTAAGAGTTTAAGATGTTTGAGGGTTCAATCTTTCAACTTTTCCGCTCGGCGCCTTGCGACGCTTCACGCTTGAAGAACATTTCAATTTTTCAACATTTCAATTTTTCAACTTTTCAACTTTTCCGCTCGGCGCCTTGCGACGCTTCACGCTTGAAGAACTTTCACTCTTTCTCCCACGGCAGCGTCTTTTGGGGGAGATCCCACTCCCAGGGTCGGAAGCTGACGCCTTTCTTGTGGTTGCGGCGGTAGAGGATGTCGTAGCTGAGGGTGATGCCCACGCGGGTGGGGCCTATCCAGTTGAAGCGGTACTGCCGCTCGCGGAAGTCCGCCGGTTTGCCGGTCCACTTATAATAATAGAGGTGGTCGACGTAGGCGGGGTTCACGGGGTTCTCGAACTTATAGGGATCGTAGCCGCCGTGGATGTAACCCACCTGCAGTCCGAACTCCAGGCGCCAGTGGCCTTTCTTCGAGATGGGCAGCACATAGCCGATTCCCAGTCCGCCGCCCAGCATCTCGCCTTCCCAGCCGCGGTCGGCATCGAAGCAGAGGTCGAAGAGACCTGCATGGGCATAGACCTGGAAGTACAGGCCCCGGAAAGCCGCACCCTCGCCTGGGGTACGGCGCTCGATGTCGCCGGAACGCAGATAGTAGCGGGCCTCCACCTGGTAGTTGCGCACCTGGAAATACTTATGTGCCCAGTAGTCCTGCCACCACGGGAAGTCCAGCGAAGCGCCGAAGGTGAAGTGGCCATGCAGCGGGAAGTACTCGATGGCAACATTCGGGATGGGACACCACCGGTTGTAGCCGGGGACGTAGGCCACATCGAGGAGCAGGTTGCTCTTCACGGCCAGCAGTTCGCGCCGCGGTTTCTTCACAAGCAGCGGCTCGGTGGTGTAGATGGTCTGGTCAATGGCGCTATCGACGACGGCCACCGGCGTCTCAACGGGAACAACGGGTTCGACGGTATCAGTCGCAGGCTCTGCCTTCTTTTCAAAGATCAGCACCAGTCGCGTGGCCCTCAGTTCTGGGAAGTACTCCTTCAGCAGTCTGCACCAGAGGCGTCCACCCTGTGCCCGCTGCAGCTTGGTCTTCAGCGGGGCGAAGTCACCCTGAGGAAGATAGCGGTCGCAGAGCTCCTGCACATATTCATAATCCGAATCGCCGGCACGACGCATCATGGCACACAACAGGCGGTAGTCCTCAATGACGACCTCCGTGGTGAAGGGCGCCACCACAACGGGCACATCCAGCCGTTCGCGCATATAACGATTCAGGAATTCCACACGCTTCGTACCCAGTCGGCGGTTGTTCTCGAACGGGCCTTCGGGCGAAGCAGCACCACGCAGCACCATACGCAACAGGCGCAGGCTGTCGCGTCGCACCTGCGGGATAATGATTTCATCCAGCAGCTTCAGCAGCGAGTCGTTGGTCAGTACATCGAAGCGGTTCACGCGGAACACCACCCTTCCGGCCTGATCCAGGAACTCGTCGTCCGTCAGCCGCACCATGTCGGCTTCATCGGCAGATTCCGCGAAACGGATGAAAGAATAGCGGTCGTAGAACGACGAGTCGGGTTGCAGCAGCCATTCGTCGGATGAGAACGAGACAGACCAACCTGCCGCCATGAGCCATGACGGTATCATCAGGAAGAAAATGATCTGTAAAAGTCGTCTCATAAATGAACCAATAACAATAAGTCTCTTAATATTTATGCGCGCATCACGCGCGACATATTTTAAATGTGGCTGCAAATATACGTTATTTCTACAAAACCACCAAATATTTTCGGTAGAAATTGGGGGGGGGGGGAGATTTTATTTCATTTTTTACCATTTCGCATCTCCTGACCCCCTGTAAATACTAAGTTTTGCACAATAAACGCGTCCTGAGAGGTCAAATGCCAAAAAACGTTAATACATAAAAGAGGCGAAGAAGAGGGAAAAAAACAGGAAAAATAGACCACTGAAAAAAGGGGCTGGGGGCTGGGTTCAGGGTTCATGGTTCAAGGTTAGGGGGCTGGGTTAAGGGTTCAGGGGGCATGGTTCATGGTTAAGGGTTAAGGGTTCAAGGTTCAGGGGGCATGGTTAAGGTTAAGGTTAAGGTTAGGGTTAAGGTTAGGGTCAACGTTAAGGTTAGGGTTAAGGTTAGGGTCAACGTTAAGGTTAAGGTTAAGGTTTTCAAGTTTTGCAAGTGATGCCATAGGCATCAGACAATGGTAGCCAGCCATTTCCGCTCGGC
>CACZAN010000004.1 GCA_902779165.1 uncultured Bacteroidales bacterium
AAAGCCCCAGCGGGGCGTGACAATGGTTCTTGAAGTGTCAAGCGTCCCTTTGGGCCGAGCGGCCAGCCGTTTCCGCTCGGCGCTCTGCGACGCTTCACGTTTGAAGAACGGCTGGTATAAAGCGGATAGGAAAAAGCGTGTCTTTAGGTACGCGACATCAAATCCCTGTCGCGTACCTACGGCACGCTATCTGTCAACATCCTCATTACCAGCCATTAAAATGGCTGGCTACCATTGTCAGATGCCTACGGCATCACATGCGAAACTTGAATCAATATGCAAAATATAGCAAATGAATTGATGAGAATGACTAGAATATTTTTGCATGGCAAAAACTTAATACTCTAATTCTCAAATTCTTGATAATCAAAACAACTACTTGCGAAAGTCAAGTAAAGTTGATTACCTACTTATTTAAGGACAATTGTGAATGATGATAGTGCAAAATCGTATGGACTTTGAAAGATTATTCGTACTTTTGTCGACGAATCACAAAGTAGATAGGGTTCACTAAATAGAAAAACGGGGAGATAGGGAATGGTACTTCGCATAGCCTTCTCCATCTGACGGATAGATAATTGTGTCAATGAAATAGAAGTGTCCATCATCATCTATCAGAACATTACCATCAACAGCATCGAAGATATCGTGTTGCCAATTAGTGTAGTATTCTCCTCCATCAACAGCCTGAAATCCAATACGTAGAAACTCTTCATGAATTTCCTCTTTAGTAGCCAGACGGGCATCTACAATAAATGGTTGCACCAGTACCGCACAAATCTTCCCGTCGCGATTCTCGGCAAAACCAACCATACGATATGGGCAAGCATCAAAATACTTATTGTGAGCCCTAATACGCTCAAAGAAAGAAGAAAGATTATCATCAGAATAACGGAAATCGTTCAACTTCACGATTTCCTGAGAATTCGGAGACAGATAAACCTCGTTCTCAGAACCTCTGTCAAAGAAATCTCCAAACAAACTGCTGTCACAGAACCAGCAATCCTGCTCTTGAGCCCATTGTTTGAGCCTTACCAGTTGGACTGATTTGCAAGCCGTTGTTCCCGCAAGAGCCTCAATCTCCTCAAGGACTCCCTGCGCGACAGCGGATGCTCTCTCCAATAAGCAACCTTCTGCCTCATTTCGGCATTCATTTTCTTGTGGTATTCGTTCAAAATGACCGTCATCTTGCATAGATATTATCGTTTTGCGCTGCAAATATACAAGTATTTATCTGTGCCACAAAATTTCCGCCCACTTTTCTGCCTGCAATACAGGAGTATCCTGACTTTTTTCTCGAAACAGCTATGCTCTACAGGGGGTTGAGCACTTCGCGACAGGTCATCTGAAGTCTGAGAGCTCCCTGAAGGTCTTACAGCGACGAAGATGGTAGGCCACAAGCAGGCTGCCGCCGTACTGCTCGGGAATGGGATCGAGGCTGGTGGCGGCGAGGTTGCGGGCACGGTCTGGAGCGAATTCACTGCGAATGCGGCAGAACTCGCGACGTGCACGCCACACGGCGAGGAAGCTGCGTCCTTCGCCTTTCAGGAGAAAGACGAGAGAAGCCAACGCATCGAGCCAGAAGCGGAGGAAAAAGACGCGGCGCAAACGGCTATCGGGCATGTTCTTATACAGCAGTAGCAGGTTATTCCGGAAGTTAAGGAACGTCTTGCGAGGGTTCTCCTTGGGCAAGGTACCTCCACCCACATGATAGACTACGCTCTGCGGAACGCAGACGATGCGGTGGCCCCGGGCACGCAGACGCCAGCACAAATCGATTTCTTCCTGATGCGCAAAGAACCTGCCGTCCAGTCCCCCGACCTCCCAATAGATGTCGGAGCGGATGAGCAGCGCAGCACCCGTAGCCCAAAAGACATCACAGACCGTATCATACTGCCCGAGGTCTGCCTCCACGTTCTCGAAGATACGTCCACGACAGAAAGGATAGCCCAATGAATCGATGAAACCGCCTGCCGCACCGGCGTATTCAAAATGGGTGCGGGTGTGCTCTGCCCGTAACTTAGGCTGACAGGCGGCAACATCCGGATGAGCATCCATATACTCCACCATGGGCTGCAGCCAACCTTCGGGCACCTCGATGTCTGAATTCAGCAGCAGGTAGTATCCATACTCATCCCCCACCTTACTCAGAGCCTGATTATAACCTTCGGCGAAACCATAGTTCCGATTAAATTGTATCAGGGAGACTTGAGGGAAGTCCGACGAGAGCACATGGATGGAATCATCCGTGGAGCCATTGTCGGCCACGATGATATCAGCGAGCGTATCTGGCGTGTTTGCCAGAATCGTAGGCAGGAATCGGCGAAGCATCTCGGCACCGTTCCAATTGAGAATGACGACAGCAGTTTTCAATATTTCAATAGTTCAATGTTTCTATATCTCAATGTTTCAATTTTCAATCGCCACAAGGGCCGATTCGTCTGTATTCCAACCCACAAGTCGGAGGGGCAGTATCTTGTTGTCACAATCCGCCCCATGATATTCCACCTTTATATAGTTGTCAGTAAAGCCATTATAGAGCCCACGGGTATGGGAGTGCTCGAGCAACACAGGACGCACCTGACCGATGAAACATTCGTAGAAAGCACGAAGCTTGCGATCGCTGATGGCCAGCAGTCGCTGGCTACGCTCGTGCTTCTCCTTCGGACCGACGATATGAGGGATACGCAAAGCTGCCGTTCCGGGACGTTCGCTGTAGCTGAAGACGTGGAGCTGAGAGACGTGCAACGATTCTATGAAACGTTCCGCCTCGTCGAAGAGAGCTGACGTCTCGCCGCGGGTGCCCACAATGACGTCCACCCCAATGAAGCAGTCAGGCATCAGCTCGCGCGCGCGCGATACCTTATTATAAAATAAAGAGGTGTCGTAGCGGCGATGCATCAATCGCAGCACCTCGTCGGAACCCGACTGAAGAGGTATGTGGAAATGAGGCATGAAGGCACGCGATGAGGCACAGAACTGCAAGACCTCATCCGTCAGCAGATTCGGCTCAATGCTGGAGATGCGATAGCGCTCGATGCCCTCCACGTCATCCAAAGCACGCAGCAGGTCGAGGAAGCTCTCGCCCGTGGTGCGACCGAAGTCGCCGATATTCACTCCCGTGAGCACAATTTCCTTGCCACCTTCGGAAGCAGCCTGACGAGCCTGGTCCACCAGCGACTCAATACTACCATTACGGCTGCGCCCCCGGGCAAACGGTATCGTGCAATAGGTGCAGAAATAATTGCAGCCATCCTGCACCTTCAGGAAATAGCGGGTGCGCTCGCCGCGGGAACAAGAGGGGACAAAAACCGGAAAGGCGACATCCTCCTGCAAGGCGGACATCTCTTTCCCACGAACTGCGGCAGAAGCCAGATACTCCTTGATGATATCCACCACCCGACCCTTCTTATCCTGATCCAGCACCAGGGAAACACCCTCGATGGCGGCAACCTCCTGAGGCTTGAGCTGAGCGTAGCAACCGGTGACGACTACCAGTGCACCCGGATGCTGGCGCACCATCTTGTGAATCGCCTGTCGGCATTTGTGGTCGGCGACCTCCGTGACACTACAAGTATTGACGATGCAGATATCAGCATGTTCGCCCTTGCGGACAGAACTCACTCCCTCCGCCGCCAGCGCCTGCGCTATGGCGGAGGTCTCGGCGAAGTTCAGTTTGCAGCCCAAAGTGAAATACGCAGCACGCTTTCCCTGGAGAATTGAGGACTCAGACACGACCATTATCTTTCAAGTTTACGGGTGCAAAGATAGTGCAAACGCACGAAAACAGCAAGAAACTGCGATTTTTTAACATTTCTACATACGCTTGATTATTAACATTTTATAAAAAATGCCTAAAAAAAGTTGCAAAAAAGTTAGGCCAAAGATGAAAAAAAGTGGGTAAAAATGATACAACTTATCGAAAAAGTCCGTACCTTTGCAGCGTTTTAAAAAGCAATTGATTGTTTTACAGAATTAAAAAAGCAAAAAAGAAAATGAAAAAGGTTGCATTTATGTTCGTAGCCGCTATGGCTATTTCTTTCGCATCTTGCGGTGGTGCTCAGCAGAAGGCTGAGGAAGCTTGTGACAGCACTCAGTGCTGCGTCGACAGCGCTGCTGCCGTAGTTGAGGAAGTTGTTGACAGCGCTGCTGCTGTTGTTGACAGCGCTGCTGCTGTTGTTACTGAAGTTGAACCTCAGTAATTAGCCACAGGTTCGGTTAGCGAACATCAACAAGAAACGAAGGGGTCTCACGGGAGTGAGGCCTTTTTTGTTGCCTGACACCAAATCGTAATAAAGATATGAAAGGAATAGGCAACAAGAAGCCGCGGCTCTGCTGGAGTCGCGGCTTCTAACTGGTATAATTGTTGAAGTTTATGCTTCAGCGAGGGGAGCTTCGTCGATAGCCTCGAGGACCTCAGCCTCATCGGCAGCTTCCTCTGTAGCTGCATCAACGGGCTGTGCCACGGGTGCTTCCACGGCGGGAGCAGGCTCTTCGGCGATGGGAGCATCGGGAACGACGGTGACAGGGATGACGACGCTCACTTCCTTGTGCAGGCGGATGAATGCCTTGTGCTCTCCGACGGTCTTCACGTCCTTGATGGAGATGAGCTTGCGGTCGATGTCGAAGCCGAGCTTGCTGAGCTCGTCGGCGATCTGGACGCTGTTGACGCTACCATAGATGGTGCCATTGGAGCTGACCTTTACGACGACGGTCACGGCAACGCCCTCGAGCTTGTCGGCGATAGCCTGAGCATCGGCCTTGATCTTCTCGAGTTTCTTGGCCTTCTGCTTCAGTTCTTCGGCGAGCTGCTTCTTGGCGCTCTCGGATGCGATGACACCCTTGCCCTGGGGAATAAGATAGTTACGGCCGTAGCCGGGCTTCACGTTTACGATGTCATGCTTGTAACCCAAGCCGATGACGTCTTCTTTAAGAATGATTTCCATAGTGCTTATTCCTCCTTATTATTATTTCATCATATCGGTTACGAAGGGCAGCAGGGCGAGGTGACGTGCACGCTTTACGGCCTGTGCCACACGGCGCTGGAACTTCAAGGAAGTACCGGTAATGCGGCGGGGAAGGATCTTTCCCTGCTCGTTGAGGAACTTCTTGAGGAACTCAGGGTCTTTGTAGTCGATGTACTTGATGCCGAGTTTCTTGAAACGGCAATACTTTTTCTTCTTTACGTCTACGGTAGGCGGTGTGAGATAGCGAATTTCTGACTGTGCCATAGTTTAGTCCTCCTTGATAGCTTTTTTGTTTCTTCTCTTTTCTGCATACTCTGCAGCATACTTCTCCATCTTAACGGTAAGATAACGGAGCACTCTCTCGTCGCGGCGATAGTTGACCTCCAGCTTCTGGATAAGCGTAGGCTCAGCCTTGAACTCGACCAACACATAGAAGCCTGTGGACTTCTTCTCGATGGGGTATGCGAGTTTCTTCAGGCCCCACAACTCTTCGTTCAGGATCTCTGCACCTCCATCGGTGAGAATCTTCTTGAACTTGTCGACCGCTTCCTTCATCTGATCGTCAGACAAAACGGGAGTTAAAATGAAAACGGTTTCGTACTGATTCATAATACGTTAATTAATAATTTAATGATATTTTTGCAAAAATGCGGTGCAAAGGTACTACTTTTCCCCGACATAACAAGCGTTTTAGGGTGTTTTTCTTCAAAAAAACATAAATTTTGCCTTTCATGCGCACTTTTTGGGCAAAACGTTTCGGCATTTGAAGATTTTTGCGTTATTTTGTGCTGTCATTTCGAAGAATTGACGCATAAAGCGAACTTAAAACAACAAAAAACATAGGTCACAATGAAACTTTACTACGGTATCATCTGCGCTATTCTTGGCGCAATCATCCTCATCATCAGCTACCTCACCGGCGGCGTGGACTACAATTGGATTCAGTTCCTCGGCATCCTGTTCGTTATCGCTGGAATCGGCGTTCACATCTACGTGAACTACAAGAAACCGCAATACGATGAGTAAGGGGTGAAGAAGAGTTAAAGCAAGGGCCGTGCAATTGCGCGGCCCTTGCTGTTTCTTCACTGTTGATTAGTCTTCCGCCATTTGGGCAATGAGGCGGTAGCCCTTACCGTGGACGTTGTTGATCTCGATGTCGGGATCATCCTTCAGGTGCTTGCGCAGCTTGGTGATGTAAACATCCATGGATCGGGCGTTGAAGTAGTTGTCGTCGATCCAGATGGTCTTCAGGGCAAGTTCGCGCTGCAACACATCGTTGGCGTGGGCGCAGAGAAGAATCAGCAGTTCGCTCTCCTTGGTTGTGAGTTTGGTGGACTTGTTGCCAATGGTGAGAATCTGGCGCTTGGTGTCGAATTCAAACTTTCCGATGTGATACACAGCCACGTTCTTCGTCTGCTTGCCGTGGACACGACGCAGGATGGCTTCCATACGGAGCACTAGTTCTTCCATGGAGAAGGGCTTGGTGATATAATCGTCAGCCCCTATCTTGAATCCTTCGAAGATGTCTTCCTTCAGGTTCTTGGCCGTCAGGAAAATGATGGGTACGTCTTGGTTGACCTGGCGGATTTCCTGTGCAAGGGTGAAGCCGTCCATTTTTGGCATCATCACATCAAGTACGCACATATCATAAGAGGTCTTCAGGAAAGCCTTGTAGCCAGCCTCGCCGTCGGGGCAGAGGTCTGCGTCATAGCCTTTGGCTTGGAGGTATTCACGGAGCAACATTCCGAGGCTTTCGTCGTCCTCGCAAAGCAGGATCTTCAGTTTCATTTCTTCTTGTGTCATAGTGGTAGTGGTTTTAGGGGTTATTATTTTCGAGTTATTCTAGTTTTTCTAGTTTTTCTAGTTATTCTAGACATTCTAGATATTCTAGTTCTTTTTAATCTATCAGCGGCAGGCTGATGATGAACTTGGTACCGCGACCCAGTTCACTTTCTGCCTTGATGGTTCCGTGCATGAGTTCCACCATTCCCTTGACGTAGGCCAGTCCGAGTCCGAAACCTTTGACATCGTGCTTGTTTCCGGTATGTACACGGTAGAAGCGATGGAAGATGTGCTTGAGGTCATCGTGCCGGATGCCTATTCCGTTGTCCTGAACGGTGATGATGAGGCGCTGCCCCTGGTTCTTCGTGCTCACCGAGAGCTGCAGGGGTTCGTCGTCGCGGCGATATTTCACGGCATTGTCGAGCAGGTTGAAGACGACATTCGTGAAATGCATTTCGTCGACATAGATGGCGGCATCTTCAGCATCGAGGTTCGCCTCCAGCTGTCCGCCGGACTGCTGCACCTTGAGGGTGAACGTCTTCACCACATCATCGATGATGACGTTGGCATCGACCTCGCGCTCATTGAAGCGGATATTGCCCTTCTCATAGAGCGACATCTGCAACACTTTTTCCACCTGATAGCGCAGGCGCTTGGTCTCATTAACAATGACGCGGGAGAGATTGTCAATCATCGACTCGGACTTGGTGATGCTCTTATCGCCCAGCATCTGAGCCGCCAGCGAGATGCTGGAGATTGGAGTCTTGAACTCATGCGTCATGTTATTGATGAAGTCATTCTTCATCTCGGTGTCGCGTTTCTGACGGGCTATCAGCCAAACGGTGAAGCAGAAGGTGAAGAAGAGGATGAGCGTGAAGAACAGCGAGGGGAGCATGGTGCGGGCGGCACCCAGAATATAGCTGTCCAACTCGGGGAAGTGCACTCTCAGGATGCCCATCTTCTGGGAGGGATCGTTGCGGAAGAGGGGCTGGGTGTAGCTGTAGTCAGAGCCCTTGGAGTCAAATTCCTCGCAGCGGAATACTTCGACACCATTAGCATCGTAGACCGTGAAATGATAATTCAGGGTGATGCCCGCCGCCATCAGCTCCGATCGCAGGTTGGAATCCAGCAGACGAAAGTCCACGCGGTCGCGGAAATCGCGCTCACTGGCGTTGTAAAGAATGGTGTTAATGACTTCGTCGAGCACGCCTTTCTGATAGAGGTAAGCATTCTTCACGAACTCCTGGAAGCGCTGACTGGCGGCATCCAAGGAGGTGGCGGGCTGCAATGTCAGTGCCTTTGGCATGCGCGAAGGATGTATGGCCCTTGACTTCACGCGGAAGGGGGTGACAGCAGAGTCTCCCAGCTCCAAGGCTTCCTGAATACGCTGCTGGCTCTCCTTGTCGTTGAGGTTCTCGGCCTCGAAGCCGGTCTGCTGGGCCATGGTTTCGAGATATCGGAAGGTCTCGTTGCGCTCCAGGTCGCGACTGGTCTGATCCAGGGCACGGAAGACGGTCTCGTCGAACTGCTCCTTACGCATTTTCACCATCGCCTTCACAATCCGGCCCTGCAACAGCAGCAGGCCGAAGAAGGAAATGCCGATGACGAGGCTGATGATGATGATGGTTGTTCTTTTCATTGCGCAGAGGCGTTATTTGTCGTTTTCGGCTGCAAAGGTAGGGACTTGTCGCTTATGCACCAAACAAAGAAGGAAGATTTATCTTAACATTTTTACAAAATTAACGTATATTATCATAGATTTGATGCAAATATGAAATAAACGAACATACTGCGGTCACATTTTGAAGAGTTTTTAGGTCGGAACGAAGGATTTTCAGGTCAAGATGATGAGAATATCAAAAAAAGGCCTTATCTTTGTGCCGAAAACAACGATAAAACGTACTCCTATGAAAAAACTCTCCTTCCTGCTGCTGACTTTTGCCTTTACTGCAACGTCCGTCACCCAAGTGCAAGCTCAGGCGCTGCCCGAAGGTGCCCAATGCCTTTTCGACACCTTTGACGGTTACCACGTTCCCTACCGTATTCCCGCCATTACCACCACTCGCAAGGGTCATCTGATTGCCATCACCGACCGTCGCTACTGCATCCTGGATATCGGTTACGGCAAAATCGACATTGCCGCCCGCACGAGCAAGAACAACGGTCGCACCTGGTCGGCAGACACCGTGATCCAACGGGGCTCGGGAATCGAAGGTTCCTATGACTGCGGCTACGGCGATGTGGCTGTGGTGGCAGACCGCACCTCGAACCGCATTCTCTGCATGTCTGTCACCGGCAATGTAATATATATATATGGTACGCGCGAGAAGCCCAACCGCATCGCCCGCTGGTACAGCCCCGACGGTGGCCGCTCGTGGACCAAGGCAGAAGATGTCACCGACGCGTTCTACCAAATGCTGCCCAACACGCGTACCATGTTCATCGGCTCCGGGCGCATCATGCAAAGCCGCATCGTCAGGAAAGATAAATACTACCGCTTGTATTGCTCGGTACTGACTCGCACGCAGATGGATCAGGAGGATGTGGCCTGCAACTACGTCATCTACAGCGATGACTTCGGTCTGTCGTGGAACATTCTGGGGGCCACCAGTCTCGACGGCAAGGACAGCCCCTGCGTGGGCGGCGACGAGCCGAAATGCGAGGAACTGCCCAACGGCGATGTCGTCCTCTCCTCCCGCAAGTGGTACGGCCGCTACTTCAACATCTACCACTTCACGGACATCCGGAACAATCAGGAGGCAGGCAGCTGGGGCCAGTGCGTAGCCAGCAACGATATCGAAGGGGGCATCCGCACAGGAAAGACATCCTGCAATGGAGAAATCATGCTGGTGGATGCTCATGAGACGGGCAGCCGGCGTCCCGTGAAACTGATGCTGCAGAGCTTGCCCTTCGGCGACAACCGCACCAATGTAGGATTCTGGTACAAGGAGATTCTGGAGAACGGCATCTACTCGCCGTTGGCCTTCGCGCACAACTGGACATGCGGCATGCAGGTCAGCCATCAGTCGTCGGCGTATTCAACGATGACGCTGCAGAAAGACGGCCGCATCGCCTTCTACTGGGAGGAGGAATTGCTGGACAATGGATTTGATATGATGTACGCCCCGCTCTCCATCAGCCAGATTACGAACGGACGATACTACTAAGACGCTATTTGATTGAATTAATTTGTTGTTTAGACAATGTCTTATTAGTTGGAATAGAAAGCCCCAGCGGGGCTTAATAGAGGTTCTTGAAGTGTCAAGCGTCTCTTCGAGCCGAGCGGCCAGCCAATTCATTGGCTGGTAATGAATACGTTAATAAAATAGCGTGCCTTTAGGTACGCGATAGGAATTTGATGTCGCGTACCTAAAGGCACGCATATTCTTTGCCATTTTGTACCAGCCAATGAATTGGCTGGCTACCTTTATCAGATGCCTACGGCATCAATCGTGAGAACGAAATTAATTCAAACATGTTTAATTCTGAAAGATCCGCCCGTCTCTTACAGCTAAGGGACGGGCGGAATGCTATATCACATTGGGAAATACGGGCTAATCCTTGCGGTCGTCGATATTGTCGCCTTCTGTGGGCTTGAGTTTGGAGAAATCATCAAGGCCGTTCTCGATTAGGATATCGTACCACTGCAACAGTTTCTTCACGTCGGAAGGGAACACACGGTCACGGTCAAAGGTGGGAAGCACCTCGCCGAGGTACTCAAAGAGCTGTTCCTTCGAAGCCTTCTTGGCATCGAGGCTACTCTTGCCGCCTTGTTCTTTCGCCTTGATAGCAGAGAGCACATCTGCCAGAGGCACTTCCTCCTCATCGGTATACATGGCGATATCTGCCAACGAGATGACACGGTCGGAAGAGAACGCGGGGAAACGCTGATGCTTGGCATCCAAGCTCTCAACGATGAGATTGCGGTTTCCACGCGAGACGAGTTTGTAGAGTCCGGGCTTGCCGGAGATTGCTAAAATTGTTTCGAGCATTTTCAGTTTTCTTTATGTTTGAATGTATCTATGAATTCTTTTAGTTGGGGCACCACATCGCGACCGTCGTTGATGAGGACGAAGTCGGCGGCACGAAGCCTGAAGTCCTCAGCGGTCTGCCGCGCCATTCGCTGCCGCACCTGTTCCTCACCCACCCCATCGCGCTGCATGGCACGTCGCAGTCGCAGCTCTTCCGGGGCCGTCACCAGCAGCAAGCAGTCTACAACATCGCGAAAGCCCGCCTCCAGCAGGATGGCACTCTCCAATGCGACATCGCCGTCCTTGGCTGTGGCCCAGCGCTGGAAGTCGGCCTTCACGGCCGGATGAACGATGGCATTTATTTTGGCTGCATGATCCTCTGAAGCAAAGAGGTAGCGCGCCACAATGGGCTTGCAAAGCTTTCCGGACTCATCGTAAGCCTCGTTCCCCAACAGAGCAACGAGTTTCTGGCGTATCTCTGAGGACTCGACCATGAGGCGGCGAGCCTCCTGGTCACTGTCATAAACAGGGATGCCGAAACGAGATGTCAGCAGCCTCGCGACATAACTCTTTCCACTGCCGATGCCACCTGTAATACCTATTCTCATTCTTCGGTCTGTTCTATCAGGAACTGGACGGTTTCGGGCTGAATGCGCACTTGCGACACGCCATCCGGCACCGATCTCAACTGCAGCGGCAGTATGGAATCCCGAAGAGCCATCAATTCTTCATACGTTGCCGTGAGAACAAAGTTATCTTCGGTAATAGTTTTATAGTCCTTGGCACCCACGCGGAAAGAGATCGTAGCCGTAGACGGGAACGTACGCAAGGTGAGACCTGCGGGGAAGTTCGTTCCGACAATGGGCACCTCGACTCTTTTCTCGGTATAAACGTCCACCTCAGCCGTCACGGTGACCTCAGCAGGCACGCATTTCATGCCTTTGGAAGAAGCCAACGGCACCTGCCTGACGGTTGTCTGGGAAAGATTTGTCAGTGACGTGGAAACGGTATAGACGGCAGGCAGCGAATCGAGGAAGTGCTCCTCGGCCCATACGGTGACGGAATCAGGCTCCACCTTCAATCCAGCCAGATAGGAGAAGGCGTCGGCCTCCACATGACCGACGAACTCCACAGGCACCAGCTTGCTGACGCCTCTCGTGAAATAATACTCCAGCGTGTCGGGGCGTATCGTCACAACGCGAGTAGAAGCATCCAACGAGGGTTGAAGCAGCTTCTCTAATTCGCTATGCGGCAGGATTACACGTCCATAGGACCCGCCGTTATCGTACTGCGAGAAGTCTATCGTCAGGCTACGGCTGCCGAAATGAGCGTAGTAGCGAATCAGCGAAGTACCTTTGTCACGGACGACCACCTCAATAGGTGATGGCAACTCAGACGTGATGACCGTACCCTCTGGCACATTATCCAGCACGAGGTCATAATCTATTTCCAACTCGTTGGTCTCGTTGAGGGCCTGCATCAGCCAGAATCCTGCGGACAGCAGTACGAAGAAGGCAAAGATAAGAGCTTCCCTGCTGAGTCTGCTCAACAGGAAAGTCTTGAAGCTTTCTAAGAAACGGCTGAACCGCGAGCTGTCCATGGCAGCTAAGAGTTACTTGCTGTAGTTATCTGCGCCTGTTGCGCCGCCCGTAGCAAAGACGCTGTTGCGGTCCACGCGAACGCGCACACCGTTGGCGATCTCCACCGTCAGCACATTATTCACTTCGTCTACATCACGAACGACACCATAGATGCCTCCGGCAGTAACGATTTCCTGACCTTTCTCGATGGAGTTGCGGAATTTCTGAATTTCCTTTTGCTTCTTCTGCTGCGGACGGATCATGAAGAAATACATGATGGCGAACATAGCAACAAGCATCAGGATCATTCCGAGGCCACCATCACCTTGCGAGGCCTGGAGAAGGATAAGAAGTGTTTGCATAATAAAAAGAAATGTTTATGTGATTAATATTCAATTAGTCCTGTTCGTCGCCTTCAGAAGTCTTATCCGGTGAGTCATTCTCTGATTCCGTGGATTCTGCCATCTGCTTGCGAATCTTGCCCTCGTCAATAAGGCGGCGGGCAATGGCATCCAGCATACCGTTGACATAGCGGCTGCTCTGGGGAGTGGAATACATCTTGGCAATTTCCACATACTCATTGATGCTGACCGATACCGGGATGGCGGGGAAAGTGCAAATCTCGGCCAGTGCCGTCTGCATGATGATGAGGTCCATCAGCGCCAAGCGGTTGAGGTCCCAGTTATGCAGCATCTGCGAGATCATCATCCGATAGTTCTCGGAACCCAGCAGCGAAGCACGGAACAGACGTGTGGCGAACTCGCGGTCCTCCTCGTCCTTGAACTCCGGCAACAGCTTCTGCCGCGCCCCCGTCTTGGGGTCGAAACGTTTGATGGTCTTCAGCACAAAGGTATCTACGATGAAACGGTCGTCGTTCCAATAGAGGCTCTTGTCTTCCAAAATCTGCTCCAGGTCCTCGTTGTCAACAAAGACTGCGCGGTACAACCGGCGCCAGAAGTCGCGGTCGGCAGCGTACGTCGGTTCGGTAGGATCTGCCATCCATTCTTTGTAGACGTCAGATTCGACAATCTGATTATAGAGTCTGCGCACGAAATCCTCTTCATCAGCCCACGTTTTCTTCTGATCCTCGCTGAACTCCAGCAGTTGCTGGTTCGCCTGTAGCTGGGCCATAAACTGGTTATCTATAAACTTGGTGCTTGGAGGTTCCCCCTCTCCCAAACGACGATAGCGGTTTGCAGCTGTCTCCACCCTGCGCTCGGCGACACGATGGACGGCAACCATCAAGGACAACATATAAAGATATAAATCATAAGCCTTGGAAAGGCTGAACCCAAGTTCTTTCAAGGCAATATCAAGATTGCCGTTTCCATTTTGATAGTAAGCGTACGAAAGTTGTACTACTTTCAGTCGGATTAGTTCTCTATTTACCATAAACTTCTTGATTCATCGGAGCTCTTTTCTCCGATTTCGAGTGCAAAAGTAGTCATTTTAGAGGAAAAAGTCATGCTTTAGACGAAGTTTTTCAACTTTTTTTAGGTCGTTCGGCTAATTATGGCTAATTTTGTCAACCAAAACAGATGATTTAACCATTAGGAAAGACAAATGAAAGAAAGTTTTAGCCATTCAGGAGGTCACGAAAAGGACATCCTCTTCTCTCGCACCATCAAGGCGGGAAAACGAATTTATTACGTCGATGTGAAACAGAACAGCCGCAATGACATGTATCTCTCGCTGACAGAAAGCAAGAAGATTGTCTCCGGCGACACAGAGATGCCACAGTTCAGCTACGAGAAGCACAAGATCTTCATCTACCCCGAGGATTTCGAGAAGTTCTCGACGGCTATCGCTGATGCCATGAAATACATCTTCGAGCAGAACGGGCACGTAGAACAGCGACCGGAGCCGGAGGACGGCGAAATCAAGCTCGAAGACATCGAGTTCTAAGACGGCACATCGTCTCTAAGAAAACGAAGAGGCACTTCGCGCGCGCACATTAATTATTTATCAGCACACAATTCTTCACAAGAAGACAGTATTACTCAAGACAATGGCGGCCTGCTCCCTATCGAGCAGGCCGCCATATCATATCTAACACAGGAAAGATTATTCTGAAGGAACAAGACGGAAGACGACTTCAACTCTCCATTTTTCATCAATGCCATTATTAATGGTACTTAACAATGTCAACCAGCACTGACCTTTATTCACTCCTTCTTTATATATCTTCACACGTGAGACACCGTCCTTGATGAATTCGTTGGCCTTAGAATTCTCATCTTCCCAAGTGAACTTAAGATCTACGCCATCGTCCTTCCAGTTAGAGGTGTTCTCCCAAATAGCAGTATAAGACTCCTTGTTCTTGAAGGAAGCAGAGAACTTGAGAGTGCCGAAGAAAGCAACCTTCTGGAGGTCAAAACCCTCGAGGTCCTCAATGATCACACAGCCTTTATTTTCTGCAAACTCCTTCATTTCTTGAAAATTGGCACCAACAAATTCCTTCATAAACGAACCCGGATTTTCTACTTGCTCACCTTTAACAATTACATGCGTCAAATTTAACTGGGTTTTGAAGGGTTTCCAGTCAGCCAGAAGGTCATCTGCGCCAGAAGCAGAAGGTGCGGTCTTCTTAGCTTCAACGGTGACACTCTCACCAGCAACCGTGATTACCACTTTATAGTCGGAACCGTTCACTGTGACTTTGAACTGATATGTCTGGCCATCAGGAGCAGTGACCGTGTAGACACCATTACTTTCGGTGTAAGTACCAACGATGTACTCAACACCATCTAAGCCCTCCACTTCGATGATGGCGCTGCTGCCTTCACTGAAGGAAACGCTCTGGATGGGGGTGTCCCAAGAGGAGAAGGTATAAGTAGCAGCCTTAGCTTTGTTGGGAGCCTCGGGGAATACATACGGTTCGCTGCTTTCGTTATCGTCGCTACCGCAAGCGGTGAAGCCAAGAGGCAGGGCTACTGCCATCAGGGCAACAAATAATTTGTTCAGTTTCATTTTTTCTTCTGTTTTTATAGGGTTAACTAATTGATGTCTAAGTTATTTAAACAATTAGAAGAAACGACCAGTGACACGGATATTCAGCACAGGCCACACGCCCACCTTGTCCATAATATCAAACGCGTTATCAATATCCTTATTTGTTTTATTTCCGAACAAATGCAAGTCCTGCGATTCCAGTTCCAGCCACTTAAATTGTCGGCCATCTGGCTGATCCATATAAACATAGCCTTCCAATCTGGGTTTGCCGTGAATCTGCACACCGAGGTCAAACGCCACATTCACACGCTTCTTGGGAATCGCACGGCCAAAGCCAACACCAATATAAGGCTTTACAACGTTCGTCTTCAATCTCAAGTCAAGGACACCTGGAACCTGATTTACAGGATCCCTTCCAAGGGGTTCAAGAATCCAAGGCTCATCACCAGCATTCACCAGTTTGACACCTGCATCAAGAGGATAATGGTAATCATCAAAAAAACTTGCAGTCACAATATCGCCACGTCCAATAAACAGACCGGCAGTCACATGGAAAGAGTTCTTTTGGCGGAAGGGATAGAAATCGAAAAGTACCTTACCATCTACCTTATGAAACTTTGCTTCAATCTTTCCATCTCCATGATTACCGTTGATGTCATAGCCCACATTCTTGTTCACCTTGATGCCGGGGAAGAAGTTCACGCCTGCACGAAGAGCGCCCCATTCGGTAATGGGTGTGGCAACCTCAATTCCGATTCCATCAGTACCCACAGAGATGTTACCGCCAAGATGAGTGAAGATAAAATTATCTTCAGTCTGAGCCTTCATGCTGCCTGCTGCAACGAACAGCAACATGACAAAAAGAGCTGTTAATCTTTTCATACGATTTACTTTTATTGGTTATTAAATTATCATGTATCTAAATCCGCTGCAAAGATAATTGAAAAAGGAGTACAATACAACTTTTTTCCACATAATTTAGCTTTCTAACACAAAAAACAACGATTCTTGCTCAGAAATGACAAAAAAAGTTCCATTTCTTATATATTTTTAAATAGTAAATAGTATCTTTGCCCCCCGAAAGTCAAAGGAAAGCATTCATATACGCAAAAATTTACTATTAATTTATATCTTTCAACCTATGATCGAACGAAAACTCATCAAAGGAATGGCCTTCTTATTGCTTGGAGCGGCCATTCTCGCAGCATGCGTCGACAACAACTACGACCTCAACAATCTCGATTTGACGGCACAGACCGGTAAGGACGGACGACTGACCCTGCCCAGCAGCAGCACGGGCGACATCCAGCTCGGGAATATCTTCAGTCTTAACGACGGCAGCGCTGTGGAGGAGATTGATGACGAGTATTTCCTCAACACCGAAGGAAATACCGACCCCACCAACATCAAAATCAACGTCATCACCATTCCAAAACCAAAGGATTTGTCTTTCGGAGCCAGTCTGGACTGGACACAGAGCGGAAACAACAAACACATTAAAGGTAGAATCCAAAGGGCACCAACGGAGATTGACACCATCTTCAAGTACAAAATCGATGACCTCGCCAAGTCCAAGATCGAGAACGCCGAGACAACAAGTCCCATCAGCTCTGATGTCGTCAGCATCAAAGGTATCGGATTCACTGCAACGACCATCAGAGTGGAAGTTAAGATTCAAGGTGACAACGTCGACATCTTCAAGGATCTGCATTTCAAGGATCTGGTGCTGCACCTGCCGGTGGGACTGCATGTGACGAGTTGTAAGTTCGAAGACAAAGAAGTGCTCAACACGACTGCCGCCAAGACGAGGGCACACGACGAGGGTATCATTGATATCACGACCCTGCTCAACGGTAATACCCAATACGCCCCCAATTCCACGGAGCCATTATCCATCGAGTTGAGGTTCGACTACGCGGATGTTACCACGACCACCGCAACTGATCCCAAGCACAAGGGAGCCTACTTCAACCCCGAAGCGCATTCGGCCAAGTTGGTGGGCGACATCCAGCTGGCAGGATTTGCATACGGTGTCCTGGCGGATATCGACCAGAACGCCGTCATCACCAAGGCCACGAGTTATATATCAGGCGGAGGATTAGATATCACTGCCGCCGATATCGCTGGTAAGAATTGGGAAAAATTGGTTAAGACCCTGGTTCCCCGTTTGGATTTCAATGGATCTGGTAACTTCACCAGTGCCATCGCTGTCAGCCGTTTCACGGGCGAAGTACAGCACGACATCAACGACATCAAGCCCATTGAGCTCAACGACCTGCCAGACTTCCTGACCTACGATGAGAACACCCCTGACGACGAGCGCGCGAAGCTGGATCTCTATAATCCGCAAGTGTTCCTGAAGTTGAGCGTTCATTCCAAGAACGATAATGTCTTCGACCAAACTATGAAGACCGGCGTTCGCCTGGAGGCCTACCTCAATGGTAAGACGGCACCGATAGCTACAGCCAACACGGGAGAGCTGACCTTCCAGGCACCAGCCAACCAGAAGGACTTCGTTCTGCTGAAGCGCGTATACTCAAACCCAGACGTTACCAAGGACAACACCCGTCTGCCCAAGGAATACGACAACCCCACAGACAAGGCCGCGATGGAAGACATCTACGTTCCAGACTTAGGCAAGCTCTTGCTGAATGTTCCCAATCGTGTGGAAGTCTACGGATATGCTTCTGACCCCATCCATGTAAAAGTCAGCTGCACAGACTTCCACTTGCCCCAGGACATTGATATCAACTTCGAATACAAGGTCTTCACTCCGCTGTCCTTTGGCGAGAATTTCCGTATCGTCTACAGCGGCACGGAAAATGAACTGGCCGACGACCTCGACGACATCAAGGATTTGGATTTCGGAGGACTGGAGGTCACAGCTCGCATTTCCACCGACCTGCCACTTCCCCTCACCTTCAGCGTCATACCCCTCGACACCAATGGAGCAGACATCAATAGCGGAAGCCAGAAACTGATTGTCAGCAATATCACTATTCCTGCCAAAGCCGACAACTATCCCATCTTAATCAATCTGAAGCCTGCAGAGGGCTACACCATCCGCGACTTTATCCGCGGTCAGAACGCGCAGGGACAAAAGGTTCCGCAATTCGACGGCATTAAATACAAAGCCGTTCTCGCCGGTTCACAACAGGGCGAAACGCTGCGCACTTCACAGAAGCTGGTGCTGAAGGACATTCTCGTTTCACTTGTGGGCGGAGTAACATACTACGACGAAAAGAAAAAGAAATAGACCTACACCTTTATTAATATATAAATCTTATGAAAACAATGAAAAAGAATATTAGAAAGGTGTTGGCAGTTGCCATCAGCCTGATTGCGACCTCCGTCACTGCCCAGCAAGAACTCAGCAGTGCCTATTTCATGGAAGGTGCCATCTTCCGTCATGAACTCAACCCGGCCTTCGACAACCAGCAGAGCTACTTCTCATTCTTGCCTCTCGGCCATTTGGGGGTCGGAGTAAAAGGTAACTTTGGTCTCAAAGACGTGTTATTCTACCGCAACGGAAAGACCGTCACCTACCTGCATCCCGAGGTGGGTCTGTCAGAAGCTCTCGACGGGCTCCACGAGAACAATCGCATGTTTTTTAATCTCAAGACCCAGATTGTTGGTGTAGGTTTCGAGGGCCTCGGTGGTTTCAACACCATCGGAATCAATCTCCGGGCTTACGGTGGAGCCCGCGTTCCCTATGACCTCTTCGACCTTACGAAGAATCTGCAAAACAAAAGCTACAATGTCAGCGGTGTCAGTGCTCAAGTGCAATCCTATGTGGAATTGGCCTTGGGACACAGCCATCAGATTGATGAGAACTGGCGCGTGGGTGCAAAGATGAAACTGCTCTTCGGCGCAGCACGTGTCAACGCAGAATTAGAAAGCCTCACGTTGGACTTGCAAGCTGCTAACCAATGGACTGCCACAGCCCACGCCACCTTGGAAGCCAACGTAACTGGACTCGAAGTCACGACTAAACACGAGCAATATAAAGACGAGAAGCGAAACACAAAAGTGGATCCGCAGACAGGAGAGAAATATGGCTACGAGAGTTTCGACAACATAGACCTGAAGCATCCCGGACTGGGAGGATTCGGCATGGCCTTTGACCTCGGTGCGGAGTACGACTTCGCCGACCTCTGTCCCGGACTGAAAGCGAGTCTTGCACTGCTTGACTTAGGTGGTATTCATTGGAAAGAAAGCCACACCATCGTGAATAGTGGCCAGGATTTCCTGTTCACCGGCTTCAACAAGATTTCCGTCGAAGAATCTGACGAGCAACGCGCTCAGAACGGCACCAAGAAGTTCAATGATCAGGCAGATGATCTCGCCGACCGGCTGAAAGACCTCTACAACCTCGAAAACAAGGGTAACCTCGGAGGTTCTGGGCATGGCATCGGAGCCACATTGAACATTGGTGTTGAATATGCACTCCCGATGTATGACAAGATCCGCTTCGGTTTCCTCTCCACCACCCGCATCCATGGTGACTACAGCTGGAACGAGGAACGCCTCAGCGTCAACTATGCCCCCTGTAATTTCTTCGACATGAACATCAACGGTGCCGTAGGTAGCTTTGGAGGTAGCTTCGGCTGGATGCTGAACCTGCACCCCGTAGGTTTCAACCTCTTCCTCGGCATGGATCATCATCTCGGAAAACTCAGCAAACAGGGCATCCCGCTCAGCACCAACGCCGATTTCACTTTCGGCGTCAGCTTCCCGCTGTCGAAGCCGAAAGCAAAGCCCGAGAAGCCCAAGTACAAGTCGCAGACCAACCTGCCGGAACTGAATCCCCAGCTGTTGCCGGAAGTCACACCATAATAAAATTGATGCTTTAAAACAAGATATGATAAAAAGACGCGAAGAAAGCAACTTTTTCTTCGCGTCTTTTCGTCTTTTCAAACCTTTTTACGTATCTTTGCACCGCAAAACAAGTAACAACACTTTACCTCATTATGGCAATCTTCTTTTTCCGTACCCCGCAGCAGAATATCATCGCCACTCAGGCGAATCACCAGCTCTGCCAGGAAGAAATCGACAAACTATGCTGGCTCTATGGTGAAGCCACACTCATCGAAGGCAATACGCTCGAAGGATTCTTCATCGGCCCACGCCGCGAGATGATAACCCCCTGGAGCACCAATGCTGTAGAAATCACACAGAACATGGCGCTCAGCGGCATCACCCGAATCGAAGAGTTTTTCCCCGTAGAGAGTGCCGACGCGGACCATGACCCCATGCTCCAGCGCCTCTACAAAGGCCTCGACCAGGAGGTCTTCACCGTGGATATCCAGCCCGCGGCAATCCAGATTATTGAGAACCTCGAGGAATACAACGAGCAGGAAGGCCTGGCGCTCTCGCCCGAAGAAATAGAATACCTCCACGACGTAGAACGCCAGTTGGGACGTTCCCTGACAGATAGCGAGGTCTTCGGTTTCGCACAAATCAACAGCGAGCATTGCCGCCACAAGATTTTCGGCGGCACCTTCGTCATCGACGGACAGGAAATGCCCAGCAGCCTCTTCGCGATGATCAAGCGGACCACACAAGAGAATCCGCACAAGATTATCTCTGCCTACAAAGACAACGTGGCTTTTGCCGAAGGACCTGTCGTCGAGCAGTTTGCGCCGCAGGATCAGTCCACCAGCGACTATTTTGTCATCAAGAATATCGAGAGTGTCATCAGCATCAAGGCCGAAACACATAACTTCCCGACGACCGTAGAGCCCTTCAACGGGGCCTCAACTGGTACGGGTGGCGAGATTCGCGACCGTATGGGAGGCGGCACAGGTTCATGGCCCATTGCCGGAACGGCAGTCTATATGACCTCCTACCCCAAGCCCCTCTCCGACTCCCCCCGTGGGGGGGAGAGTATGCCTCCTCGCAAGTGGCTCTACCAGACGCCCGAGCAGATTCTCATCAAGGCTTCAAATGGTGCCAGCGACTTCGGCAACAAGTTCGGTCAGCCACTTATCACTGGTTCTGTCCTCACCTTCGAACACGAAGAGAACGGCGAACAGTACGGCTACGACAAGGTCATCATGCTTGCCGGAGGTGTGGGCTACGGCACCAAGCGCGACTGCCTGAAGGGCACACCCCAAAAGGGAAATAAGATTGTGGTGGTCGGCGGCGACAACTACCGCATCGGACTCGGCGGAGGCTCGGTTTCGAGCGTGGATACCGGCCGCTACAGTAGCGGCATTGAGCTGAATGCCGTACAACGGGCAAACCCCGAGATGCAAAAGCGTGCCTATAACCTCGTGCGTGCCCTGTGTGAAGAAGAGGTAAACCCCGTCGTTTCCATTCATGACCACGGCTCAGCTGGCCATGTCAACTGCCTCAGTGAACTCGTAGAGGACTGCGGCGGTCTTATCGATATGACGAAACTGCCCATCGGCGACCCGACCCTATCTTCGAAGGAAATCATTGCCAACGAGAGTCAGGAGCGTATGGGACTGCTCATTCAGGAAGAGCACCTCGAACACGTACGGAAGATTGCTGAGCGTGAGCGTGCTCCGCTCTACGTCGTCGGCGAGACAACGGGCGATGCCCACTTCGCTTTCGAGCAGGGCGATGGCATCCGGCCCTTCGACCTTGATGTGGCCCAGATGTTTGGTCACTCACCGAAGACGGTGATGGTAGACGAAACGGTGGAGCGTAAGTACAAAGATGTAGACTCTCCCCCCGCCCTCCCTGTTAGGGAGGGAGCAGAATCATATGAGAATAACGGACTCCCATCCTCGAAGGTAATCACTCCCTCCCTAACAGGGAGGGCGGGGGGAGAGTCCGTGATTAATGCTGTGCTCTCCCTTGAGGCCGTGGCTTGCAAGGACTGGCTCACGAACAAAGTAGACCGTTCCGTGACAGGTAAGATTGCCCGCCAACAGTGTCAGGGTGAGTTGCAGCTACCGCTGTCAGACTGTGGTGTCGTAGCCCTTGACTACCGCGGCCGGAAAGGTATTGCCACGGCACTCGGCCATGCCCCACAAGCAGGACTCGCCGACCCCGCAGCTGGTTCTGTGCTCTCCGTTGCCGAGAGTTTGACAAATATCGTCTGGGCACCGCTGGCCGAAGGTCTCGACAGCGTAAGCCTCAGCGCAAACTGGATGTGGCCCTGCCGCTCACAGAAAGGTGAGGACGCCCGACTCTATCGCGCCGTGGAAGCCCTTTCGGAGTTCTGCTGCGCCCTGGAGATCAACGTCCCGACAGGTAAGGACAGCCTCTCGATGACCCAGAAGTACCCCGATGGCACAAAGGTCATTGCTCCCGGAACTGTCATTGTCACTTCCGGCGGCGAAGTCAGCGATATCCGCAAGGTCGTCAGCCCCGTGCTGGCCGATGAGCCGAAATCCGCACTCTACCATATCGACTTCTCGTTCGATGAGCTGCGTCTCGGAGGCAGTGCATTCGCCCAAAGTCAGGGAAAGGTGGGCTCAGATGTCCCCACTTGCACCAACCCCGAATATTTCCGCGATGCATTCAACGCCGTTCAGGAATGTGTCCGCAAGGGTCTTCTCCTCGCTGGACACGACATCAGCGCTGGAGGTCTCATCACCACCTTGCTGGAGATGTGCTTCGCCAACACCAAGGGCGGTATGAAGATCAACCTCGTCAACTTCGAGACGGACGACATTCTGAAGATTCTCTTTGCTGAGAACCCGGGTGTCGTCGTACAGGTCAGCACCAAGGACGAAGAAGAGTTCAAGAAATTGATGGACGAAGCCGGAGTAGGGTATATTTATATAGGTACGCCCGCGCGCGACCGTAGCATCCGCATCCGCAAGGGTGACTTCGAAGAGACGCTGGATATCGACCAGCTGCGCGACATCTGGTACGCTCCCTCCCACCGCCTCGACTGCAAGCAAAGCATGAACGGCTGTGCCGACCAACGCTTTGAGAACTACAAGCACCAACCGCTTCAGATCCAGCTCCCCAAGCACTTCACCGGCAAGCTCAGCCAATATGGCCTCAACCCCGACCGCTGGAAGTCCTCGTCCGCCAAGTCTGCCCCCCGTGCCGCCATCATCCGTGAGAAAGGCACCAACGGCGAACGCGAAATGGCCTACTGCCTCTATCTCGCAGGCTTCGAGGTGAAGGATGTCATGATGACCGACCTCATCACTGGCCGCGAGACGCTTGATGACATCCAAATGATCGTCTTCTGCGGCGGATTCTCGAACTCCGATGTACTCGGTTCTGCCAAAGGCTGGGCCGGAGCCTTCCTCTACAACCCGAAGGCAAAAGCTGCCCTCGACCGCTTCTACGCCCGTCCCGACACGCTCTCATTGGGAATCTGCAACGGCTGCCAGCTGATGGTGGAGCTGAACCTGCTCGAAGCCCCCTATAATCCCCCGGTGGGGGATGAAAAGAGCAGCCAGACGCCCCCCGCCGGGGGGCTACGGGGGGCTGCTATGTTGCACAACAACAGCCACAAGTTTGAGTCCGGCTACCTCGGCCTGACAATTCCCGAGAACAAGAGTGTGCTCTTCGGTTCGCTCTCCGGCTCCAAACTCGGTATTTGGGTGGCTCATGGCGAAGGTAAGTTCCACCTGCCACAACCCGAAGGTTCCTACAACGTTGTCGCCAAGTACAGCTACGACGGATATCCCGCCAATCCCAACGGATCGGACTACAGCGTGGCTGGTCTCTGCTCCACCGATGGTCGTCATTTGGCGATGATGCCACACTTGGAGCGCGCCATCTTCCCCTGGCAGTGTGCCTACTACCCTGCCGACCGCCAAATGGACGAAGTCACCCCGTGGATTGAGGCATTCGTGAATGCAAGAGTTTGGTGTGAACAGCAAAAATAATGTATAATGTATAATTGATAATGTATAATTGGCACGCCATTCCGGCGTACGGTTTCTGCCGCGTAGCCAATTATACATTACAATTATCCATTATCCATTCTATCATCGCGCCAGCCAATTATACATTATACATTATCAATTATCCATTAAAATAATGCTTGCATTATTCCGCACCTTCTTCCACATCGGCCTCTTCACCATCGGTGGAGGCTATGCGATGATTCCGCTGATTGAGGCCAAGGTGGTGGACGAGAAGCAGTGGATAAGTCGCGAGGAGCTGCTGGATCTGATGGCTGTTGCACAGTCATGCCCAGGTATTTTCGCAGTAAACATCGCTATCTTCATTGGATATAAGATTCGCGGCACGTGGGGAGCATTGGCATCCACCTTAGGCTGCATCCTGCCCTCCTTTCTCATCATTCTTGCTATCGCACTCTTTTTCCGTCAGTTCCAGGACAACCCGTGGGTGGCCCGTGCCTTTCGCGGCATCCGCCCGTGTGTTGTTGCCCTCATCGCCGCCCCGACGTTCAAGATGGCAAAGACCGCTAAGATTGGCTGGACCAACATTTGGATTCCGGTCCTCGGTGCCTTCCTCATCTGGATGTTCGGTGTCTCTCCCATCTGGGTCATCGTTGCAGCCGGTTTCGGCGGTTTCCTTTATGGCCAGTTAATCGAGAATAATGTATAATTGATCGCTCGACCTCTGGTCGCTTGATACTTCAAGAATGTATAATGTATAATTATTACGCCGTCCCGGCGTCTCATTCTTCAATAAATACATGAAAGAGGATAATATATTAGCCGAGAAGAGTTTGGATTTTGCTGTAAGGACAGTCAACTGCTATAAATTCCTTTCTCAAGAAAAGAAAGAATTTGTAATGTCCAAACAACTGTATAAAAGCGGAACAAGCATTGGCGCTAACATCCATGAAGGATTACAAGCCCAAAGCAAGCCAGATTTTATCAGCAAGATGGGAATCGCCTTGAAAGAAGCAAGCGAGACATCATACTGGCTGAATCTTTTAGTTAGAACTGAATATATAAGCCAGAAGATGTTTGAGTCATTACTCACTGATTGCGACGAGCTAAGCCGTCTATTAACAGCCATCATAAAGTCATCTCGTGAAAACAAATAATTCAATCCTCTTCTTCTAATCACGCCAATACCCCCACAACTGCGCAGCCTAATTATACATTATACATTATCAATTATACATTAAAAATGCTTTACCTCCAACTTTTCTACACCTTCTTCCTCATCGGCCTCTTCGGCTTTGGTGGCGGCTATGCCATGATCTCCATGATTCAGGGTGAGGTTGTGACTAACCACCACTGGATGACGATGGGTGAGTTCACGGATATCGTTGCCGTCTCGCAGATGACACCTGGCCCCATCGGCATCAACTCCGCCACCTACGTGGGCTACACCTCCGTCGTCAATGCTGGCGGAGATCATTGGATGGGCATACTGGGGTCGGCCACAGCCACCTTCGCTGTCGTGCTGCCCTCCTTCATCCTGATGTTGTTGATTTCCAAGTTCCTGATGAAATACAAGAGCCACCCCACAGTGGAGCACATCTTTTTGGGTTTGCGCCCCGCGGTCGTCGGTCTCCTTGCTGCCGCCGTCCTATTGTTGCTGACGCCCGAAAACTTCTCCACGCCAGCAGAATCCCCTTGGCAGTTTTGGATCAGCGTCGCCATCTTCCTCTTCACCCTCATTGCCTGCCAGGTCTACAAAATCAACCCCATCCGCGCCCTCCTTTTCTGCGCCCTCGTCGGAATACTACTGTTTTAATGTATAATTGATAATGTATAATGTATAATTAAGCTGGCGCAGAGATAATTGGCTGGTGCTATGAAAACCCAAACGCCGAACGGCGTAATAATTATACATTATACATTATCAATTATACATTATCAATTATACATTATCAATTATACATTATCAATTATACATTATCAATTATACATTATCAATTATTCATTATACATTAACCTCAGCGCCCCCTCTTCAGCGACATCATAAACTCTCCACCCCAATTTCAGCGCCTCTGCTTTTAATCTTTCTCTCTGCCATCTGGCCAGGCTGGCATCCAGAACCAACAATCTTGGTCGGAACAACTGTTCCACCTCCAACAGTCTTCCACCTCGGAATCCACGCGTAATCCAGAGAACATCCACCTCTTTTTTAGAAGTAGTGTGTGCAGCGGTTTTGCCGCTGCCATTCCCATCCACCATCACCACCTTCATCCCCTTCACCGCCAGGCTCCTTCTTCCCTTCAGCACCACAGGCTCCTCCGTCAGCCTCCGCTTCCAGAAGCTCTTAGCGATGTGCACCATCCCAGAGTCGGCGCGCTCTGGCTCCGGCATCAGCAGCCAGCTTTGCTCCGGCGAGGCGATGAGATGCAGAGCCGGACAGGCACGATTATGATACACCACCAGCTGCGGCTCCGCCTTACGGCTCCAGAAATCCGGGATGACAGCTCCCGGCAGCGACGTCTCTGCTCTCATCACCCACAGCTGTGCCGCCACCAACCAGCCGACACCCTTTGCCAGCCACGCAGCCCCGGCCGTCCACACCAGTCCTATCAGCATCACCGCTAAGGCACCATAGACAAGCAAAGTCGTCAGCGGCACTAACACGATACTGAACAGAGCTCCATACAATGGATACTGATGGAAATAATAACACACCAGCGGCCAGGTCAGCAGTTGTGCACACACCGAAACCGCCAGCAGTTTCATCGGCCCCAACAGATAATATCGATCCAAGCGGAAAAGAACAAAGCGCCAGTCTTTATAGCACCACTTGACAAACGGCTGATAGAACAGCAAGATACCCGCTACAGCGAGGCACGACAGCTGAGCACCCACATCAAAGAGATATACTGGACGCAACAACAGCATCGCCAGCACCGTGACCAACAAGATATTCAAGCCCTGATGACGGCGTTGCAGACACGAAGTAAGCATCAGCAGCGTTGTCATCAACGAAGCCCTCACTAACGAGGGCGGCAAGCCAACCACGAAGGCATAGCCCCACACAAACAGCGTCACAAACGCCACCAGCGGCCAACGCCAACGCGAATAAACTAACCGAGTGGTAAGCAAGGTGATGAAAACACCCACGATGATTCCAAGATGCAGACCTGAAAGTGCCAGCAGATGACTGGCACCGGCTGCGGCATAGAGGTCACGGGTGTCGCTGCTCAACGCAGAGCGGTCTCCAAGCGTGACTGCCGCCACGATAGCCATCCGTTCCTCTGTCAAGCCCGCATCCCGCAGGCTTCGCAGGAGGCGGTTGCGCACCTTCTGTGCCGTACCCCTCAGCCCCGATTCCTCATCAGTGGACCGCGCCGAAGACGCACTCACCCAGCACCAACGACGATAGTCGAACTCATCGGGATTGCCCCTGTTCACGGGCGGTCGCTCCATCCGACTCCACGACAACTGCAGTTCCTCAGCATAGGCGGCATAACGGGCAAAGCCCACCAGCGCGAAGAAAACGAACACCAATCCGATGAACAGAGGACGACTGGTGAAGATCGAACGTCCATCCTGCCAACGATGTGCCGCCCATGCCAACAACGCCACGACAACAGCAGAGCCCCAGAGACAGGCTCCCAACCAAGGGGGCACAGCCACTGAGGCTCTGTAGAATACCACGTCTGCAGCAACGATACCCGCTACCAGCGACGCTATTAGCAGGATGACGGGACGAGACATTGTTTTTTAATGTATAATTGATAATGTATAATGTATAATTAGGCTGGCGCAGATATAATTAGGCTGGCGCGATGAAAGCCCAAACGCCGAACGGCTTAATAATTATACATTATACATTATCAATTATACATTATCAATTATACATTATCAATTATACATTATCAATTAATTTCTTCAACTGCCTTACTTCCTCCGCCGGATCCGGTTTCCCGAACAGGGCGCTGCCAGCAACATACACGTCCACCCCGGCCTTAGCCAGCAGAGGAGCTGTAGTGCGGTTGACGCCGCCGTCCACTTCGATGAGAGCCTTAGAACCTGTGCGGATAATCATCTCACGCAGACGACGTACCTTGTCAAGACTGTGTTCGATGAACTTCTGGGCGCCAAAGCCGGGATTCACCGTCATCAGCATCACAACATCCACATCACAGATGATGTCCTCCAGCGTGGAGATGGGCGTAGAGGGATTCAGCGTCACAGCCGCTTTCATCCCCGCCTCATGGATCTGCTGTACGGTGCGATGCAGATGCACGCACGCCTCCTGATGCACATTCATGATGGCGGCACCGAGGTCGCGGACTTCGCTCACGAACTTCTGGGGTTCGACAATCATCAGGTGTACATCCAGCGGTTTGTCGGTCAGTCGCGCCACATGTTGCAATACGGGGAATCCGAACGAGATATTCGGTACGAAGACACCATCCATCACATCCAGATGCAGCCAGTCGGCCTCAGAGCGGTTGAACCACTCCATTTCGCGCTGCAGGTTACTGAAGTCCGCAGCCAAGAGAGAGGGAGCTATCAGGTTCATAACGGTCTGACGGCCCTGGCGAGGGCGCGGATGCGATTAAGGGTGGAAACTTTGGGAGAAGCAGTCCAGCCAAGGGCTGCAAGCTGATCTTCAACAGGAATAGGTGTCAGCTGAACCTCGACGAGTAGTGATTGCTCCATAGGCATTCATTTTTTGCTTTTCATTTATATAACGTACACACTTCCCCTTTTATTGTGCAGTCCCCTGAAAAAAAACAGGGGCACATTGCTGTGTCCCTGTAAGTAATGTTATCGAACCACTTTTCGGCTCTGTTCTCCCTGCTTCACGACGAGGATGCCGCGGGCAGGAACGTCCCAGAGGTTGAACTGCCGGCTGGGTGCTGTGTACACCAATCGTCCGGCGGTGTCGTAGACGCGGGTGATATTATCGGAAACCTTTGCAGCCTCCTGCCGTACGGCATAGATGCCATCGAGCACAGGCATCGGCGTTCTCACCTCGGAGATCGTACTGGTGGCGGGATCTCCTGTATAGGTGATATCGTAAGCCACTTCACCACCATGACAGAGGATACTACGCCAAACGCCCTCGCGGTCATCCTTAGAACCAAACGCTATGCGGTAGGTGTGGCCGGGTTTCAGACCCTTTTCTCCATCAATGAAATAGTAGAAATAGAAATCCTTGTAACTAGCAGAGTTACCGCCATAACCGTAGCCAGACGGAATCGTGTCGCGGTCCTGCAAGTCGTCGGCAATCACCCAGGTGGTGTTATCTGTCAGATCCTGAGCAAAGAGACCGAAGACGCCCTGAAAGCCAGACGGAGAAAAATTCAAGAAGCCGTAAGGCAGATCGCAATAGAGGGTGTGATGTTCCACTTCATCGTCATCCTTTTCAACACCCCAACGGAAGGTGTAGGGATTGCCCGAATAGCTCCAAATGTAAGTCTGTCGTTTGTCGGTAGGTAGAGGTGTCGCACGGAACCCCGTAACCATACCATGAATCTCGGTATAATGGTCTTGTCCTGTATTCGTCATGGGGTCCAGCAATTCTATTGCATAGAATCCGTCGGATACACCGCGCCACCCCCAGTTGACATAGACCATTCCGTCTTCATCCACACCGGAGAAGACGAAAGCATGTCCGCCAACCGTAGGATCCGAGGCGCCATAAACTATAGGGGAACGGACTGCCAGCTCATCATAAATAATCTGGTTCCAGTCCTCCTGATCACCGCCAAAGTAGGAATAGTCGTAGAACTTGATACACTCCTCAGGATATTGGAAGACACGAGTGAGTGCGAGTCCAACAAAATACACTGTCGTACCAGAACCGTCCGACGTATATTCCATGTAGGTAGCATAGCCGCAGTCACGCAACAGCTCCGGGATGTTGTCGCCATAGTTTCCGAAATTCTTGTAAGCATCCTTGTAGGGCCAGTTGTAGGTGGAGCTGACGTGCTCCGTCTTGTTTTCCGACTTGGTTGTCTTTCCTTGTGGCGAAGTGACGATGTAGGCGCCTTCGAAATCTACAGAAGGGGGATACTGACAATAGTTCATACACTGTGCCATTGCGGTAGCAATACAACCGGCAGGATAGTTGTTAGGTGTCTTTCGGTCGAAGGGATATTCCTGGCTCCACTTTGTGGTGACAAAGTTTTCCACCGGAGTGAAGGATGCCGTGCGCTTCGGAGCTTGCATCCTTCCGGCCTCAATGGCCTCCAGATTGCTGTTTACCCGTGAGAGGTACCATCTTACGCTGGGAGGCATATTCGTAGCATCGAAACTCTCGGTGGAGTAAGCAATAATCGGATCCACACGATCACTCTTTGCCACAATGACGAAGCCTTGTGCGTCGGCCGGAGTGAAGACGCCGTAAGTCGGCTCCTCGATAATGCACCGGATGTCGCGAAGAGCCGATTGCCCTTGGATGCCTTTTACTTCGGCGCCCTGAAGTTTGGAGGCTGCGATGGACTGCATCTCAGAGAGGGAACGGTTGTCTGCAAATGCCGCCAGAGCCAGAAGACAGAATAACGTTGAAAGTAGTTTTCGATTCATAAATAAACTCGTTTGTTAGGAAGAGGTGTGCCAGTCCCCTTGAAGAGGACTGGCACAGAGGGATTTATTTCACCTTGTCCGTAATGGGACAAAGAGAGGGAATTAGCGGGTGAAGCGCTGGAAGGCGGGTTTGGCGGAGTAGGGCTGAGCCAACTTCACACTCTTCCAAATGGTCTTACGCTTGAAGGTCCTGCGAGCGCCCTTCAGATTCAGCTTAGCAGCAAGAGGAGCCTTTTGGGCCTTGACGCCAGCGGCGGGATCCAGGACGAAGGTCTCGGGACCACTCTCAGACATCCACTGATATGTGTTAGGATTCTGAAGGATGTAATAGATCGGGTTGAAGCTGAAGGTTGAAGATTCGGGATCGTAGATGCAAGGATAAGCATCGAAATAAGCTTCGTTGCCCGTGAATTCAACCACGTCGGATACCCAAACGTCACCATAACCTTCGTAAGACAGTCCGGTGTACTGAGCAGGTATGGAGCACTTATTGGTCTCCTTATCCCATGTGAACTGGAAGTCCACATCGTAGAACCAGTGGCTGATCTTGAAGACATCTTCCCTATCGTCACGCTTGCTGAAGGCCAGTCCTTCATCAGGAGTGGGTTCATCGAACATGGCCATATAAGTATATGTACCTGTGCCGATCTGAGTCCAAGTGACATTATTCAAAATGATGTCGGCTGTACCGAAATCTTTTTCGCCATCTTCATCGGTGAACTGGATGTTCAGAACAATGTCGTTGACATCAATGCTGTCTCCGATTTCTACCGTGTTGAATTTGGATTCTTTAGTATTAATCATTGCATAGATGGACGTGTTCATCGGAGCCGTGGTGAGACCCGTTTCCTGCAGGAAGAAATAATCTGCGAAATCATCGGGGATTACGATCTTGCCACTCCTGACAAAGAAATAGAGATCATAACCCTGAGCAAAGGCATTCTGAATGCGATAGGGCACACCATACTGCTCAAGGAATACAGAGTCGCAGTTATCCGTTGTGACCGTGCAAACAGCCTTCTGCAACATGATGTTGCTGGAGACTTCACCCGTCTCGGAGTTGGTGAGATCAAAGGTCTTCACATCACTCCATTCGAAGTCATCATCGAACTTAGCTTCGTAGGTTACCACAGGCTCATAGCCGGGGAAGGTGATGATGACCATTTTATCCTGCTGGGTGTAGTTCCAACCGCCGACACCGTTCATGTAGTAGAAGGGAGCAATCTGAATCTGCGTGGGCAGACCATTCTCCTGATAACCAAGCACCTTGTTGTGGCTCCAGTTGGACTCTTCATGTGTACTACCAAAACCATAGGGATGGCATATAAGGATTTCTGCACCATAGTCAGGCATTACATAACCGGTGTTCAGGTCTTCCTCGAAGCCAATGAGATCCGATTGTGTCACAGTAACGCCACCTAAGACATCACCTTTTTTGAGAATCGAGACAAAGGCCTGCTGAGTCTGATTACCATCAAGTGTAAGACCTGCATTAGCTGCAATCTCATCAAAGAGATTATCGAAGCGGAACTTCATTGGATCATCATCGCGGACATAGACATCAAATTGTCCTGAAGCTTGATTAAAACAGTATTTGAAGTTATCTTGAATCGTACCCTTTCCTACCAGATTCCACTTAATACGTGTCACGTTCAGCGTGTAGGAAACATCCTGAGAATAGGAGGACACGAGGTCGGGGTCAGAGGATGTCAGGGTCAGCGTGTATGTCTTACCGATTTCAGCCTTGGGGAAATCCACGGTGATGTAAGCCACGCTGTCGCCATCAGCGAAGACGGCATCGCCCACGGTGAATACGCCATCAGTATTCTCCGCAACATCCATTTTAATGGTGCGTGCACCGATCGTATCGCGACGATAGATGGCGATGGTAGCCGTCGTAGCAGCTGTAGGATCAAGCTCCACCTGTTGAGTGGTGTTCTCGAAATAGACATTGGCGTAGTTGGGGTTAGCATCCCATTCGCCCGGCGCTGTTCTGTCCTCGTCCTTACAAGCCACGAAAGCAGCAACGACGGAGAGCATCAACAGGCTATATTTGAATATCTTTTTCATACTATATAGTTGTTATTGATTACCATACAAATTCTTTAGAATCTCCATCGGGACGCTGGGGATCGGGGTTGTTGACCAGACCCTTGTTGTTGTCAGCCTCGGTACCGACGAAGCACCAGTTCATCCACATCGGAGTAGTCTCGACGTTGAAGCGGGAGTTCTCAACATGGTTCGTGCGAGCATAGCTGCGGATGATACCCTTGCCCAGACGCTTGATGTCGAAAGTAGCGAAGCCTTCGCCCCACAGCTCCACGCGGCGCTGCCACCATACTTCATTCTGGAACTTGGAAGTGGCGGTGTTGTAGTAAGCCTCGTTGTGAGTGCCATAGGTGTAGGAAGCATCGCGAGTCTGTGCGAAAGCGGTGAGCAGCTGGATACCGCGAGCCTCATCCTGCATACCAGCAGCCTCGGCTTCGATAAGCTTCATTTCCTCCACACGCATGATAGGAATAGCGATGACCCATGCGGTGTACTTCACAGCGTACATACCAGCTTGGGGACGGAACTTGAACTCAAAGCCGCCAGGACCGTACTCAGCAGCACTGACAGAGCCCAGGATCTGCTCGGGATGATCGGTGTAAGCCTTGAGGGCCTCTTCCTTGGCAGCATCGTCCATATCGTCGATAGCGAAGTCTACGAACATCTGCTTGCGGAAGTCGGTGGCGGGAATCGTCTCATAGAGGTGACGGTCGATGACGTTCGGGCCACCATAGTTGGCAGCATAGCCGCAATCGAAGCCGTTCTCCATCGTCATCACGCTGCCCCAGCTGGAGTCACCGTCATTTTCGAGGATATTGGGGTCGGTATCCTTGTTGGTCATACCGAACATCCAGGAGCTGTTGGGAGAGTTGAAGCCATAGTCGCGGCTGAGGTAGTCGGCCTGAGACATCATGGTGTAGTTCTCCATAGCCTTCTTGGCGTACTTCTCTGCATTGGCCCAATCCTGCTTCTCGAGGTACACGCGAGCTTTCAGACCGAAGACAACAGTCGTGTCAGGGGTATAGACATCTTCGCGCTTGTAGTTGGCCAGCAGTTTCTCTGCAGCATCCAGGTCCTTGAGGATGAACTCAAAAGCCTCATTCCAAGTCATACGGGGATTGTTGCGGGCTTCGGCAATAGTGGTAGCCTCGGTAATCTTAACAGTGGTACCGGCATTGGGGTTCTTGTAGTAGGGTTCTGCGGAGTACATACGAACCAGGTCAAAATAGAACATGGCACGCATAGCGTAAGCAATACCTACACCAATCTCACGGCCTTCGGTAGGGGTGGCATAATCGGCGGCACCACCCATGGTGATGACATCGTTACAGCCCTTAATCCAGCCATAATAAACCGTCCAGGGGAGCTGGGTGACAGCCCATCCGGGAGCGAGGTAGGTGAAGTCCTGATACCAGGTATCGAACCAGTTGTTGGTACCTACGGGAATAATGTCCTGGCCTTCCACGTCACGGGTGAGGTAGAAAGCGGGATAACCGTGGTCGTAGACACGATGGTCACTACCAGCATAGAGGAACTCACCGGTCAGGGTAGAAGTAAGCGTGGCTACTGATTTGTCGAACACACCAGGAGCATTAGCCATCTGTTCCTCCGTCACAGTGCTGCTCTGAGGGTCAATTTGCTGGAGACAGCTGGTGAGGAGCGTGGTTCCCAACACGGCTGCCATAATTACTGAAAATATCTTTTTCATAGTCTTCAATTCTTTTTAGATTAGAAAGAAACCTGAACACCGCCCATGATGGTGCGCAGCGGGCTCATAACAGAAGAACCGCTGGAGGGGGTGTCGACGAAGCTGTAACGGGGGTCAAGACCGCGACGTGCGCTCCAGAAGCAGAGGTTCTCGCCCTGAGCGTAGATGCGAAGCTTGTTGATCTTAATCTTCTGAGTCAGAGACTTCGGGAAGGTGTAACCGACAGCGAAGCTCTGGAAGTTCAGGTAGCTGGCGTTGGTGAGGAAGCGACTGCTGCGAGTGCCACCACCGATATAGAGGTCAGCATACTGGAAGCGAGGAATGTCGCTGGTCGTGTTCTCAGGAGTCCAGGAGTTCAGAATGTCCTTGTGGAGGGTCTGACCATTGGAAGTGCTGGTGATGGGGTTCATCAGCGAAGCATAAGCGAAGTCATAGATCTTACCGCCGAGCTGATAGTCGAAGGTAGCGCTGATATCCACATTGTAAAGCTTCAGGGTGGTGGAGAAACCGCCGGAAACCTTAGGCATGATGGAACCCTGCTCGTAGTAGGTAGCCTTGTTGAAGTCTGTGGTGGTGTAGTCGTGGTTCACACCGGGCTGAGCGCTCTTACTGGAAGCGTCCTCGAAGTTCTTGTCCACCCAGTAGAGGGCTTCACCCTTTTCGTTGACACCTGCATATTCGGGAATGATGCTGTTGTAGAGGGGCTTGCCTTCCTCGTACCAGAAGCTGAGCATGTTCTGGCCGCCGAGGGAGAGGCCACCGTCGCTCTGGGAGAAGCCGCCGTAGTTAGCAATCTTATCCTCTGGCAATTTCAGGATCTTGGTCTGGTTGTGAGCCAAGTTAGCAGAAATATTCCAAGTGATGTCGTGCGTGCGGATAACGTCGCCGCTCAGGGTCAGTTCCACACCACGGTTGCGGATGTCGCCGAGGTTACCCCAGTAGGCGCGAGAACCGAGGCTCTCAGGAATGCTGAGCTGGAAGAGCAGGTCGGTGACCTTCTTGTTGTAGAAGTCGATGCCACCAGTCAGACGGCCCTTGAAGAAGCTCCATTCCACACCGAGGTTGTAGCTCGTGGTGGTTTCCCAAGTAATATCCTCATTACCTATTCGAGCGAAGGACGGGTTCATGGTGTTCTCACCCTTGCTCAGCGTGTAGAGGTTAGTGTAACCCCAGTTTGTGATATTATCATTACCCTGCTGACCAACGGAGAACTTAATCTTCAACTGGTCAACCCAGTCAGCGGTGAAGAACTTCTCCTTGTTGATGAGCCAACCCACACCGGCACTCCAGAAGTTACCCCAAGCGTGGTTGTTGGGATTGATCATGAAGCGGGAAGAACCGTCGCGACGATAAGATGCGTTGACGAAGTACTTCTGATCGTAGTTGTACATCAAGTTTCCGAAATAACCCTCAACGTTATAGCCAGAGGGATAAGAGTTGGAGTCGTAGCGATCGGAAAAGGCGCTGATTTCCTGAATCTCGGGAGAGAAGCCGCCGCGGGCACCAGCCCAAAGGTAGCGGGAGGAAATCTTGTACCACTCATGACCCACCATGAAGTTGATGTCGTGCTTGTTGATTTCCTTATAGAATGTCAGGGTCTGGATATAGTTCTGACGGAAAGTCTGAGTCTGACTCTTGGTAATCTGACCGTTGTTAGCAGCCTGTGCACCATAGAAAGGATTGGTGTAGTCGCTGGTGGCGCTGGTGGCGTAGTTGAGGTTGTTGGTGCTGTTGAAGCGCAGCCACTTGGTGATGTCGATGTCAGCGGTGAAAGTGCCGTTGAACTGGTTGCCGTAGGTGTAGACATCATCATACATGTTCTGGCTGATGGGGTTGTAGGTCTGGTTGTAGGGACGTGAGAGACCGGGGAAGTTCGTGGCAGCCACACCATAGTCATACTGCTGATGACCATATTCGTCGGTGCGGATCTTCGGGTTGCCGTTCTCATCGAGCACGCGGACATACAACGGATAGATAGGAGCAATCAGGGATGCGAAGGACATCAGGTTGCTCAGGTTCGGGTTGGCAGTGGTGTTGCTGTGAACATAGCCCACGTTGGCACCCATCTTGAACCAGTCGCGGACGCGGTAGTCAGCCTTCAGACGAGCAGTGAAGCGCTCGTAGTTGGCCTTGGCTACGATACCGTCCTCATTCAGGTAACCGGCGCTGGCGTAATAGGTGTTACGGTCGCTGCCGCCACTGACGTTGACGGTGTACTCCTGACGGAAGCCGGCACCGAAAGTCTCGGCAACGTAGTCGTCGGGAAGGATGTAGTAAGTCTCGCCGTTGGCATCGTAGGAGCGACCCAGCGTAGCGTTCGGGTTCAGCTTGCCGTTGACGCCGATGAGGTTCTGGCCATCGGGAACAGTGTAGGGATTGTACTTCAGACCCTGGTTACCGGTGAACATGCGATTGTTGGCCCACTGGTTGGCAGCCTTAGCAGTCATACCGTTGCTGGAAGCATAGTTGTACAACTGCTGGTAGTAGGTCTCTACAAACTGGTTGGGGTCGGTGATGGTCTCATACTGCTGGATGGCGCGCGTGTTGGCACCCCACTTCATGTCGACATTGACCTGAGGTGAAGCAGAAGAACCCTTCTTGGTGGTCACCAGGATGACACCAGCGGCACCACGGGCACCATACAGAGCTGCAGAAGCAGCATCCTTCAGCACGGTGATGCTCTCGATATCCTCAGAAGGAATGTTCAGAAGACTGGCGCTGTAGGGCGAACCGTCGACAATGACCAGAGGATCAACGTCGGCATACATAGAGGCAAGACCACGGATGGTGACATGACCGCCGTCGGAACCGGGCGTACCGCTGGAACCGTGAATCTGCAAGCCAGGAACGGAACCCACGAGGGCGTCCTTCACATTGGTCGTGATCTTCTTGCTCAGTTCGTCAGCTCCTACGACAGAGGCAGAACCCGTGAAGGAGGACTTTGTCTGCTGACCGAAAGCAACGACCATGACTTCGTCGAGCAGGCTCTCGTCGGTGTCCAAAGCAATACGCATACCGTTGCGGGCTTTCACCACGCGACGGAGCATACCGATGTGGGTGATTTCCAGACGAGTGTCGGCACTCGGCACCGTGATGGTGAAGTCACCGTCGAGATTGGTCATGGTACCAGTCTTCTCGCCAAGGATCTTGACGGAAGCACCAGGCAAGGGCTCTCCATCGTCGGCAGAGATAATGGTGCCCTTCACTTGAGTTTGGGCGATTGCCATTCCTACACATAGGAACAGGCTGCCCAGGAAAAGCATTAATCTTTTTTCCATAAATACTCTTTTAATTAAACATAATACCTATTTTATTATTTGCTTTCTCTTTGTCCTGATAATATCTTGCGTTTATAGCCGTTGGGGTTCTCTACAGCATTTCAAGTCTTTAGACATTCCTTTCGGTCTTGTTAACATTTCTGGCCGGTTGGATGTATATTCCGCAATGAAATTTGCCAGCTACCTTCCTTGCTTACAGCCAAGCCGTTAAGCCTCAGCACTGCATCGTTAAAGGGTCTGACAAACTCACATGCTCTATACTATTCGTCATTTTGACGGCGCAAAAATAATACAAATTTAGCGAACGACCATAAAAAATGTAAAAAAAATCATTTTGAAGCACATTTTTTTATAAAAACAGGGTCACAACCCCTCAAAATGGCACACTTTTACCCGATTTGTGCAGCATTTTGTCGCTCCATCTGAGCACTCCCCCACCCCATTCGGGCTTCCTGCTCCTATTCTATCGCCCACCCGCCCCTTTACCTCGCGCGCGTACCTTTATTATATTATCCTTTTACGTATATACGTCCCGCCCTTTATGTATATACGTCTCGCACTTTACGTATATACGTCCCGGATCTTACGTATATACGTGAGCGTCCTTACTATATACATCCTGTGCTTGGTAGAAAAACACAAAAATCTGAAGAAGTCAAAAAAGACCTCACACCTCACGCGAGCAGGTGTAATTAGCTGAAAATGCGCTAAATAAACAACACAACTCAATTTCAAGACCTCACGAAGACCTCACGGAGACCTCACACAGCTGTTTCTTGTCTAAGTGAGCCTCATAACACATAATCAGCGTGAGGTCTCCGTGAGGTCTTCGTGAGGTCTTGAAAAACATATCCACCTCCTATTTATCTGTAAAACAGACCGATGTGAAATTATCCGTGAGGTGTGAGGTCTTTTTCGACTTATTCCGATTTTTATACATTAAAACGCCTCCCCGAGACAAGTCGAAGACTAATGATTAAAATATAAAAAAAGTAAAAAGAGGGGGGGCAAAAAAACTTTCGACTTATATTCTTTGGTAGTCTCATATTGTTTTTGTTACTTTGCAAGCAAAACAGAAGAAAATGGCACAGAAGTTCAAATTATTTACCGTAGGACATTCTAATCAGACGCAAGATGAGTTTCTGCATCTGCTGCGGGAGAACGACATCAATTGTATTGTGGATGTTCGTAGTGTACCTGCAAGTAAGTATGCATCACAGTTCAATGAAGATATTTTGCGTTGGTTCCTGAAATACAACGGAATTCATTACTTGCATTTTGGAGAAGAATTTGGGGCGCGTCGCTATGATTGCTTGAATGAAGATGGACAAGTTGATTTCGAATTGGCAATACAGACACCAGCCTTTTTGCATGGCGTACAGCGGATTATAAAGGGGCTGGAAAGCGGTTACCACATTGCCTTGATGTGTTCAGAGGCCAATCCTTTGGAATGCCATCGTTTCTCCTTTCTCTCACGTTATTTCCATGAGCATGGTTTTGACGTTCAACATATATTGAAGGATGCTGTAGTAGTGCCCCACACCACACTGGAACATGTAATGATAGAGGAATACAAGAAGTCTCGCAAACATCATCTGCCTGACACAGACGATCTCTTCGGCAGTTACACGGTTGAGGATCAACTTCGTGATGCTTACCGATTGAAGAACAAAGAAATAGGATACAGACCAGCCTCTCAAGAAGAAAATATTTACACATGATCACACTCTACACCATTGGTTTCACCAAGAAAAGCGCTGAACAGTTTTTTACGCTTTTGAAGAAGAACAAGGTTAAGAAATTGGTTGATGTCCGCATCAGCAATGGTAGTCAATTGGCAGGTTTTGCCAAAGGGCGCGATTTGGAGTTTTTCACTCGTGAACTTTTACATATTCCTTACGAACACATACTTGACTTTGCCACACCTAAGGAACTTCTTGATAAGTGGCATAGCCAGGAGGTAACTTGGACTCAGTATGAAGCAGTCTATCTTGCAGCTTTGAAAGAACGTGATATTCTGCGAAAATACGGTATTAAGCAATTTGATTGTGCGTGTTTTCTCTGCACAGAAGAGACTCCAGAGCAGTGTCACCGACGTCTCTTAGCAGAATATATGCAGCACCACAGCACGGAGGAGGTAAGAATTGTGCACCTAACCTAATTCTTTAATGAAAGAAAGGCTTTTCATATGTCTTGCAAATTCCTACAAACGTGGAGGACGTTGCATTGCGGGTGTTGAGATTCGTTTCAATGCATTTGGTCATTGGGGAGTTATCCATAATGATGATGGAACTCCAAAATGGATTCGTCCTGTTAAGAGAAGCCTCTATGGAGAAGTGCCAACAGAAGAGGCATTAGCATTTGACTTACTGTCTATCGTGAGAGTCGTTGATGCAGAACCATGTCCCCATTGTGCCCATTCCGAAAATGTTTATTATTCCCGATTGGAGCATACTCATTTGCAGGTACAGCTATCCGATATTATTGCACATCATTTATTTGATTATCAACACGAAGAAGTTTTTTATAATCAAGGCAAGGCCATCCCTCCTTCAGTATATGCCAAAGGATGTTATTCCTTGATGTTTCTTAAACCAGAAAAAGCCCTTGTTTATGTAGATACAGATCGTGAGAAGCCTCAATTTAGATTGGAGTTTCTTTTCAAGGGTGTCCGATATGACTTACCTATTACAGATCCGGATTTCTTGGATTTCCTACGAGATGACCCAGAGCAAATTGGTGCCTACTCAGATATTTTCATTACCGTTTCTATTGGGTTGGAGCACGAGGGGTGGCATCATAAGCTTGTTGCGGGAGTCATTGGGTATGAACGTTGTGCTGTACCAATTATTAATATTGATGAACCGATACTTCTGAAAGAATCAGAGGGTCCTTCGTATATGGAACGGCAAAAGCAACTATATGCAAATGCTTATTCCAAATGGACGGATGAAGATGATACGCTTCTAATGGAACTCTATTCACAGGGGGCTTCAGTAACGGAGCTGATGGAACACTTTGGCCGGAATCGCGGTGCTATACGTTCTAGATTGAAGAAACTTTCTGAAGAAAGGCTTCAGTCTCCTATTACTACGTTTGAAGAGAAAGAACGAAGACATTTTTCATATGATGATGAGGAAGATAATATTCCATTCTTAAAAGAAGAAGAGGCGGAATATGAAGTAGAAAGTAAAGTAAAAAAACGTGGATGGAAAACACTGTTTTCTTTTTGGAAAAGACATCTATAAAAGTAGAATTAACGTAAAAGTATTAGTCGTTTACATAGGAAGTATCGACGCTTCATAAAACAAAAAGCTCGACCTCTTCAAGGCCGAAGGTGGAGCCGACACCAACAGCAAGCTTCGCATCGTGGAAATAGAATTCCTGAAGAATATCAAGTAAGACACCATATTCGCTATTATACAGATACATAAGATATGATCCGAAGAGTTTTTATCATCAGCGCAATGCTCATGCTGGCAGTCTGCACGTGGGCGGCACACGAGGTGGCGGCACCTCAGAATATCTTTGCCCGCAAGTGCGTATCGCTCAACGGCGACTGGCACTATTTTGCCGACCCGCAGGAACAGGGCTATTACGATTACTGGATGCATCCCGTCCGCTGGGGGTACTTCCGCAATGCCAAGCCACAGCGCCCGTCGGACCTCATAGAATATGACTTCGATGCCTCACCGACGATGCAGGTGCCAGGCGACTGGAACACGCAGGACGAACGGCTGTTCATGTACGAGGGTTCGGTGTGGTTTTGTAGAGAGTTTCAAGTTTCAGGTTTCAAGTTCCAAGTTAAAGCTGTGGTCAGCTTCAACCAGTATGTAGGATGGTATCGCGACGTGCATGATGCGCCCCATATGCAATGGGAGATTCCGTACGACAAACCAGTCATCGTCAGCGAGTTCGGTGGCGGTGCGAAGGCCGGCCTACACGGCGATGTGGATCAGCGCAGGTCCGAGGAGTTCCAGGAACGCCTCTACCGCGAGAACCTTGCTATGTTAGAGAAGATCGACGGACTGGCAGGCACCTTTCCCTGGGTGCTCAAGGACTTCCGTAAGCCGCGTCGTCTGTTGCCTGGCATTCAGGACATCTTCGACCGCAAAGTGCTCTACAGCGATCAAGGCCAGCGCAAGAAGGCATCCTACATCCTTCAAGAATGGTATCAGAAAAGATAATAGAATCAAGCCAAAATAATTAGGAGGAATATGAAAAACTTATTTAACACATTTGCAGTATTGATTCTTATCGCATGGTGTGTACCACAAACCGTATGCGGACGCAAGGCTGCCTACCTGATGGTCTATTTCAAGGAGCACGGGCACAACGTGTATTTCGCCGTGAGCCGCGACGGACGCACGTTCACTGACGTCAACGGCGGCGAGCCAGTGATGACGGGCGACACACTGGCCGAGCAGAAGGGCATCCGCGATCCGCACCTGATGCGCGGCCCCGACGGCGCATTCTACCTGGCGATGACCGACTTGCACATCTATGCCAAGCAGGAAGGACTGCGCGAAACGGAATGGGAACGCGAGGGCTACGGATGGGGCAACAACCGCGCCATCGTACTGATGAAGTCGAATGACCTGATTCACTGGAAGCGCGCCAACATCCGACTGGACAAGGCATTTCCCGACATTGGCGACATCGGCTGCGTCTGGGCACCTGCCACTGTCTATGACGAGGAGGCCGGCAAACTAATGCTCTCGTTCACCATGCGCTATGGAGCCGACGGACTGCACAAGCTCTATTACTTCTATGTCAACGACGACTACGACACGCTGCTGACACGCCCCCAGCAGCTATTCGAGCACCCGAAGGAATGCTCCTGCATCGACAGCGACATCACGAAAGTCGGCAACAAATACCACCTCTACTACGTGGCCCACGACAGCGACGACTCTGGCGTGAAGCACGCCGTCAGTGACCACGCCACCGGTCCTTACACCTACGAGCCGCAGTGGTGCGACCCGGAACGGACGCCCTGCGAGGCACCTACGCTATGGCAAATGATCGGTCGCGACGAGTGGATTCTGATATATGATGTCTTCTCGGCCCGTCCCAACAACATGGGTTTCAGCTCCACCACCGACTTCGTTCACTACACCGACCTTGGGCACTTCAATCAGGGAGAGATGAAGACCACCAACTTCTCCTCGCCCAAACACGGTGCCGTCATCCAAATCACCAAGAAGGAACTGCGCAGGCTCCAAAAACAATGGAAGTTTAAATTGTAAGACTCAATGATGAAGAAAATAATCTTTACTATCTTATGCTGTTTCGCAAGTTACATGACCTGCGAGGCACAGAATACGGAGTGTGCCGGTTATGTCATCCCCGAAGGCAAGGAGATTTACATTCCTGAGGAGTTGCGAGACAATGACTTCACCAACAACGATTCTCAGTGGAGCTACTACCGCATGGCTTGCACCCCCAATGTTGTATGCTTCTGGGAGAAGGGCTTTGGCGATGACCTCAGCAAGGCTCCCGACTTGGATGGGCAGCCCATGACCGTAGATTTGGACAACCTTCTCGCGCGCGTAGAATATTTCTATAATGTGTATCGCGATATGATGGGATTCCTGCTGCCTAGCAGTAAGGCAGAGAAGTATCGCATGATGGTGATGCTGAAATACTCGTTGGAAGGGACGGCTTACGGAGGTTCATACGATGATACTATCGGTGCGTTGTGGATTACGCCCAACCGCGTTCAGGACGAGACACTCAACAGCATCGCACATGAATTGGGTCATTCCTTCCAGATACAAATTGCCTGCGACGGACAGTCCGAGGGTATGGGCGGCGGCATCTTCGAAACCAGTGCGCAATGGATGCTCTGGCAGGTGAATCCGCGCTGGACTACTGACGAGAATTACCACTGGGAGGCTTACAAGAAGAATATTCACCTAAGTCTCTTCCACTTCGAGAATATGTATCATGCGCCCTTTGTGCTGGAATACTGGAGCTACCTGCACGGCCTCACCTACATGGCCGATATGTTCCGAGGCGGCAGACACGGCGAGGATTTCGCGCAGACCTACATGAGGATGTACGATGTAGATGTAAAACAAATGGGCGGCGAACTGCTGGACTGCTACAGCCGCCTCATCACCTTCGACTTCCCAGACAAGCGTAAGGAAAGCCTGCGTTACGCCTGCGAACTGCGAAGCGAGATGAAAGATACCCTCGATGGCTGGCGGACGCCAGTCAACGTCCCTCAGACCTACGGTTTCAATGTAGATGAAATTCCGCTGCCTGCTATTGGCAAGACTGTCAAAGTTCAATTCCGTGGGCTGCCCAAAGACGATAACATCGGCTATCGCTATGGGCTTGTAGCTGTGGACAATAATAACACCCCCACCTACATAGGAGCGCACTCAGACATGAAGAATACGCTCACCTTCAAGAACCCGGGTAACATAAAGCACCTCTATCTCGTCGTAGTCGGTTGCCCGACCAAAGAGTATAAGCCCACATTCGATTCAGCCCCTGCCACATATCCCTATATAATAAGGTATTCACCAAGAAGTACGGACAATCTCAAATAGATCAAAGGAACATCTCCAATATATCTCCAATAGAACTAGTATTTAGCCCTATCCTCATGAATTCTTTTTCCTCTTGCGGTGGAAGTTGAGGTGTGGCTTGACCTTCAGCTTGCGCATATTATCGGTGTTGGTGAAGGAGAAGTCGCAGGAAAGATCGATGCGGCGCCCTTTGTTGGAGATGGTGCCCTGGGCCTCGGCGCCGTCGCTGACAATTGTCGCCTCGATGTTTCGGACGGTAGCGAACTTATAGCTGGCCTCGGTGATGTCGGCATTCACGTTGCCGATGGGCAGTTTGCCTCCTTTATGTCGCCTCATGCGGGCTGTGCGGGGCTTGGAGATGTCGAAACGGAAGTTGGCGCGACAGGCGATGGGACCGATGTCGCTCATATCGAAGACCTTGCCGAGTTGCAGGGCGGTGGTGCGGACATTTCCGAAAACGTATTTGTTGAGTCCGTCGACCGTGAAGTTCATGTTGACGGCTCCAGCCTGCGTGCCCAGTCGCCCCACAAAGGTCTGCCGTTTGTAGAAGACGTCGAAGTATCCTTTGTAGTCGATACGGCCAAGGGCGTGGAGCTGTTTCATCATGTGTTTCTTGACGGGGAAGTGGTTGATGATGCGTTCGGGTATGCCGGACTGGGCTGTCATGCTGCTTACGTCGAAATGCACCTGTCGCTGAAGCTTATCGCGCAGGTGGGTGATGTTGCCCTGAGCTTGTATGCTCAGGCGTTGGTCGGTGGTGGATACTTGGACGTCGGAGAATTGCATGCCGTCGGCATCGCCGTCGAGGGAGCATTGCACTTGCAGCTGTGTCGTGAAGTCCTTCAGCACGGGGGCGAAGGGCTGGGAGATGTCACGCAGCTGGGTGGTGACGCTGAGGTGGGGGGCATGGTAAGAGATTGTGCGGTCCTTTGCCTTGTCGGGCAGCAATAGAAGGACGTTGGGGAGGGAGATGTGTGAGTGCGGCAGGCTGATATCGACGTTGTGCAGGCTGAGGCTGTCCTTACAGATGTCACCATGGAGACATAGGCTGTCGAGCTGCAGTCCAGAGCCGCGATCGAGGATGGAGCATTCTGTGAGGCGGAGGCGTGCGCCTTCGGCGGTGATGTGCTCCAACCGCACCTTCATCGAAGCCAGTAGGTCGAGATGTCCGACTTCGAAGGCGCCTCGGTGCGGACGTGCAATATTGCGGCGCGGCTGGCCGTTGTCGGTGGTGAAGTGGAGGCTGTCGAGTCCGATGTCCAGCGTGGCAATGTGGAAAGCCATCGGGGACGATGCTTTCTCTGCTGGAGGCTGGGATTCGGAAGCTTTGGATTTCTTGAAGGCATCAAGGAGAAACTGGAAGTTGGTGGCGCTGTCTGTCGGCGAGGCGGGTTGGCAGAGCGTGGCGCAGATACCGCTGAACTCGGCCTTGGTGACCACCACCTCACGCCGACGCAGGGCTTTCATGTCGAGGCCCAGTGCCAGCCGTCCTACCCCGAGCATGCGGCGTCCCTGACGGTCATCGAGTTCCACGTCGCGGAACACCACGGTGCCGCTGAGCAGACGGATGCTGACGTGTCCCACGCGGACGTCGGTCTGCAGTTGCTCTTTCAATGAGGATACGAAGCTTTGCATCAAGCGGTTCTGGACAGCTTCAGTGTTCAGCAATATCGCAGCGGCCGCCACCAGAACGATGACGACAGCCGCGAGTATGCCTAACACTTTCAGAACCTTACGGAGCATACACCTTATTTAGCGCGCTTCCAGGTCTGGGTCTCGCGGAAGATGCCAAGGTAGCCGCGTACTTTCAGGTCGTTGCCGTCGAGCCAGATGGCGCACTTGTAACTCTTGCCAGACTTGGGGTCATAGACTTTGCCGCCCTCGTATTTGTCGCCTTTCTTGGTGAGGCCACTGAGGAGGTCTACGCCCATGAGTTTGCGGCCGCGGAGCTTGGCATCGGGGTTTTTGGAGTCCTTGGTGTCGGGGCCTTGCTGCAGCCAGACAACTTTGCCATTGACTTTTCCGTCCTTCTCATAGATTTCGACTTGTGCGTCGCCCTCTTCTGTCAGCCAGCGGCCGATGACGCTCTGTGCGTTGGTGGTGAGGGAGGTGATGGCCAGTGCCATCAATAAGAACATCTTTTTCATAGGATTGAATTTGTTATTTATTTAGGTTTTAACTAATTATACATTATACATTCTTGAAGTATCAAGCGACCAGAGGTCGAGCGATCAATTATACATTACAAATACGGCGCTGTGACGGAATCGGGGCTGGCGATCATCTCAGCAGGTGTTCCCTGGAAGATCAGGCGTCCGCCGTCTTCGCCTGCTCCAGGTCCGAGTTCGATGACATAGTCAGCAGCGCGGATGACATCGGTGTTGTGCTCGATGACGAAGAGGGTGTTGCCCTCTGCCACGAGTTCACGGAAGAGTTCGATGATACGCTGTACGTCCTTCAGGTGGAGGCCATCGGTGGGTTCGTCGATGATAAATATCTTTCCTTGTTCCCCCAGGTGCGACGCCATTTTCAGTCGCTGAAGCTCACCTCCGGACAGGGTGGACAGAGCTTGGTTGAGGTGTAGGTAGCCGAGCCCCACTCGCTTGAGCGGCCTCAACTTCTGCTCGATGACGGTGTTGGGGAAGAAATCGCTGGCCAGACGCACGCTGAGGTCGAAGACTTCGGCGATGGAGAGGGCACCAAGGAAAAGCCCACCCCCGGCCCCTCCCCGGGGAGGAGAGTTCTTTTCTGCTTGCCCGGGGCCTGTCTGTTCTCCCCTCCCCGGGGCGGGGGCGGGGGTGGACTGTTGCTCACTTCCCTTTATTTTATATTGCAGCGCCTCCTTGCTGAAACGGAGTCCGCCGCAGGCTTCGCACACGGTTTCGATATTGTCCATGAATGCCATCTCGGAGATGATGACACCCTTGCCGCCGCAGACGGGGCAGGCGCCCTTACCGTTGAAGGTAAAGTACGCCTCTTTCAGGTGGAACTTGCGGGCAAAGAGCTTGCGGATATCCGAAGCTACATCCATATAGGTGGCAGGAGTGGAACGGAGGCTGACGCCAATGTCCTTCTGACTGATATATACGATGTCCTTAGGCTGCGGGTAGGCACGGCGGAAACACTCCATCAGCGAGCTCTTGCCTGAACCGGCGACTCCGGCAATGACGGTGAAGCGACCGAGAGGAAGAGAGAGGGAGAGGTCGCGGAGGTTGTGGAGAGAGGCCGAGGATAAAGTAAATGACCCTGCCCCAAAGAGCTCACCCCCAGCCACTCCCTGGGGAGGGGAGTCCTTTTCCGCTTGCCCACTACCAGTCTGTTCTCCCCTCCCTGGGGAGGGGGCGGGGGTGGGCTCTTCCACCTTAGTCCTTAATGCTTCTCCCGTCGCAGTTCCACTATTCAGCAGTTCTTCGTAGGTTCCTTCGAAGACAACATGGCCGCCGTCAATGCCTGGGCCGGGTCCCATATCTACGATATGGTCGGCGATGCGTATCATCTCGCGGTGATGCTCAACGAGGAGGACGGTGTTGCCCGCATCGCGGAGGCGCTGCACGCTGTGCTTCATTAGTTCTATGTCGCGGTTGTGGAGTCCCACGCTGGGTTCGTCGAGGATGTAGAGGACATCGGCGAGCGAGGAGTTGATGTACTTGGCAATCTTACAGCGCTGTGCCTCGCCACCGGAGAGGGTGCCTACGGCACGGTCGAGGCTGAGGTAGCCCAGCCCTATTTCCTCGAGAGCGGTGAGGCGTGCGCCGATGGCGGCTTTCATATCCACCGCCAGCGGGGATTCGATGCTGCGAATCCATTCATTGAGGCGTGTGATGCTCATGGCACACACCTCGGCGATATTTTTACCTTGAATCTTACACGACCGCACGCGTTCGCACACACGCGAACCTCCGCAGTCAGGACAGGTGCCCATGCGCAACATAGGATTCAGCACGGCGGCATGCAGCAGTCCCTCCTCAGAGTTGATGATGCTGCGATACATGCGGGGAATGAGGCCTTCGTACTTTGCCGTCTTCGGCCAATTGGCGGGCGGATTCTTCAGCTTGATCTGCGGGCTGTTGAGGAAGAGGTCGAGTTCCTCGGGCGTGTAGTCGCGGATTTTCTTGTCGAGGTCGAAGAGTCCGCTGTAGGCATAGCGTATCCAGCGCCAGCCGCCCTTTCCGAAGGCGATGTAGTGGATGGTATCTTCGTCGTTCAGGCTCTTGTCGAAATCTACCAGTTTATGAATATCCAATTCACGGATTTCGCCCAGCCCGGAGCAGCGGGGGCAGCTGCCTTCGGGATGGTTGAAGCTGAAGGATTCAGCATAGCCCACGAAAGGTTGGCCAACGCGCGAAAACAGCAGGCGCAACAGGGCATAGATGTCAGTATAGGTGCCGACGGTGGAACGCGAGTTGTTGGCAGGTTTCTTCTGGTCGATGACGATGGCGATAGGCAGGTTCTCGATGGCATCGACATGTGGACGCCCATATTTCGGCAGGTACTGCTGGACGAAGGTGGGGAAGGTGTCGTTCAATTCGCGACGCGACTTGGCTGCGATGGTGTCGAGGACCAAAGAACTCTTGCCCGAGCCCGAGACGCCGGTGAAGACGGTGATCTGGTGCTTGGGGATGGCGAGTGAGACGTCCTTCAGGTTATTCTCCCTCGCGCCACGGATGATGATGGAATCTATGTTATTCAATAGGAGGTACTTCGATTTGCGAACCGTAGCGGTGGTATTCGTTGGAGATGGACTGTTCCTGCAGATAGTAGATGAGTTCTATACGCCCATCACTCACAGGTGCCGCCTGAACAAGGGGCTTACCCGCGGCTGCAGCAGCCTCCGTTAGCTGTGCCAGCACATTATCGGAGATCACACGAATGCTTTCATACTTCTTGATATGGGCACAGAAGTCATTCAGGCTTTCGACCTCCATCTCACAGGAAGCGGATTTTGTGAACTGGCTGGCGATCGGATGACTCTCGTCAAAAGACACCGTCAGCTTGGTGCCCACAGTTTCTGCCGCCTCAACGACCATCTGCACATGTTCCAAAGTCTCATCACCAAAGAGACGCAAGGCCATACCGCCATGTCGCAACGGCAGATAGCGAAGGATGTTCTGTTCCCCACGGATATCCGGCCTAAGGTTGCGGGCATGACGGAACTCACGCTCGTACCATTCAGCGTAGGACTCATGGAAGCTGGTGGAAGTACCGGGCTTGTCGTTGATGACAACGAACTGCATGAGGTAGTTGGAGCCACCGGAAGCCAGTCCTTTCATGCCGCCAAAAGGTTGACGCCCCACGACAGCACCTGTGATTCCGCGGTTGATGTAGAGGTTCCCCACCTGCACATGTTCTTTCCAGTAGCGTTGTTCCTGCTCGTCAAGCGATTGCAGGCCACTGGTGATGCTTCCGAGGCTGTTGACCAGCGCCACCGCCTCCTCTAACGTGTCGAAAGGTGCCACTGTCAGCAATGGAGCGCAGAGGGGTGTTCGGAAAGTATAGGAGTTGGGGCGCACCAAATCTTGCAACTTCACTGTCGGCCGCAGGATGAAACGTTCATCATCCACGAACTCCGGAGCTACCAGCCAACGCTCGCCCTCATCTAACTGCAATGCTCGCTGCTGGCGTTCGTTCTGGTTGGTAATCATGGGCCCCACGATGTTTCCAGCATTCCAAACGGGACCGCACATCAGCGACGAGGCGCAGTCCTTGAGTTTCTCCATAAAGTCCTCACTTTCATAGACAGACCGCTCCACCAACAATAGGGAACAAGCGGAAACCCCCTGCCCTGCCCCCCTGAATGCGGAGTGACAGGCATTCATGATGGCATGACAACGGTCGCCCTTGGCGGTGAGGATGATTGCATTCTTGTGACCCTCGGGGTAGACTTCGGGCACCGGAATCTCGTTCAGTTGTATGGAATCCTTCGGATAGCCTGCATCGTAGAAAGCGCGAACAATGAGTCTTACTACGGGGAATGCAGGGGCATCGGCCGAGAGGGTGCAGGTGTTTCCTGTGCCCAATGCGGCGGCAATGAATCCGACGGGAGCAGCGCATGCGGCATTCCAAGTGGCCTTGTAGCTTAGAGCTCCACGCGGCTTCATTTCTATGTCGCCCAATTCCTTAAACTGGTGGATGCCGACCGCATAGTAGCGGCAATAATCCATTGCAGCCGTTACCTCAGCGTCAGCATCCTCGATGGTCTTTCCGAGAGATGCACACATACAGCCGCAGAGGTCTGCACGAAGTTCACCGAGACGGTTGGCAACAGCAAAGAGAGACCCATCCCCGTCCTTGATAGAGGAGAGAGGCTGCGCGGTCTCAACTTCATCATTTACAATTCTCGATTTAGAGCCCCACTTCTCAAAGATCTTCTCCACCCACCGCTGGTTGCATTCGCGGTCGAAGTCGGTGTCCGGCTCATTAACGAAGACATCCTGAGATTCCGGACCCACGTAGGGCTGGTTACGGTCTTGTGTGCGGGTGGGAGTGTGATCCAGATGATCCTTCATATTGTAGGCTTCGGTGAACTGACGCTGCAGTTCGTGCCATTCCTTTGAGTCGGGCTTCAGGGAGAAACTGTGGGTCAGGAAATTGTCGGGAGCCGTGTTCTCGTCCATACGACGAACGAGGTAGCTGATGGCATTGAGGAAGTTTTCCTTCTTCACCACGGGCGTATAAAGAATGACATGGTTGCCCAGTTTCTTCTGTGCACGCCAAACGTGGTTGGCCATACCTTCCAGCATCTCGAAACAGAAGCAGTCCTTCGGCGTCTGGTACATCTGCGTAAGGAGGTACGCATAGGAGATGGTGAAGAGGTTGTGGGATGCCATACCGATATGCAGCACCCGTGCATTCTCTGGCTTCAGACCTCGCTCGATGAGGTGGAGGTAGTTGGCATCCACCTCGGTCTTGCTCTTGCGCACCGGATTCGGCCATCCACGCAGGTCGCTGACAATGTTCTCCATATCGAGGTTGCAGCCCTTGACGATTCGCATCTTGATAGGTGAACCGCCTTCGGCCACGCGCTGACGGGCAAACTCCAACAGTTCGTTCTGGAAGCCCTCGGCATCAGGCAGATAGGCCTGAACGACGATACCTGCCTCGTAGCTCTTGAACTGCGGCAGCGAGAGTACATCCTTGAACACGCGCATCGTCAGATGAGCGTCCTTGTACTCCTCCATATCCAAATTGATGAACTTGGGCTTCGTCACGCCATTGGCATCCGTGTAAGGATGGTCGATGGCCGCCTGGTAGAGGGCAGAGATGCGCTTAATGAGTTCCGGGTAGCACTCCTTATAATTTAATGCGTGCGTCTGCGCGTAGATGCCCGAAATCTTAACGGAGATGTAGTTGATGTCCGGCTCCTTCAGGGCGTCGAAGTAGGAATAGTAACGCTTATCGGCCTCGGCCTCTCCTAGAACCACCTCTCCCAACAGGTTCACGTTTTGTCCGATGTCATCTTTGAAGCGCGTTGCCAGATGTTCGGTAAGGCTGGGACGCGCAGCATTGATGATGACTCGACTGGTATCGCGACGCAGTCTCCACTTGATGATAGGGACAGCGACCCAGTTAAATAGCGGCTTGTAGGCGAACTTCTGATACATCCAGAAAAGGGCGTGATCCGTGGGGTCGAGGAACTTAGGGATACCGTATTGGTCGATGAGTTCCTTCACGCGAAGGGCGAGCTTCTGGGTGTCACGTATCTGGCTGGTTTCATCCAGCATACGGACGATGAACTTCTTGTCCGTAGGCGTGGTCACCATGGTGCCGTACATGTGCTGCTCGCTACGCTCAGTGGTGGTGAGACCCGAGTAGCTTTCATCATAGAGTTTCCGCATCCATGCGAAAACTTCTTCAATGGTCGGTAGGTGTTGTTCTGCCATAGGTAGTTAAGGTGAGAAGGACAAAAAATGATTGGTTAGTTTACTTCGATGAGTACCTCTGAAAGCGTAGGATGAATGTGAACGGTGTCGCGAAGTTGTCGCAAGGTGGCACCGAGGGTCATGTAAGCCGTCACTTCCTGAACGAGGTCGGCAGCATGAGCGCCAAAGACGTGGGCACTGAGAATGCGGCCTTCACCGGGCTCGGTGAAGAGCTTGACCATACCTTCCGATTCATTCATTGCCAGAGCCTTGCCGTTGGCGCGGTAGAAGGCTTTGTGACATTCGCAGCTGACGCCAGCTTCTTTCAGCATATCCTCGCTGGGACCAACGCAGGCTGCCTCTGGAGAGGTAAAGATAGCGGCAGGCATCACCTCGAAACGGATGTTGTCTTCGATGCCAAGAATTTGGTTCACAACGTGAATCCCTTGCATCTCGGCAGCATGGGCCAGCATCTGCTTTCCGTTGACGTCGCCAATGGCATAGATATGAGAAGCCCACCCCTGTCCCCTCCCTGAGGAGGGGGATTCGTTTCCGCTTACTTTCTGCCCATCTGGTCTCCCCTCCCCGGGGAAGGAAAGGGGGTTGGCTGTTACCTCAAAGTTCTCATCAACGGGGATGGCACCGTTGCGTTCCATGGTGATGCCAGCTGCTTCGAGGTTCAAACCCTCGGTACGGGGCTTGCGACCAGTAGCCACCAGCACGACATCGGTCTCTACAGAGAGCTCCTTGCCTTTCTGCTCGAAGAAAACAGTCAGTTCCCCCTCCCTGACAGGGGAGGAGCTGGGGGAGATGCTTTTTACACCGGCCCCCATATAAAACGTCACACCTTTCTTTTCCATCTGTTTGCGCAGGCGCTTGGCGATGTCGCTGTCAAGAGCGGGCAAACATTCCTTAAGGAACTCTATAACCGTGACTTCGGAACCAAAGCGGTTGAAGACGCTAGCAAACTCCATACCAATTACACCGGCACCGATGATACAAAGCCGCTTGGGAAGGGTGTCGAGTTGGAGCAGCCCCGTAGAATCGACCACATTAGAACTATCAATGCCCGGAACCGGGATGAGTTTGCTGTCAGAGCCAGTGGCAATAATGATGTTCGAGGCGGTAAACTGTTCATCTCCCACACGAACGGTGTGGCCATCAACGAAAGAGGCCTTGCCGCGTACCAGTGTGATATTAGGATGCGAGAGGATCGTCTCTACGCCTGCACGGAGTTGGGGCACGACCTGCGCCAGACGCTCACGAGCTTCCTCAAAGGATGCACTATGCACATAAGTCTTCGTAGGGATACAACCTACGTTGAGGCAGGTGCCCCCCACGTGCCCCTCTTCGATGATGGTGACTTTGAGGCCATTCTTGGCAGCATGAGCCGCGGCTTTGTAGCCGCCAGGCCCAGCGCCGATAATGATAAGGTCTGTCATGCTTTTATGCTTTTCCAATACGTTGTTACAGGTTGCTTGGCAGCCAACACATCGTCCACCCGACCGATGGGGGTGTTGTGTGGAGCGGACTTCACCAACTCGGGGTCGTTCTTGGCCTCAGCGGCAATTTTATGCATCACATCGATGAAAGCGTCGATAGTCTCCTTGCTCTCGTTCTCCGTGGGCTCGATCATGAGGGACTCATGGAAGAGGAGGGGGAAATAAATGGTGGGGGCATGATATCCGTAGTCGAGGAGGCGTTTGGCGACATCCATCGTGGTGACACCCGTGCTCTTGTCCACAAGGCCGTCGAAGACCACCTCGTGCTTGCACAGTCCCTCGATGGGAAGGAGGTAGTCGTCGCGCAGGCGTTCCTTAATATAATTAGCGTTCAGCGTGGCCAGGGGCCCCACGTTCTTCACGTTCTCGCGACCGAGGCTGAGGATGTAGGCGTAAGCCTTCAGCATCACTCCGAAGTTGCCGAAGAAGTTGCCGACAGAGCCAAGAGCACCTTCGGGCACTTCGACGCTGAACTGCTTCTCTTCCTCGTTGAAGATTACACGGGGCGTGGGCAGGAACTGCTCCAACCCCTTGCGGACGCCAACAGGTCCGCTGCCGGGACCGCCGCCTCCATGAGGCGTGGAGAAAGTCTTGTGGAGGTTGATGTGCATGACATCGAAGCCCATATCACCCGGACGGCATTCACCGAGGAGAGCGTTGAGGTTGGCGCCGTCGTAGTACATCAGGCCACCAGCCTTGTGCACCATCTCTGTGATTTCCAGCACGCGAGGCTCGAAGATACCGAGGGTGTTTGGGTTGGTCATCATCATGGCCGCCACCTGATCGCCCATCTCGTCGAGCAGCTGGCTGAGGTGTTCCACATCGACCGTCCCATCAGGCAGGCTCTTTACTTCTACGACTTCGAGGCCGCAGACAGCAGCCGAGGCGGGGTTGGTGCCGTGGGCGGAATCGGGAATGAGGACTTTGGTGCGTTGACCCTCAGCTGATGCTGAGGGCACAGAGGTGGCTTCATGATAAGCACGGATGACCATCAACCCTGTCAGCTCGCCGTGGGCACCAGCACAGGGATTCAGGGTGAACTCACTGAGTCCAGCTAGTTCGGCGAGGGACTGCTGAAGGTTGAAATAGACTTCAAGTGCACCCTGACAGGTATCCACGGGCTGCAAGGGATGAAGTCCTGCGAAGGCCTTCATGGCTGCAATCTCCTCGTTGATGACGGGGTTGTATTTCATCGTGCAGGAGCCGAGTGGATAGAAGCCGTCGTTGACACCGAAGTTGTTGTGGCTGAGGTTTGTGTAGTGACGCACGACCGTCAGTTCATCGCACTCAGGCAGACGGGCAGCCTCCTTACGACGCAGCGCCTCGGGCAGCTCGGCTGTGGTGTGTGTGCGGTCGTAGTCTTGTGGCAGTGAGTAACCTCTGCGACCTTTCTTTGACAATTCAAAGATCAGGTTTCCATATAATGTTCTGTTCATTGTTTCTCGCTTTTGCTCTTTCGCTTCTTTGTCTCGTAAATCACAGAAATGATGCTAATCACTACGCCAATGACGGCGACAATGAGCGTGATCAGATCGAAGTTGTTCTTTGCAAAAGAAATGAAAGCGTCCATGTTTTTTAGTGATTAGCTTTGTCTAAGATCTCACATAGTTCCTCAATTTCCTCGGGTGTACGTTGCTCGGTAACGGCCAGCATGAGAGTCTTTTCACCGACTTTCACGCCGGCGAGGTAGCCGCATTCGGTAGCTTCATCCAGCAGGGCATCGAGGTCGCCGTCGTAGTCAACACAGAACTCGTTGAAGAAAGGTTGATCGGGGAAGGTGAGTTGGAACTTGCCTGTCGCAAGGAGCTTGTCGCAGAGGCTGTGGGCACCGGCGTAGCTCATCTCGGCAGCTTCGCACAGGCCCTCCTTGCCCATGAGGCTGAGGTAGATAGTTACGTAGAGCGCCATGAGACTCTGGTTGGAACAGATGTTGGAAGTGGCTTTCTGGCGACGGATGTGCTGTTCACGGGCTTGAAGGGTAAGCACGAAGGCACGCTGGCCACGATTGTCGAGGGTCTGCCCCACAATGCGGCCGGGCATCTTACGAATCAGCTTCTCGGTGCAGGCCATGAAACCTACGCCAGGACCGCCGAAGGTCATGGGGATACCAAGGCTCTGGCCATCACCCACAGCGACATCAGCGCCCCACTCTCCCGGTGTTTTCAGGATGGCAAGGTCGGAGGGATTGGCGTTGATGACGAAGAGGCCTTTTTGTTCATGCACGGCATCAGCGATGCCCGTGTAGTCCTCAACGATGCCGAAGTAGTTGGGTTGCTGGACGATGACACCAGCCACACCGCCTCCGGCCAATTCCTTGTCGAACGCCTCGCGGTCGAGCGCACCATTCTTTGCGGGAATGAGCTGGAGGGGTACACCATGGAAGTGGGCATAGGTATCTACTACGCGGCGCACCTTCGGATCAACAGTCTCTGCTACCAGTACGCGGGTAGCCTTCTTGGCATTGCCCCAAGCCATCATCATGGCTTCGGCAGTAGCGGTGGCACCATCGTACATCGAGGCGTTGGAAATATCCAAGCCTGTCAGTTCGGCAATCATCGACTGATACTCAAAGATGTAGTGCAGCGTGCCCTGAGAAATCTCCGCCTGATAGGGTGTGTAGGAGGTCAGGAACTCGCTGCGCTCAATGAGGTTCTGCACCACGCTGGGAGCATAGTGGTCGTAGCAACCGGCACCAGCGAAGCAGATGAGCTGCTGGGTGCTCAAAGGGTGCGTCAACTGTTCGAAGAAGAGGCGGAGGTCGGTCTCCGAGAGGGCCTGCGGCAAGTCGTAGTCACGTTTGAACCGTGCAGCCTCAGGGACATCAGCGAAGAGGTCGTGGACAGAACTGACACCACAGGCTTGCAGCATCTCCAAAAGGTCTTCTTCGGTATGGGGGAAATATTTAAACATGAAAAAAATGAAAAAATATAAAAATGAAAAAATGAAAGAAGTGGCAAAAACTAGTGTTTATCTCCGCCTTCCTTTGTTTTCTTCACGATATTCGTGATTGTACCTATAAGAATATTATTGTCATTAATTATGGATGAAAATTGGCTTGAATCAATTGTCTCTGACTCATGCAAAAGTTCTAACCAATATTTGGTTTCTCGAGCTTCCTTGAGTGCAATCTCTAACTTATTGATAAAATCAGCACGACTTTGGGCATGCATACTTTCAGAGACATTAGCTCCGATACTCGTACCAGACTTGTAAATCTGATGGGACATCATGAGCTCGTGCTTTTCTTCTCGAAGAAAGCGGTTGAGCTTGATAATCCTCAGAGCAAAGGCTTTGCTGAGATCATACAGCAAATTGTCATGCGTCATAGCCTGACTTTTAATTCTTATATTTTTTTATTTTTTAATTTTCACAATGCTTCTTGTAGGCTTCCACATCCATGAGGCTGTCGAGTTCTGCGGGGTCGGAGAGCTGCACCTTGATAATCCAGTTGCCGAAGGCGTCCTTGTTGAGGAGCTCGGGTTCGTCCTCAAGGGCCTCGTTGATTTCGACCACAGTGCCGCTGACGGGAGCTATCAGGTCGCTGGCGGCCTTGACGCTCTCAACGGCGCCAAACTCCTCACCTGCGGTGACTTCGTCATCCACTTCGGGCATGTCCACATATACGACATTACCCAGAGCGTGCTGAGCATAGTCAGAGATACCAATGTAACCAAATTCGCCTTCTACGCGAACGTACTCGTGTGACTCACTGTAATAGAGTCCTGCTTCAAAGTTTGCCATAATTTCTTTTACTTTTTATAATGTTTATCATAGAATTTTTTCTTTACTACAGTGCCTGGGAACACTTTCTTGCGAATCTGAACGGCGAGGGAGGTGCCGAGCTTGGCATATTCGTTCTTGACAAGCGCCATGCATACACTCTTGTCGACGCTGAGGCAATGGTAGCCGGTGGTGACTTCGCCAATCGGTTCGCCTTCGGGTGTAAGGACAGCGTATCCGTGACGGGGAATAGCCTTATCTGCGAGTTCTATGCCCACGAGCTTCTGTGCCACACCGTTGGTTTTCTGCTCCACGAGGGCTTCCTTGCCGATGAACTCTGGTTTGTCGAGCTTACAGAACATAGAGAGCCCCGCCATCACAGGAGAGATATCGGCGCTGAGCTCGTCGCCGTACAACGGCAGACCGACCTCGAAGCGCAAGGTGTCGCGACAGCCGAGGCCACAGGGCTTGCAGCGTCCGCTTTCAATCAGCTTGTCCCAAGCCTTCTGTGTGAAATCGTGAGAGCCGTAGATTTCGAAGCCATCCTCGCCCGTATAGCCGGTGCGGGAGATGATGATGGTCTCGCCCTCGTTGTCTTCTGCCACTTCGAGTGTCTTGGCTGTATAGAAAGCCAACTCCTTGCAGGGCAGTCCCAGCACCTCCTCCACGACAGTTTCTGCTTCAGGTCCTTGCACAGCAAGCTGGCCGTAGTAGTCGCTCTGATGGTCGAGGACGATATCGAAGCCCTCCTTTTGCTCAAGCATCCAGGCCACATCCTTATCGATATTGGCGGCATTGATGACGAGGAAGAAGTCGTTCTCTCCCATCTTATAGACCAGCAGGTCATCGACCGTTCCGCCGTTGGGATAGAGCATCATTCCGTAGTAGATTTGTCCGAGGGGGGCGTTGGCCACATCGTTGGTGAAGATGTGCTGCACGTAGCGTTCTGCATCCGGGCCCGTGATGCGCACTTCGCCCATGTGACTGACATCGAAGACACCGCAGTGCTGACGTACTGCGTTGTGTTCATCGGTAATGTTAGTGTACTGAATAGGCATAATGAAACCGCCGAAGGGTGACATCAGCGCGCCGAGTGCCACATGGCGGTCATAAAGGCAGGTTTTCTTTTCCATAAATAAATGTAGGGTTGAGGTATTCTTTTTCTATATTCGTTATCGCGTCCACGTCTATACGTGAGAGGGAATATGTATGGTTGCAAAGGCGCTGACGTATAAGCGTCTTCACCTCTTCGAGCGGACGTGTGGTGTGATTCTTCAGGAGGGTTATCCGCTGACGTACGCTCTTTATTCCATGAGCATCAAGTTTCGTCTGCGGAGGGGTTATAGCGTGGAGCATGTGCTCCATATCCGTGTCGTAGAGCAGGGTGCCATGAACGATGCTGTAGCCAGGAATATGGTAGAAAGCATTTCCCGACACCTTTCGGCCATCAATGAGCACATCGTTGTTCTGGGTGCTGGTGGCAGGCAGGCCGAGGCTGATGAGAATCTCTGTGAGCATCTGCATATAGCGTGAGAACGTGGTGACGACCTCGTCCGAGCGGGTGATATAGCTGAGCATCACATTGGAATGGTCTGCATAGACACACCCTCCCCCACTCTTCCGACGATAGAACTGGATGCCGTGCTCGCGGCAATAGTCGAGATTCACTTCATTTTCGATGACCTGATTTCGCCCGAAGATGACTGTAGGCTCCACCTGCCACATGAAGAAGACATCATCTTCAAGGCACAACTGACGTGCAGAATACTCCTCCATCGCCAGATAAAAACTTAGGCGGCGCGTTTCGTCAGAAGGCAATGATAGGTAGGTCATAAAGTGAATAATGATGATTTACGGGCGCAAATATAGTCATTTTCTGCGAACCTACCTTATAAATTTACAAGATTTTTTGTCTTTTCACCCCTAAAGAGTGATTTCACCGCAAAGAGGACGACACATCTGCTGCCGAACGAACTCGGCATCGTTGCTATGGGCCAATAAATGCATCAACTTAGCGATGGCACACTCAACGGTGGAATCGTAGCCGGAAATGACGCCGACATTCTTCAGCAAGAAGCCGCCACTATAGCGTGCCATTTGCACTGGACCGGCGGCACATTGCGTGATATTAATGATGACAACGCCACGTTCTGTGGCCTCTTCCAGAGCATGCATCAACCAGGGAAGCTGGGGAGCGTTTCCGCTCCCATAGGTCCGCATGACGATACCCTTGAGTTTGGGCGAAGCGAGGATATAGCGTACGGTTTCCTCCTGAATACCAGGGAAAAGCGTAAAGACCACAACCCCCGAATCCATAGCAAAATGAGGAGTCATCGGACTCGAGAAGTCTGGCTGCAGGATGAGCTCATCGTGATATATGATGTTCACTCCGGCGTCGGCCAAATGCGGCAGGTTGAAGGAGTCAAAGGCATTAAAACCCTCGCTGTTGATTTTCGTAGCACGATTGCCTCGCAAGAGCTTACCGCTAAAGTAGATACATACCTCAGGAACACGCGGCGTTCCATCAGTTTTGCGAGTTGCTGCTATCTCTATACTGGTGATAAGGTTCTCTTTACCATCTGTGCGCAACTGGTGGATAGGGAGCTGAGAGCCAGTGAGTATCACGGGCTTGGTCAGATTCTGCAGCATGAAACTCAAGGCAGAGGCCGTAAAGGCCATCGTATCCGTTCCATGAAGGATAACAAAGCCATCGTAGCGGTCATAGTGTCCTACGATTATCTGCACGATACGCCCCCACAGCTGCGGGTTCATATCGCTGCTATCGATGGGTTCGGGGAACTGGTGGACATCCACGGCTACGGGAAGCGCTGCGAACTCCGGCATCCTCGCAATGAGGTGATTGAAGTCCAGCGGCTCCAGAGCACCTGTCTCGGGGTTCCGCCCCATTCCGATGGTGCCACCTGTATAAATGAGAAGTACGCGGTTTGTGCGGGACATTTATGAAGGTTGAAAAGATGAAACGTTGAAAGGTTGAAAGGTTATTGGTTAGCGGACAACTTTGTGTCCCGCTTGGATGAAGAAACCCTTTGCGGGAACCTGACTCAGCTGACGACCGCTGAGGTCGTACATTACGCCATGCATATTTTCTTTTTTCCTTTCTGAATTGTCTATTCCTCCGATGCCATCTACGACGACGTCTGCGAGTTGCCACAAGTGCAGATTGTCGATATAGAGGCGGGTGTTATTGGCTGCTCCTTGATTGGCGCTGGTTTTCAGGCCGAGGCGAAAAGTGACGTCCGAGGCTTCGTCAAGAGTGAAATGGATTGCCTGCTGTTGCCAAGTATTAGCGGCGTCAGGATAGGGAGCGTAGTATTCCTGACTTCCGACGACTAATCCACAGAGAGCGGTATTGATATTCCCGCCTGTGGTGTTAACAACGTTTGCTGCAGTACGGCGGCTTTCGTTGGCACAATCATAGCGCATATCAAAGGTGAGCGAATAGGTGCCAGCGGGTAGTGCTACGGTCTGGCTGATGGCATTCGTTCCCACGGTCCAGGAATTAAGGATACTGAGGCAGCGGGTCATCGCGGAGTCGGCATCGGCGGCGGGGACAGCCATGATGCTGGTACTGTTGCCCAGATTGGAGGGCGAGACACAGTACTGAGTGAAGCTGTAGGGCATGGAATAGAGGAGGGCGAACTTCGAGGCGGGCGAGAGTTTAGACTCCGACGTCCACCCCTTCACGGGCAGCACCTGGGGGAAATTGCTGTTGGCGGCTTTCACCGACTGCGTGTAGCAGGGGTTATAGGTCGTGCCGTTCAAGGTGATGCTGCCTGTGGTGCCCCATGTATCGTCCTCCTCGAAATTAGGGTTTACGAGTACCTGAGCCGTAATGTCCTTGTAATAAGTGGTTTCGGCCTCTTCCACGTAGGCATTGATATTGCCGTCGTCCAAACGGATCATGGTGGTTCCCTCAACAGAGATGGTCTTGCTGAAGATCTGTCCGTCGGCAATCATATTGACGATGATGTCCTCCTTGTGAGCGCCGAGCGGACGGACATAAAGCTGATGTTCATCGTTGCGATTGAACATCTTTGCCGCCACGCCCGACCCTTGTATGAAGACGGTCAGGGGTTGCATGAATGCCTGGTTCTCGTCGAGGGCCACATTGACAGAGGCTTTGCTGTCGATGACAAAGGTCTCGGTGTTCGAGAGAAGTACGGGTGCGCCCAGTCCCTCAAAAGTCAGGTCTTTCAGCTCTGCCTTATTGCTGCTGCCTCCTGCGAGGTTGGCAAGAATGAGATTCCGCTCGCCGTCGGGGTCGCTGACAATGAGCCCATTCCAACCGTTAGGCAACATTTCTGTCAGGGGGACGGCCTGCTCAGCAAGTTTCGCCGTCTGGGCACTATCTACTTTGCTGTAGTAGATGACCACCGAGCGGTCTACGACCTTCCCTTTGGTGAACGACTCACTCTTGGCTGAATAGAGGGGATAGAACTTCGAGCAGAGGATGCTGTTGTTGTTTGCTTGCTCGCCAAAGGCCATCTGGCCTGTGCCGCCCAGGGTTACAACTCCTATACTGTTGTCTATATTGGCCCACGAACTTTCGAACCGCGTCGTACTCTTGCCGCTGGTCTGCGTGCTGCCGTTGGCGTAGTAGAGGGTGCGCAGGGGACGGGTGAACTCATCGGTAGTAATGGCCAGCAGTCCGCCACGCCGGCCTGTGATGGTGCCGCTCTGCAAGCCCTTGACGTGATTCATGTAGACAACCGCATTGCCTCGTGTGGCAGCCAGTACGAAGCTGTTTTCCAGCGTGGCATCATTAGTGTTGAGACGCCCGTTCATCGTGAAGGCGTTGTCATTCAGATGATAGATTCCGCTGACGACTGGAGCTGCATTGGTGCCCTTGCCACTGACGTTGTACCATCCGAGGATGTTGCCTGTGTTGTTGGCGCGGAAGGGACAGATGATCTTATTGCGGTCGGGAGTGGTGTCGGTGAAGTAACCCGTGTAGCTGCTCAGACCTGTACTCCATGAGAAGGTGACGAAGCGGTCTTTGCTGCTGGCACGCACGATGTTCTGCGAGCGGAAGAGGCGGGCTTCCTGATATTCCCTACTGAAGGCTTCCCACGTGGCAGGCTGCAGGTCTGCGGTGGAGGCTGCGACGTGCATGAGGTAGGTCATCATCACACGATGAGCTTCCACACCCATTCTGCGGCTGCCGACATCAGAGCGCAACAGCCACGAGCCGTCGGTGGTGGTTTTCTGACGCGCCTTGATGAACTTGTAGGCCATGTTTTCCAGCAGAAGCGCGTTCTTGTCGCGAAGGAAGCAGGCCATCGTAGAGTACGACGTAATCTGGTCAAAGAGGAACAGGCTCCAGTCGTTGCCATTAGGCATCGCCAGCTCGCCGTCGGCCAGCGCCAGCCAGTTCAGCACATCGTCCATCACGTGTTGCTGGTTGTGCATCAGGGCGTTGGTCTTCCACTTCACGTTGTCGCCCTGAAAGAGGAGCATGGCCAGATGCGCCTCGCCCAGTTCTTGCATGACCACGTTCTGGTAGGAAGTGTGGAAGAGGTTGTGGTTCTGGAGCGTGTAGTCGTCATAGAGGTTTTGTCCCTTGTAGTAACTGGCTATGGTCTTCTGGTCATAGTCGGGGTCGATGACGTTCTGGTTATGGGCATCGTCCACCTGCGAATAGCTATTGATGGCGAAGTCGCGCAGACGGTCGAACCAGCGGGCTGCCAAAGCATCGTCAGGATAGAGGCCAAGTGCACAGGCAAGGATGTCGGCCTCCCATCCGTTTTCCTCGGCTTTGGTGTCGCCAGCGTAGCCCGTTGGGATGCTGCGGCCCAACTCATAGTTGCACTCGGCCTTCACCATATTATATATATACGTGCGTTGGGCGTCGGTCAGCTCGTCCTTCAGGAAATAAGCGGAATAGCAGAGCGACATAGCCCACAAAGAACTTTCCCAAGTGTTGTCAGACGTGCTGGTTGAGCCCCAATAGGCGTTGCGGCTCGTGACCTTGAACTTATTGGCCTTGTGGCTGCTATACCCCCAGATAAGGCTCTTGACGGCCATCTCCCTAACCTCGTTCCAAGTGAAGCCTTCGGGCAAGACGGTCTTGTCCTTGGCGTACTTATAGAGGAAAGCGCATATCATGGAGAAGTCGGCATTCGGGCGGACGACTTTCTCATCGTTGTTCGAACCCTCGGTGTCTTTGAAAAAGCCACAGTCCTCGCCTTGCGAAGTGGGCGAGACGCATGGCGTATAGAGGCTCTTCATATAAACAAGGTGGTCGGTCAGCATCTGCAGTAGATCCTGCATCATTTCGGTTTCGGGCACAAACTGATGGGTGATCACTCCTTCAGTAGGCGACTCCACATCCGTCTCCCTCCCCGATGCTGCGGTGTTGGCGTGGACATGAACCTCCATAGTCAACAAAACCAGAGGCGTAAGAAGAAAGTACTTGATTTTTTTCATAGTGGCACTTTTTATCATTTTTTCGGGGGCAAAGATACATAAATAATGGTGTATTCCGAACGAAAACACAAGAAAATGCAAGAAAAAGACTGCAGAAAAGAAGATTTTTCATTTTTCCATTTTCAGTTTTCAATTAAAAGCAGTACCTTTGCGCCCGCTTTTGAGCACATCCCCGCCGAAAGGCGATTCGTGTGATGGCGAATTAAGCACAATGAACGATCGAAACAGCGAGAGCCATAAGAGCTTGCTTTCAAATGGTCGAGTTGTAACGAGAGTCAACAAAGTAAACTTAATTTAGAGTAACACAAAACTTAAAAAAAGAATGAAGACAATTGACATCAAGGGTACTGCTCGTACCTGTGGCGGCAAGAAGCTGGCCAAGCAACTGCGCAAGCAGGGAATGGTTCCCTGCAACCTCTATGGTGAACTCAAGGGTGAGAACGGTCTGCCCCAGGCCTATGCTTTCAGCGTCAGCGAGGCTGAACTCCGCAAGCTCATCTACACCCCCGAAATCTACACCGTTAACCTCGACATCGACGGTAACAAGTGCATGGCCATCCTCAAGGAAGCTCAGTTCCATCCCGTCAAGGACAGCGTCCTGCACATCGATTTCTACCAGATCACCGACGAGAAGCCCATCGTCATGGAAGTGCCCATCCGCCTCAACGGCCTCGCAGAAGGTGTAAAGGCTGGTGGTAAGCTCGCTGCCAGCGTCCGCAAGCTCAAGGTCAAAGCCGTACACACCGCTATTCCTGAGCGCCTGGACATCGACGTCACCAACCTGCAGCTCGGCAAGACCATCAAGGTCGGCGAACTCAGCTTCGAAGGTCTCGAACTCGTCACCAGCCCCAGCGTGGTTGTCTGCCAGGTTAAGATGACCCGTAACGCCCGCAGCGCTGCTTCTGCTGAGGAAGAGGCATAAAAGAATCTCCCCTGCCCCTCAGAGAGGGTGCAATTACCTTTATGATTTGAAGACGCAAGGTACACCTTTGGCTTTGCGTCTTCATCATATAAATAGTTCAAAGATCTAAAGTTAAGACTTCTGCTCTCTATCATGTTTGCATTCATAAAGAAACTTTTAGCAAAAGTGACTGCACCCTCCCTTATTGGGAGGGCGGGAGGAGGGTCCGAGTCTTCCATTGATATGGAAAAATTCCTAATTGTAGGACTGGGCAATATCGGTCCTGACTATGTCGGTACCCGCCACAACATCGGATTCCGGATGGTCGACGCGCTGGCTGCTTCGGTGAACGAGGACAAGGGACGGCAGACCGAGTGGGAAGACCGCCGCTACGGATTCATCACACGCATCAGCGTCAAGGGACGACAGCTCATCCTGCTCAAGCCCAGCACCTTCATGAACCTCAGCGGCAATGCCGTCCGCTACTGGATGCAACAGGAGAAAATAGAGCTGGAGCACCTGCTCATCTGCGTGGACGACCTCGCCCTACCCTTCGGACAGCTGCGCATGAAACCCGCAGGCAGCGACGCCGGCCACAATGGACTGAAACACATAGCACAGGTTCTCGGCACCCAGCAGTATGCCCGACTGCGCTTCGGCATCGGCAACGATTTCTACCCAGGTCAGCAGGTGGACTATGTCCTCAGCACTTTCCCGCCAGAAGAAGAAGCCCTCATTCCCGAACGTACCAAAGAGACCTCTGCTGCCATCAAGACCTTCTGCCTCGCAGGAATACAGATGGCCATGAATCAGCTGAATAAAAAAAGGCCCACCCCCAACCCCTCCCGTAATGGAGGGGAGAAGCCTGCGGAGTGAAATCAGAAGGACACGTGGTGAGCTGACTATATACAAAGAACAAATGAACGAGAAGAATACATCGCGCCAGCCTTCCCCCCTCCCTGACGGGAGGGGAATGGGGGTGGGTCTTGCCCGTCTCGATAAATGGCTCTGGGCCGCCCGCATCTTCAAGACCCGCACCCTCGCTGCAGCCGCCTGCAAGCGAGGACAAGTCACCGTGGGCGGAGTGCAGATGAAACCTTCGCGGACCGTGAAGGTGGGTGATGTCATCGATGTCCGCAAGCCCCCCATCACCTACAGCTTCCGCATCCTGCAAGCTATAGAGAAGCGAGTGGGTGCCAAACTCATCCCCCAAATCCTGGAGAATGTCACCACTCCCGAGCAGTACGAACTACTGGAGATGAACCGCATCAGCGGATTCGTCAACCGCGCTCGCGGCACAGGACGCCCCACCAAGAAAGAACGCCGTGCCATCGATGACTTCAGCGCTCAGGCAGCAGACATCCCCATCTTCATCGGCGACTTCGACTTCGACTTTGGAGATGACGATGAGGAAGAGGATTGACTTAATACAGAAAAGGTGCACATGATTTCTAATTGCTAAATCATGTGCACCTTTTCTGTATTAAGTCACATAATGAGTCTGACAATATACTATTCAAATGGGTACATTGGCTCATGTCAACAATGAAATAAGAAAACGGAAGCGGCTCCACAATGGATGTCGCTTCCTGTTTTTATGTCATGCAAGAATGTATCAACGCTTGTCGGGCACGCCGTAGTCCATCCAGTGCTCCTGGGGGTAGTTGTTCTTGATGATGAGTTTGTGATTCGCATAATCAGCTTTCACATTACCAAGAATTTCGTTCATACGTTTCACTTTGGGAACAAGTTCAGTACGAAGGCGATCACATTCTTCGGAAGCGGACGCTAAAGCATCAATGGCCTGTTCCATGGAGTCTAATTCTTGCAATGCGACTCCTCTACCTGTTTCATTGAGATGCTTGCGCAAACCTTTAATCAGTCCACGGCTTTTTTCAATTTGCATTTCGACAGTTTTTGACATAATCGTTTAGTATTAAAATGTTGAACAAGGCTACTAAAGGGGTGTAGCCAATCCCTGTTTCTTTTGACTTCTTTTGATACGACCTACCAACAATTTTGCTCCCACGACAGGCCATGTAGGGAATCGACGAGCTGTGTGGCGCACTGTCGGGATGTCCCAAAGGAGAAAAGCAATGGCAAGAGCACCTGCGATGTAAAGCACCCAGCCATAGAGTTGCTTGATGGTGACTGCCATCATGGAGGGGATGAAATCTTCCATCCACTCTCCGACATCAAAGGGCGCGGATGTGAAGGCTGGCATGTCGAGGTAGGCTGTGTAGCGAAGGATGTTGTCGGCCATGTAGTAGCGCAAGCCCCAAGCATAAAGGGCACAACCGATGACACCGCCGATGTACATGTGCATGAAATTGAACACTGACAGTGACTGGAAGAAATGCTCGAAGGTCATTATTTCGTGCAAACTCCACATGAAGGCAATGCTCAGGGTGGCGTAGCCAAAGCCACGGAACACGAGGGGCAGACGCAGCACTTCGATGTTGATGTGGGTTGCCACGAGGAAGTAGAAGCCAGAAGCATAGAGCATCACGGCAAGAAGTCCTATGGCGATGAGCTTATAGACATTGAAGCGCCATACTTTCAGCCAGAGCCACGACACGAGACAGCCCGCCCAGATGCCGGGCAATGCCCACAGCGTGAGCGAGCGTGAGGTCAGCATCTCGTAATGCATCACCTCTTCGTAGAACACCTCTTCCAGTACGTGTTCGGACGCCAGCAACCCTTCCACCACGGCAATGAGCAGGAGGATGGGAACGTGGTGGCGGTAGGTCCACATGCGTGGCTCGAAGTAAGGTTGCTGCTTGGTCCACATACGGTGGAGGCAGCCGCCAAGGGTGATGAGGGACGTGCCTGCGAGGGTGCGGATGGTAGGCGAATGCCACCAGTCGAGCCAGTCGCCATAATTGAAGATGTAGGCGACTTGAAGTCCAAGCAGGCTCCAGAAGGCTGCCCCCAGCCAGTCAATGCCTTTGAGGGACACACGCTGCGGCATGGGACACCAAGGGCGCGTCAGGAAAAGCTGAATGGCAACAACGAGCATCATCAATCCAATGACCAACCAATAGGACGCGTACCAGTGGAGCGTATGCCCGAAGAAGGCACTGTACCACGCTTGCACTTCAATGCTTGTCAGTAAGATGATGTGCAGGCAGGGGAAGAAGACTCCCATGTCGCGCGTGGGAGTCATCCACAGTTGGATGTTCGACATATTCTCGAACGTTCCCTGAATCTTCGCAATTCCAGCAATGAAACATAAGAACCACATCAGAGGCAGAAACGTGGTCTGCGTAAAAAGCCAGTTGCAAGCGGCTAACACCAATGCGGCGGTGATGAGCAGCGAACGGTTGGTGAAACGGAACTTCATGCGAAAGAGCACGGGAAACCAGATGGCCATGCCAGCCAGATTGCTGTAGAGGCACATGGTCACATCTTCGCGCATGATAGCCCGTCCGCCAATCATCTCGTTCAATGCGCCCAGATACACACATCCCGCCAGTTGGAAGCAGAATGCCTGCACCACGTAAATCCATGGGCGTAGCCACGCAGGAACGCAGTCGCGGAACATGGGCATGGCGAAAGGAGGAGGTGTCGAATGTTGACTCATATCAGTACACCACTTCACATTCCACATTCAATCCGGCACGGAGTTTCGCCAAGTCTTCGGGCTTGTTGCCATCGAGGCTGATGCGGACAGGCACACGCTGTTCCACCTTCACGAAGTTGCCGGTGGCGTTGTCCTGAGGAATAAGGCTGTAGGCACTACCCGTAGCGTCGGAGATGCGCTCAACGGTGCCTGTATATTCAACATCGGGCACAGCATCGGCCTTGATGAGCACTTTGGCACCAACAGCGATATGAGGCAGTTGTGTCTCGCGGTAGTTGGCCACCACCCAGAGGTCGCGGCTGTCCACAATATCCACCATCGTCTGCCCTGGCTGCACGAGTTGACCCTCATGAATTTCCTTGCGCCCCAACACTCCGTCTGCCGTGGCGATGATGACCGTATAAGAAAGGTTCAGACGCGCGAGTTCCAACTGTGCTCGCGCCACTTCGATAGCGGCTTCGCTTTGTTGCAGGTGATGACCTTGTTCGCTTTTAACCAAAGTCATGGAGTGACGCTGACGGTTGGCGGCCTCGTAACGTGCAAGGGCGGCAAGATAGGCAGTATGAACATTGTCTGCCTGTTGCTGCGTGACGCTCTGCTGTTCAAGCAATTTCTGGAAACGTGCATCTTCGCGTTGGGCATTCTCCATCGTGGCTCGCAGTTCTTCAATATTGGCTTCCGTCACGCCAATATTGCTCTGCGTTGTGGCTATTCCCGTGTTGGTAGCGCGGCTGCCAGCCTGAGTTTGAACCAAGGCAGCCTCGGCCTGAGCTAATGCCAGACGGAACTCAGCATCTTCAATGATGACCAGTGTGTCGCCCTTATGTACAGGCTGGAATTCCTCAAATCGAATCTCCTTGATGAAACCTGACACACGAGTATTGACAGGCGTAATGTGCTGTCGCACATGAGCGTTATCCGTCCATTCCACGCTGCCAAAATGCGCAAAGTTCAGGATGACGACGGTGGCTCCCACAATGAGCAAGGCGAGGACAATGACATTGTATGTCCAACGATAAACCAATTTCTTTTCCATTATAATGTATTGCTGATGTATTTGAGTTGAAAATAGTTATAAATCACATTAATGCGTGCGCTGACCAGTGCCAGTTCGGCATCCAGCTTCACGTTGGCGGCATCGGTCATATCCGTGATAAGCGCCAAGCCGTTTTCGTAGCGGTTCTGGATGATGCGGTAGTTCTGTGCTGCCAGTTCCACACTCTTCTGCTGTGTCTTCAGTTCCGTAAATGACGTGAGATAGTTGGTGTAGGCTGCCTGAATGGCATTTTCTACGCCCTCACGTGCCTCGCGCTGCTGGTCTTGACTGTGCAAGGCGGCGGTGCGTGCCTGTCTCAAATGTTTGTTTCGCTTCCATAGCGAGGAAATATTGTAACTTACACCTACGCCCACGTACCAATAATTGATGTTCTTGTCCAAAGTCGGAATCTCGAAGGTGACAGGACCGTCGAAATGGTCTTCTGCCACGAGTGCCACTTTGGGTAAACGTTCTGCACGTTCTGTCTTCACCTTCTCTTCTGCCATCTTTGTGCCAAGAGAAGCTTTCTGGAGAGTGGTACTGTTGGAAGTTGCCAACAATTGCCATTCGGCCTCACCGTCGGTCGGGCAATGTTCTGTATGGAATTCCTCTTGGGGAACAATCACAACGGTGGTGTCAATTCCGATGGCCGTTGTCAATTGATGACTGATGATGCGCTGGGCGTCCTGCACGCGTGCTCTTCCCAGCCGCAACTGCTCCAGTTGAAGTTCGTGGCGTGTGATGTCGTTCTGTAAAGCCACGCCTTGTTCCATGCGGCTGCGCGTCTGGCTGATGAGTGTTTCGGTGAGGGCAATGTTCTGGTTGAAGACCTCTTCTTGGTTGTGCAAGTTATGAAGCTGGAGATAATGCCCCGTGAGGAGGAAACGCACACGCTGAAGGTTCTCTTCGGCATTCACCTTTGCCATTTCGTGACCCAATTTGGCCTGTCGTATGCCACTGGAGATAGCACCGCCACTATAAACCGTCTGGCGAGCCATTACAGCAAAGTTGTTGCCGAAATGCGGAGTCTCTGCCGTGAATCGGTTCTTAAACGGGCGATCCCAGATATTCACGTTGCCTAAATAGCTCACCGAAGCCGTAGCCTCCAAGTCGGGCAGTCGTGCAGAATGTGCTGCCGCCACCCCATCTTCGGCCTCTTTAATAGCAGTTTTGAACGATTTGATAGAAGCATTATGCGTCTCGGCGGTGGTGAAAATCTGTTGGAGCGTCATCCGCAAAGGCTCCTGTGCTGTAGCGCACAAAACATTGGCTGTGGCACATACTGCCACAAGCCATCTACTTCTTTTTGTCATTGAAATTTTGATGTTACTGATACATGTTGAAATAACCTTGCCCGTGTCTGCGCTGGCCTTTGTCATTTCAACTACAACCTACAGACATATTACGTTTGCAGGTGCAAAAGTACATAAAAAATCGATAACTTGTAACCTTTGATATATGTGTTCAACCCGTTCTTTTTAATAACTTTTAACCAAAATAGTTAGCCTAAACAAGCATTTTTGTCAATTCTACATGCACTTCCTGCATCGATACAGATTACACAAAAGCAATCTGTAAACACCCATGAAAATATGCATAAAAAGCAATCTCCAACACAATCGTTATGATTGACAGGAGGAAAAGAGAACCGAGGATGTAGAACAGACGTTGTGACAGCCTGCAAATTTAACTGGTCAACGCCACCGACACCCAAAAGGGTATCGGGTAGTGAGCTTCCCGATGCTTGTTTTATGTAGCAAGCATCGGACAAATCCTCACTAAAGTATAGCGACTCCTCAAAGTGGCTTCCACGCACAACAAACTATAGTTACTTGCACGACAAACTATAGTTTCACGTGCAAGTAACTATAGTTTCACACACGACCAACTCGTTTTCACTTGCCGAAAGATCATTCAACTTCTGCCAGGGATAAGGATTAAGGTATCCAACAGGCATTCAACCTATGGCAGGGTTAAGGTAAAAACCATTCCGCTCGAGCTTGCTCGCTTGACCATTCAAGAACTTATTCTAGGGTAGTACAAAGTACACACGCTGTTGCAGTGTTGCAGTGTTGCAGTTCTCTTAAGGGTATTTGCATACCCTAAAAATACTTCTATATTTATAATAAATATAGAGTTAATTATTGACTTTTGTATAATCTATTTTGGAACTGCAACACTGCAACACTGCAACGCTTTCTTTGGAATTTTAGCTTACGTGCCAGAAAAAAAACTGTGGACTGTGGACAACTGTGGACATTTCCTGAACCCAACTACCCCTTCCCGCGGAAAACTGTAATCTGTGGACAACTGTGGACATCCTGTATGTGTACCCCTCCCCGCGAAAAACTGTAATCTGTGGACAACTGTGGACAATTACATTCATCTGTGAAAAAACGATGAACGATTTTCCTTTCCCTCGCCGCAAAGTTGAATCTTCTGCCCGCCGCGAAAAAAAACTGTGGACATGTGGACATCCCCGAAGTTGTCCACAGTTGTCCACAGATTACAGTTTTCCGCGGCGACCCCTATTCTCTCCAGTCGTATCTCCCCCCACGTTTATACATATCTGCCCTTACGTTTATACGTCTCTGCCGTTAATCAGTGGTTAAACAATTGGGCGGATGTAGATTACTTCAATGTTGCAAGATATTCTGTTGCAGTCATCACGGGCAGTTTCGAGGCAGAAAAGTCTTTGCCGTTGCGGGTGATGATTATATCGGCTTTGGACTTCAACGCACAATAATACTGCATTGCATCCTCAAAGTCATTAAACTGTGATGCCAGCGAGTCATCAACGGTACGTTCATTGGTTGTGGCCACACGGGAGAGCTGCCGGAAGTTGGACAGCAGATTACGTACGCCTTCGGCTCCGTGCCTGTGAAGGAGGAAGGATGCGGTGGTGTAGGTCATCGGCGACACGATGAGCTGTACCTGCTTGTTGTAGGCCATAGTGAATAATTGCACGGCATCGTGGCAGAACGGCTCACGGCGGTCGAGCAGGTCGATGACGATATTGGTATCAAGAAACAAGCGCGTCATTTGTACTTCTCCTCCAGATGCTTGTAATAGGCCTCGCGTCCGTTCAAGTCCTCATCGGCCACAGGTTCGCCGGCTCCAAGCAAGCTCAGTACCACATCGGGAATAGCTTGCTCTGTCTCCGCCTTATTACCCTGGGCGAAGCGCACGAGGAAATTCTCTATGACTGATGTGAGGTTCAAGCCATGTTTCTGGGCGTACACCTGAGCCGGGAGATAAATGCTAGGATTGATAGCTACTTCCATAGTTGCAGTTTATTGGTGAATTCGGCCGCAAAGGTACGCATTTTTTTCAAAATAAGCGGCAATTGCACGAAAAAAGTGACCACTTCTCAGAAAACGGTGGCAAAAAACCATGAAAATGTCCACAGTTGTCCACAGATTACAGTTTTCCGCGGCGGGTATGCCACAGACATCATGTAGACTGAGCCTGTTCTTCGATTTCCGTTGGAGGAATCTGGACATCGATGCCATCGCGGCGGGCATAGATGTGGGGCGACATGATTTCCACTCCGGCTTCGAAGAAACGGTGGAGCAAGTTTTGATGGAGCTCGGAGTAGATGCGTGGCATATTCTTGGCATCGCTGGTGAAGGCGTTGATTTCGTACTCCACGTAGAAATCGTCAAGCGATGTCGTCATCATAAAAGGCTTCGGATGTTTCTTGATACCTGGCGTGTCTGCCGCTGCTTTTTCCATGATACTCTGTATGAGCTGCCAGGGCACATCGTAGCCGATGGTGACTTTGGTGTGAACAATGAGCCCGTAAGTCTCTGCGGCTACCGTGAAGTTGGAGGTTTGGGAGCCCATGAGGCTGGAGTTCTGAATGGTGACGACCTCGTTCTTGCGGGTACGTATGCGGGTGACGAGAACGGTCTTCTCGATGACTTCGCCCACGGTGTCACCGACCTTGATATAATCACCGATATGAAATGGACGCATATAGGTCATCACCATTCCGGCCACCATATTGCCGATGATGGTGGTGGAGCCGAGGGAGACGATGATACCGATGAAGACGGATACCCCCTGGAAAATCTCTGAATTGGAATTGGGCAGCAGCGGCCAAATCATCACCAACATCAGGGAGTACAGCAGCACACGTAGGATGTAGAAGGTAGGCATCGCCCAATCGGAGTAGAAGCCGCTGATACGCAGGCGGCCGGACTCCATCTCACCTGCCAGATACCTGAAGAAGCGCACCAAATAACGGAAGCAGAGGCAGATGATGGCAATCTTGAAGAGGTTCGGAATGTAGGCGACTACTGAGGTGAGGATATCGCGGATGGGATCCAAGATGTATCCTATGATCTTCAAGGTGAAAGTCTTGGTCTCCGGAAAGATGATGAAGAGCAGCGGAATTGATATCATCAGCTGGAGCAGGACAAGCAGGATACGTAAGGAGTCGTAGACTGTGATGGCGATGACGCCCTGGCGATGGGTGTTCAGCACCTCATAATCCTTGAACAGCAGGGGCTTGAGCCATTGTATCACATTACGAGTGAATCGGAACTTATAGCGACGGAACAGCCACCTCGTGAGGCGGATAAGAAGAAGCTGGAGAATAATCAGCAGAACTGCCCAGAAGATGCGTGTCAGCAATGTCTTTAAGCCGTAGTCCTCATGCAATTCGTTGATCTTCTCCTGAATGACAACTATATAGCTCTCGGCCAGCTTCTGTCTGGTGGAATTCTGCCAAAGGCCATCGATATCGGTGATGCTCATGATGACCTTATCCCCTGCCATAATATCGGTAACGATGTCTCCGTCAACAATATACAAGGAATCAGGATTGAAGGTCAGTTTCTGCCCCACCTCTTCTACATTCTCTACGACCAACGCAGCTCGCGCTTCGGGGGTCATTCCTCCTTTTTGCGCATAGAGGACAAGTAGTGTGTCGCCATCCACGACAACAGGTGCACCTTTTGTAATCTGCCTTAATGAATCGATGTGGTGCTGGCGCTCTGCCTGAGCCATAGAGTCCAAACGAGCTATACGTCCCGTGCGCTCCAATTCGGCCAGCAGCATAACTTGCTGCATAGTCATCTCCTCCACCTTATTGCGCAGGCTCTGGATGATGGAGTCTTGTTCGTGGGCTATTGCTGCTACGCTGTCCTCCTCAGCGGTCTGCGCCGACAGCTGGAGGGAAGCACATGATAAAAAGAGATAGAATAGTAGTTTTCTCATGCTCGACCGATTGTTCTCGACAGATAGACATCCGGATTACTTCATTCTGCAACGATGCGGCAAATGTTCACCACTGTCATCATCGCCTTTTCCATCGACTGTATGGGAACGAACTCATGACGGCCGTGGAAGTTAAGGCCTCCGGCAAAGATATTGGGACAAGGAAGCCCCCTGAAGCTGAGCTGTGCACCATCGGTGCCGCCACGGATTGCCTTGACCACACATTCCATACCTGCTTCCTCGATGGCACGTCGGGCGATGTCGATGATATGCTCCTTGCCTTCGAGCTGCTGCTTCATATTATAATATTGATCGCGTATATCTGCGGTGACGACTCCTTCGCCATAACGTTCCTCGAAGACTGCGACCAGATCGGCCACAAAGTCCTTACGCTGCTCGAAGCGCTGGCGGTCATGATCGCGGACGATGTAGCTGAGGGTTGCTTCTTCCACCGTTGCCTTGATACCCGTGAGATGATAGAAGCCCTCATAGCCCTCGGTGCGCTCGGGGACTTCTGCCGACGGCATCTCGCGGATAAAGTCTGCCGCGATGAGGGCTGCATTGCGCATCTTGCCCTTCGCATAGCCGGGGTGTACGTTCAGTCCTTTGATATGAATCGTGGCACTGGCAGCGTTGAAGTTCTCGTATTCCAATTCACCGACCTCACTGCCATCCATCGTATAGGCCCACTCGGCCCCGAACTTCTCGACATCGAAGAGGTGCGCACCACAACCGATCTCTTCATCAGGATTGAAAGCGATGCGGATGCGACCATGCGAGATTTCGGGATGTTCCATCAAATAGGACATCGCTTCAACAATCTCTGCAATACCCGCCTTATCGTCAGCGCCGAGTAGGGTGTGACCATCGGTGACGATGAGGTCTTCGCCCACGTGATTCAACATCTCGGGGAACATCTTTGGCGAAGTAACAATACCCGCTTCTGCATCGAGGACGATATCTCCGCCATCATAATTGGGAATGATACGCGGCCGGATATCAGCACCTGAGCAGTCGGGGCTGGTATCGTAGTGCGCAATGAAGCCGATTGTGGGGACTTCGGCAGGAATATTGGACGGCAGAGTCGCATAGATGTAACCCTGCTCGTCCATGTTCACGTCTTCCAGTCCCATCTCTTCGAGGGAATCTGCCAGATGGCGGGCAAAGACCAACTGTTTCGGAGTACTCGGACAACCTTCAGCCTCCTCAGAGGACTGGGTATCATAACTTACGTAGTCGAGGAAGCGGTCTACTAAAGAACAATTATCCATTATACATTGTCCATTATACATTAATTACTGCACCTCCCAGCCCAGTGCGCTGGCACCAAGGACAGCTGCAGCGGCACCATCGAGTTCGCTGACAAGCATCTTAGCCTTACCACGGAAGATCTGGAGAACGGTTTCATCATAGGCACGCTTGATGGGATCCATGATGAGGTCGCCGGCCTTGGTCAGGCCACCAAAGAAGATGAAAGCCTCGGGGCTGCTGAATGCAGCAAAGTTGGCACAAGCCTCGCCCAGGATTCGACCCGTTTCCTCGAAAATCTGCTTAGCAACCTCATCGCCCTTACCAGCGGCGACAGCAACGTCCTTAGACTCAATCTTGTCGAGGGGTATATCGCGCAGAAGGGTGGGCTTATTGGTCTTCTGGATAATCTCGCGAGCGGTGCGAGCTACACCTGTGGCAGAACAATATGCTTCGAGACAACCCTTGCGGCCACAGCCACATTGGCGGCCATCGCGTTCGACGATAACATGTCCGAGCTCACCAGCAAAGCCATCGCAACCATAGACTACGGTTCCATTGACGACAATGCCGCTGCCGACACCCGTGCCCAAAGTTATCATGATGAAATTCTGCATTCCCTTTGCTGCACCATACTGCATCTCGCCGATGGCAGCGGCATTGGCATCGTTCGTTAAGCGCACAGGAACTCCGAGGCGTTCGTGGAACATCTGTGCAAGAGGTATCTTGCCCTTCCAGGGGAGGTTAGGAGCAAACTCGATGCTGCCGCTGTAGTAGTTTCCATTGGGAGCTCCAATGCCCATTGCATGGATATTCTCGATACCACCCACCTGTTCGATGATGGGGCGGAGGGCCTCAACACAAGCATCGACATACTGGTTGATGTCACCGTGACCTTGGGTCTTAATCGAAGTGGATGCCACAACGTTGGCATTGGCATCTACAATTCCAAACACAGAGTTAGTGCCTCCGAGGTCGAGGCCGATAACATAGGGTTTCTTTTCCATATTAGAGAAAGTTATTAAGTTTTGGTTCTTTTTCTTGCTAAATGCACATTAACGGGCGTCAAAGGTACAGAAAGTTTGCCATGAATGGAAGAAAAATGAAAGAAAATTACTTTTTTTCACAAAAGAAAGCGCTTTTCTGCCTTTTTCTTTCTTTTTTTCGAAGAAAAAGCCGAACTTTGTGCCCTGTATGTGGTTTGAACATGTAACTTTACTTGATTTGACCGTCAAAGGTCTGCTCGTAGGCATCGTTGCCAGTGCTCCTATGGGGCCTGTCGGCGTGCTCTGTATTCAGCGCACTCTGAACAAGGGACGATGGTACGGATTGGTGACCGGATTGGGTGCTGCCCTCAGCGACATCATCTATGCATTGATCACGGGTCTGGGCATGAGTTTCGTGCTGGAGTTCATCGAACAACCCCGCACCATGTATTTTCTACAGCTGATTGGCAGCATTCTCCTTTTCGCCTTTGGTTTTTACACCTACCGGACAAAGCCCCATTTGCGTCCGCCCTCGAAGAACAAAGGTACATTGGCAAAGAACTTTGCCTCAGGCTTCTTCGTTACGCTCAGTAATCCGCTGATTGTATTCCTCTTCATGGCACTCTTCGCCCGCTTTACCTTTGTCGTTCCCGATCATATCGGTCAGCAGACGTTGGGTTATATGAGTATCTTCCTCGGCGCAATGCTGTGGTGGTATGGATTAACGTATGTGGTCGATAAGTTGCGCACCACATTCGAGCTGAGCCGTATCTCCCTAATCAACAGTATTATCGGAGTCATTGTGATGACGGTCTCGTTCCTCGGTCTGCTTTCGACCTTGCTGGGACTGACGCTGTATTAAGGTTGAAAAGTTGAAAGGTTGAAAATTGAAAGGTTGAAAGATTGATAATTGAAGAAGTAAAGACGTGAAGATAGCAAAACAACTCAAGGATACCAACGTCGCCGAGTATCTTCTGTATATGTGGCAATTAGAAGATACCCTCCGGGCCTATGGCTGCGATGCCGACCGCCTTCGAGAGGAATATGTTTCGCGCTTCGATTATTCTGACGAGGACCGCAGGGCAGAAGCGGAATGGCTGGCCGACCTCTGTCGGATGATGCGCGAGGAGGGGAAGACTGAGGCTGGGCACCTCCAAATTAACCAAGGAACCATATCCCTGCTCACAGATCTCCATCAACAGCTACTCCAGAGCCCTAAACATCCATTCTACTCTGCTGCATACTACAAAGCCCTCCCCTTCATAGTAGAATTCCGCTCACGCAGCGGCCACACCGAGGCTCCCGAATTAGAGAACTGCTTTGAATGTTTATATGTCACCATGATGCTGCGAATGATGAATAAGGAAATATCCAAGGAGACTCAGGAAGCCGTCACTCACATTTCCCATCTTCTGGCTCTGCTGGCAGACGCTTGGCGAAAGGAAAAAGCGGGAGAGTTAGAACTCTGAGATATTGGAAATGAAGCATCAAGATAGTGAGAACAGTCCATTGTAAAATTGTAAATAATCAAATCATAAGATGAATATACTCGTGACAGGCGCCTGTGGACAGTTGGGCAATGAGATGCAGCTATTGGCAAAAGAGAACATACAGCACAAGTGGTTCTTCACTGATATCTGTAGCAAGGAGAACGGATTGTTTGTCATCACTCCTCTCGACATCACAGACCGTTCGGCCATTGATGCCTTCGTCACAGACAGATCCATAGACCTCATTGTTAACTGCGCAGCCTACACCGCCGTGGATCGGGCCGAGGCAGAAGAGGAGAAAGCACAGTTGCTGAATGCTATGGCTCCTGGTTATCTCGCAGCCGCAATTGATCAGCGAGGCGGACAACTCATCCAGATTTCCACGGACTATGTTTTCGACGGAACAGCACATGTCCCCTATACCGAAGAATGTCGCACCTGTCCGGCATCAGCATACGGACGTACTAAGTTAGCGGGAGAAGAGGCTGCACTGTCCGCCAATCCTTCAGTAATGATAATCCGCACAGCATGGCTCTACAGCCGTTTTGGAAATAACTTCGTGAAGACGATGTTGAGGTTGGGGAGCGAGAAGCCAGAACTGGGTGTCATCTTTGATCAAATAGGAACACCCACCTATGCACATGACCTTGCCACAGCCATCATCACTGCCATCAACCAAGGAGTGCAGCCTGGCATCTATCACTTCACCAACGAGGGAGTCTGCTCGTGGTATGACTTCACGAAGGCGATTCATCGGCTGGCCGGCATCACTACATGTCGCGTGCGGCCGTTGCACACTGCCGAATACCCCACTCCAGCTACACGTCCGCATTACAGCGTACTCGACAAGACAAAAATTAAGACCACATATAACATTGACATCCCCTATTGGGAGGACAGCCTGAAGGCTTGCATTCAGGAACTGCTCCCCAAATCCCTATAAGCCCCATAGGACCCATAAGCCTTATGAGTCTCAGTAATTCCTGAAAGATAAATGAACCAAGAAATAGAACGCAGGCGAACATTCGCCATCATATCGCACCCGGATGCGGGTAAAACCACACTCACCGAGAAGCTGCTGCTCTTCGGCGGACAGATTCAGGTAGCTGGTGCCGTGAAGAACAATAAAATCAAAAAAACCGCCACCAGCGACTGGATGGAAATCGAGAAGCAGCGCGGTATCTCTGTCACCACCTCTGTGATGGAGTTCGACTACTCTCCATCTGCTGACGAAGGCAGAGACAATACAGCTGTTCCTGAATATAAGGTGAACATACTCGACACTCCAGGTCACCAGGACTTCGCCGAAGACACTTTCCGCACTCTGACAGCTGTGGACTCGGCAATCATCGTGGTCGACGGGGCCAAAGGTGTGGAGGCACAGACTCGTAAACTGATGACTGTCTGTCGAATGAGAAAGACACCTGTCATCGTGTTTATTAACAAGATGGATCGCGAAGGCAAGGATCCTTTCGACCTGCTCGATGAGTTGGAAGAAGAGTTGCAGATTAAGGTGCGCCCCCTCTCCTGGCCCATCAACCAAGGTGCCCGTTTCAAAGGCGTTTACAATATCTATGAGCAGAACTTGAATCTCTTCACGCCTGATAAACAACGCGTAACAGAAAAGGTGAGCGTGCAGCTCGATTCCATCGAACTGGACAACCGCGTGGGTGCCGACGATGCCCAGAAACTTCGTGATGATCTGGAGATTATCGAGGGCGTGTACCCTGAATTTGACCGGCAGACTTATCTCAATGCCGAAGTGGCTCCCGTCTTTTTCGGTTCAGCCCTGAATAACTTTGGTGTGAAGGAACTGCTGGACTGCTTCGTAGAAATAGCTCCCTCACCACGTCCCACCAAAGCTGAGGAACGTGATGTGCAACCCGAGGAACAGAAATTCACAGGGTTCATCTTCAAGATTACTGCAAATATCGACCCCAACCATCGCTCGTGTATTGCTTTCTGCAAGGTCTGCTCGGGCAAGTTCGTGCGCAATGCCCCTTACTTGCATGTGCGTCAAGGGAAGACGGTCCGTTTCTCTTCCCCTACCCAGTTCATGGCCCAACGCAAGTCTACCATCGACGAGGCTTGGCCTGGTGACATCGTGGGTCTTCCGGATAACGGAATCTTCAAGATTGGCGACACACTGACTGAAGGCGAACAATTGCATTTCCGAGGTCTTCCCAGTTTCTCACCAGAGATGTTCAAATACATCGAGAACGCAGACCCGATGAAGACCAAGCAGCTGGAAAAAGGTATAGCACAACTGATGGACGAGGGCGTGGCGCAATTATTCATCAACCAGTTCAACGGCCGCAAACTGATAGGCACCGTGGGACAGCTACAGTTCGAAGTCATTCAGTACCGCCTTGAAAACGAGTATGGTGCCAAGTGTCGTTGGGAACCTGCCAGTCTTTACAAAGCTTGCTGGATAGAGAGCGACAACCAGGCCCAGCTTGAGGCCTTCAAGAAGCGAAAATACCAATATATGGCCTGTGACCGCGAAGGACGCGACGTGTTCCTGGCCGACTCTGCCTATGTGCTTTCTATGGCACAGCAGGACTTCGAGCACATTAAGTTCCATTTTACAAGTGAGTTCTAATGAGTAGAGAAAGAGATTCCGACATACGAGCAGCCATAGACGTGCTCAGACAAGGGGGCACAATACTCTATCCCACCGATACCATCTGGGGCATCGGCTGCGATGCCACAAACCCGGAGGCTGTCAAGAAAGTCTTTACCATCAAGCAGCGCGAGGATAGCAAGGCGCTAATCTGTTTGGTAGACAGCCCTGGGCGTCTACAACGCTATGTCCGCAACGTGCCGGAGGTGGCTTGGGATATTATCGACCTGGCCACCAAACCAACGACAGTCATCCTCAATGGTGCCGTCAACCTTGCGCCGAATCTTTTGGCCGAAGATGGTAGCGTGGGGCTCCGCGTCACCTCAGAAGTATTTTCGCAACAGCTGTGTTACCGCTTCCAGAAAGCCATAGTCAGCACTTCTGCCAATATCAGTGGTCAGCCCTCGCCCCAAACATTCGCAGATATCAGTCCAGCCATCATTAACGCCGTGGATTACGTATGTCTCTCCCGCCAGCGCGACACCTCGCGCCACGAACCCAGCTCCATTATCAAGCTCACCCCGACTGGCGAAGTGACGATTATCAGAAAATAAAAATGAAAAAGGCAAAAACGGCATCTATAAAAAAACTACTCACAATGTTGGCTCCCATTTCTCTACGAAAACAGAAGGGCGAAGGGGGCAACTTGTCATCTCAACGTTTAATGTTGTTGCTGGCATTTGTGATTGGTGTGCTTACCGCACTGGCCGGTCTGCTGTTGAAATGGTTCATAGGTGTTATCGAGCACCTGTTGACCCACAGATTCTCTATTACTGATGCCAACTGGCCCTATCTCGTCTATCCTGTTATCGGTATATTCCTTACCGGACTATTTGTCCGCTATGTGGTCCGCGATGATATCGGACACGGGATCACTAAGATTCTCTATGCCATCGCCCGTAAACAAAGTCGTATTAAGCCACACAACACATGGTCCAGCGTTGTCGCATCTGGCATCACCATCGGCTTCGGTGGATCTGTGGGGGCTGAGGCGCCTATCGTACTGACGGGTTCTGCTATCGGTTCCTGTTTTGGACAGCTTTTCCATTTGGATTCAAAGAAGATGATGTTGCTGGTGGGTTGTGGTGCCGCCGGCGCTGTCTCGGGCATTTTCAAAGCACCCATCGCAGGACTGGTCTTCACACTGGAAGTGCTGATGATAGACTTCACATTAGGAAGTTTGCTGCCTCTGTTGGTCTCGTGTGTTACTGCCGCAGCCGTCACATTCGCTTTTTCTGGTACTGGCAACCTCTTTGAGTTTCATCTTGTTAACGCATTCGCCATTGAGCGCGTACCCGCATATATTTTATTAGGTATATTCTGCGGACTTATCTCACTATACTTCACCCGAGTCATGAACTGGCTCGAAGATCAGTTCCGTCGATTGGGTTCTCCATGGCGTCGCTTCTTGGTGGCAGGTCCAATTCTTAGCATTCTCATCTTCCTTTTCCCATCGCTCTACGGCGAAGGTTATGGGATGATTCGTCTGTTGCTCAACGGCCAAGGCCCCGATGACTGGAATCAGGTGCTTGAGGGCTCATTCTTCTATGCAGCGCCCCATCTCTTGCTACTCTACCTTGCCGGCATCATTCTTTTCAAGGTCTTTGCCACTACGGCCACCAATAGCGGAGGAGGTTGCGGTGGAACCTTTGCACCATCCTTGTTCCTCGGCTGTGTTTCGGGCTTCCTTTTCGCCAGCCTGTGGAACATGCTTTCTTTCTTCAATCTCCAGATCCCCATTTTCAATTCCGTGCCTGAGAACAATTTCTCACTGCTCGGAATGGCAGGGTTGATGAGCGGTGTCATGCACGCACCTTTGACTGGTATCTTCCTGATTGCTGAATTGACAGGCGGTTACGGCCTTTTCCTTCCGCTGATGATTGTGGCCACAGTGGCCTATCTGACCATCATCATCTTCGAGCCTCATAGCATCTATACGATGCGACTGGCACGCAAGGGCGAACTCGTCACACACAACAAGGACCAAGCTGTACTCACTCTGATGTCCATGGACAGTGTTATAGAACGCTACGAGGAGCATCTCCATCCCGACGACGACCTCGGTGAGATTGTCCGCCAGCTTTCGGCATCGAACCGCGATATCTTCCCTGTAGTAGATTCTGCGGGCAAACTCCTCGCGGTTCTGGTTCTCGACCGCGTACGTCACGTGATGTTCCGAACGGAACTCTACCACCAACTCCATGTCCGCGACCTGATGTCGCGCTATGCAGCCCGTCTGAAGGTGGGCGACCCCATGGATATCGTCATGGCCGCATTCGACCGCACACAAGCATGGACCCTGCCTGTTGTTGACGATGCAGGCCTTTTCATCGGATTTATCCGTCGCAGCCACGTCTTTGCTATGTATCGCCAGATGATGGCAGACATGAGTGATGAGTAGAAACGGATACGACATTAATCCTCTTTTTTTTATTGAACATTTAAATTCCAAGCATGCGTATAGTCTTCATGGGTACTCCCGAATTCGCCGTCGAGTCCCTCAAAAAACTGGTAGAAAACAAGTACAACGTTGTGGCAGTTGTCACGATGCCTGATAAGCCTGTAGGGCGTCATCACGACACTTTACAAGCATCACCTGTCAAGCAGTATGCAGTTAGTCAGGGCATTCCCGTTCTTCAGCCTGAGAAATTAAAGGACGAGGCCTTTCTGGAAGAGTTGCGAAGTTATCATGCGGACTTGCAGATAGTCGTGGCATTCAGAATGTTGCCCGAGGTCGTGTGGGCGATGCCGCCAAGGGGCACATTCAACCTCCACGCGGCTCTGTTGCCACAGTATCGTGGTGCCGCCCCCATCAACTGGGCCATTATCAACGGAGACACAGAGACGGGAGTTACTACCTTCTTCCTTGACCACCATATTGATACTGGACGCATCATCCATCGTGTAACCTCGCCTATAGCAGATACCGATACGGTGGGTGATGTCTACGACCGACTGATGTACCTCGGCGCAGACCTTGTGCTTAAAACTGTCGATGATATTGAATCTGACAACATACAACCTGTGGAGCAGGATAGGGTGCTCGGTGATATCCCCGCTGAATCTTTGCGTCCTGCACCAAAGCTCTTTAAGGAGAATACAGAGATCCGATGGTCTCAACACACAGTGAAATCTGCATACGATTTCATCCGCGGGCTCTCACCATATCCTGCAGCCTGGACCACCTTACGCAGTGCTGATGGCAAGGAGACACAACTGAAAATCTTTTTTGCAGAGAAGTATGCAGAAGCTGAACCAGAGAACCCTCTTGTTGTTAAACTTCGCGATGGTTATCTGCGTATCACCGACCTTCAATTAGCTGGTAAACGACGTATGCCCGCAGCAGACTTCCTACGAGGGGCCCACTTGGAAGGTTCTATACTTGTAGAGTCAAACCCAACGACAAATCTGGGATAAAGAATAACAATAACAGACAAATGGAAAAGAAGCCCCGATAATCACAGAGTATCGGGGCTTCATGAAAAGTGGCGGCAACCATACCCACCATTGCACTTAGTGATTCCTATTTCGGCTTGGACTTGCGCCAGTCTCATACAAACCGAGTGCTGCACCCCTCCAGACTTCGCAGAACCACACTTTCTATATGCAAAGGAAAAGAAAAATTTACTTAAAGGAGAAATGAGGCTACACGTTTGAATAGAAAATAGAACTTTTGCGGCGAGAAAGAATACTTTTTCGGTCGCGAGGGCTTAGGAAATTGCGATTCATGTGTTATAAAGGTGTATGATAGACAAAGAAGCACTCGAAACGCTGTTCCGCAGTCACTACCGCGAGATGTACCGACTGGCCATGACGCTGCTGCACGATGAGGCAGAGAGCAAGGACGTCGTGGCCGACGTGTTTGCACGGATGGCAGAGGCAGACCGCACGGAAGGCGCTAGCTATCTGCTGGCGGCGGTGCGCAACCGCTGTCTGAACCAGCTGCGTAACCGCAGCATCCAGCAACGCATCCAGCGGTTCTACCTTCTGGAGCAGGAGGTGGAAACGAAATCGGCAGAACAGTTGTGCGAGGAGTCCCGCCTGCTGGAGCAGGGTATCGGGCAGTTAGAACCACCAATGTGCGAGCAGGTCATCAGGCTTCACTTCGAGCAGGGCATGACCTTCCGCGAGATTGCCTTGCAGCTCGGCACCAGCGAGACCACGGTCTATAAATACCTGCGCCGCGCAATGCATCAATTACGTCAACACCTAAATAATGAATCGTGAGTTATGAAAAACGAGCCTAAAACCGACGTTCTACTGCGCATGATGGAGCAGCCGGAACGATATACAGAAGAACAGTGGCGCGACATCCTCAGCGACAGCGAGTGCCGCGAGCTCTACACTTTGATGGCCATGACCCGTGGCAGTCTCGATGCCGCCAAGGCTGATGCGGAACTGACGGACGAGGAGATTGAAGAAGAATGGAAGAAAGTAAAAGACCCACCCCTCACCCTCCCTGTGAGGGAGGGAGTGGTTACCTTTGAGGAAGAGAGTACGCTGCCTTCAAATCATTCTACCCCCTCCCTTACAGGGAGGGTGAGGGGTGGGTCTGCTCTTCATCGCATTGCCGCCATCTTCCTCGCCGCCGCCTTCCTCGGCGGCCTGGCATGGGCATTTGTCCCTCGCCTCCGCTCTCACCACACAGCAGAGCCACCTCAGCCCACAAAGGTATCTGCTCCCTCCCTAACAGGGAGGGCGGGGGGAGAGTCTTCCTCCATCTCCTTCTCCAACCTCCCCCTCGACAGCATCCTCCGCGTTGTGGCCGCTCACTACAGCTATGAAGTCTGCTTCCGCGACTCTGCAACACGGACGATGAAGTTCATCACGACTTGGAATCCAGAGGACTCCCTCGCCGCCTTCATCGAGCATCTCAACATGTTCGACGGCCTGCACCTGATACTCAGAGATGATACCATTTTTGTGGAAAGCACTAACGACGGGGAGGACGCACAATGAAACGGCTACTATACCTTATTATATATATGTGCTCTTTGACGAGTTCCCTGTCTGCTCAAGAGTCCGACTCGCTTCTCACCGTTCTCCGCAACATAGAACAGTCTCAGTCAGAATACACCATCGACATCATCTCCGATGGGCTGGAAGAGCTGAAGGCACCAACCACAAAAGCTGATGGGCTGGATGCGGTGAAAGCTGTCATGCGGGCATGCAAGCGTCTGCCCGTTAAGGTGAAAGTACACGGGAAGCATATCTACGTGCAGCACGAGGGGATGAAGGTGGAACGCAAGCTGTGGCTGAAAGGCATGGTTCAGGACATTCGCGCACACAAGGACCTCCTCGGTGCCACGGTGGTGCTGATGCGCCCCGACAGCACGGTCATCGAGCAGAAGGAAGCCTACCAGAAACATCACGCCGAGGGCTTTTCGTGGGAGACCAGCGAGTTCTCGTTCTCCGTACCAGCCCGGCCAGCCAAATACCTCTTCCGCATCAGCCTCATGGGCTATCAGACCACCTACGTGGAGTATGCCATCAACAAGGTAGGCCGGCGCGAGTACGAGCGCGGCCTGCCTCCCTTCTACCTGGCGCCACAGGCCAGCACGATGAAGGAAGTGACCATAACGGCCTCCAAAGTCAAATTCTACTACAAGGGCGACACCATCATCTACAACGCCGATGCCTTCATCCTCGCCGAAGGATCCATGCTCGATGCACTCATCAAGCAGCTGCCGGGCGTTGAGATGAAGTCGGACGGACGCATCTACCACGAAGGTAAGTTCGTGGACGACCTCCTGCTCAACGGCAAGGAGTTCTTCAGCCATGACCGCAAGCTGATGCTGGAAAACCTGCCCGCCTACACCGTCAAAGACATAGCCATCTACGACAAACAAACAGCCGAAAACGAATGGTTAGGCATCAAGGACGAGCGCTCGCAGCGACATGTCATCGATGTGCGCCTGAAGAAGGAGTTCATGGTGGGATGGCTGGTGAATGTGGAAGCAGGTGGGGGCACGAACGAAAGGCAACGGATAGGCGACGGAACGTCGGGAATGCGCTACCTTGGCCGCTTGTTCGCTATGCGCCACTCAGACTTCTCGCGCATCGCCATCGTAGCCAATGCCAACAATCTCGATGACGATACCAAACCCGGCGAGAGCGACAATTGGCAGCGCGGTCAGACCAATGACCTGCGATGCACCGAGCGCGCTGACATTGGCGGCTTCGTCAGCGACCGCAACAAACGATGGGAGACCTCGGGCAACGTCTCCATCAATCACCAGCGGACGGAAGGCGCAACCCGCACTGTGCGGCAGAACTACTTGTCCTCAGGCGACACCTACGACCACAGCTTCACGAGCCGCACGGGCGAGAACCTGCGTATTGGAGGCTGGTTGAGTTTCTACCGCAACTTCAAGAACGTGCGCTGGCACATCGATCCCAGCCTGAACTACCACCACTTCAACAACAGCTCCGACCTTGTCTCCGCCACATTCAATGCACCCGTGGCCGACGTCAGCCGTCAGCTCCTGAACGACCTCTTCAGCCCCAATGCCTCACGCATCAACCTGCGCGACACGCTTGTCAACCGTATCTTGCGACAAGGTTCAGGCCGTGGTCACACCTGGGACGGCACCCTCCACACCGGAGCTACCATCAAGATTCCGCACACCAACGAAAACCTACGCCTCGGTGCCGGCGTCAACTTCATCGGACGGGAGGAAAAGATGTTTGACCAGCAATCCGTTTCCTATGCTGCAACAGCGTTGCAGCCCACCTCCCCATCCCCCTCTTCTTCTTCCTTCAACCACTTCCGCGACAACCACCCCACGCGCGACGGCAAAGCCTACTTCAACGTCGGCTACAACATTCCACTGGGCGAAGGCTGGCGCTCAATCCACGCCACCTATGGTTTCGAACACCGATGGCAGCACCACCGCTCGACGCTGTATCTATTGGAGGAAAGCCAAGACCCCAACCTCACTCTCCCCTCCCTCACCGAGTACCAACAAGTGATGGACCGCGCTAACAGCTTCGACAGCCACTCCCGCGAGAACCGCCACAAGTTGGATATCAACCTCGGCTACATGTTCAACAAAGCCTCCTACGGCCAGATCTGGACGCTCCTCAACGGCGACATCACCGTGCACCAACAGGGACTCGACTACCTTCGCGGCCGCATCGACACCACCCTCCATCGCACCGCCGTCACCTTCAACCTGGACGATAACACCTTTCTCGACTTCAAGGGCGGTCATCAACTCGGCGTCACCATGGGCATCCACGAGACATTGCCCGATCTGGAGCACCGCATTGATCTGCGCGACGATACCGACCCAATGAACGTCCGCCTGGGCAATCCCAACCTTCGCAAAAGCACCACTCCAGATATCGGCGCCTACTTCACCTTCCGAACCAAGGATCAGAGTTTCCAACGATGGGAATGGCACCATCGCCAGACCTTCAACGCCGTGGCCATGGGCTACACCTACGACACCAAGACGGGCGCACGCACCTATCGCCCCGAGAATGTCAATGGCAACTACACCAGCGACGGCGGCTACACCTTCCACCGCAACTTCGGCACCGCTCAGAAGATGAGCCTCGACCTGCCTTTACATCTCACCCTCATCCAAAGCGTGGACATAACGGGAGGGGAGCGTTCCACCGTTCACCGTCTCTCCCTCTCCTTCTCCCCTTCTTTCAAGGCCGACATCGGCAAGCAACACTTCGAACTGACCTGCCAACCCGTCTGGGACCGCCTCACCAGCAACCGCTCTGATTTCCAGAACTTCAGCGCCTTCACCTGTCGCACCTCCCTCTCGGCCATCTTGAAGCTTCCGTGGAAGCTGGACCTCTCGACCGACCTCAACCTCTACACACGCACGGGCTATGCCGACGCTGCGCTGAACACCAACGACCTCGTCTGGAACGCCCGCCTCGCACGTCCTTTCTTCAAGGGTAAGCTCCTTGTGCTCCTCGACGGCTTCGACATCCTCAGACAGCTCTCGAATGTCACCCGCACGATGAACGCCCAGGGCCGCACCGAGACCTACACCAACGTCATGCCCCGCTACGTCCTTCTCCACGCCGTTTGGCGCTTCAACAAACAGCCGAAGAAACAATAGCTTGAGAATACTTGATTTCAATAAAGTAGTATAATAGTTAGTAAACGAAAGACCTATAGGCACACAGCCCCGCCACGTCGTGATGATGCAGCGGGGCCTTTCCGAATGAATGCGAAATAAGGCACAGGATTATTTTTTTCCTTCTAAATATAAGTTTCCGACACAAAAATGCGTTAAAATAATAAGCTAAGGTTAGGAAAATGCCCAGTTAATTTGTCTTTAGGATAAATGATTGTAACAAAAGATGAATCAGGTGATATTAGAAACACTCTTCAACGCACATTGCGCACGGTTGCTTGACGAGGCCCGTACCATGCTCTACGATGCTGAGGAAGCACGGGATGTGGTGAGCGAGCTCTTTGCTGAGCTATTGCAACGCATGCCCGACGTGGAGCCCGGCCATGAACTGGCTTACCTCAGTGAGAGTGTGCGCAACCGCTGTCGAAACATTTTAGCCCGCAAGACACTGACGGAGAAGGTGACGCACCTCTACGCCTTGGAACAGCAGACGATGACTGGGGAGGAGGAGACGGAGTGGCTGGATTGCCTGCATGCGTTCATCCACACAGGGCTGACGACGGCTCAGCAGCGGGTGTTCCAGCTGCGCTTCGGAGAAGATAAGAAGTACCGAGAGATTGCTGCCGAGCTGGGTATCAGCGAGGTTGCGGTCTATAAACATCTTGTTGCTGCACTCACACGAATCAAAAATCATTTCAAATCCTAAAGACATGGAAACGAACGAGAAACTAATGATGCTTCTACGGATGATGGACGAGCCGGAAGCCATGACCGAGGCCCAGCTGCAGGAACTGCTCGCGGACGAAGAGGTGCGCGAAATGTACGGATTGATGTCCGACTGCAAGAAGGTATATAAAAGAATGAATAGTGAAAGGATGAAAAATAAAAAATATGAGTTACTTTTCACATTCCGCAAGATTGCCGCTATCTTCCTCGCCGTGGTCTTCTTTGGCGGGCTGGCCTTCGCCGCCTACCACTTCCTATCGTCGAAGACGGAAAAACAGTCGGTGGAAGTGACCGCTCCCTCCATAACAGGGAGGGCGGGGGGAGAATCTTCTCCCATCCGCTTCTCCAATGTCCGCTTGGACAGCATTCTCACCGTCGTGGCAGCCCACTACAACTGCGAAGTATGCTTCCGCGACACCACTGCCCAGGCGCTGCGATTGAGCACTGTGTGGGATAGGGAGGACTCGCTGGCCGTGTTCCTCCAAACCCTGAATGAGTTCGATGGATTGCGACTCACGGACGAGCGCGACACCATCTTTGTCGAATCCCTAATCGTGGAGGACTGATGATGAAGCGCATAGTCCTATACCTTATTATATATATGGTTGCCGTTGGGCAGCTCTCGGCGCAAGACCTAACCTTCAAGGGTGAGAGCTTGGCTGACGTCCTCGCCGCCATCCGCGACTCACAGACAGAATACATCATCCACTTCATCCACAACGACCTCGAGCATCTGCACGTCTCAGCTCACGTCAAGACGAAGGACACACGCAAAGCGGTGGAACGGGTGTGCAAGGGGCTGCCGGTGAAGGTGAAAACGAAGGGGAAGCAGATCTTTGTGCAGTACAAGCCGGAGAAGGATTTCACGGGCAAGAAGATCCACCTTTCGGGCGAGGTGAGGGACGGTTTCTTGGATATGCCGCTGCCTCATGCCCGCATCTCCGTGTTCAAGGCCGACAGCACTCTGGTGGCCGATTCCCTGCGGATGGTTATCTTCTATAAAGGCAATATGCAACCCCATATGGCTGTATACGGCATTGATGTCAGCGCCGCCGAACGCGAATATCTGGTGCGTGCACAGATGGAAGGCTACGACGATGTGTGGCAGCGCGTCGCCATCACCAACCCCTTACAGGATGACGTAGATGTGCCAGCACTGAAGATGCGCAAGAGTACCACCAAGACCATGCGCGAACTGACCGTCACTGCCACGAAGATCAAGATGTACTACCGTGGCGATACGCTCATCTACGATGCCACGGCCTTCAAGATGCCCGACGGTTCCATGCTCGACGACCTCATCCGCCAGCTGCCGGGCGTAACCATGAATGCCGACGGCGAGATCTTTGTCAACGGGCGCAAGGTCGATGAACTGCTCCTCGGTTCCCGTTCCTTCTTCGGCGGCAACAAGAAAGTGCTGCTTGAGAACCTGCCGTACTACACCGTCAGGCACCTGAAGGTTTATGAGAAGCAGACCGAACGCAGCGTGGCCCTTGGCTATGACGTAGATCCCCGTCGCTACGTGATGGACGTGATTCTCAAAGATGAATACAATCAAGGATATATCGGCAACGTGGAAGCGGCAGGGGGAACAAACGAGCGATGGCTGGGGCGCGGCTTCTTGTTGGGCTTCACCGACAAGTTGAGGTTTACACTTCTCGCCAACGCCAACAACGTCAACGAGAGCCGCCACATCGGACAGTCCGACCAGTGGAGCCCCGCCCGTCAGCCCCGTTCACTCCTGACCACCCGCAGCATAGCCGGGGAACTGAACTATGAGGCCAAGGGCGACAAGAACAAGGAAATCAAAGAGACCTTCCGCGCAGAGTTCACCTCAACCACAGACGACCAGACCATCACCCAACACACAGAGCGCTTCATTGAAGGCTGCTCACCAACGTCCGTAACCGAGTCCTTCAACCGCGCCGGCAACCGCCGTTGGACGCTCAACAACCATCTGGCGATGCGACTGCCCGCATGGATGGACATTTATGCCACTTTCGAACACACTCGCCGCGACGGTTCCTTCCATTCCGCCTTCGATGAGCAATCCGATAGTCTCAGCATCTCTCAGCGCACCGTCGGCATCAGCGAGGGCACGCAGTGGGAGGCCAAAATCGATGTCCAAGGCAGCGTGAGGCCCAGCAAGCAGAAGAGCCACATCGACTATTACGTTTCGATGGGTCATAACAGCGACGAGGGGGAAAGTGCCACCCACTACCTAACCCGTAACTCATTTCTCGACGGGAAAACCGTCGGGCATACTGCCGTATGCAACAACTCGTCCTCACTCTTCAATCGCAACACGTGGGGAGTTGTGAACCTTGGCTATGGCTATGAGATTGCAAAAGACCTTCACCTGGGCTTCTCCAATATGCTCTACAAAAGCCACGTACACACCCGCGACTATTTGTATCATCCCGACACATTACTCCTCCCCTCACAACTCGATGCCCTCGAAGCCATCACCGACTACGCCAACTCATACGAGAGCCGCAGCGACACGTGGCAGAACGACTTCACCATCCACCTGAGCAAGAGTTCCTATTACATGCACCCACAAGTGCACATGAAGGTGAACTACGACCGCTGGCGCTTGGAACTGAAGCTCCCCGTCTATAGCAACAAGCTGCACTATCAGCGCGGAAGGCTCGACACCCTCGCCCGTCAGACCCTGTTCTTGCCCGAGCCCAAGTTCTGGTTCCGCAACGTTTGGAAAGGCGGCAAACGCGATTTCCATGCCCACGTCAGTTTCAGTCAACACACGCCTCTTCTCCTCGACCGCATCAACTTCCGCGACGACAGCCAACCGCTCGTTGTCAAACTTGGCAACTCCGACCTGAAGTCAACCGCTGTCACGCATCTCAACGCCCGTTATTACGATGGAACAGGGCGCAATCAGGGCATGTATTACCTTGAAGCCTCCTTCGACTACCACCACCGCGACATCTCCCAGTCCGTCGCCTACAACCCCTCTACCGGCGTCTATACCTACAAGCCCATGAACGTGAGCGGTGCCTACAAAGCCCACGCCGACTTCAGCACCGACCGCAATATCGGCGAAAAGCGCTACTGGTCATGGCACGTCAACGCCGGAGCCGACTGGAACCATGCCAAGGATCATGCGCTGCTGGAGGGGCAGACAGAAAGCCAAGTGAATACCGTGAACACCCTCACCCTTAATAGTGCTGCCAACATCCGTTACAACCACAAGACCCTCAACGTCCGCGCCGTGGCCAGTATTGAGTGGCGGCACAGCGAAGGCCGGATGTACGATTTCTCCACCCTCAATGCCCTCGACTTCAGCTACGGCCTCGAAGCCAGCTACACCACTCCTGCGCTATGGGGCACCAAGCTCGGAGGACTCACCCTTGCAGCTGACGGAAAGATGTACAGCCGTCGCGGTTATGGCACAGCCACCCTCAACAGCAACGACTTCGTCGTCAACGCCTCCATCAGCCAATCCATAGCAAAAGGCAAGCTCATCCTCCGTCTCGATGGCTTCGACCTCCTGCACCAGCTCTCTCCTACCGACTACGTCATCAATGCACAAGGTCGGACCGTCACCACCTACCGTTCCCTCCCCCACTACCTCATGCTCCACGCCGTATGGCACTTCAACAAGAATCCGAAAAAGAAGTAGTAAAATGTTGATTACTTGATTTCAACAAAGCAGTTAGTAAACTATGTAATATGTGCAAAGTCCTATAGGCACACAGCCCCGCCACGTCGTGATGACGCAGCGGGGCTAAATATTAGAAAGGTGAAGAATGAAGAACTGAAGTTACCTGAAAGTCATGAGGGGAACTCCCGGTCTTCACCCTTCATTCTTCAACACAATGTCGAGTTACTTCACCTCGATTCCCTGGACGTTGTAGACGCGGCCGTCGCGGACGATGTAGAGCCGACCGTTCTGCAGCTGCGCTTCCAATATTGATATATGCACCACAGACACGCGGGATAGCAGGTCGCTGCCACTACTTTACATGACGAAAAAAGCCCTTCAGTCGCAATGACTGAAGGGCTTTACTAAAAAGTGGCGGCTACCTACTCTCCCACGGGTGTGCAGTACCATCGGCGCAAGCGGGCTTAACTTCTCTGTTCGGGATGGGAAGAGGTGGGACCCCGC
>CACZAN010000005.1 GCA_902779165.1 uncultured Bacteroidales bacterium
ATCGCAGAAAAAACCGTGCTGTCTGTTTTGAAGCTCAGATTATATTCTTCAGAGCAAATGTTTAACATAAATGCCACTTTTTAAAGTGGACTCAGTTATTTAACTAATTTTGAACACCTACTTATAAAAAATCTACTGCAAATTGTATATGTTTTGAAAAATCTACTGCAATATATATTATTGACTTAGAATGTATTATGGAGACTTGCAGTAGATTCAGTTCATTTTTTCATGTTTTTATCACGCGCGCGAAGAGAAAGCCCCTGCGGGGCTTAATAGAGGTTCTTGAAGTGTCAAGCGTCTCTTCGAGCCGAGCGGCCAGCCATTTCAATGGCTGGTACCAAATGGCAACGAATATGCGTGCCTTTAGGTACGCGACATCAATTCCCTATCGCGTACCTAAAGGCACGCATTCCCTTAACTATCACATTACCAGCCATTGAAATGGCTGGCCGCTCGACCTCTGGTCGCTTCATACCTGAAGAACCATTATCAGATGCCTATGGCATCAATCGTAAGAACAATTAAATAATTCATCCAAGGGGTAGAGTTATAGCTTTTCGCCGTAGCAGAGGTCGCCGGCATCGCCGAATCCAGGGACGATGTACTTGTTGGCATTCATACCAGGGTCGATGGCAGCGCACCAGACGGTGGCTTCATCGGGCAGTGTCTGGCGGAGGACTTCGAGACCATCGGGGGTGGCGATGACACAGGCGATATGTATGTGCTTGGGGGTTCCTGTCTTGACGAGGGCTTCGTAGCTGGCAGCCATACTGCCTCCGGTAGCGAGCATAGGGTCAACGATGACGAGGGTCTTGCCCTTGCAGGAGGGAGCGGCCATATATTCCGTATGGATGCCGACCTCGGTATGCTCGCGGTTGGTGTACATACGATATGCCGAGACGAAGCCATTGGCGGCGCGATCGAAGACATGGAGGTAGCCTTCGTGGAAGGGCAGACCGGCACGCAGGACCGTGGCCACAAGGAGGTCTTCCTTGGGCAGGGCGATGTCTATGGTACCGAGGGGCGTGGTTACGGTCTTAGTCTTGTATTCCAAGACTTTAGACAGTTCGAATGCCATCATTTCGCCGATGCGTCGGATATTGTTTCGGAAGAGCAGGCGATTCTTCTGATAGGTCTTGTCGCGCAGCTCGGCCATGTACTGGTTAATAATGGTGTTTTGCTCTGCAAAGTTAATGATTTTCATTGTTCTTTAGGGTTTTATTTGGTAAATATCAGGGTTATAAGCGAACTAATTCTCGATGACAAGCTGGAAGGGGGTGTAGCGGGCTCGATAGCGATAGAGGGAACGGCCGGCCTCGCCCTGCGTCACCATGCCGAGTTCATTGAGGTCATAGATGCGCTGACAGCTGGAGCACTGGGCCCGGGAACCAGAGAGGAGCTGGACGTTGCGGTTGATACTGAAGTTCTCATAACAGTTAGAGCAGACTGCATCGTAGCATACCACTTGGTCTGGGAAACGGCTGGAAATTAAAGAGGTGTGACCTATTACGAAACCGGTGCCTCGCCCGAAGAGGTAGTTTCTACGAAGGTCGATGGCGGTGAGGCTGACAGGCGTCGTCTTCTTGAGGTTGGTGTACTCCATCGTGTTTCCTTTCTTTACGGCGATACAGAACTCCCCCATCCCCGTGAGGGCTGCATTGAGGACATCGATGGTGTTGGTGTTCTGTGCAACGAAGTAAACGTGCCAGGAGTCGTAAAGATTCTCGGCCTGAGTGCAGGATGAAAATTGAAATATTGAAAATTGAATTATTGAAATATTGAGAAAGAGGAGGACGAAGCGGCGGAGCGGGCGATGAGCACGCGAGCCATGGGATTCATGGGGCTCAGAGGTGGTATGGGAAATACTTGTTTTCAATGGGGCTTATAGGACTTATGGGACTTATAGGACTCATAGGACTCATGGGGCCTATGGGGCAAAATCAATTCAACCTTCGGCTAACTTTCGCTCTGCTTCTTCTACGCGTTCGAAATGGAAGTCAGAGAGGATGCGATCCATGAGGGCGGCGATTTCGGCATTGCAAGGATTACCGATGGAGCCTTCGTGGGTGTGGTGCACCTCCTTGACGGGACGGAAGTTGCCTGCCTCGATATCAAGTCCTACCTTCTTGTAGGCATCGCGGAATGGTACGCCATTGGATGCCAGGCGGTTGACCTCTTCAACAGAGAACATCAGATCGTAGCGCGGGTCGTCGAGGATGTGTTCGTTCACGCGGATGCGCTCTATAATATAAGTAGTCATACGCAGACAATCCTTCAGCTCGTCGAAGGCGGGCAGGAAGACTTCCTTGATGATTTGCAGGTCGCGGAAGTAACCGCTGGGCAGGTTGTTCATGATGAGCGTGACCTGCTGTGGCAACGCCTGAAGCTTGTTGCACTTGGCACGGGTGAGCTCGAAGACGTCGGGATTCTTCTTATGAGGCATGATGCTGGAACCCGTGGTGCATTCGTCGGGCAACTTCACGAAGCCAAAGTTCTGGCTGTTGAAGAGACAGGCATCGAAGGCCAGCTTGGCGATGGTGCCCGCCACAGAGGCGAGGGCAAAGCTGACATTACGCTCCATCTTGCCGCGCCCCATCTGGGCGTAAACGACATTGAAGTCCATGGAGTCGAAGCCGAGGAGGTCTGTGGTCATCTGGCGGTTGAGCGGAAAGCTGGAGCCGTAGCCTGCAGCAGACCCGAGGGGGTTGCGGTTGACGAGGCGATAGGCAGCTTGCAGGAAGAGCATATCATCGGCAAGGCTCTCGGCATAAGCGCCAAACCAAAGGCCGAAGGAGCTGGGCATGGCAACCTGAAGGTGGGTGTAGCCCGGCAAGAGGATATTGCGGTATTTCTCGCTCTGTCGCTGCAGCTCATCGAAAAGCTCCTTAACAAGTAGTACGATGTCGTGCAGCTGGCGGCGTGTCCATAGCTTCAGGTCCACCAGCACCTGGTCGTTGCGCGAACGGCCGCTGTGAATCTTCTTGCCCACATCGCCCAGACGGCGTGTGAGCAGCAGCTCCACTTCGGAGTGGACATCTTCCACGCCCTCTTCAATCAGGAACTTTCCAGCCCGTATGTCTCCAAGGATGCGGCGCAGTTCAGCCAAGAGCACCTGCAGCTCGTCGGCAGTGAGCAATCCTATGCTCTGAAGCATGGTGATATGGGCCATAGAGCCCAGCACATCGCTCTCGGCCAGATAGAGGTCGAGCTCGCGGTCGCGCCCCACGGTGAACCGTTCTATCTCGGCGGTTGGAAGCGTGGACTTATGCCATATTGGCGAAGCTGTTGGATTCATATTCCATTATGAATTAGATCAATACCCGTATGGAATCATGGAGAGCATCTCTGCCAGCTTCTCCACTCCTTCCTGCAGCGGCTTCTTTGCCATCTGCTTGATGAAGAAGTTGAGTTCTGCGCCTACGGTGCATTTCATCTTACATTCGTAGGAGGAAGTGGGCAGCAACTGTATCCACAGGTTGGCAGCGATGGGAGCTCCCTCCACAGCGAACTTGATGCACTTCAGCTCCTCGCGCTCAACGATACGCAGCGTGATGGCGCCAATGGGCGAAGAGGGCAACGTGACGGTATCCGTCGTGAACTGCAGCTGTGCCAAGGTTTCCTGTATCTGTCCGAGCTTATCCTCAGGTACTTGTCCGGAGGCTCTCAATTTCTCGATAAAAGCAGGGTCGTTGGCACGTTCCTGAATGACCTGAAGGTTATTCAGGTCAGAGAGCTTTGTGAATACCGCCGGTTGGGGATAGGGTATTTGCTTTATATTACTTTCGTACTTTGTCATCGAATAACTATTTCCAATGTGTGTAACGTTTCAAACTGACCAATGTGCAGGATCGCGACGCCATTGGTTGAGGAGCTTGACGTCTTCCTCCTGGATGTATCCGATGCGAAGAGCCTCATCAACGACAGCTTCGTAATTCGTCAGGGTGACAAGTTCCACCTTCGCCTGCTTGAAGGCAGCTGTTGCGACATCGAAGCCATAGGTGTAGGCTGCCACCATACCGATGACCTCACAGCCATTCTGTCTGATGGCCTCCACCGCCTTCAGCGAACTGCCGCCTGTAGAAATAAGGTCCTCAACGACAACCACCTTCATCCCCGGCTTCAATTCGCCTTCAATGAGGTTCTCCAGTCCGTGATCCTTTGGTTTCGAACGTACATAGACAAAAGGCAGCGCCAATAGATCTGCCACGAGGGCACCCTGGGGAATTGCTCCTGTAGCCACTCCAGCCACAGCTTCTACCTGCGGGAAGCGCTCGAGGATGATGCGGGCAATCTCTATCTTCACGAAGGAACGTAGTTCTGGATAGGATAAGGTCTTGCGGTTATCGCAATAAAATGGTGACTTCCAGCCACTGGCCCAGGTGAAGGGGTTCTGCGGTTGAAGTTTGATAGCTTTGACTTTCAGCAGCTTGGCTGCAAAGATTTTTTCGAGTGTTTTCATAACGCTTTTACCTGTTGCGAGCAATGGTGTTCTCGCACGTTTCTGATTTCGGGTGCAAAAGTAGGCAAAATTTCTGGAATAAAATGCCTCTTGATGAAAAAATCTGTATTTCAGTCACACAAAATAACAGAAATCAATATTTCAATACCCTCTTTTCACGCAAATCAACATATCTGAAAGATGTATGTACAGGGTTCCGCTTAACAAGAAATGGGCTAATGCTCAACGCATTAACCCATTTCATTTTCTTTAAGGTGTTACTCTCTTATGCGGCAACAGCGCTGCCAGCCATGTAAACGAGAGCCACAGACACAATAGCGTAGAGCTCAGGGAACACAGCGAGGACAAGGGTGTTACCAAAGAGGTACTTGTGACCCTGGGCGATGCCGGCGATACCGTTGGCACAAACCTGACCCTGACGTATGCCAGAGAAGAGGCATGCAAGTCCGCAGGCGAGACCAGCTCCAAAGACAGTGGCTGCCTGAATAGCGGTGGTCTGGGGGGTCAGTAGGTTGAACATGTTCTGACACATGTAGAAGCCAGCGAAGCCATACAGGCCCTGTGTACCGGGAAGAGCCGTCAGCACAAGGGCATTACCAAAAAGCTTGCTGTCTTTTTTCAGGCCACCGATGGCTGCATTACCAGCGATGGTTACACCATAGGCGCTGCCGATACCAGCAAGACCAACCATGAGTGCGATGCCAATGTAGGCGATAAGAAGTGTTGCGTTCATAATGATTTGAATTTTAATTTATTGTTTTTAATTTTGATGCGTGATATCGTTATATCGAAATATCGAATGTCTTATTACTTAAATGGAGTATAAGCACTGCCGCCACCTTCGTAGCCCGCGTTCTTGAAGAACTCGACAAAGGTCAGTCGCATCGGATGGACGAAAGCGCCAAGAACGTTCATGAACATATTCAAGGCGTGGCCAATCACGAAGATAAGCACCATGACGATGGGGCCTAAGATTGCATTATCAGGTGCCAAGCCCGTGGCCAGACTGTCGAAGACCGTAGCAAGGATGCCACCCGAGAGGCCGAGGGCAAAGAGGCGGACGTAGGACAGCATGTCGCCGAGCATACCCGTAGCGGTGTTATAAGCATCCCAGAGGCCAGAACCCACGTTGATGAGGAAGCCTGTGAAGATGTTCTTCTTGTAGCGATCGGGGCTGTTGTATCCCAGAGCAAGGACAAAGCCGACGATGGTGAACCATTGTGCAATAGACGAATATTCTGGCATGAACATACTTGCGGCCAGCGACAGGATAATCATCATCCATCCTATCGTAGACAGCGAATAGCTGAAACCAAATTGAATCGTTCGGTTATAGGCCTTCAGGCACATACCAAAGATAATCTGGATGAAACCAAGGATCAGCGAGAGGTTGAACATCTGGCTGTTGTCCAAGGCTATCACATTGCCTATCTTATCGAAGAAAGGCACACCCAGGTTGTAGAGGTTGAAGCCAAAGAACGCCCCGGAGAGCAGTCCACAGAAGAAGGCTGATAGTCCCATCGTCAGCAGCAGGTTCATAGCTGCCCGCATACTCTTGCCCATCTTCATGGAGTGCTTGGCAGCCAACACACAAACCGTGATGAAGAGGCCGTAGCCTGAGTCGCCAAGGCAGAGTCCGAAGAAGAGTATGTAGAAAGGAGCGAAGAAGGGCGTGAGGTCGAGCTCGTTGTATTTTGGCAACATATACAGCTCCGTGATCATCTCGAAGAGGCTGAAGAAGCGGTTATTCTTCAGGCAGACGGGGATGTCGTCCTCGGGCTGCGGGTCGCTGATTTCGAACCAGGCGCCCGTCTCGGCAAATGTCGTTTTCACCTCCTCCTGCTTGTCGGCAGGAATCCAGCCACGAAGTACCATCAAGTGGTTGTCGGCAGCAGCTTCAGTGCCTGCACGAACGGTATCGAAGTTCAAACGTGTCTGCAACTGTTCGCGATAGGTCTCGAGAGCTGCGGACTGCGTCTTAGAGAGCTGTTGGAGCTGCGATATTATTGTCGCATAGTCTTCCCGATTCTGCTCAAGTTCGGCCGTAAGCGCACTGAGTGATACCTCGGGGAGAGATACCGGCGTGGCAACGAAGTTGGGTTGCTCATCGCCGCGTGTAATAACGACGAAATAGGCAAGGCCCTTCTGTTCGCTGATGAGCTCTGTGATATAATAGGGAGCAATCTCATTCTTATAGTCCTTGAGAGGGGCGGTGAAGAAGTGCATCTCACAATCGGCTTTGGCCAACTGCTGGCGAACGTCGACAGGGTCGAAGTTGCCCCACGGTGTAAGAGCTGCTATTTGTTCTGTCAGTTCCTTCTCGCGGCTGGAAAGGGTAGCTTCTGTGGCGAAAGCGTCTTCGAGGGAGGTAAGATCGAGGGAGTCGGCTCCGTCGGCTAAACCGACGGACGCACTGTCAGAAGCTGAGGTAGAATTCTCTTTCTTAGCCTTTTCGAGGAGGAGCGAGATCTTCTGCTGCAGGGATTCTACGCGGCGGAGCTCAGATACATCCTCGGTCACCGCCTCCGACTGTTCGCCAGAGAGGGCACCGGCTTCGATATGCATGACTCCCAGTTCCTGCAAACGATGCAGGAAGTCGTCGTATTCACGATGATAGACCAGGAAGGTCAGCTTTTTCATTTTCTGTATCATGCGTTACCTCCTTTCTGTTCGCCGTCGGCAATACCGAGGGGCACACTTTCCTCTTCTTCCTTGCGCTTTTCCTGCAAGGACTTAAGAATCTTCTGTGATGACTTGGAGAGGTTTTCCTCGTCCTCCATGAATCGTTTGATTTTTCGCACCGCTTCCTGGAAGCCTGGAATCTGCACCTTCTCGAAGAGATTTACTTTCTGCGTGGTCTTACGGCGGGCATGGTCCAGCAGGTCGCACTTGGCGACAGCGAACTCACGCTCGACAGCGGTCTTGGCGAGTCCGTGCAGCAGGTTGATGCCGTCGAAATACCATTTTGGAGCACTGAAGATACCGAAGGGCTTTGCTTCGAGTTTAATATTCAAAAGAACGGGCACGCGTACGCCTGCAATCTTCTTTACATCCATCTCTACGTCCTTCAGTTCCACCAGCGATGCGTCGAATTCTCCCCAAAGGGCATACATCGACTCGTAGCCGGCTATCTGCTCTTGCAGTTTCGCCTCCAACGCAGCCACCTCTTCCTTGCAGCGCTTCACCTCCAGACGCAACGCGGTCTCCTTGCTCTTGATGATAGGCAAGGTGCGTTGTCGCATCTTCAGCTGTTTCTCGATCTGCTGGAGCGATGTTTTGTTGTATTGAAACTTTATTGCCATAGTTTAGTTGACAAGTTGACGAGTTTACAAGTTGACGAGTCGATGCCTTTTTCTTTGACGAGAGATAATGGTTTCCGAAAGAAACAACTTGTCAACTCGTCAACTTGTTTACTTGTCTACTTATTTCCAATAAATATCGGTGAACTCCTTCTTGATGTTGACCTCCTCGAGTTTGAAGTACTTGCGGAAGAGCTTCCAGGTAACATCGAGCATCTCGGTGGTATCCACATTGACGTCGATAGCGAGGATAGCAGTAGCATAGTCCTTAGCGAAGTCGAGGCAGCGGTTATCGTAGTCCGTGAGGTCGAAACCGTTCTCCAGCTTGGTCTTGGCATTTGCGGCATCGGAGTACAGACGGATAGCGGCATTCATGACCTGAGAGTGATCCTTGCGCGTCTTCTTTCCTGCCACGAGCTGTTTCAGACGAGACAGCGAACGGAAAGGATCGACAATGACCTTACCCACATCAGAATCGCGACGGAGATAGAGCTGACCCTCGGTGATGTAACCCGTATTATCAGGCACGGCATGAGTGATATCGCCACCAGAGAGGGTGGTCACAGCGATAATCGTGATGCTGCCGCCGCCTGCTTCCTCGGGGAACTGCACAGCCTTCTCGTAGATCTTTGCCAGGTCGGAATAGAGGGAACCGGGCATAGAATCCTTAGAGGGGATCTGGTCCATACGATTCGACACGATAGCAAGAGAGTCGGCGTAGGAAGTCATATCGGTCAGCAGTACGAGCACCGTCTCGTGCTTCTCCACAGCGAAGTACTCGGCAGCCGTCAATGCCATATCGGGCACGAGCAGACGCTCTACTGCAGGGTCTTCGGTAGTATTCATGAAGCAGATGATGCGATCGAGGGCGCCTGCGTTGGAGAATGTATTTCTGAAAAAGTAATAGTCATCGTTGGTCATACCCATACCACCCAGGATAATCTTGTCGACCTTAGCACGCAAGGCCACCATGGCCATAACCTCATTGAAGGGCTGGTCGGGGTCGGCGAAGAAAGGAATCTTCTGACCAGAGACGAGGGTGTTGTTCAGGTCAATACCTGCGATACCCGTAGCTATCAGCTCACTGGGCTGCTTGCGGCGCACGGGATTCACGCTGGGACCGCCGATGGGAACTTCCTTACCTTCGATAGCGGGACCGCCGTCGATGGGTTGTCCGTAGGCATTGAAGAAGCGTCCTGCCAGTTGATCACTGACCTTCAGCGAGGGAGAGTGGCCGAGGAAGACGACCTCAGCGTTTGTTGGGATACCGCCGGTGCCCTCAAAGACCTGAAGGGTCACATCGTCACCCATAATCTTCACCACCTGGGCAAGTTTGCCATTAATGGTGGCCAGTTCGTCGTAGCCTACGCCTGTTGCCTTCAGCGAACAAGTGGCCTTGGTAATCTGGCTAATCTTCGTATATATCTTTTGGAATGCTGTAGCCATAACTTATTGTGCTATAAATTCTTTTATTTGCTTCTTGAAGTCCTCGTACTGTTCGCTCTTGAACTGACTATAGTTCCACTGCTTGCAGAGGTTGATGAGCTTGCGGAAGAAGTCGGTGGCCTCGAGGAAGGTGTCGAAGTGGAAGTCGTGCTGGCAGATCTCTGTGACGAGGTTCAGGATTTCCTCCTGACGCTCCAGCGGAGTGACGGCATCGACCTCATCGAAGGCATCCTGCTGAAGGATGACATAGTCGATAACCTCTGACTTCCAGAATGTCACGTGGTAATCTACAGGAACACCGTCATCGCCGAGGATATTGATCTGTTCTGCGATTTCCTTACCGCGCTGCATACGGGTCTTCAGGTCCAGCACTTTCGGAATCCAGGTCTCATTGATGTGCTCCTTGATATATTCTGCGAACTCGGGGTATTCGAGGTACTTGGAGTAGGAGTCGATGGGGTTCACAGCTGGATAGCGTTTCTTATCCGCACGATCCTGTTCCAGTCCATAGAAACAGCGGGCCACTTTCTTGGTGCTCTCCGTGACGGGTTCCTTCAGGTTACCGCCTGCAGGCGACACCGTTCCGATGAAAGTGATGCTGCCCGGCTGACCATTCTTCAGATAGACGTAGCCGGCACGGCCATAGAAGTTAGAAATAAGAGCAGAGAGGTCCATGGGGAATGCATCGGGACCTGGCAGTTCCTCCATACGGTTCGACATCTCGCGCAGAGCCTGAGCCCAACGGCTGGTGGAGTCTGCCATCAGCAGCACGCGCAGTCCCATGGCACGGTAGTACTCTGCCATGGTCATTGCGGTATAGACAGAGGCCTCACGGGCAGCCACAGGCATGTTCGACGTGTTGGCAATGATGATGGTACGTTCCATCAGCTTTCGGCCAGTGTGGGGGTCTATGAGTTCAGGGAACTCGGTGAAGATTTCCACAACCTCGTTAGCGCGCTCACCGCAGGCAGCGATAATCACGATATCGGCCTCGGCCTGCTTGGAGATAGCGTGCTGCAGCACGGTCTTACCCGTTCCGAAAGGACCGGGAATAAAGCCCGTACCGCCCTCGACGATAGGATTGAAGGTGTCGATGGTGCGAACGCCTGTTTCCAGGAGCTTGAAGGGACGGGGCTTCTCGCGATAGTTTGTCATCGCGAACTTCACGGGCCAGTGCTGAATCATGTTCACATCGAGGTCACTGCCGTCTTCCAGAGTGAGCGTGGCGATGGTGTCGGTAACCTTGTACTGTCCAGCCTTTGCGATGCTCTTGACAGTAGCAGTGCCTTCCAATTGGAAGGGAGCCATAATCTTCAGGGGCTGGCAGTTCTCTTCGACCTTGCCGAGCCATGCACTGGACTCTACCGTGTCGCCGACCTTCACCAGGGGTTCGAAGTCCCAGAGGCGCTCGCGGTCGAGCGGGTCGGTGTACTGTCCGCGACGGAGGAAGACACCCTCCATCTTGTCGAGGTCGTTCTGCAGACCGTCGTAGTTCTTGCTGAGCATACCCGGTGCGAGCTGCACTTCAAGCATACGTCCTGTGAATTCGGCTGTCGAACCGACCTTCAGTCCGCGGGTGCTCTCAAAGACCTGTACGTAGACGTCCTGCTTGATGACCTTAATGACCTCGCTCATCAGGCGGTCGCCACCAGTCTCGATGTAGCAGATCTCACCTTGTTTCACAGGGCCGTCCACACGAAGCGTTACCATATTGGCGATAACGCCACTAACTGTTCCTTTTGTCATATATCTTGCTTTATTGTTACTTTCTAATGAATTCTTCCGGTACACGTGCCTCGCCCCTCAGCTCCTCGATAATCTCGGTGAAGCGTTGGCGACCCTGCTCAGGATCGAGCATGGACCAACGTTCCAGTATCTCGCAACGGACAACGAAGGCAAAGAGAGCGGTGATATCGAAGGGTTCGAAGAACGTCTTGTCCTCCAGCCACTTCCAGCGCAGGGCATCAATCTGCCGTTCTTTCTCGACGGGATCTGAAGTTTCGGCCGACAGCATAAGGTCCTTCATGTAGTCCAGTTCCGCGCTGAGTCCGAAGTCAGGCTGTGCAGCCTGCTTCAGGATGGCATCCACCACAGGACCACTGCCCTGCACGTAGTCGGCCAGCGGCCATTCCTGCTTGCGGGCGATAAGTGCGGTGAGTATGTTCAGGATATTGAAGTTCAGCTCATACCATTCTGCCATCATGGTATTGGGACTGCGACGTGCGAAGTCATAATAGGCCAGCAATGCTGCGTCGCGCGCGAACCAATTTCTATCCTCTGCATGAGCATCGTAGTCGCGAACGAAATCTGCCATGAATGCAGGGAAACCTTTGACGGTTCCCTCCATGGAGCGAGCTTCCTCCACAAGGGTCTGCAGCTCTTCGTAGCTGTAGTTGCCACGATGGTTGAAAGGTTTCTGCTGAGGGATGGACAATTCCTTGCGCACCTCGTCCTTCAGCGGACCGAGGTCTAAATTCACATTGGGCACTACAGGCAAGGTGTCTTCAATTTCCCCTGAGGTCAACCTCAGCACTCCCTGCAGCAGCGACACCAAGTTCTCACAGTCGAAACGAAGGAAATAGGTCTGCATCAACCGGGCATCCTGAGACTCCAGGATGTCGGACAGCTCTTCCTTCATCTCGAGGATGGTACGCTGTGGCCGGGCGTCGCCGAGTTTCACCTCGGGCAGACCTGCCATTAGACAATAGTAATTTGCCATCTACTTGATTTTACGATTTCACGATTTCACGATTTTACAATCTAAATGGTAAAAAAGCGAAATCGTCCGATTGTCAAATTAAAACAGCATTTCTATCAGTTGAGGACGCAGGAACGCCTTGAAGTAAGACTCCAGTTCGTCTTTGCCGAAGTCCACACGGTAGCTGCCGTCAACAGGTTGCACGCTGAAAAGAGCCTTGTGACCATTCACCTTCTCAATCTTTACGCCCTTGTCCAGCAAGGCCTTTGCCTCGCGAGCAAAGTAAGCTTTCAGAGCCTCGGCGTCCTCCGTGCTGATGACGATTTCGCCCCGCTTGGCCCACTCTGTGGCAAGAGCCACGGTGAAACGACCGAGGAAATCCTTTTCCTCTGTCAGTGACTTCACACCCTGGGCCACTACCTTGTCTGTGACCACATTGGTGATTTCACTCTTCAAGGCGTTCAGGGCCTGAGCCATGTAGAGCTTCAGCTCACTCTTGGTGTTCTGATCCAGTTCGGCGGCATCTTTCTTTGCTTTCTGGGAAATAGCCTCTGCCTGATTCTTGGCGTCAGCCACGATTTGTGCGGCCTGCTGCTTGGCCTCTTCGATGATTTTGGCAGCTTCCTCCTGACCTTTCTCTACGCCTTCGCGACGGATTTTGTCGGTGAGTTCTTGAATCTTTTCCATATGGATTTATGATGTTTTTTGTGTGAATATCTGTATAAACGCGTGCAAAAGTAGAAAAAATCGGGCACTTGGCCAAATCTTTTCACTTCTTTTCAACCATTAAACCGAAAAAGACAACAATAAATGATTTATGCAGGCGAAAGAGGACGTCTTATGTCTATAATTTTGTGGGCAAGCCAAGTAGAAATCCACAATACCAACGGAGCGCTCAGTAACCCCGCGATGGCATCGATGACATAGTGAGCCTGGATATAAACGGTGGCACAGCAGAGGAGTGCCCAAAAGGGCAAGAGAAACTTCGTCACCTGGGGAGCATGACGGCGCGAAAGCATCAACACCAGAGTTGAGATACCAATGTGGGAACTGGGGAATGCAGCCGTGGGACGCTCGCCGGCTTCGTGAGCAGACTCCACGAGCTGATAGAAAAGTCCATCGGAATAACCTGGTGAAGGTAGCATCTCTGTATGAGCACTGAAGTAGGTGCCCAAAGCGGGGAAGTTTCCCGCCTCTATCGCTTCGATTCCTACTGCCTGAAAGTAAAACTGAGGGCCAGTAACAGGCAGGAAGATGTAAATGACATAGTAGAGGAAAAAGGCGATGATAATGGTAGTGGAAACCAAGTGAAACACAGGGAGCAGTTCCAACGTGGAGCTTCCTTTGGGAGCAGACGTACTCGCCTTCGCTTCCATGATAAAGATGGCGATAGACAACACGCCAATCATCGGGAAATAAGACCAATAGCCCAAATTAAACGCTTCGCTCCAGAAGGCCTGCGGCAGCAGGCGAGAAAACTCCAGAGCAGGCTGACAGCCAAAGAGCGAGAGTTCAGCCTGAGCAAATAGGTGATCCAGATTCGGGAAGATGCGATTGAACTCATAAGTATCTGGATACCACTTGGCCAACCAGGCTAACTGGCCAAGGACGCGGAGGAAGGTGGAAAGGTTGAAAAGTTGAAAGGTGGAAACGTTGAAACGTTGAAAGGTGGAAAAGTTTAAACGATTATTCCTTGAAAGGTACTTTTCAAGCAGGTAACTAAGGACGATAAGGGCAACTGTCAGAGCCAGCCATTCCGCACGCATCAGCAGCATCCCTATCGGATCTACCAATCGCGGTGCCAACACTGCCATCAACAGCAACGTCAACAGGCAGTACACCACCGCCACCTTCTCTATGGGCAACAATCTAATCTTCAACGTTTCCTATATTTCAATAAGGCCTATGGGCAATTCAATTTTCAACCCCTACTCCCCTCCCCGGGGAGGGGTCGGGGGTGGGCTTTTTAACCTTCCTACAGCCACCCTTCAGCTTTATACCAAGCCACACTCTCCTTGACGCCAGCTTCGAGTTTCCACTTCGGATCATAGCCCAGCAGTTTTCGTGCCGGATTGATGTCACAGTTCCAGTTGCGCTGACTGAGGATGTGGTATTTATCCATATTCAGAGTGGTGAGTTTGCCCATCCATCGGCAAAAGGTTCCATTCACGGTGCAAATCATGCGCAGGAACCACAAGGGAGCTTTGATGTGGAGAACAAAACGTACTCCCATCTCAGCCTGCAGCAAGTCGCTGAATGTGCGGCTGTTGTAGCTCTCGCCATCCGAGAGGAAGAAGGCACGATGCTCTACCTTATTACTATCTCGCTCGCACGCAAGGTAAACAGCCTGCACCACATCGCGCACATAAACGAAGGTGATTTCCTGAGGCTTATAGCCTACTGCAAAGTCCACATGCTGTTTGATGCTCTGTGCCATCAGGAAGTAGTCACGTTCGCGAGGGCCATAGACACCCGTTGGACGCAGGATGACCCAGGGCACATCGGCCTGCTCCTGCAGCCAACGCTCGGCGGCCAGCTTGCTCTCGCCATAAGCCGTATTCGGCTGGGGTGTGTCGGTATCAGTAATTTTGGGATAAAGACCCACCCCCGACCCCTCCCGTGAGGGAGGGGAGAGGGGCTGGCGCAATGCATCCTCATTCAAGCCGGAGGAAGCCCCTCCCTGACGGGAGGGGTTTGGGGTGGGTCTTTCCTTGATAGCCCCAAAGATGCTCAGCGAGCTGATGAAAACCAGCCGGCGAGGCATCATCCCCGACTCGCGCAGGGCGGTGACGAGGTTCTTTGTGCCTTCGGTGTTCGTGCGGAAAAAACCTTCGCGCTTCAGCGACTTCGTGGCGCCAGCTGCGTGGATAACATAATCCCAGCATTCACCATTCATCGAGGCTTTCAGTTCCATGAGCTGCTGGATAAGGGTTTCACGAGAACTCAGGTCCAGCTCAGCAAAGTGTGTGCGCGGGTCTGACAGGTACTGTCGGCTGCTGGAACGGCGAACGCCAGCCCACATGTCGTGGCCGCGCTCCAGCCCTTCGCTTACGATGAAACTTCCGATGAAGCCCGAGGCTCCGGTAACGAGTATTCGCATAGTTTTTGTCAAATTTGGCGCAAAGGTACAAAAAAGTTGAAAGTTGAAAGTTGAAAGTTGAAAGTTTTTTGCCTAAGCACCTTCATTATTACCATAAATGATGTAAAAATCGGCCAAAAGTAGCATATTTACTAAATATCTTTAAACTTTAAACCCTAAACTTTAAACTTTTTCGTATCTTTGCACCGAGAACTCAATACCTTATTACTATGTCTAAAGGAAAAAATCGTGGTGGCAACCGCCATATCCGCAAGCCTCAGCTTGCACAAATGGTCACTGACTACTTCACTCGCCACACGGGGGAAGTCGTCGACGTACGTAACCTCTTCCGCACTCTCGGACTGAACACACATCCTGGAAAACTGATGTGCATGGATGTGCTGGACGACCTCGTCGAGCAGGACTTCCTCATCGAACGCGAGCCGCTGCGCTATGAACGCACAGGACTCCCCACAGAGCGCGAACGCCGACAGAAGGAAGCCGAGGAACGGCGCAAACTGCTGATGGAGAAGACCTACGTGGGGCGAATCAATGTCCGCAAGGACTTCGCCTTCCTGCTCACCGAGAACCGAGAAGTGGGCGACCTCTTCATCCCGAAAAATCAGCTGAAAGGCGCACAGACGGGCGACAAGGTGACCGCACGTATCGTCGACTGGCCCGAAGGATCGAAGAATCCCGTTGGCCGAGTCACAGAAGTGCTGGGACGTTCCGGAGAAAACGAGGTAGAGATGCACGCCATACTCGCCGAGTTCGGACTGCCCTATACCTACCCGAAGAACGTGGAAGAAGCGGCTAACCAAATCTCCGATAAGATTACTCCCGCAGACATCGCTGAGCGCGAGGACTTCCGCGACGTGCTGACCTTCACCATAGACCCGCGCGATGCAAAGGACTTCGACGATGCCCTCAGCTTCCGCGAAATAAAGAGTAGCAAATCCTCCAATAGTAAATTATTCGAGATAGGTGTACACATCGCCGACGTCAGCCACTATGTCACCGAAGGCTCCATCATCGATAAGGAAGCAATACGTCGGGGAACCAGCGTTTACCTCGTGGACCGCACGGTTCCCATGCTGCCCGAGCGCCTCTGCAACTACATCTGCTCTTTGCGCCCCGATGAGGACAAACTGACCTACAGCGTCATCTTCGAAATGAACGAGAAGGCAGAGGTGAAACGCTGGCACCTGGCCCACACCATCATCCGCAGCGACCGCCGCTTCGCCTACGAAGAAGTGCAGGCACTCTTCGAAGCACGAGGAGAGGCCAGCCCGGAGGACACTCCTACCACCCTACCCGATGGAGAGAAGCCCTGGTTCGACACACTCACAGAAGAACAAAAAGCCTCTCCCTTAGGGAAATTAGAAGGGGCCCTGCTTTGCTTGAACAGACTTGCCAAACTCCTGCGCGAGCGCCGCTTCCTGAAGGGAGCCGTAGACTTTGAACGGCCAGAAGTGCGCTTCGATATCGATGAGAAAGGCAAGCCACTCGGAACCTATATCAAGGTGGCAAAGGATGCCAACAAGCTCATCGAGGAATTCATGCTGCTGGCAAACCGCACCGTAGCAGAGAGTATCGGACGTGTGCCGAAAGGCAAAAAGGCGAAAGTCCTACCCTACCGCATCCACGAACAACCCGACCAGGACAAACTCGCGAACCTCAGTCAGTTCGTGACCAAGTTCGGCCACAAGCTGAAATATACGGGAACCCCTGCCGAAATCAGCAAGAACCTCAACAAACTCCTGCACGACGTTCACGGCTCCAAGGAGCAGAACCTCGTGGAGATGGTGGCTCTGCGCGCCATGATGAAAGCTCGGTATTCGATCGTAAACGTGGGGCACTACGGCCTCGCCTTTGACTACTACACCCACTTCACCTCGCCCATCCGCCGCTATCCCGACCTGATGGTACACCGCCTGCTCAGCCGCTATGCCGAAGGAGGCCGCAGCGCCAATCCAGAGAAGTACGAGGCTCTCTGCGACCTGTCATCGGAGAACGAACAGACGGCAGCCCTCGCCGAGCGCGCCAGCATCAAATACAAACAGGTGGAATTCATGGCCGACAAAATCGGAAAGATATTCGAGGGCATCATCTCGGGGGTCACAGAGTTCGGTCTCTACGTGGAGCTCAACGACAGCCACTGCGAGGGCATGATTCCCCTGCGAGACATGGACGATGACTACTACGAGTTCGACGAGCGCAACTACCAGCTTTGGGGCAAGCGCCACCACCGCCGCTTCACCCTCGGCGACCCCATTCGAGTGCGCGTGGCCAAGGCCAACCTCGACAAGAAGCAGCTGGACTTCGCGCTGGTAACAGAGAAATAAGTATATTTAACTTTCGCAAGTGTAGTTCATTCAACCAACGATTTTAATTATTTTTTCTCGAAAATCCACCGAATCCACCGATTGAGCCTTTGAATTGTCTGCTTAATTTGTCCGTTTAAGATGACTATCGCAAGGGAAAAATCGGTGGATTCGGTGGATTTTTGAAAAAAAGTTTTTTTGAAAGTATAGGATCTCAAGTTTTGCGAGTATGCAAACAAACCCTATCAAATGCCTAGGGCATTACCTGCGGAACATGAGTAAGTATAGAGACTCGTGCGAGGAACTATAGTTTGTAAGGCGAGGAACTATAGTTTGTCGCACGACGGACTATACTTCCATCTCAGACAACCCTTCGTGAGGACGTGGACATATATACGTGAGGCGCTTTATGTATATACGTGAGGCGCCTTACGTATATACGTCCTGACAGCTATCTATATTCGTCCCGACAGCTACCTATATACGCAAGACAGGAGGGGACTGGCCCCTCCTGTCTTATTGAATGGTCGATGTGAATCAACTTACTTCACGATAACCTTCTGACCGTTGAGGATGTAAGCACCCTTCGGCAGGTTGGAGATTGTGTTGAGGTTGCCATTGCCGATCAGACGACCGTCGAGTGTGTAGATGCCACCCTGGCGGTTCACCTTCTGGATAGCAGCGGCGATGCCGTCTTCGAGGTTTTCATCGAAAGTAATCTTAACGATGGCAGCCTTGCGCAGGAAGCCTTCATTGCCTTCTGCTGTATCGGTGATGTAAACGCGGTTGTCACCGGTGGTCGTACCAGAGTTCTTGAAAGCAAGAGCCTTGTCTTCAGTACCAGAACCGATAGCCATGAACTTCACATCAATCGTCTTGCTGTCGAAGGCACCCTTCAGGTAGTTCTTGGTCTGAGGAGCATTGACAAGGTCGAGGGTGAAGCTGAACACGGGCATGACGGGATCATACTCGTCACCTTCCTCGGGCATTTCACCAGCAGCAACGATGATGAACGGACGGCCGGCAGGAACCGTGGGATCGGTAATCTTAGCGAGGGTTACGCTTACCTGCTCAATAGCTTCATCGGTTGCATCAGGAGTGCGCTCAATACTTGCGATGGTCCAGAGGGTTGCCAGTTCAGGAGTCTTCAGCGTTACGGGAACGGGATAGCAGCGGCCGTAGATGTCGCCAGGAGTGAGGCTCATCTTGTACTCACCACTTGTGGGATAGCCAGCAGCTACGTCTTCAACTTCCTCAACGAAGAAGCTGCCACGACGGCCGTCAGAATCTGTCCAGCCAGAACCGGTTTCATTACCCCAAGCGCAGAGGACACTCTGGCTCTGAGCCAGGTGCATAGGACTCTTACCGTTGCCTTCGACGGACTTGTTGAAGAATGCATTCTGACCATAGCCAGAGGGATGCTGGGTGAAGAGGCCGGGCTGGGCACTCAGATAAACACCATTATGGATATAGAGGCCGGTAGCCTTGTTCTGGATAGCATAGGCGCTGTCGCCGACAGATACGAATCTCCAAAGAGCCATATCGGGATCGGTGAGCTTGTCGAGGTCGATACCGAAGATGGACTTGTCGATGATGATGTCTTCCTTGGCGATGGGCTCAATCACGTTACCCATCACATCTTCCTGATTATCATTCTGGCCAAGTACCACTTCCTCTCTCTTAGCAACAGCAATGTACTTGCCGAAGAGACCGTAGTTGTAAACTCCGAGGGTATCTTCATCAACAACCCAGTAGTTGGGGAAGTTACCATTCTTATTCCAGCCATACTTGTCGTATTCAGCCTCGGTACCGAAGCGCAGACGATACCATTTGCCGGTCTTCACCTTGATGGGAGCGTCGGCAATAACCTTCATCTGGGCATTGAGCTGAGCGTTGAAGGCATCGCTCTGAGCAGGAGTGTAAGCACCTGCTACATCATAAGCCTTGGCATCAGTAAGAATCTTGGTGATGGCGCTGGTGGTGCCTACAGGCCAGAAGCCGGGATTCGAACCTTCGACAACTTCCTTAATGGATTGCTCTGCCAGTGCGATGGTGTCGCGCAGGGCCTTCGGGTTCACGTAGAGGGCTACGAAGTCATTGTAAGCCTTCTGCAGCACGAGGTAGTTGGTCTCGTAGTCGAGAGCATCATCTTCGATTTCGCTGAAGTCTGCAACCAGCTGCTCGAGAGTGGTGGCCACAGAGCCCATGGCAATATACTGCGACTGGGGATTCTCTACATCGTAGCACAGCTGAATCTCGGAGAGGTGGAAGAAGGCGCTACCGGCGTTGTTCTGCTCATTGTAGAAGCGGATATACTTGTAGCCCTTGGTTTCGAAGAGGTCAGACTTGAAGGACTCCTTCTGGTTGGAGGAATTCCAGGGGCTCTCGAAGGTGGCGAGTTCCTCGCAGTCGTCGTACGTAGCCTCTTCGTCGTTGGTGCCCATGAACGACCAGTTAGTGATCTGGTTGTTGTTGGTGTCGCGGCGAGTAAATCTCATGTAGATCTGCTGAGCTGAATCAAAGCCCTCGGGCATTTCAACCTGCAGATAGTGTTTGCCATCGGGATACTCCTTGCCTTCGGAGGCAGACCATACGCTGTGCCAGTAAGTGGTGATGTCACCATCGATCAGCACACCGTCGCTGAGGTTACCGCCGTCCTTGTTGCCAAGGTCATTCTGGCTGAACGGACTGCTAAACTGAGAAGCCTCGGTGATGAGGTTCACCTGATGCACGTCCTTGGCAACTTCGATCATACCGGGAGCGGCCTTCATCATCATCTTGAAGTCGTCGACCCAGACATCCTTATTCTTATAAGGTTCAAAATCTGCAATAATCTGAGCTGCCTCGTCAGCAGGAACTGCCTCGAAGAACCACTCAGAGGCACCACAGGTAGGAGCACTATAGCTGGTAGACCAGCCTACGAGGTAACCGTTATTGCCATTACCATCGCTGTGACCATTCTGATGGAGATAGAAGAAGTCATTAGCAGGCTGAGTAGCCAAGCGGATGTTGACATAGGCGCGCTCGTAGTCGATATCGTATCCTGCAGCATCGAAGGCCAGCAGCGTATCGGCATAAGCCGGATCGGTGGTCATTTCCACATTGGTGCTGCGGGCAACTTTCATGAAGCGGCCGTCGTTGTACATGTTCACGATATCATAGGTGCTGTCGCTCTTGATCTCAATTTTCCAGAGAGCCTGGATATTATCGGTCAACTCGTCGAAGTCAGGAGTACCCCAGATACCCCAGATCTTACCTTCGTTACGATAACCCATCATATACTTGTCACCAGTGAAGTATTCCAGACCGGCACGGATGCGGTAGTAGCCGCTGCCTGCAGGCATATCCTTACTCCGGAACGGAACCTTCGTGGGAGCAATAGCCTCGGCGGTCTTAACGATGAGCTCGCGAACCTCATTCATCTTTTCTGCTGTATCTACATCAGGATCAATCGCGACGTATGCATCCAGAGCCAACAAGAAATCATCATAGGCCTGCTGACTGTACTGACCCGGGTTTTCGCCCAGACAATCCATATAAGAATCCTGATATGGCTGATACTTTTTATAAGCAGCTTCCAAATCTAACCAGGCAGCTTCATTATCGGACATCTTTGTAACTGGATAGATGTTGAAGTCGCCGATGTGGAAATAACCGCGAGTGCCGTAGTCGCCGGTACCAGTTTCCTTCTCAGAATAGAAACGGAGGTACATGTATCCACCGGTCTTGAAAGGAGTGGACATGCAGACATCGAGCTTACTCGTGAACGGAGTCTCGATATAAGCGAGTTCCTCGCAATCAGCCTTTTCTGCCTCGGGATCGTCGGTACCCATCACCAGCCATTCGGTGGTGTGGTCGTTGTCGGCATTTGTACGACGGGCATAAACAAATGCGATTAATGTCTCTTCATCGATTCCGTCAGGCATCTCTACCTGAAGGTAATGGGTTCCGCCGTCTACATTACCGCCTCTCCACACGCTGTGCCAGAATGTGTCGTATTTACCATCGAGAAGCACACCGTCAGAAAGGTTGCCGCCATCGGGATTACCTAAGTCATTCTGACTAAAGGGGCTGCTGAACTGCTCAGCATCAGTAATGAGCGGATTCTCGTGGTCAACTGTGTAGCCGTCGCGAGAAATCTTGTCCCATTCAAACTGGTTTTCCAGATTAATGTCTTGTGCAAACGTATTCGTGCTGAAAAACAGCCCAAACAACGCTGCAAGAAGTAGGTACATTTTCTTCATACTACTAAAGTTAATTAAAAGGGTTAATAAAGATTTTACTGATTTCACGTTCATTTGCTGTCTATTCGTGCCCATTTACGGACATTTTGCCTACATTGCGAGTGCAAATATAGGTGGATTGCCCGAAACGTTTAACGCCCCACGTGTTAAAATCGCGGGGCGTTAAGATTTTTTAACTAAAAGCGGCCTTTCTAAGCCAATTCAAAGCCGACGAAGGGGCTAACAAATGGGTTTAGATCACTTCACCATGACTTTTGCACCATTTATGATGTAAACGCCCTTGCCAAGCGAGCGGAGATCATTGAGATTACCGTTGCCGATGAGACGGCCGTCGAGGGTGTAGATGGCACCACGCTGGCTGATTTTGGAAAGGGTGGCGGCAATGCTGTCAGGATGATCAGTGCTGATGACAAAAGTTATCTCATCGGCAGTAGTCACGGTCTCATCGGACACGATGTATGCGGTGTTGGCCGCGATGGTGCCGCTCATGAAATTAGTGACGACAAAGCCGTTGCCCTGCGGGAGGATGTAGCCCGACCCGAGGTCCTGAGAGATGAAGGTGCCCTTCAACGGACGTTCGGTCTGCGGCTTGGTAACGAACTCATAACCATGCTTGAATGTAACAGGAGCTACTTCAGCTTCTGCATCATAATCATCCGTGTCTCCGTTGAGGTAGAGGAATGGACGGCCAGCGCTGGCTTCCTCAATGGGCTGCAGGGTGATTTCCTTGCCACTGATGCTGAGTACATCGTACATCTGGCCATCTGCGACTGCAATGTTTACAGGATAGCAGAAGGAATAGAACTCACCCACACGAATATCCTGCTGGTACGCAGAGCCGTCGTAGCCTGCGGCTACACTTTCCACCTCCTCGATATAGAGTCCACTGCGGCTGCCGGGCGTGTAGGCATTCCAGGTCACCAGCTGGTTGAAGCTGCGGGCTGCATGGAGGTTGTTCTGCACATCACCTGTCAGACTCCTGGAGGCGATGATGTTCTGTCCGTAGCCGATAGGACTTACGTTAAAGAGCGAAGGTTGCACGTTGAGGAGCACACCACCAGAGGTACCGGAAGCTTTCAGGAAGAGACCTGTAGCTTTGTTCTGAAGAGCATAGGCACTGTCGCCGACTGCTACAAACCGGAACAATGAGTAGTCCTTATTCTCGATATCTTCGTCAGCATCGAGGAAGACAGGTTGTCCAATACGCACAGTCTCGCCGTCTATAGGTTCAATATAATGGACGCCCTCCTCAGTTCTGTAGGCAGCAACAGCAACATACTTGCCCCAAAGAGCCTCATCGGTTTCCACCTCATCGCCATTGACGACAGCGGCTCCGGCTTCTTTGTCCCATCCATACGTCTCAAACTCTGTCTCAGTACCGAAACGGATGCGATACCACTTGCCAGTTTCTATACCGATAGCAGCAGCCATAATGTCGTCGGCCTGCTGACGAAGGGTCTGGATATATCTCGTGCTTGTCTCTTCCAGATAGACACCGGCTTCATCATAAGCCTTAGCATCAGACACCGTCTTGGCAAGTGCTGCGCCTACGTTGGCATCTTTCCAGAAACCGGGCTGTGTGCCAACCACAATTCCATCGGCAAGATTCTCGACAGAAGCAAGCACCTCGCGCAGTTCTGCGGGATCTACATACTTGGCCACAAAGGCATCATACGCCTCCTTCAAGGTGTTGTAGTCTGCTTCCTCGATATCTGAAATATCCTTATTAGCTTGACTCACAAGCACAGCTTCCAGGTTCTTCGATGCCTCGCCCATCAGCGCATACTGTGAAGTGGGATTGACCTTGGCCTCATAGAGTTGGAACTCGCTGACGTGACCGTAGCCGCGCCCTGTTGTCGTTCCATCGATGTAGAAGCGGAGATGCTCGTAGCCCTTGGTGTCAAAGAGGGATGTACTGATGGTTTCAGTATTGCTGCCAAAAGGTGTTTCGAGGCTGGCCAGTTCTTCCCAGTCCTCATCATCGGCCTCAGGATCATTGCTGCCGAAAACACCCCAAAGTGTGATGTGGTCGTTAGCAACGGCACGGCGAGTGATGGTCATACGCACCAACTCATTGGTGGGTTCATTGAGGGCCACCTGGAGGTAGTGGGTATGATTATCCACAGAGGATGACCAGTCTGAATGCCAATAGGTTGCGGCATTGCCGTCGATCAGGTTGTCGATGCTGCCTTCACGAGTCTCTGTCCAAGGAGAACTGAATTGACTGTTCTCGGTAATGAGCGGGGTGAGAATATAGTCCTTAGCCTTCTCCAAAGCTGCAGTGGCATCGGTCTTCAACTGATTGTACTCGGCCTCGAAGGCTTTGCGTGCCTTAATAGGTTCATAGGCGGCAATGATAGCAGCAGCCTCGTTCTCAGGCACGGCTTCCAGAATCCATTCCGAAGCGGCAGGAGTCGTCGTGTTGTAATTATAAGTGGAATAGTAGCCCACAATATATCCACTCGTTCCTTTGCCGCTGTTGTGGCTGTTCTGATGGAGATAGAGACCTTCAGCTCCGTCCTGAGTGGATACGCGGATATTGACGAGAGTCACTCCGTCTACAGTCGTGACAGGATCGAAAGCCATCAGGTTCTCTGAGGCTGGATCCATCGTCGGAGTCTTGCTAATGCTAACATTGTTGAAGCGGCCATCGTGATACATACTCTGTACATCGAAGTAGCCGTCCTTGTTCGTCACCTTCCAAAGCGTCATAGCGCGATCCTCTACATCTTCGTCATCGGGGGTGGCCCAGATGGCACAGAGTGTGCCATTGGAATTGTAGCCCATCATGTACTTGACCACATCCTCATCTTCGTTGCTATAAATCATAGCTGCGCGGAAACGGTAGTAACCATCGGCGACAGGATAGGTCATCACCTTCGATGCAACAACCGCTTCGTAGGTGTCGAGGATATCCTGCGTCAGTTTCTTGACGGAAGCGATTTCTGCTTCTGTACTGCTTTTATCGACATTTCCGGCAATGCCCTTGTTCAGCGCATCATAGAAAGCAATGACCTCAGCCTCACCGTAAAGGCCCGGCTCTGTTCCAATCTTGAAATAGCTTTCATCCAAGGTTTCGGCATAATACGCCATATACTTGTCGATTGTAGCTGTCAGTTCGTCCCAGGCGAGATCCAGAGGAGATTTTGGCTTCAGTACTACAACGAAGTTGCTGGTGTTGGCAAAGGTAGGGCTTCCGCCCAAGGTGGAAACAGTGAAGATAAATTCGTCTTCAGACATGTCTGTTGCTTCGATATGTTCTGCCTCCGTAGTACTGTAGCATTCCACAACCTCGTCATCCGGGAAGGTGATGGATACACCCTGGTCGTTGGCACAGACGAAGTCGAAGCTAACCTCGGCAATCTGGTATCCGTCGGTAGCTCTGAGGTGGTAGTTCTCAGAGGTCGTGGAACCACCGAGAGAGTTGTAGAACTGAATGTCTGTCTTGTTAGGAGCATAATAGGCCATATTATTATTGTGGCCTCCGCTGGCGTTCGTGTGTTCGATGATGAGGGAAGGGGAGCCGTAAGATTCCCATCTCGAGGCCCAGGTCTTGTTAGAATTGGCGGCCGTCCAGTCACCAGTTCTGTTATTCACCTCGATGGTAACAGCTTCGTCTTGCGCCACGGCAGTAGCACACAGAGCCATCATCATGAACAGAAATGTGTAGATTTTCTTCATAAGTTAATGTTATTAGTTAGTAAATAGTATGTGCTATCATCATATAGCGGGGGCAAAGGTAATGATAAACAAACAAAAAACAAAGGAAAAGTAAATGCCCCGAGGCAAAAAAGCTCAGGGCATTAAAGATTATTAACTAAATCGGACTACTTACAAAGATTCAAGCATGGCGATAATGCGGTCGCCGAGGGCACTCTTGCGTTCAATGTGTGCCTGCACCTCTGTGACGAAGGGATTGGTCTCGAATTCACCACGAACCTGCTCGAAGTCTGCCTCTACCGTGTGGCGGCTGGCACCATCGAAGCCAAAGCCCGTGCGGGCAGAAAGTGAAAACTCCTTCTTAGCGTCGGCGTAGAGCATACGGTCGAGTTTGACGACACTCTCCTTCCACTCCCGAACGATAGCTATGAGGTCCTCTATCGTGATGCGATCGTCAGTAAGCTGATAGTATTCAAGTATCTTCTCATAGGCCCAAGTCCATTCGAGCTCATAGTAGTCTGCGTGCAAGGAGCGCAGGGCTGCATCAAATTCTGCCTGACTGTTGCATCGCCCGGTCTCCACATCATCGAGGAGGGACTTGATAGCCTCCTTGGGGGCAATGAGTCCTGCCAGATCCACCCACTGTCCCAGCCCGGACTTCGTGGTCGGTTTTATGCCCTCGAGCAGGCTTTCGACGCTGGAACAGTCAATTTTCTCGAGGCGGGAGATCAGGCTGTTGCCAAGGAATTTTTGGATACCTATACGATAGAGTTCCTGACCGCGATGCAGAGAGCTGTTGCTGATCTTTGCGCTTTGGTAAGCATAGACATCGCTGGTGGCGCCGCTGAGTTGCTCCAGTTCATTAAGGATATAAAGTCCGTGGAACATCTTATCAATCGTGTAGGGCGAGAGGAGGTTGAAGTTCACCTGATCCAGCCTCCCCTCAGGTACTCGGCGGTCGCGCTTCGGCCACTTTTGGGCATCGCGCACGGTACCCACGGAACGGAGATTAACAGCTGGTGCGAGGTAGGTCTCACCATTCTTCTCAATCAGGTAGGAGAAAGGAAGCAGGGAGGTATCGGGATTGGAGGTATGGCGACCCATGACGAGTGAGAAAGCTCCAATACGTGCCGGCCAGAGGATGTAACTGTCCGAAGATGTCTTGGCGCCGCGCTCCAACGCTCCCTGATGAATGGGACCAAGCTTGTACATATGGTTGCTCTGGTTCGAACCCGAGCCGGCATTCATGAAGGAGAAGAGCCCTGCTATGAGGAGGGTACTCTTATGATGGGTGACAGTAAAAGGACCAGCAAAAATTGCGCAGGCCTCACCATTTTCCTCCTGGCAGTTGCAGAAGAAAAGGCTGTCAGAAGCAGAATAGCTATGGCCAAGAGTACAAGCCTGACCCACATAAACGCGGGTGAGGGTGGTGCAGTCTTCCACTGTAGAGCCGTCCTGAATGATAAAGTCATCACAGATGACACCGTAGCCGATATGTATTGGTGCCTCGCGGCGGCTGTTCAGAGTGCCATTCTTCAGTCGTCCGGCACCTTCCACCTTCGCATACGCGCCCACGTACATATTTTTAATATAACCGGTATCTACGATGGTACAGTGGTGACGGATGACACCTCTCATGGAAGTCTGTTCCTCTGTGCGCTGTGCTGCAAATTGCTTCAGACGGTCGATGAGGAGGGGACGATGACGGTAGAAGGCTTCGAGATACGCCTCGTGAGCCGTTAAGCGGTCATGAATGGTAACTTCTCGTCCGCCCGTCTCATTCAGTACAGCTACTTCCACTCCGTTACCAAAGCTGGTGGGTCCGTCGCAGAGGATGATATCCACGTTCTCAATGAAGCAGTCGTTCTCGATATCGTAGTTTGCAATATAGTTCTTGATGTTCTCGATGCAACAATCGTCGCCGATGGTGACATTGTGCAAGGTGGCGTTGAAGATACCGGAATGCTTATGCATGCCGCCAGCCATTTCGAAGCTCTTCAGGAAGCGGCCCAGACGGATCTCGCCGGAGAAGCGTGTGCCTCGAATGTATTTCAAACTGACTTCGTCGGTGATATAGACAGTGCTCCAATCATCGGCCGAACAACCTTGTTCTTGCAACTTGCAAATCTCATCTGCGCTCAGTTGCCTGATCATTTTGGGTTCCATATTTTCGTTTTGTAAGGGATTTCGGGCGCAAAAGTACAGAAAAAGGCGCAAAGTCATTGCACTTTGACAAATATTTCTTACTTTTGCAGCCGAAAAACGTAATTTTTTGCCAATGCGACTGATTCGTAAGCCCTGGATATGGGTCTTAAGATTCCGAAAAAGGAAAGGTTATGGTGTTCATTCACCGTCCGCCTTCTCATTCATTCGAGGAGTGGTGCTGGAGTCATGGCCGTACTACGCTTATGGAGAACTCGCCCGACTGCATCCTTGGTGGGTGCGATGGGGCGGTTTGTATCCAATGAAATGTCGTCGGCTGCTCTTCCGCTTAGCAAACTTCGCAGAACCTGAGACGGTGCGACTGGTAACCGAAGACCAGGTGGCAAAGGAATATATTCGGAGTGCCGTGCCAAAGGCCAAGAATACAGATAGCGGAACGGCAGACTTTGTTTTCGTGGGGAGAAGCCACCTCGAAGAGGCACCCGCTCTGGCAGCCACGATGCCAGAGCGAGGATTGCTCGTCTGCGAAGGTATTCACAAGGGCGAAACTGAACTGACCCTATGGCACGATATCCAAGAATCGTCGCACACGGGTATAACCTTTGACCTCTACACCTACGGCGTCGTCTTCTTCGACCACCGCCGTCACAAGCAACACTACAAAGTAAACTTCTAAGTCATTTTCTTCCGTTGCATAATAGACCCCACTTATAGACTTCGTCAATATGTGGAGAGGGAATAGCATGATCATGAAGAAGCTGGCGAATGAAACGGAGGCCAAAGGGAAAGTCTTCGGTGAAGTAGCGGCTGCTGAAATCGGGAACGTAGCCTTCGGCAATCTGTCTCATAGGTGCAAGGATGCCTTGAAAAGCTGCAATGCTCCTGATTTTGCAAGTCAGAGAAGGAGCATCTGAGGATTCATAATAAGTAAGCAAGGAGGGAACTTCCTTCTCGCTGATATTTAAATCTCGAGTAAGCGCCATTAGTTCGCTGTCCATCTGTAAAATACATTCTGAGGCTTCGTTTGTCCACTCCTCATAGAAACGGATAGGTTTGGGAACAGTTTCACCGTCCCAATCGTGCCAAAGAGTAAAGAGACGCCCTGTATGAAGAATGGGATTGCTATTGGTGAGGCTGGCTTCATAGAAACTGTTAAGACGACGTACAGGAGTGCGGAAAAGCGTTTCAAGAAGGGAAAGAAATTCCGTGCTCTCATGCTCCAAGGCTACACTAAGTTCCGGTTTATAACCCATTAATCGTGCACAATGGCCATAAGTATCCACACGAGCAATGAATGGTACCCGCTGGAAACCGAAGAGAGGCTGGCTGGCTGGCAGAAGGTCGTGAGCGAAGTAGAAAAAACCGGTACTAGACACCACAGACCCTACGGCAGTAAAAGGGCTTAGCCAAGGACGAATGGACTGCAGGGTGGACTCTATAGCGAAGCCTGGCAGACACAAAAGAACAATTTCTGCTTGCGGTATCACCTCTTCCGGACGGTCGCTAATACGCTCCAGCGGGCCTCTAAAGCAATGTCCTTTAGGGTCAATAACTTCCACCTCCTTCGCCCAGGCTTCGGGCTTTCGCGTAAGCATATTCACAGTTACCGCTTCCTGAGCAGCAAAGAATCCTGCACAAACCGTTGCAAGATTACCACCTCCACAAATGCAGATATTCATAATGGTTCCGTATTAATCCTGATCCAGTGCCTGTAAGGCATGCAACAGTCGGTCGTTGTCAGCAGTATCGCGAACAGCAATGCGAACATAGTTCTTGCCGCCGAAAGCTTTTTTATAGCCGCAATCCTTGATAAGAATATTCTCGCGCTTAATGAGAAGGATGGCGAGTTCAGAGGAGGTGAAGCGGTCGGTAACCTCACAGAGGAAATAATTGGCCTCGGTAGGAATCACCCGCAAGAAGGAGATACGCTGCAACTCGGCCTCAAAGCGGTCACGTTCCTCACGGAAGAGACGGCACGCTCGTTGGTAATCAGCCTCGTACTTACTGTAGATCTGCATGTAATACTCCGCAAAAGAATTGATATTCCATATACTCACCTCATGGCGGATAGCCTGAATCATCGCATTGTCAGCAGTAGCCAACACGCCCAAACGCAGGCCTGGCACGCCATAACTCTTCGAGATACTTTTCATAACGATGAGCGAGGGGTGCGCCCGCAGCAGTTCATCGCTAAGGAGGGTCCCGTCGGGGTAGCAACGGGCGAAGTCTACGAAAGACTCATCGACCAACAGCCTAACGCATCGCTGCTCACACCAGGCCAACAGGCGCATCACTTCGCCACGGGGAATATAATTACCACTGGGGTTGTCAGGATTAATAAGCAGTAGCATCGTCAGATGCTTGTCGGCAAAAAACGTGATGAGGTCATCAGCCGTATAGGCAAAGTCAGCATTATCGGGATGATAGATGACTAAATCGTCAGCAGATTTACGGTTGGGATATTCCTCAAAGGTGGGATACACTACGCCCAAGCGCCCTGGCGTTCTTTCCATAACGACCTTTATGAGCTCAGCGGCACCATTGCCAGGCACGACCAAATCTGGTGCCAGTCCGAAATACTTTCCGGCCAGCAGCGAATTGACCTGCATACCCGAAGGATACTGCGTCAGCAGTGCATCGAAACTGGCCATCAGTTCCTGCTTCAGCCGTGTGGAAGGGAAGTACGGATTCACGAGATAGTTGAAGTCCAACATCCCCGGGAAGCGCCAGAAACCACCAAACCTCCGAGAATAGGAACGCCACAGGTCCTCACCTTCGGCAAACAGCGTTTCGGCAATATCCAAATCCTGGATATCATCGATTTCATACCAGTGCTCATCACCTATCGGCAGTGCCTTCAACTCCGTACGGTCGAGGAAGGTCAGCACGCGCAACACCTGTTCATAGTATTCGTTCTCACCAACCGTGCGCATATATACTTCGAGGAACGGCACATACTTCGTCTGCAGGAAGTCGCGACTGAGCTTATAAATATTGACCGTCTTATAGTATTGATCGCGCTCCTCATAACGAAAGCTGCTCTTGGGAACAAAGCTGGTAATGCACAAGTCCTCGTCCAGCCGAACCATTGTGCCGTCCATCCACGACTCATACTTCGCCACCAAGGCGAGGTTTGGCCAAGGGTTATCCAGCAGCAGGGGAAAAAGTCGTTCGTCGAGGATGAGATCACTCTCTATGAGCAGCGTATCGTCCTCCACCAACTGTTCGCGTGCCAGAGCCAGCGAGTAGATATTGTTTGTGCGGTCATAAATCTCGTTCTCCACATACTCGATATTCAATTCAGGATAGCGGTCCCCGATATGGCGCCTCAGCCCTTCGGCCTGATATCCCACAACGATAAGCACACGCGTCAGAGGCAACGCGGTGAGCTGTGTCAGCATGCGATCGATAAGGCGTACGCCACCAACTTCTATCATGCATTTTGTCTGGTTACGAGTGAGCTCGCCCAGCCGGCGTCCCATACCCGCAGCAAGAATGATTGCTTGCATTTTATTCCTTCGATTTTATCGTTTCTGGGCGCAAAGATAAAGAAAAGTTTAAAGATTAAAGTTTAAAGATTTATTTTTTTTCACGACAAACCTGAAAAGTGACAACTTTTCCGTACATTTGCAGCCAAATAGACTCATTCCTATCGAAAATGCTACTTTCTGAAACTGAGAATAGTGCCCTTCGCAAAAGGTTTGCACCAGATGGTTCACCATTGCGACGCCAACAACTACGTATGCTCGAAATGTTGGTGTGGCTCGATGCCGTCTGCCGGCGCCATGGGATTCGCTACTGGCTGGGGTCGGGAACACTGTTGGGTGCCGTTCGTCACGGAGGGTTCATACCCTGGGACGATGATGTGGACATCGAACTACCACGCGAGGACTACCAGAAACTGATTACTGTGCTACCCCAGGAATGTGAAGACACCAACTATGCCCTGCAGACTCATGACACCGACCCGGGCTATGTCTTCACCTACGCCAAACTGCGCGACCGCCGCAGCTATATTGAGGAGACGAATCGCTACGACCGCCTCTTCCGCCTACAAGGACTGTTCATCGACATCTTTTTCGTCGAGCCCATGCCCTCCCTGCTCCACTGGCTCTCGAACCGCACACTTGGCCACGTCTATAAGATCATGCGCAACCCAGAGTACAACAACCAGCAGATTATCCGCAAGACTGGAAAACTCTATGCCCTGAACCAGCGCTACATCTACCCTACCCTAAGATGGCTCGGTCGACTGTTCCCCCAGAAAGTGCTACACTACGGGCTCGGGATTCCCTATGAAAGCATCCGCCGACCCGAAGAACTCTTTCCCCTGACCACCATTAACTTCGAAGGCCATCAGCTCTCTTCGCCTCACGATGCAGCGGCATACCTCTCACGCCTCTACGGCAATTTCCAGCAATTGCCCGACCTCGAGCGCATACACCTACACACCCACAAAATGGAAATCTATGAATAAGGAACGCTTGCAATGGCTTGATGCCCTTCGTGGCTTCACGATGCTGTTGGTGGTAGCCAACCACGTCTACCTTGTCTCATTCGATACCAGCACAAAGGCCTCCATGTTCATGTCCTTGTGCCTGCTCTTCCGCATGCCGCTTTTCTTCTTTATCAGTGGCTTCCTGTCATACAAGGCTTTGTTCTCATGGAACGTCGCTGATACCGCCCGTTTGGTACAGAAGAAACTGCGTGTGCAGTTGGTACCCACTTTTGTGATGATGACGGCCTGGATTGCGCTCTTCCGCAAACCCTTCTGGCAGGCAATGGAAACCGCCTGGCTCTCGCCCACCAAACAGGGCTACTGGTTCACAATCGTATTGCTCGAGATGCTGCTGGCCTACTACGCCGTCTGCTTCCTTGTCTCCCGACTCAACCGCCTGCGCTTCTTCCGAGGCATCACTACCAACCGCGCTATTGTCACCATGTGGCTGCTGGCCCTCTTGGGCTATGCCACCATGTATATGCCCAAGTGGTTCAATTGGTATAAAGACATCTTCTGGCACATCACCAGCCTTACGGAATTTGTGCGTTTCTTCCATTTCTTCCTCCTCGGTAATCTATGCCACCGCCACTGGAACCGCATTTGTCGTCTGTTGGATTCCCCCTGGTTCTTCCCCCTACTCGTCGGCATTGCCTTCATCGGCTCCACCGACTACCTCCACTGGCACAACCTCCGTCTGCACTGGGCCAACCTGCCTCGTACCCTCGCTATGTATTCTTTGGTGCTGATGTGTGTGGCCTTCTTCCGATACTATGAGAACTGGTTCACCCGTGAGCGCGTGGTTGGCCGCTCCCTGCAATACGTAGGTGTCCGCACCCTTGACGTCTACCTACTCCACTACTTTTTCCTTCCCCATCTACCCGCTGTAGGCGCCTGGTTCAAGGCCAACCCCCATAACTTCGCCCTCGAAGGAACCGCCGCTCTCCTCGTCGCCCTTCTCGTCGTAGCCTTCGCCCTTCTCACCAGCAACATTCTCCGAGTAAGCCCCTTCCTCAAAAAATGGCTCTTCGGCAGATAAGAAAATTCACACTGTATTTTTTGGAGAAGTCACCATACACAAGGTCATGCAGCCCACATCTAAAGAGTGTCGTGGGCTGATTGACCTGTCGATACGGGAAGGGAATTGATTCAGAAAGGGGATGATGGAGAACGTCTATAGGGTAATATGACTTGCATCCACGGTGTGGCCGAGGAAGACGGCTGCAGCAGAGGAGAAAGTTTCGGGGTTGTCCGTGGTAAAGAACTGGGCGGTGGACTGACGGCTCAGCCGTCCGTCTATGGAAGGGTGCCGCTTCAGGTAATCAACAAGGCTACGAGCCACATATTCGCCCTGAGAAATGAGTTTTATATGCGCAGGCGTGCAGGCGCGTACCTTATTATATAATAGGGGGAAATGGGTGCAACCGAGAATGATTGTATCGATTTGCGGGTCGCGTTGAAGCAGACGTTGGATATCGCGTTGGACGAAATAGTCGGCACCAGGGGTATCGAACTCATAGTTCTCAACGAGAGATACCCACATAGGACAGGCCTGGGAAGTGACAACGAGGTCGGGGTGGAATTTGGCAATCTCGAGCTCGTAGGTACAACTGCTGACGGTGCCGGGGGTGGCAACGATACCAACGTGGCGGGTGTGAGTCAACAGCCCCACGACTTCGGCGGTAGGACGAATGACACCCAAAACGCGACGCGAAGGGAGGCAAGAGGGGGCCTCAGGAGATCCTTCTATCGGTTCTGGGGGAAAGAGAAGAGGGAGGTCGCGCTGCTGGATCGTTCGTAGTGCTTTGGCAGAAGCAGTGTTGCAGGCGAGAATGATGAGTGGACAACCCATATCAAAAAGACGGCGCACAGCTTGGAGCGTGAATTCATAGACACGTTCGAAGCTGCGCGTTCCGTAGGGTGCACGTGCATTATCACCCAAGTAGAGGTAATCGTACTGGGGCATCAGACGACGAATCTCGCGCAGAACGGTGAGTCCGCCGTAGCCGCTGTCAAAGACACCGATAGGACTCATGGTTCCGCGGGCTCAGAGGCCTGGGGAGAATCAAGTTTCTGGAGTACAGGCTGGGTGATATTCACTCCTACCTGGGGATGCACGAAAGGCAGGGAGTTACCGTCTGTATTGAGGACAAAGATGAGTCCGAGGTCCGCACCCACAGCCTTCACAGCCTCGTCGAGACGAGCATTGACCGGTGCCATGAGCTCGGCCTCAGCCTGTGCCAGCAGCCGCTGTGTCTCACGACGGAAATTGATGCTCTTGTCCATGAGATCCTGAAGCTCAGCCTGTCGTTTCTGGAGGATAGAGGGCGGGAAATCCTTCTGTCCCTGCAGAAACTCGGCGAACTTGAGCTGGAACTCTTCTTCAGAGCGAGCGGTCTCAGCATCATAGCGCGCCTTGAGAGCAGCAAAGTCCTCTTGAGCCTTCTTGTAGTCAGGCATCTGATGGAGGACTTCTTTGAAACTGAGATAGCCGAATTGCGGCACGCGCGCCTCCTGTGCACTCACTTCCACGAAGGGAAGGAATGCAAGGAGCAGTGCGGCCAATAGAGTTTTCAGATGAAAATGCATAGTTAACGAGTTAATGTGTGAACCTGTTAACGTTTGAACGGATTTATGTGTGAAAGTGTCAACGCATCAAATGCCAAGCGTTCTCTTAATATCAGCAGTGACGTCGGTGCTGAGTTTGCTGTTGATGAAGGGCACAGCGCCGCTACTGGTATCCATAATATAAGTATAGGCACCTTCTTCGCCGACTTTCTTCACAGCCTCAAGGAGCTTGTCCTGAATGGCCTGGAGTTTCTCAACCTGTGCTTTCTGGAAAGCATTGGCATTGTCCTGACGGCTCTGCATATAACGTTGGTAGAGGTCATTGAGCTCCTGCTCACGACGTGCACGCACATTCTCAAGAAGGTTTGCAGCTTCCTTCTGGTACTCTTCCTGTTTCTTCGTGAGTTCTTCTTCCATGCGCTTCTGGTCGTCTTCATACTGTTTGGCGAGAGTCTGAAGTTCTGTGCGCATAGTAGCGGTTTCAGGCATAGCCTCCATGATTTCCTGAGCATTGAAGTGTCCGAACTTCTGGGCTGAGATAGCGAGGGGAGCGAGCAGCATAAATGCTGCAAAAAGAATCTTTTTCATTGTTGTTTGTTGGATGTTGTTTAAGTTTATATTTTTTGAATAATTGAACGAATGGGTAAATCGGAATTACTGACCATACCCCATCTTCTGGAGTACATCAGCAGAGATGTCGATTTTGGGAGAAGCGAAGATGATGCCGGCATCACTGGCGCGGTCTAAGACAAGGCTATAGCCCTTGGATTCGCAAATGTCCTTCACAGCAGTGTATATCTCATCGTTGATGGGTGTCATCAGACTTTCGCGTTTCTTGAAGAGTTCACCTTGGGGGCCAAAGTACTTTTTCTTCAGTTCAGCAGCTTCCTTCTCCTTGGCAACAATAGCACTCTCACGCTCTGTCTTCTGTTCGGCGCTGAGAAATACGGCCTCGGACTGATAGGTCTTGTAGAGTTGCTGTGCCTCAGCATTGAGGGCCTCAACCTCAGCCTGCCACTTTCGGGAGATTTGGTTGAGCTGTTCGGTAGCACGCTCATAGGCGGGGATGTTCTTCAAAATGTATTCCATGTCTATCAGCACAAATTTCTGTGCAGAAACGGAATTACTGGCACTAAAAGCACATACTGCCAGTAGCATAATCAATAGTCTTTTCATATTCATTTCATTTTTCAATGTTCAACTATCTATTCTAAAACTCTTGACCCAGGATGAAGTGGAACTGGCTGCCGCCGTAGCTTTTGCTGCCGAAGACCTTGTCGAAACCATAGGCCCAGTCAATACCGAGCAGGCCTACCATGGGCAGGAAGATACGAACGCCGACGCCGGCAGAACGCTTCATGTCAAGGGGATTGAAGTCCTTAAGATCATTCCAGGCATTACCACCCTCGACGAAAGCAAGGCCGTAGATATTCGTGGAGTTACCAAGAATGAAGGGATAGCGCAGCTCCAGGGTAAAGCGGTCGTAGGCATAACCTGTGTAGCCGCGCGGAGTGAGCGAACCATTATCATAACCACGCAGACCTATCGTCTCGGTGGCGTAGTTGTAGCTGTAGCCACTCATGCCGTCACCTCCGACATAGAAGGTCTCAAAGGGCGAACGTTTGTCCTTGTTGAAGCTACCGAGGAGACCGAACTCCACGCGAGTCATCAGCACAGGACACTTCACGGCCTGGGTCAGGGCGGTAAAAGTGCGAGCCTTAAATTTCCACTTATGGTATTCAATGAACTTGTATTTCTCCTGCAGTTCATCCATATAATGACTGGAGTTGGGATTCGTGCCGAGGCTGGCGTAATCGCGACCATCGAAGAGTGAGTAAGGAGGAGTGATGCCCAGAGAGAACATAATCTCGGAACCTGAACGCGGATAGATGGGACTGCTAATACTACTGCGCGAGAACGTCAGGTTGAGGCTGATATTGTTACAATGACCATTTGTAATCAAGAAGTACTCCCAGTCCTTAAGGCTATAGCGCGTGTAGCTGAGGTCGGCTGAGAAGGTAAAGTAGTCATCAGGCCAGGTGAGGCGCTTGCCCCATCCGAGCGAGAAGCCGTAGATCATCACATACTTGTCAGGATCATAGAAATTCTCGTAGTAGTTGCCGTAGCTGGAGCCGTAGCCGTAGAGGTAGTTGTAGTACGAGTTGTAGTACGAGCTGTTGTAGTACTGGTCGCTGACGTCAGTCTGTTTGGAGAAGAACGCCGAGAAGGAGAGTGAGTTAGGTCGCTTTCCCCCAAACCACGGGTTAAGATAGTTGATGGAATAGGCCTGATAGTAACGGCCGTTGGTCTGGCCGTTAATACTGAAGGTCTCGCCGTTACCCTGAGGGAGGATACCTCGCCGGATGCCATCTTTCTTAAAGAGATTGGCAAGTGAGAAATTACTGAACTTCAGACCTATCTTTCCGATGACGCCCGTCTGGCCGTAACCGAGGGAGAATTCTATCTGGTCATTGCTCTTCGGTGTGAGGTTCCAGGTGAGGTCCACCGTTCCGTTATCCGGGTCGGGATCCAGTTTGTAGTCGATATTTTCAGGGTCAAAATGTCCCATACTGGCAATCTCACGATAGGAACGTTCCAGAGACTCCTTGGAGAAGAGGTCACCTGGTTTGTTACGCAGCTCACGACGCACCACGTTCTCAAAGACGCGGTCGTTACCATTGATCTTCACGTGGCTGATGTAGGCCTGCTGGTTCTCCTCAATACGCATTTCAAGGTCTACGCTATCGCCGACAATATTCACCTCCACGGGATCGAGCTGATAGAAGAGGTAACCGTTGTTATAATAGAGGTTGCCGATAGCATCGTCGTCCTGACTGAGGCGTTTCTTCAAGTGAGTCTGGTCATAGACGTCGCCTTTCTTCATACGCAGTTTGTCGTTGAGATAGGAAGTGGGGTAGAGCGTATTGCCCACCCACTCAATATTACGGACATAGTACTTCTGGCCTTCCTCCACCTGGATGACGATGTCCACGGAGCTCTCATCATGAGCCTTAACGCTGTCATAGACAATACGTGCGTCGCGATAGCCCAACTCGTTGTACTTCTCAATGAGCCGGTCTTTATCCTCAATCCATCTCTTCTCGATGAATTTCTTGGAACGGAACCAGCTACTCATCTTACCGCGCTCGTGGGTTTTCTTGAAGGCACCATTGACAAACAATGTACCCTTAATTTTCTTCATAGGCAACGCCTCGTTGCCGAGAACGGTAATGGAGTTCACCTTCACCTTGTCTTTCTTGTCAACATTCACATCGATGATGACCTTACCGGGTTCGCTGACATCATCGCGCTGCACAAATTCTATTTCGGCATTCTTATAACCCTTGTCGTCGAAATACTTCTTACCCCAGATGCGGGCTCGCTGCAGGGAGGTAGGCATAAGTTGCATTCCCTTCACCAGTCCGAGCTTTGTTTCTAAATCCTCACGCTCGCTCTTCTTGACACCATTGATGTTTATTTGCGAGATTTGCGGACGCGATGCGAGGATGATATGGAGGTAGATGCTATCACCCACGATGCTGTCGGCCTTGATAGCAACATTACTGAAGAGACCATTCTTCCAGTAGCGCTGAACGGCACGTGTGATGTCCTCGCCGGGTACGGTGATGCGCTGCCCCTTGGTCAATCCAGAGAGGCCGATAAGAACAAAGTCATCGTAGGTCTTCACACCTTCTACGGTGATATCTCCGATATAGTATTTCTGAGGCGTGCGCTGATAATCTATCACAGGATCCACAATGCGCTCCTCATATTGGGCATAAAGCCTTCCCCCCGACATCCAAAGGCATGTTAGGGCAATCAGGCTGTTTCGTATAATGGTTCTATTCAACATCTTTAGAACTTACAATTATCATTTCTCATTTTTCATCTGCTCACTTGTTTTTCCAAAACGTCGCTCACGGCTCTGGAAGTCGGCAATGGCGAGATGTAGGGCCTCCTCATCAAAGTCTGGCCAATAGGTGTCGCAGAAGTAAAGTTCAGAATAGGCAATCTGCCAGAGAAGGTAGTTGCTGATGCGCAGCTCCCCACCCGTACGGATAAGCAATTCGGGATCAGGCATGAAGCTGGTCTGCAGGTAGCGCGCTACCATCTCCTCGTTGATATCCCACTCCGTCTTGCTGCTATTGCAGGGGGCTTGCATATCAACAAAAATCCGGCGGCAGGCATCTGCTATCTCCCAGCGGGAGGAATAGCTGAGAGCCACAACCATAGTCATCTTGTCGTTTTCTGCGGTATTGTGTTCCACCTCTTCCAAGCGCTTAAGCACATCCTGCGGCAGACGACTACGGTCGCCGATAGCACGGAATCGGACGTTGTTCTTCTGGAAGATCTCCTCTTCGAGGTTCTTGAGGAACAAATCCATCAACGCACTGACTTCCTCGGCCGGACGGTTCCAGTTCTCCGTAGAGAAGGTGTAGAGCGTCAGGTATTTGACACCCAAACGTGTGCATTCCTCCGTGATGCGCTTCACGGTTTCCACGCCCTGTACATGACCTGCCGTGCGAGGCAGTCCTTTCTGCTTGGCCCAACGCCCATTGCCGTCCATGATGATAGCAATGTGCTGAGGTATACGCGACATATCTATTTCCATATGTTAGGATTCAATTATTACATTTTCTGTATTTCGGCGAGATGTCGTACGTCACATAGACGAAGAGCATCTGGTAGCAGTCCTTGTTCTTGAACATTCCACTCTCAATGCCGAGCGGGTCGCTGAGTTTGACGACGCCGGAAGGGTCATCGAGGTGGTCGGAAGTGGTAAAGCGGAAGCTCCACTCCAGCCCAATATTCAGGCGAGGCTTCAGCTTATACTTGAAACCTACGCCCAACGGAATATTCATTCCGGCAGCGACTTTGGCACCACCACCAAAGCCCATTGTAAAGCCAACACCTGCCATCATGTAGGGAGTCCAGCGCGACAATCCCTTATAGGTCTCTCCCAGGCCGTAGCCGAGGAAGTTGAATTCAAATTGTGCACCCACATCCACCAGATTGCGGCTGAAGCGCAACACCGAACTTGCCGTCCCGCCCTCTGCCGTACGACTCAGCGGGTCGGTGGGAATGAACACCCCCTCGGTATTACCACTGATGTGCCCCACGGCAGCATTGGCCTTCACAACCATTCGCGGATTAATATTCCTTCGCCAGATGACAGTTCCCATCATCCCTGGATGTGTCATGAATCCTCCGCCGGCATCACCGAGATAGCTGCTGATGCCTAAACCACCGCCTATCTCCTGCTGGTATTCCAGCAGTTCACCGTCCTGTGCCCACGCCGCGTTCATGGCGAGGCTGACGAAGAGTGTCGTGAAGAGGCGTCTCATTCGCGGGCTATCATGAATTTATTCGCCGTAACTATTCAACCGAGCACGCCACACCTGACTGCCGGCAACGATCCATATATACTCACCTTCCGTGGCAGCTGCCACAGCACCTGTAGTACCCTGCACCTGAGTGGGGGGCACGAAGTTTTCGTCTTCCAGCCAGGTGATGCCGTTGTCAAAACTGACAAAGGCCTTGGAAAGGGCATTCGTGATGTCGGACTGCAGGCGTTTGCCGCCGACAGCGAAGAGACACTTATCGTATACGAAGATATCCAGATGCTCACAGGCAGGCAACAAGTAGTTGTTGTCACCAGCCTGAGCAAAGAGCACCCACCCTTCATTGCTATTCTCCAGCAGGTTCCACACACTGAGGGGTGCGGCACCATCCGTCACGTTATCCACCATGACGACCCGATGGTTACCGTTATCCTGCTGATAGGCGAGGGCTGCATAGGGCTGTCCCGTAAAGCCGCCGCCCTCCACGCTCATCGGCGTCCAGGTCAGGCCATCGAAGGAACGGGCCATAGCAGCAACACCTGCCGTGCCGGCGATGCTGGCATAAAGGGCAGTTTCGCTGGCGGCCACCAAGCGGATTATCTGTGTGCCGTCAGTAGCTATGACCTGTTCCCACGTAACTGCGTCGGTAGAAGTATAGAGCGACTGGTCACAAGACATCCAGAACTTTCCATCGAAATATTGAGCGCTGCCAACGACAGGTGCGGTACCCAGACCAGTACATTCCTGCTCAGTCCACTCGACAGGAATGGAGGCAGTTCCCTTGGTGACATATACCTTGCCCGTAGAGCCCTCACTGGTAAATATCAGGGGCTTGTGGTCAACAAACAGCAGCTGGCAGTTGTCCAAGGTGCCATTGGTAGAACGTACATCAGTCATGCGGCTCCAGGTGTAATCATCAGGACGCGCCTGACGCACGTTCACCTTTAATTTATAATCGCGGTAATTCTCGCCGTCGGGTGCCGTTACCCTGAATACCAGAGGCCGGGAGAAGTCGATGCTGTCGGATTCCGAGAACTTTGTCCACTCCGTAGCGTCCGAAGAGGTGGCATAAGTGATGGTACCAGATCCCGTGATGGTGGCCAACACGGCACTCACGTTGGTGTACTGCGGCAGGGAGTCGCGATTGGTAATGATCTGCTGGCGTTGGTCAATCAGCATCTTGTAGGACGAACCGTAGAACGAGAGCTTGTAGGTGCTGTCGTTACCACTGATGTCCTTCGTGTGAACGGTGCGTGTCAATTGGCCGAGCACAAAAGAGCTTATATAGCATTTGTCGCTATAGGTCACATCCTCTTCACTCTTGGAAGAGCACGAGAGCAGAACGAGACCGGCGAGCAGCAGAGCTGCAAACACAAAAAAGGGTTTCTTCATTAATCGTTGTTTTTGAAAACGGACGCAAAAGTACTGTTTTTCTTTTTGCGCGCGAAATATTATCAAACGAAAAACGCTGCAAAAGCCTCTTTATTAGGCAAAATTAACGTGAATGGGCCGCCCTTTAGGGTCTATTTTGATTTCAGGGGCCTTAATTCCGTCACCTAACACGATTTCCGACTGCTCTATAAACACCTCATCCCAGAGGTCTGCATCCAAGAATGACTGCAACGTTTGGGCACCACCTTCAACCAAAAGGGATTGTGCTTCCACATGCCACAGCTTACCATCCGTCAGTTGCGTGCATGCCACTTCTTGAGGGGGTACGGAAAGGGCATCGGCAGACCTGTTTGTCAGCACCAACCTCTCCGCGCTCCTACCTGGCCACAACCGCGTTGTCAGACTTGGAGAATCCAACTCCCAGGTACGTCTTCCGACTAAAATCGCCTGATGCAGCGCACGCAGGCGGTGCACCAGTGTTTGCGTCCAACTATTCGAGAAGCGGACAGGCTCACCATCATCACGGCTCCCCCTACGTCGGTCGATGAATCCGTCGGCACTCTGCGCCCACTTCAGGGTAATATACGGGCGATGCAACGTGTGGAAAGTGAAGAATTTACGATTCAGCCACCGGCATTCCTCCTCCAAAACGCCCACGACCACTTCCGCACCAGCGTCTCTCAGCCGCCTGATACCTCGACCCGCCACCTTCTCATTCGGATCTTCGCAGCCCACGACGACTCTACGGAACCCTTTTTCCACCAATAATTCCGCACAGGGAGGTGTCTTGCCCCAATGAGAGCAGGGCTCCAGACTCACATAGATCGTAGCATCCTTCAGCAGGGGCTCATCCTTTGGGCTCACGCTACGCACAGCATTCACTTCGGCATGAGGTCCACCATACGTTCTGTGCCATCCTTCTCCTATGATGCGGCCGTCGTGTACGATGACAGCGCCAACCATGGGATTCGGAGCCGTCGACAGTTCGCCGTGGCGCGCCAATTGCAGGGCACGAGCCATATATCTCTCGTCTTCAGTCATAGAATTCAACTTCTTAACTTTCTATTTTTATTTTTTTAACTATCTACTCTCCATTATCAATTTTCAAATGCCTATCTTTGCGCCATGAATTATCGCGAACTCATCCGGCAACTCACGCCACAAACAGGTGCAGGCGAGGCTCAGGCCATCGTCCGATGGGTGATGGAAGAGCGCTTCGGGCTCACCCAGACCGATCTTTTGCTCGGCAAAGATACAACATTATCCGCAGACGACCGCACAGAATTCGAAAAAATTGCATCCCGACTGCTCTCTGGGGAGCCAGTTCAGTATATTTTAGGCTTTGCAGACTTCTGCGGCCACCATTTTTATGTCACTCCCGATGTACTCATTCCTCGTCCTGAGACAGAGGATCTGGTGAACGAAGCAATAGCTATCACTCGTCAGAAAAACTGCGACAATCCTCTCAAAGATTATCCTTCTTCCATTCAGTATCCCGGCACTCCATCTCCCATCCACATCCTCGACCTCTGCACAGGCAGCGGCTGCATTGCCATCTCTCTCGCACTCGCTCTTCCAGAAGCTCACATCGTAGGAGTAGACATTAGCGAACCGGCGCTTGCCGTAGCTCGCGACAACGCCACTCGCCTCGGCGCTTTGAATGTTGAATTTTTCCAACAAGATATCCTCCAGTCCATTCAATCTTTCAATAGTTCCTCTCGAGCCAGCTCGCTTGATGCTTCAAGCACTCGGCGCCTTGCGACGCTCCACACAGGGAGAACCTTTCAACTTCTCACCGCCAACCCCCCTTACGTCCGCACCAGCGAGTCTTCTGAGATGTCGTCCACCGTCCTCGACCACGAACCGCACCTGGCCCTCTTTGTGCCTGATGACGACCCACTGCTCTTCTACCGCGCCATTGCCCGCATCGCCCGTCGCACCCTCCTGCCCCACGGCCATTTCCTGCTCGAAATCAACACGGCCCTGCATGAAGAAACCCGACAACTGTTCACCGCTGCCGGGTTCCATAACCTTCAGATTATCAACGACCGCTACGACCGCCCCCGCATCCTTCTCGGAGAGGCATAGGATCTACCGTCACAAACTTACTGAGTTCGAGTCAGAGTGAATGGAGTCTTCTTGTCGAAGGTGCCATAAAGCTTTTTTCCGTCGGCCGACAGGCGCAAGGTATCCAGTTCACCATCGTCGTTCAGTATAACGAGATTTCCCTTGACCTCATAAGTAGCCTTCATCGTAGAAGGAGCCACCGCTAACGCGGCTTTCATCGCCTTGCGCTTCAGCCAAGGGATGCCGGCAGCCTTCAGCACATCGTCCGAGACCTTCATATTCACTTTCATTGTGGCATTCTTTTCCGTCTTGAACTCCACGGTGATAGCCGTCTTCAAACCTTTCCTCACAGCAATTATCATTTGCTGCGCTTCCTTGGCCTTCTGTTCCACCTCGGCCTTTTCGGCTGCTGTCAGTTGGCGTCCTTTTTCCCGTTCGGCCTTGACAAGAGCCTCGTGCTTGGCAGAATCTATTTTCTGATCCATATTATCCATCTCGCCATCCATCAGGGAGGCAATGATGTTTGCATTATAATATTTACGTCCGACCAGGCTCTGTGCCTGAACATTCAGGGCAGTCATTACGCCGACTGCAACCATCAACAGAATCTTTTTCATTGTTGTAGGTGGATAATAATCGGTGAAGGAGTTATTTTAACTTGCAATTCGTTAATTCCATTTCCCCCGCCTCAGCCGAAGCTGTGCGGGGGAAATTCTGTGGAATTTTGTCTTCAGTACCCCGAGCCGGGGTCGAACCGGCACGGGTTTCCCCACTGGTGTTTGAGACCAGCGCGTCTACCGATTCCGCCATCGGGGCTCGTTAAGACGCGGCAAAGGTACGACAAATTAGTCATTCAACAGCACATTCTTGCCAAAAAATGTTGAAATCACTAAAAAATAATGCTTTTTTTAAAGAAAAAGGCGGGAGTTTGTAATGTTAGTTGTATCTTTGCACCACCGAAACGGCTTTTAAGCCTATGAAAACTTGTTAGAACCTAAGAACTGAATGAACATGATCACTATCGGAATTATAGGGTTCGGACGCATGGGACGATGCTATCTCAAGGCTATACAGGCGGACGAACGATACCGAGTGACTTATATTTGTGACCCCGACGAGCGGTGTCGCAAATTGGCCCATGAAATGGCACCCGAAGCACGCATTGTGGCAGAGGAATCTGCCGTATTGGAAGATACCGACGTACAGGTGGTGGTTCTTTGCGCTCTCTGCGACACCCGACTCAACCAAATAGAACGGGCACTGGCTGCCGGAAAACACGTTATCACCGAAAAACCCTTGGCAGACAATATTGAGCGCGAATGGCAATGCGTGGAGTTGGCCGAAGAGGCCGAGAGACGCGGGCTGTTCTGCACCGTAAATATGTATCTGCAGAACTCCTGGTATCACCATCTGATGCGCGATATGGCAGAAAGCGGAGAGATCGGTCAGCTCGCTATCATGCGCATCTGCCACATGACCCCCGGACTGGCTCCCGGCGAAGGTCACGAAGCCGAAGGCCCCTCGTTCCACGATTGCGGCATGCACTATGTGGGGCTGGCAGGCTTCTTCACACATTCCGATTTTAAGACGTGGCACGCGCAGGCGCTGCGTATGTGGTCGTGGAAGGATCCATGGTGGCTGCAGGCCCACGGTACGATGCAGAACGATGTCGTCTTCGATATCACCCAGGGATTTGTCTACGGACAGCTCTCCAAGGACCAGACCCACAACTCCTACGTAGAACTCATCGGCACACAGGGCTTCTGCCGCATGACGCATGACTTCAAGACGGCGGTTGTGGAACTGCACGGAGTGACCCGCACAGAACGCATCGAACGGCCCCACGGCGGAAAGAACATTGATGTGCTGCTGAACGAGATGGCAGAGAGCATCCTCACAGGCAAGCGCCACAAGGACATGCCGAAGTTCCGCTGCTCCGCCAAGGCCTCGGACTATGCCTGGCGCTTCCTCAACGATGCCTGGGAACATGACATTCCCGCAATCGGCACCCTCGACGAACTCGAGCGCATCCGCGAGCGCAGGCGCACAATGACTGACGGCTATGGACTTCTGCCACGCAACAACAAGAATGTATGAGTCCCATAAGCCCCATAAGTCCTATAGGTCTCATAGGCTCCATAAGTCCCACTTTAAACTCTAAACTTTAAACTTTAAACCCTAAAAACTCCCCTCTATGGCAGACCTTACAAGAAGAGATTTCCTCAAGCGCGGCTCCGCTGCGCTGGCGGGCATGATTGTTGCCCCCACCATCGTTCCCAGCACCGTACTGGGCGCAAAAGTAGGTAAAAAAGCACCCAGCGACAAGCTGAACATCCTTGGTGTTGGCATTGGCGGACGCGGTGCTTCCGACATCGCAGAAATGGCAAAGACCGAGAACATTGTAGGACTTTGCGACTGCGACTGGAAGTACGCCAAGCACGTCCTCGACCGCTACCCCGATGCCAAGAAGTACAACGACTACCGTAAGATGTACGACGAGATGCTGAAGAGTGCCGACGCTGTCATGGTAGCTACCGCTGACCACACACACGCTATCATCGCTGCCGACGCCATGGCCGCCGGCAAGCACGTGTACGTCGAGAAGCCAATGACGCTGTATGCCTACGAGAGCCGTCTGCTCACCCGCATGGCCGCCAAATACAAGGTCGCCACACAGCAGGGCAATCAGGGTGCCTCCAGCGCCGGTTCCCGCCAGGCCATCAACTGGCTGTGGAACGGCGAGATTGGCGAGGTGACGAAGATCGAAGCCTTCACCAACCGTCCCATCTGGCCGCAGGGCATGGCCACTCCCACCGAGGCACAGCCCGTGCCCAGCACCATGAACTGGGAAGCCTTCATCGGCCCCGCTCCCATGCGCCCCTACAACGAAGTCTACACGCCTTGGAACTTCCGCGGCTGGTGGCCCTTCGGCTCCGGCGCACTCGGCGATATGGCCAACCACATCCTCGCTGTCGCCTTCACGGGTCTGAAGCTCGGTTCCCCCACCGCCATTCTCGGCAGCTCCACCATGCTCATGCCCGACTCTTGCCCCAGCGCACAGAAGGTCACCTATCGTTTCCCCGCCCGCGACAACCTGCCTAAGCTGGGTCTCCCCGCCTGCGAACTGACTTGGTACGACGGCGGTCTGCGCCCGAACATCCCGTTCGAGATGCCCGAAGGCAAGCACTTCGACGGCAATGGCGTCTGCATCTTCTACGGTACCAAGGACATCATGGTCGTGGGCACCTACGGCTACGACCCGTTCCTCGTCAGCGGGCGCAATCCTAAGGTTCCGGAGCTCTGCCGCATCGTCAAGGACGACAACCACCAGCAAGACTGGATCCGTGCCTGCAAGGAGAGTGCCGACAGCCGCATACCGGCCAGCTCCGATTTTGCCATCAGCGGTCCCCTCAACGAGAACATCGTCATGGGTGTTGCTGCCGTACGACTCCAGGAGCTCGACCAGTGGCTGAAGTGGGACGGCGAGAAGATGCAGTTCACCAACATCTCTCCCGATGCCAAGATCCACGTCTCCAACGCCATCGAATTCTCCATCCACGACGGTCATCCCTCGTTCAGCGCCGCCGACAAGGTCGAAATCAATGCCGCCGAGTACGCTGCACGTCTCATCAAGCCCGTCTATCAGAATGGATTCGTGCTGCCCGAACTGCCCTAAAGAAAACGACTATGAAGAAATTATTGTTATTGATCAGCTTTGTGGCCGTTGCTGTGAGTGCTTCGGCACAAAAGAATAAAACTGCCACCATCGTCTGCTCTCAAGGCTTCCAGGGTCCTGAACTGTGGGACCGCCACGAGCTACCCATCGACAAGAAGGGATTCATCACCATCTTCGACGGCCAGACCTTAGCCGGCTGGCGCGGCTATGGCAAAAACCACGTGCCCTCCAAATGGAAGGTACAGGACGGCGCCATCTTCTTCGACAGCAAGGCCAAGGGTGAGGGCGGCGATATTATCTTCGCCCACCAGTTCGGCCCCAACTTCGAATTCGAGATGGAATGGAAGATAGCTGAGGGAGGCAACTCCGGCATCTTCTACCTCGCCCGCGAAGTAGCAAATGCCGAGCGCACAGGAGTAGAGCCCATATACATCTCCGCCCCCGAGTGCCAGGTACTGGACAACGAACGCCACCCCGACGCCAAGCTCGGCAAGGACGGCAACCGCATGTCCAGTTCCCTCTACGACATGATTCCCGCCAAGCCACAGAACGCCAAGCCGGCAGGACAATGGAATAAGGTACGCGTGCGCGTGAACGACGGCCACGTACAGCACTTCCAAAACGACGTCGAAGTCCTCAGCTACGACCTCTGGACGCCCCAGTGGACAAAGCTCCTGCAGGAAAGCAAGTTCAGCGAGCAGGCCTGGCCCACCGCCTTCGACCTCCTCAACAACTGCGGCGGCCCCGAGCGCAAGGGATTCATCGGAATGCAGGATCATGGCGATAACGTGTGGTATCGTAATATCAAGGTAAAGATTCTAAATTGAAACGTTGAAAAATTGAAAAATTGAAATGAAAAAGACATTATTAGGTATTGTATGTGCCTTCATCGGCGGTGTTGTCGGCTTCTTCATCGGCAAGTGCGGTTGCGGAACCTGCGAAGCCCCTGAGGTTGAAACCGCAGAGAGCCTCGTGGCCCAAGTGGCCGACGGCCCCAATATCGATATCGCCGCACTCCCCGTGGATGACGAAGGATTCACCCTACTCTTTGACGGCCAAACGTTGAACGGCTGGCGCGGCTACGGCATGGACGTACCTCCCACCAGCTGGGAAGTCAGCGACGGCGCCATACATCTGAAAGGCTCCGGCACCGGCGAGGCTCAGGTGGAAGGCGGTGGAGACCTCATCTTCGCCCATAAGTTCCAGAACTTCGAGCTGCAACTGGAGTACAAGATCTCCGAGGGCGGCAACTCCGGTATCTTCTATCTCGCTCAGGAGGTGAAGGATGCCGAGGGCAAGGAATACCTGCCCATCTGGCAGTCCTGCTCCGAATACCAAGTCCTCGACAACGCCAAGCACCCCGATGCCCAGCTCGGTGTCGATGGCAACCGTCAGGCGGCTTCGCTCTATGATATGATTCCCGCCAAGCCACAGAACGCCAACCCCGCGGGCGAGTGGAATCAGGCCAAGATCATGGTCTACAAGGGAACCGTCGTTCATGGTCAGAACGGCCAGAACGTCCTCGAGTACCATCTTTGGACTCCGAAGTGGACCCAGATGCTGCAGGACAGCAAGTTTGCCGAGGGCGGCGACTTCCCCTACGCCTTCAACCTCCTGAACAACATGGGCGGCGAAAACCACGAGGGATACATTGGTCTTCAGGACCACGGCGACGACGTCTGGTACCGCAATATCCGCATCAAGATTTTAGATTAAATCACTCATCCTTTCAATTCTTAACGACACCGCCGCAAGCTACGATGAAGCCTGCGGCGGTTCCTTTTTCCCGCCCCACCCTTTTCTGACAGCCAGCAAGACACCACCTTTGCGCCAGCCAAGAACACCCCCAAAAAACAGAGCATTTTTTCAAAAACACACTGCACCAAACCTCTAATAATCGATTGGGGTTTAAGATTATTCGGTACGCGACAAAGAACACAATTTGCTCGCTCGCGCACGCGCATGAATTAAAACATGAAAAAATGAACTGAATCTACTGCAAACCAATATAACACATTCTACGTCAACAATATATATTGCAGTAGATTTTTCAAAACATAGACAAACTGCAGTAGATTTATTTAAGTAGGTGTTCATAATTAGTTTTATGTTTTTTATCTTCTATTTGGATACAGGTTTTTCTTTTCTTCGAAGGAACTTAGCGGGCTAAGTGACCGAGAGGAAGAGGAAAAAATGCGCCAAGCGACGGAGCAGCGAGCGCCATCCAAGCTTGCTTGAAGATGGCCGAGATTCCCGAGCAAAGCTCGCCCGCTCAGCCCAAGAGGACGCTCCACACTTGGAGAACCCGTAGCCTTTCGTGACGGAGTTCGGCGAAGCCAGTGAGAAATAAAAAAACAGGAACTCACCTACAGACAAAGATAATGTAGAATAATTCTGAATACCTACTTATAATTTAGAGGACGCGAAGACGCAAAGTTGAGTTCCAGCAGTGGAATTCTCGAGTTCCAGCAGTGGAACTCGCGACTTCCAGCGGTGGAACTCACGAGTTCCACCCTTGGAATTTTCTGGAACTCCATTCCCTATTTCCTCCTCAACACTACAAAATTGTCATCAAAAGCATAAAAATCCGAGTTCATAAGCAGATAAATCTACTGCAAAAAGCATCTATTCACAAAAATCTACTGCAATCTAACTATCATATATTTAATAGATTATCGCCGTTTGCAGTAGATTCAGTTGATTTTCTCATGTTTTTGAATAATCGCGTGCGCGTGAGGAAATATAGTTACTTTCACAACAGACTCGTTCGTTCCACTTAAGGCCATAATCCTTATGACTGGTCATCGGGGTGGAAACACATATACGCAAGGACACCCCGCACGACAAGGCTTAGATCTGACGTTTTGCAAAAAGTTGACGCAAAAACACTCCGAACACTCCGATACACTCCGAATGACCTCCTTCAATTGTCATCTTGAGATGGCAAACTGACTACAAAAAAATCGGAGTGTATCGGAGTGTTCGGAGTGTTTTTGCGTCAACTTTTTGCATTATCTTATACCGAACTCACGTTAATTATGCGTCACGGCTTCCACGATAATGCGTCACGACTTCCACGAAAGGACGTAAGCGTTCGGACGTATATACATAAACCTCCTCACGTATATACATAAACGCCATCCGACTGACCCTTCAGCTTCTACATCGAAGTTTCCACCTAAACCAGCGATGATGGCTTATCTTGAACAGCTCCTTATTGCCGGATGGGCTGAGTGATTTTTTGGGTGAAATTCGCTTTCTTGTAGCTGTAGTCGGTGGTGTAGGGGAACTTGAGACTGATGCACTTCTCCTCGCTGGGGAATTTTTTATATTTGCCTTCTCCATCATCGTAGATTTCCCAATATGGCTGCACGGTGAGGATGGGATATGCCTTGACACTGGGGACGAGAGGATTCGTGACAGGCCCACGTCCGTCGGAGGGTATGCCTATGTCGAAACTGACCTTGTAGATACCAGGCTTCACGACCTGCTCCCCGGTAGATTGCAAAGTATGTCCCATCACATATACGTCCGATTTCTTGATGACGTTGCGGTTTTTGGCATCCACAACATTGATGATGTATCCTAACTTAAGATATTCTTGCGGTACGTTGCTTATTTCAATGACGTCATCAAGATGGTAGAAATCCCAGTCCTTATCAAAAAGGTTTTTAGTGTCATCCTTCTCATTGGAACTCTTCTGGTAGAGTTCGAGGTGCTTCACAATTCCGCCTCCGTTGTCTGCAAAGTCAGACCCGCCCCATTTAGTAACATAATTGCGATATTCTTCAACTTTTCCGTCTTTATATTTAAGGGCTGGCACAAACCATATATTCTTGTCTTTCGTCGGATGTGTCTCGCATTTGAAATAATAGGTTTGGTTTACTTCGAAGGGATATAGATTGCCTTGCTTGGCTTGCTTTCCCGTGTAGCTGTATGGCTCTATCATAGTAGGTTTGGATTTCATGGACCCTTTATAGAGCATATACACAGGATATACGTCATCTTCATAAGAGTCAAATCCAAATCCCTTATTGAATACCAACTTACGGGTATGATTGACTTTGGGGCGTTCTTTATCGCTGTAGTCGTATTTATAAGTCCCTGTGGTCAATTTATTGTCAATCTGCGGAAAGATGTACCAATTTACTTCTTTTAATTTCCAACGTAAATTTTCCGGTTGAATACGATGGCTGACTAATGGTTCACCAGCAAAATCCGTGAATACTTCAAAATCTACAAAACCCGTAACTGTAAAATGAAATCCAGATTTATTGTTAATGTCATCTATAGGATAATCGGATTCGAAATCGTCAATTGAAGTCGTCATGCAATCGAACGTTGCTTTTGCTTCAATGCCGGCTCCACCATCTACTCCTACACCAGTTCCTAATTTTCCTATGAGAACACCGACACCTATACGAAATTCAAACTTAAATTCGAGCTGCCCCCCAAAACACCCTGAACCTTCTCTGGAAGCTTCCCTTATCAACTCTGTAGTTTCTACTGTCTCGTTAAGGTTTCGCTTTATTGTAACTCGTTCAACCTTCTCTGTGTCTGTAATGGTCGTACTACCAAAAAGTCCAACACTTGCAGACAACGTACTACTAAGATGAACTCTGATAGCAAGTGGAAGAGTGCCCAGACCGATGTAAAGAGTCCTTGGATCAAAGATATATGGAGTAGCGTGTGTATGGTTATTGATAATATTCAATGCACCTCTCATTCCCTTATCCCACAGATTTTTATCTATAGCGTTACGTACCTTATTATTCCCAAGGACATCCATTTCTGCAAACACGCCACCTTTAATCTCTGTTTTGGTTGTTACCCAACGTTCAGTCCATTCCTCACTCTTCTTCAGTTTTTTCCACTCCTCTTTATGACACTTAATAGTTATATCCTTGTAAATATCGAATTCTAAAGATGGCTTCACCGTAAAGCCCGATTCTTTGATTGATGGCCAGCCAGAAGGATCGAATTCCCAATGTAAATGAGTAGACTTCAATTTTTCTTCGCCATCGGTCACCGTGTGACCATCATCATCAGATTTTTCATCAGATTCAGAACGTGTTCTGGTTTTCAGATACTTGCCCTCTAGTGTATTTGCCGCTTCATCGATGTAGGTAAAGTCAAAAATGGTGCCATCGCCTCCCACCAAGAAGTGTGGGTCTTCCACTCCTCCGCGGGTAATACGCCTAATCTGATTGGGCTGCCCGGCGGAATCATTAGTCATCTCAATATCCGGCAGGGTGTAGTTGTCGAGGTCGGCAACGACATCCAGCTCTGCAAAGACATCGTCTACGGTGGCTTCTGTAAGCGTAATAGCTATCAGACCATTCCTCCGCTCCATGGAAATCACGCGATGGCAGAGGCCGTAGGGGAAGGTACGGGACATACCTGCAGAAAGGTGTCCGCCGACTTGCGGTAGCCAGTCCTCCGGGATATTATCTGAAACATATATTGTGGAATCCTGAACGCCCATCACATACGACAACCAGTTCTGAGTGACTGGCTTAACACCCTCGCGGTACTGGTAGGTGCAGGTGACGAGGCTATCCTTGTAGGTATAGGGTTGCCCCACTCCACGTTCCTCTTCGGGAACCAGCGTGTAGTCCTCCATGGTGAGGACACAGGAGGTGAGGAGGAAACAAAAGACCCACCCCCAAACCCCTCCCGTAAAGGAGGGGAGTAGGCTGCGCCAGGATATATCGCTTAGTTTCATATTTATTATGCAATCAATGTTATATATTGTATTCAAATTTACCATCATCCCGCAGGACTCCCCGCCATTACGGGAGGGGGCGGGGGTGGGTCTTTTATTCAATTTCCAACACCAGAGGTTCCGACGGCGGGTAGGCGGTCTCGCCGTTGTAGATGATGTAGGCGGGGAACATCTCTCGCTGGAGGGTATTGCGGTCATAAACCCAGAAGGTGATGGGGGTTTCGGCGTAGGGCAGGGTGAATTCGAAGTCGTTGTAGATGCGGAAGCGCCAGAGGGTTTTCTTTCCTACGGTGATGGGCGTGCCCACTCCGCGCAGGCTGATGCCGCTGAATGCGGCGAGGGTCATATCTTTCGTCACGGGCTCGCCGTGGACGCTGACGTCGGCATAGACCACCATCTCGTAGGGGTATTTGGTCTCGGACATCACCCATGGCTCCATGACACAGACATCGACGCTGTCGGTCATTAGCGCAGAAATGGAGGCCGCCACAATGCGCACCCACCCTTCCTGCTCGGCGATGAGGGTATCGTTCTTCAGGCTGACGATGTCCATGTCGAGGGAAGTCCAGAAACAGGTCTTGTTGGCGATGCTGTCCGGCTCGAAGGTGGGATGCACCACGAAGGTGTCGCCGACCATGACGTACACGGTGTCGGGCGAGAAGTACATCTTCGCCGGTACCTGAGCCTCGTAATCGGGATCCACCTCAATGAGACCACAGGAGGAAAGGAGAAGGATCAGAAAAAGAACAGACTCTCCCCCCGCCCTCCCTGTTAGGGAGGAAGCAGTCACTTTTGTGAGTAGCGCTTTCAGTCGTGTATAGAGTCGTTTCATATTCTATTCTTATAAGTATGCAAATCTTGTCAGGTATTTGCTCCCCTCCCTACTGGGAGGAGGTGGAGGTGGGTCTCTTCACCGTCACCGTGTTGGAATCCTCGCTTTGGCGGCCGTCGGCATACTTCACGCGGATGAAGTAGGAAGCCTGCTGACCAGGTTCAAGGAGGTGGTCGCTGAAGGCACGGTCCTCCTTGGCAGCCGACATCAGGAAGCGGGGAGCGTCGTCGTCCGGACCCTGACGGAAGATGCAGAAGTACCAGCGTCCCTTGTAGGGCGGCTGCTGCGGCATCTCCCAGACGAGGCGCGTCTCCTCCTTGTCGGAGAGGTACTCGCCATAGAGTTTCAGGGGCAGCGCGAACACGGCATCTCCTTCCCAGCGTACGCTGTAGGCCAGGCTCTTCTCACTGCTGACGCCAGAGTAATTGACGCTCTCGATGGCGTAGTCGTAACGTGCCTCGCGGGTGTATTCGGGTTTGTCGAGAAGCGTGAGTTCATAGTCGTAGTCTGCCAGGGAATCGGCGTTGCACACGCGCAACAGCGTCCATTCCTTGTCGGTGTGCAGCCGACGCCAGACGAGATGGTGGCTGACGAAGTGCTCTGCCGAAGTAATCCATCGCATATGAATGCCGTCGTCATCGACCCAGGTACTGTCAATGTGAGCCACGGCAGGCGGCATCAATGACGGACGGATGACCTGCAACACGGGGGAGTAGAATCCCTCGTTGGTGCTGTAGTCTATCGCGCGTACCTTATAATATATATACTTCTGGTTGGCCGTGACGTCCACGGTGTCCACGAAGCGGGTGTCCTGCAGCTTGTCCTCCGTGGCCAGCACCCAGCGATGCGTGGTATCGTTGGCATAGGCCACTTCGTAGTAATCGATGTCGAGGTCCTCAGGCGCATCCCACTCGAGCGTAATAGTACCCTCCAGAGGATTGCCCTGGGCACGGAGATTCTGAGGTACGCCAGGTGCTTTCAGGTCCTCGATGCGCAGCATCTGTGCCATGGAATATCCCACATTGCCCGCGGTGTCCACGGATGCGACAGCCACCATGCCTGTGGCGATGCCCGTCACATCGAGGACGATGGCGGTATCGATGGGCAACGGGGTCTCCGCCGGTGTGCTGCCGAGCTTGAACTGCTGGGAAAGGCGCCGCCACTGCTTGCGCGTATCCTTCTCGTGGTAATAGACGAGGTAGCTACCAGTGTAGTCTTCCTCCAGGGTGTCCTTGCGGAGGTGGAACGTGGCGAAAACACCCTTCGCGAGGTCGGTGCTGTCGCGACGGTCGATTTCGATGAGGGTGACGACGGGCGGCGAAGGCGGGGTGATGTCGCGCACCCAGACGCGGAAGGGCGTCGTCGGCTCGGTGAGGTCTCCGAAGGCATCGTGCGCCAGCAGGCGGTAGTCATAAAGGCCGGGACGAGGCACCTGGTCGGTCATCGTGTAGAGGGTGTCCGGGCGGCCCTGGTCGTTGGGGGACATATCGATGTAGGGTTTGTCGGTAACACGAACCCATGAAGCCCCTTCCCCGGCCCCTCCCCTGTTAGGGAGGGGAGACTTGGTGTCTCCAGAAGCCCCTTTTCTCCCCTCCCTAACAGGGGAGGGGCCGGGGGAGAGGCTTCTTCTCTCGATTTCGAAGGAGGAGTATAGCTTGCGGTTCCACGTCAGCTGAACGCTGTTCTCGGCGATGGTGCTGTCTGTGAGGGTAGTGACGAAGGGCTCTGGTTTGTAGCGCTCGTTCTTCAGTTCCGGGATGTGTCCCGTACGGATGATCATCTGTCCGGTGGTATCTATCTCAGAGGGGCGGACGATGTACTCATAGGTCTGACCCCGCTTGGCGGTCTTGTCCACCAGACGCATGGCCAGTGCATCCGCCAGGTCGCGCCGCCACTCGGTGGTCAGCACCGCGAGACCGAAGCGCATCTGCTGTTCCTGATAAATCTCATAGAGAGAACCCAACGTGCCCGGTGGGTTCTTGGTGGCGGTGGGGCGTGTGCGGTTCTCGTCGTAGAGCAGTCCTGCCGCCGTCATGGCGAGGGTGTCCGTGGTGGGATAGCGCTGGCGGAACTGCTCCAGGGTGTAGGGGCGCAGGCGGTGAGCCAATGTGTCGGCATCAAAGGGACGGTCCTCGCTGTAGCGCAGCACGTCCATACCCACGCGGTTCACATAGCGCCACGTGGCATAGTCCTCCGGTGCCCAACGCAGGACGATGCTGTCGCCGTAGGTGCGCGAGAGCAGGTGAATCTTCGTATCGACGATGCCCACCTCCATCTGCGTGCTGTCCACAACAACTTCCAAGGAGTCGTTGAACACCGTGCCTTCGGGCAGGTCGGCAGGAATCTCATCCTGCTCCTCCTGAGCTAACAGCGGTGCGGATGCGAGGAGGAAGAATAAAAGATGAAATATGGTTCGTTTGCTGCGCATAGGCATTTTCTGTTTTTAGAATTCTTTTTCCACTTTACAACGATCTGACAAGGGTTGTGATACGACATAATTTTTCTCCGTTGTTCCCATGACTTTGTAGTCAAGTTTGTTACCATGGGACATCGGGAAATAAGTTCCTGTATTGATATCGTAGGCATTCACGCGATAAGCACGTGCTTCGAGTTCCGTGATATTATCCACATTGATTACGAGTTTATCCTCGGCATATCCTTTACCGCCATAGAGTCGGTAGAACATCGGATTACCATTCTCTGTCTCAGCACGCCAGTGTTTATCAGTTTTCCTGTCAACCAGATTAGGCAGCATATTATACATATTACAGAAAAGTCCATTGCCCCAAGTAGCAGTCCAAGCGATGGTGATCTGGTAATATGGCATCTCCATTCGTGCGCTGCCACTCTTAGCTGTTATCATACAACCCAGATATTTGTTGTTCCATTTTACAACTTCGTTCACGCCTTTCGTCCAAGCACCAGATGAATATCCCCAATTGTATGACCTCTCCAGCTCTTTGCAGGCATTACTTACACGCCCCTGGAAATCGGAAGCTGCGTAGTAGGGGGCACGCAAGTCATCGAGCAGATTCGCGAGGCGATCTTTGCTATTTTTTGCAGGAGTGAAGGTTGCTATACGGTTGTTAGCACCACGCACATAGTTGTATTTATGGTCATTCAGGTACGGCAAGGGATAGGGCGTGAGATTCTTGAAGTTATCGTAGGTGTACCAAGACAACTTCTTGATACGATCATGCGTATTCGACACCATTCTGAGACCATGCAGTTCCGGTTCCTTCGAGAGGTTGCCATGGTAGTGGCCTCCCTTGTCTGAATAGATAAGTGTCTGGGAGGTCGTGCCATACATCTTGTAGCGATAGCTATCCATCTCATAGCCACCGGGGAAAACGAGATTCGACAGATAGCCGATATACCAATACGCATCGGACAGACGATGTAACGTCTTCTCATCCTTAAGCGTTGCGCCCGTAACCAGACTTTCGTCGGAGCAAAAATATTCAAGCTTTGCCTTAGGTTTTATCTTATCGGCCACCAGTCCGATGAAAGGCTTCTCATATTCCATAACAGAGCTCTGCCAGTCAGCCTCATCAACGATATTCAACTTAAGCTTGGCCAGCGTCGTGGTGTCGCTTACGTATTTGTTGTTGACATAATGAGTCTGGATGTATTCCAGCCAAAGTTGGCCCTTCTGATTCTTTGAGCAGGTAATAGGAGAATTGGAAGCTACATGGCAGGCTGTGTATCCGTCCGATGGCCCTCTGGGGTCGGCATAGAGAGTTTTGGTGATGATTGCCGTGCGAGTGACGGGATACTGCTCACTCTCTGCCTTCCATCGCCACTGGAACGTACCATTCTGGAATACCTTGCCCGAGAGATCATCGGTTAGGGCGATGAGGGGACGCATCACGTCATGTTTGTGAGCGTTAATGTATTCACCGTCATATTTCAATTGGTTGTAATACGACGGATAGGCGATAGCCACGTATTCCTGCAGGTCCACGATGTCGCCAATTTCCTCTTCCGGACCCGTCTGGAAGTAGTAGTTCTTGGTCTGAGACCAAGCTTTGTTTTCGTACTTGTGTGTCTTCTCGTTAAAGGTGACAGGGTTTACAGCTTTTCCATCCACAATTTCCATAGCATACCCCCTCACTGACAGCCGGTATTTCTTGTTGGGGTCCAAGTCGCAGATATCCAACACATGCTTCACGCCAGACACGTTGCCCTTGAACTGGATAGTCTTCCCATAGTAGCCGTCGGGCCACTTCTCGCTATAGCCGTCGAGCGTATATTTGTAGAGCGTTGCCGAATTAAGATAGAAGACAAAGGTTCGAGTGGCCTGCGCTTCTAACTGACTGCGGCTGGCCCCGCTCTTCTCTTCGATACGGTCGAGTTCGTTCTCATCCAGCAGACGGAAGTGTTGCCCGATGCCAGCATTGGTTTGCAGAATGGGATTATGGATGTGTTTGGCGTTGACGTACTTTTTCTCATCGTTCCATCCCTCTCCACCAGTCTCATAACCAATGCAGTCACCGAAAAGTTCGAAGTCATCCAGCGGGTTGCCGTGGAAGGCCTTGCAGAACGTGCCACACTCGAATTCGTAGGTGCGGTCGATATCCACCAGGCCGTTGAAGAGCGAGAGGTAGCAGCGAGCCTCGCCCGTGAAGTAGCTGGGCCGGGGACCTTGGAACTTGAAGCAACCGCCAAGACCGGCCTTCAGGATGGTGATGCTGTCGTTGAAGAAGCCGAGGTTCAGCCGCAAGCCGAGTTCTGCCTCCAAGGAGGCATAGAGCTGACCGTTGCCGTACCAGTCGTGGAAGCCCATATTGCTCTTGAAGTTCGCGCACCACTGCGGGTTCTTGAACTTGGTGAGTGCGATGTCGAAGCCTGCAGTTGCACCGAAACTACCGTAGAGGAGTCCAAAGTCGAGGTCGATGTAGCCGTAGGCCGTGGCACCCAACATGACGCCGCAACCGGAGGCTGCCTGGTTCAACACCTCTTCCATGGCCTTCTGGCGGGCCATGTCGGCCTCGCTCTTGCTAGCGCTCTGCACACCTTCGCCCACGGACTTGCCGTCGAGGAATTTCCTTACTTTATAAGGTATATCCGGCAGCTTGCCGTTGTTCGGCAGTTCGTTGCCGACGCACAGGTAGGCGTTGGCGCCGATGTTCACACTAACAACGGGAGATTTGAAGTCGATGAGTGTGAAGCGGCAACGCTTCTGCTCACTTTCCGGATTTCCCAAATAGACGTGCCACTTCACAGGCGAACATTTCTTGCCCTTCTCTTTCATGGTGATGCGGAAGTCCAAGGACACCTCAGCACCCACCTTGACTTCTGCGGGTTTCTTGGCTTTGGTTTCATCCCCATCAGTCTCGCCATCATTATCGCCAATCTTATCGTCCAGGCTGCCCTTCACGTCCTTGACCAACTTGTAGCCTTTCTCCTTCAGTTTGTCGAGCTTTCCCTGGAATTTATTCGTAATCGCCTGAATGTTATCAGCCAACTCGGAAGCATCTGCTTTGGCATCCACCGTAACATTGAGTGCTAAGTACTGGTCTGTGTTGTCGTGGTGATAGACGATGGATGCATCGGCGTTCACCATGCCATCGACAGCCTCCATGTGTCCGTTGAAGACAAAGGAGGTTAGGCCACCATCGCCGTTATTCAGGTTCTTGTCGTAAATACACGTCATCTCGAAGTCGCCCTTCAGCGCACTGTCGCCTGCCGTGGTGCTCAGTCCGATGCCGACGACCACACCTATCAGTCCCTTCTCGCGCGTGGCGCCCTTCTCGTCCTGATCGTTGCGACGGCAGTTGAAGTAGAAACCGCCCGTGATGCTCGTAATCTTGATGGGGGTTATCTCGATACCCACCTTGCTGCCCACTTTGGCTTTCAAGAAACCCCAGGTGTAGGCATTACCCTTGCCGTCGTCGTAGTCGTAGTAAGCGGCACTCGCCTCAACAATCAGGAACTCGCCCGGCAGCACGAACTTCACGTTGCCACTGTAGCCCGCATCATCGCCGGTCTCCTGATGCAACGAGCCGTCGAAGGTGCAACCCGCAAAGGTGGATTTCAGCACGAGGTCATTCAGCTCCACCTTCTTATATTTGATGCTCAGCTTCGAGAGGTCGTCCATGTTCTTCACCTCCGCCTGGATCGTCAGCTTCGCCTCGGCACTCAAGTCGATGCCCTGCACGATGGCCACCTTGCCGTCCACCACCAGCTTCAGCAGGTCGTTGTTGTACTCCATGTTGAAGCTGTTCAGCGTCAGCTCGAACGGGCCTAACTTCTTCGGCGGCGATGCCAGTCCCCATGTGCCGCTGCTGATGTACAGGCGATCTTTCTTCACCTCATAGTCCTTGTTGGAGATCAGGTAGCTCACGTTCACCAGCGTGCCGTTCATCTTCACTTGCTTCACCTGGTCCTTGGCAGCCTTCTGCATCTTCGCCACATCCTCAAACTGCGAAGTCCACGCCTTGCAGTTCGCTATGCGGAACTGACTGAACACGATGCCGGGAAGCCGGAAGTCCAGTTTCTTATCCTTGAGCATACCACCGCTGCCGATATCCAGCACGCCGCCCATCATCAGCTCCACACGTGTCTTCAGCTCACCCTTCTCCGGCACAGCCTCCACCAGCAGGTACGTCTGTTTCTTGTTGATGTCCGCCTTCGCCAGGAAGAAGTCGAAATTCAAGTTGTCCACCTGCTGCACCTTGAAGATATAGGCATATTCCTTCCCCGCCTCCTTCGACTTCTCGTCGACCTTGGCCAACTTCATCACCTGGCATGAAAAGCCTATGTCGCCCTCCACCACAGGCACACCAAAGCTGCCGCTGAAATGGCAGTCCTTGAAGTCATTCTGGAGAATGCTCAGACCCACCTGGTCCAGCGAGAACGACCAACCTCCCAGCTCACCCTCGGCCGAGGCTGAGAGGATCTGGTCCGCTGTCAGCGTCAGTGTGGCACCGCTCTTGTCGAAGAACATATCCGTGGCTGAGATCTTCAGGCGACGGCCCTCAACACCAGCCCCCATACCTTTGTCGTCCACCGAGGGACCGCTACTGAACTCCATACTCGTCGGGAACTGCACGGAAATATTCTTAATATAGCAGCCCTCCCAGGCCACTTCGTTTCCGACGATGCCGGCCTTCTTCTTGTCATAGTCTTTAGGGAAGGCTCCCATGGCCGGAGAATTACGCTGCGATGCCAAGTCCACTACGATGTCCTGTGCCGTGAAGGTCCAGCCCGGCAGGTCTTCCACCTGGAAGGGATCCATCGTCACGCGGTCCACCATGAACTCGTCCCAGCTCTCCACGCTGGCTGCTATGCGCATCTTTGCCGCCTCGTCCGTGGGCATGCCGTTCACGTCCTTCACCAAGCCCGGAATGGTCATCTCCATATCTACGCCGAAGATCTCCAGCTTGTTATCCTTCCATGCCACATAGCAGCCGTCGGTCGGCTGAAGCAGGTTCTGCGGAGCCTTGAAAGTCATCTTGTATGTCGTGTTCGGATCCTTGATGGTGAAGTCAGAGAGCAGCGCCAGCGTGCCGGCTTCCGGCAGCAGGCTGTTCGGAGAGATACACACGCGCGGACAGCCTAATACGAGGATGTCGTTCTCCAGATAGTCGCTCTCCGGCAGCACGAACTCGCCGATGATGTTCATCGTCGCGTGGTCCGGAGCAAACTTCATGCCCGCAATCTGGATATCCACAGGAGAGGAGTTGATGTCCTTCGGCAGTGCCAGAGGCATATACAGACGATCCACGCTGCCCTTGCGGGCCAGATCGAGCAGGTTCTTGCCCACCTTGACGTAGCCGTAGTATTTCTTCAGGTCGATCTTCTTCGCCAGGTCACGGGCTGCATCCACATTGGCTCCCTGCAGGTACTGCGCATTCGCAATCTTACCGTCGCCAATCAGGTTGTCGATGCCCCAGTCACTGAACAGCTTATCCACACAACCAATGTCGCTACCCGCATCGTTGGAATAGCTCTCGCACACGCCTTCATAGACGCGGTTATCAGTATTGATCTTCAGCCCCTTGAACTGCACGCACACCATGATGGGGAAGCCCAGGGGGCTCCATTCCACACGTCCCTTGCCATCGAAACCCTCTGCTGCGGTGCCCTTGATCTCGTCGATGGTCAGCTTGTACTGCCCTATATCGACAACCTTGTCCCTCAGTCCACTTGCAGCATCGTAGGTCGGCTTGAGGTTATCGATGGTGATCTGGCTGGAACACTGGAAGTATTTCTTCGCCAGATGCTCCGCCATCGCCAGATCCATCACGTTGATGGTGTCGGTGGAGAACGCCACTTGGTCGCCGTTGACGCACTTGGGTTCCACACGCAGAACGACGTAGTCACCGAGATTCACAACCTGCTCGATGTCTTCCCACGGAATGGTCACGCTATAGTCCTCATCTTCTTTTACCTCCTTGCTGAAGACGGGCTCCATAGCCAGCGCAGCAGTCTTGTCCGCCACCTGTCCGCCGTTGAAGAGCTGAACCGTATAGGCGAACTCCAGCGTGTCCGGTTCCTGACCAGGACCGCCGAGGTGATAGACACCGTCCCACTCCACGTTGATGTCCTCGTTCACGAACAGCTTACGGACAATCCTTGGATCCGAGAAGTAGGGAGTCGTAATCTGGGGCACGCGGTAGGTGTATTCCTTCGTCGGGTCGATGGCAGCCTCGATGTCACTGAAGCTGAAAATACCTTCAATGTCATCTTCCTCATCCTGTTCCTTTTCTTTGTCATCCTCTTCATCGTCCTCATCTTGCTTTTTATTGTCATCCACCTGATCCGAGGTCTTGATGCGGAAGAGTTTCAGGTCGCTGCGGCCGTTGTTCTCAATCTGCAAATAGGTAATCTCACCGCCGGACTTGTTCTTGTTCACAGCCTGCACCCAAGCGACATAGGTACTATTCGGATTCATGTTGCGAATGTAATCCTGCGGGATAACGCACTGCGGCTGTGTGAGCTCGGAAGCTTTATAGAACGTAGCACCTTTGCGCACTGCATCATCGGCATCCTGCATAGGAAGCATCTCGACCACGGTGAAGTTGTACTCGAATGTGGTGGCCGTGGGGTTACAAACTACCACGGGAGGAGCCCACGTGAAGATGGGCGACAGAGGATCTACGTCCGCGATGTGACTGTCGTCCTTGCCGAAGTCCAGATTCACGGGCGTAAGGAATTTCGGTGCCTGAGCATTGTAGCAGATATTGAAGAAACCGATGCCATCCTCGGGGCTACTTGCAGCCTGCGGCGTGGCGTAGGCGGGCTGGTGCCACTTATATGCCGTCAGATGCACTTGGTACAGTCCTTCGGGCAACAGACCGAAGGAACCGTTGGTGTAATTCGTGAAGAGGTCCTGCGGAGCATTCACCTCGCTCAAGGGTATGTGCTTGAACATCTCGTTCATCTCGACCAGCGAGAGCTGATAGACGCCCTTGGCAGGGATGGAATACGGGCGGGCGGGCTGGCGCTTGGGAGGAGTAGAGACAGAGAGACCGTTGTCCGGCATCGTCTGGTCAATCTGGAAGCCAAGATAGACATCCTGAACCTCGTCGGTCAGGTTCGTCAGGGTGATATTGAAGTAGGCTCCGGTGTTGAAGACATAGAGGAAGACCTGGGGCGGCAGTACCTGCTGGACAGGCGTCACCGTGACCATCACTTCCTGAGCCATACATGTGGAAAGAGGGGTACTGAAGGGGAAAAGTTGAATGAGGAGGAAAAGGAACAGCCCCACTCCCCTGCCAGCTCTTCCAGAAGGAACACGTAATAGTTCCCTCTTCAGACCACCTGTCGTGGAGGGGAATATATACTTGTGAAGAAGACGTCGGACTATATTCATTGGATATATCATAGGGTCTTTGACTAATTGTTTCCTTTTCGCGTTATCGCCTTCCACTCGAATGTGTAGGTGTAGTTCAGACTGGCAGAAAAGTCAATATTGCCGAGGTCGCTACGCAGCCGCGAGAGGTTGACGTCGCCATACTTATTGAAACTCATGGCAGCGGAGAAGGCATGATTCTTCTTGAGGACATAGCTTGCAGAGGCACTGCCGCCGAGGGAGAGGCTCTTGGACTGATGCCACACCTCATTATATACGATATTGCCCGTCAGGGAGACGTGCAGGTTGTTTTCTTCGAGGAAGGAGCGACCGGCCGAGAGCGATGCGATGTCGCTGCGATAGCGAGTATTGTAGCCACGGGTCTGCTGGTCACTTAGGCTGAGGGTGAAGTCCACACCCCAGTCCTTAACCCCCATGCAGTAGGAAGCACCCAGGGCAAGTGTCGTCACGTCGCTCTCGCCCGTAGCATGGGGATTACGGTCGAGGTTCTGGGTGAGGTTCAGCGAAAGAGATGCTGTATGCGTCAGGGTTTCCCTATCAAGGGAATAGGAGGGCGTCAGGCTGTAGCTGGACATCTGACGATGGATGCGGGTGCTGTCGGGGACAATGGCGGTGCCGTTGCCTTGCACCTGCGTGTAGCCGTTGTAGTTGGCTCCTATATTAATATTATTGTTCAGGCGCGCATTCGCGTGTATACCATATATAAACCCGCGCGTAGTATACATCTGACGATTGGTCAGGTTGTCTGCCTGTCCAGAGAAGGTGGCAGAAAGAGAGATTTTCTTGAAGAGGCTGGTGCTCAGGTTGACACCCAAGCTATGGTAGTTGTTGGCCATATAGTTGAGCCCCAGCGAAGTGTAGTCCGGCTGCACCATCTTATACGAGAGGTGCGCAGCGATGCCAGCGAAGCGAAGGTTCATGCTCACATCGCCCGCGAAACGCATCAGGGAGGAATAGCGGACATCGAAGACCTTATCCCACTTGGTGGCTTCACCAGCCTTTACGGGGTCAGCGGTGATGTCGGTGCTGAAGACGGACAGCGCGGCATTGGCGGTGAAGGACATCCATTTCAGCGGCGCCAATGCGCCCTTCAGGCCAATGACTATGTTATCCTTGGCATTGATCTTCGTTCGCCAGTAGTCATTGAGAGAACCATCGACATCATAGGCTTTCAGGAAGAACAGGTCTATGTAGTTCTTGCGATTGCCGTAGCCCGCTTTGAAGCCCCACGCCATGCGTTTGTACTGCGGGCTGCGAGCCAACGGGTCATTGGGGTCGTCGTTCACGGCTTTGTGCAGGCGACCATAGAAGATTCCAGCGTGCCAGCGTTTGCTGTTGTACTCCACGCCAGCTCCCATGAACGACATATTCATAATGTAGCTGGAGAACGGCATGCTGTTCTGCCCCAAATAACCCGTCCAGTTCTTGTACTGCGGCGTCATACTCAGTGAGAGCTGCGGATAGGAGAACTCCAGGTTGGAGTTGCTGTAGTATAGCGAGAAGGGCATGTTGAAGCCGTAGAGCGAGATGTTCAGATCCAGAAACAGTGCATTGCTCAACGGCGAGGAATAGCTGTTGCTTCCCGAGGTATAGCGGTAAGTGTTACGTGTGCCAATGGCTCCGGAAATGATGAGCGGGTCGGACTTAGCAATCTCCGAGATATTCTGGGCAGAGAGAGAATAAGGAGAAATGAAAGAGTGAAGAGTGAACAATAAAAAGACGCCCCGTAGCAGCAAACCTGCAAGTCTGCCTTTGCTGAAAATTCTATGGTGTCTCTGGCTTCTCATTCTTCACTCTTCACACTTCATTATTCACTTATCGAGGTTCACTTCACCACCTTACGTCCGTTGGTGACAATGATTCCGCGGTAGCCACGACCGACCTTTTGTCCGGCGAGATTATAGGCATCGCCTGAAGTCGGTGTGCCGGTAGTGCTCTGGATGCCATCCACCACACCGCTGCCGCTCAGCTTGACCGGAGCTCGCAGGGAACCCTGCATGGAAGTGTAGACGATGGACTGATCCAGTTCGGAGAACTCGGCGGTAGCCTTGTTATAGAGGCGGAAGTGCACCAGTTCGCCGGCCTTGCCTGCCACGTTGATAATGAAGAGGTTGCCGTCGATGGCAGCGCCCTCACCACGGCACTCGTCACCGACATAGGCACCGATGCTGAAACGTTCGCCAGTCTCGAGACCTTCGAGGGCAGCAATGACGGGCATGTTGTCGGCGAAGGGGCTGGCATCGTACTTCCACGGGCTGGGTTCTGCGGGTTGTTCATCGAGGTGGACAGCAGGCGAAGCACCCTTGACACCACCGCCGGCAGGAGCGTTGAAGTTCGGACGGAAACCGCCACCTCCTGCGGTGTAGTAAATATAACCCTTACCAGGTTGGAAGGCGAAATCTGCAGGCAGCCAGGCTGTGCCGTTGAAAGTAGCGGAGGTCGTCTTACCGATAATCATGTCGCCGGCCTGAGCGTTGGTGGCCAGCTGGGTCTGAGCGATTGTCGTGGCTGTCTCCAGAGGATAGCTGATCCAGGTGTAGCCCGTCTGGATGGTGTTATAGACAGCGGTGGTGGAAGTGATGGGCACGCAGTCCACGCCGAGATCTATAACGCAGGAACCTGCATCAGCGTATGCGGCTTTCACCTTATACATACCACCTGCGGGTGTGAGCTCTGTGATGTCGCCTATGAAGCCCCATGTGGCATCATTGTAGAGCAGAGCGGACTGGGAGCGGATTTCGATGATTTTGTTGTTGGCATCGAGATTCATCCAGGGAAGGTAAGCCCCGCCACCACCTTGTAGGGGATAAGTTGTTTGGCCTGCACCGAAGGCATAGAGCGAAATCCAGTCCCAACCGGTATTGTTCAGGGCTACCTCAGCGGGGATGTGGACCACACCGGCCGTGGCATCCGTAGTGCTACGCATGGGATTGCCGTTGTAGTACACGCGATAATTATAGGTACCCACATACTGACCGGTGAAGTTCCAATTCATACCAGAGGCATCGGACATGACTGCCGTGGCACAGGGCTGACCCGATGTGGCATCGCTGAAGACAATGGTTATCAAGCTCTTGTCAAAGTCGTCGCCCACAAGGTTCGTGAAGGTGACAGGTGTGGCGTGGAGCTTAGACAATACCAAATCTGCGGGATAGTTGAAACTGACGGGCGTAGGAATATTTATCGTGAGCATTGCGGTTATCTCTGGGTTTGATGCGGAGGCGATGATGACCTTCAGTATTCCAGGAGCCGAGATGACATAACCCTCCAGTGCAGCTGTGCTGGAGGGGTCGATCGAAGTTGTCCAGCTTGGGTCGGTGGCATTGCCGGGAAGGACAGTGACCGTTACCAGTTCCGATATTTTCGTGAGGTAGTTGTCGCCGACTGTTGCGGTAATGCTCGTAGGGCTGAGGGTGATGGAAGTCACATCGACGACAGGCTCCGTGACGATGACCTGCGTGGAAGTCGAGGTAGAGAACTGCTTTTTAGCCACATTGGATCCGTAGTTCGGCCCTTGGACCGTAAGGTTCAAGGCACAGCCATCAGGTGGCGTCACAGCAGTGGCTGTCAGCGAGTTACCAACGACTGTCATTGTTCCAGATGCGGGAGCCCAGATATATTCAAGTTCGCTTTCGAGTGTGGATTTGTTCTGCCGCGAAGCTTCGTCGTAGTTAATCGTGACATCAGCCATAAGATTCCGAACGGCAGGGAGCGCTGCGACGATGTTGATGGGATTGGCAAGGGTAACGCCCACAACAGCATCGAGATAAAGGTCGATAGGCACGGAGTGCGTGGAGGTTTCGTTGTCGAAGATCTCGGTCGTTGTGAAGACATAGACCAGATTGTTGTAGAAGGCCTTGAGGGTGATGGTCTTGTTCATATCCTCAGGGGTACCGTTTACACGCAGTTGATAAGCGCTGTTCCCGAGGTAATTGGCACTGGTGGCATCGGCACGGCAGACACCATCAATGAATGCGGCAACCTCCAACCCGGAAGTAGTTGGAATACCATTTACAGTAACGCGCACGTAGAGTGGAGTCTCGGCAGAACCTGTAGCCATAGGCGTCCAAATGCCTGCTGCTGACAGTGACAGGAAGCTGGATAGCAGCAATGAAAGGAGTAAAGTAGAACGTTTCATAAGCAGGTAAAATTATGGTTAAATGATAAAATTTGCCATTATCTGGGTGCAAAGATAACGGCTAGGGGCGAAACCTCCGTTGAGTTTTTAGGCCAATATTTTGTAATATTCGGGCGATTTTCTTGAAATAAATTGTAATTTTCAAATAAGAAACAATACTTAGATATTTGAAAAATAGCATTTTATATTTACAATTTGTCCTAAGGTTCAATAAAGACCATTTTTTGCTTTTTTTCTTGGTAGGGAATGATTTTTGTCGTAAATTTGCCGCATCAAATTAGGAAAAAGCATGAGAATAGTCCTCAAAATCCCTGTGGCAGCCGCTGCACTCTTTTTCTTTCAATCTGCTGCAATCGGCGATTCCGTCGACAGCCTCTACCAGTTGGCAACCAAGTCCGACAATGCGTCGGCTATAGCAGCTTCCAACGAGTTGATGCTCCTCTTAGATGCCGAAGGAATCACCGACAGTCTCATACGTTTTACACACCAGACTGGGCACGACGAGCGGATGAAGACCATCCACCTGAATCTGGCGGCATACTACTACGCTAATCGTACAGACATGCCCGCAACGCTGGTTGCCAGCCGTCAAGCCACAGCTGCAGCCCTGCTCTGTAATGATACGGTAACAGCCACGGAGGCTCTGGCCTATCAGGCGGTAGCAGCAAGCCGCATGGGACAAATGGACGCAGCGCTGGAAGCGACAAGGGAAGAACTGCGACTGGACAGCATCTCGAGGAACATTCCCAACCTCGCCCGTGCCTACAACACGCTCGCGGGTCTGTGCCTGCAGGCGGGTGCATTGGACGACGCGGAAAGATATGTCCTGCGCGCGATAGATCTCGAACGCACGCTGCCCGACAGCTCGCACCTGGGTGTGCGCTACGGTCTCGCTGCGGAAATATATGCCAAGGCGGGAGACACGCCCCGTGCACTGCATTATGCCCAGCGAGCTTATGAACTGGAACGCACGGCCGGCAACGAGGTGAAGGCCGCCAGACGACTCTCGCAGATGGCTGACATCTATGCTGCCGCGGGCGATGACATGCGTGCAGAATCCTTCTACATCCGTGCGGCGGATTTGCTGAGGACTGCCGGAGAGCAGCAGTCGCTAACCATCAACCTCAAGCAGATGGGACAACTGTACCTCCGCCGTGGCGATAAGGCAAATGCCCTGAAAGTTCTGGAAGAATGCGAGCAGCGGTGCCGCCAGATGGGATTCCGCTACACCCTCCAGCAGGTATGCCGACTGATGGCTGAAGCCTACGCCGACACCAACGCGCCCAAGGCATTGGCCTATCTGAATGAAGCTTTGGTGCTGACCGACAGTATCCACAGTGAACGTGCCGACAAACTCACGGCAGAACTGGGACGCAGCCAGCGCGAACTCCTGCGCGAACCGGCAGATGATGTTACGGAGGGGAGCTCGTGGCTGTACTATGCACTGTTGGCCGTGGTTGCCGGCTTGATAGGGATGGCTGGCGGATGGCTATTGGCTAGAAAACGCCAAACTGCAGCCCCTGAACAAGATATGCTCAATGAGGCAGCAGACCTCTCCGCACCTACAGACAAAGCTACAGAGTTGGCACACAACGCAGAGAACGGAAATGCACAGACAACGATGTCGCAGGAGAATCCCCGCCTGAAGAAGGAGAACATGGAATTCCTGGCAAAGGTGGCTGAGTTATATGAGCAAAACCTTAAAAACGGTAAGCTGAGCATCGACGACCTGGCATCGGAACTGTGCATGAGCCGCTCGCAGTTCACACGCCGACTGGCAGCCACTGCTGGAATGCCCGCCAACAACTTCCTCAACCGCATACGTCTGGAGAAAGCATGCCGACTGCTCAAAGACACCGAAAAGCCCGTGAGCACCATCGCATACGAATGCGGATTCGACGACACGTCCTACTTCTCGAACCTCTTCAAAAAGCAGTACAAGGTGACACCCATGCAGTTCCGCATACTGCCGCGAACGGAAGCGTGAGAGAGTAAAGAACATAGGGTTTTCCTCAACGACATGAAGTGGACTGGAGGGTAGCTGCTTTGATGACAATTTGTGTTGTCATCAAAGCAGACTTCTCAGCGCTCATAGAATGCGAGATAGGTTTACCTAAGGCGAAGAAGAGTGCGTGAGTAAAGAGCCCTCGTCCAAACAGGGACACCCTGTGCTTTCTACACGTTTGTCCTAGACTAGATTTTCGAGAACCAGCTTCCACTGACTTAATCCTTAACTATCAGAACATCCCATTATAACAACCAAGTAACTATCACTACCTATCAGAAGGGGTGGTGAAAGATAGCACTATCGCCCTTGGATGATCTTCTTGCCGTTGGGTTGAAGGAGGAGGGCACGGAAGGGAGGGACTAGGCCATGGTGAGAGCTGGTGCCACAGGAGTGGAGGAAGACACGGCGGCCGGAGAGGTCGTAGAATGTCGTAGAGGAGGAGGGGGAGGAGGGACTGGCCTCCAGCGGGGCGACGGGGGTCTGAAGGATCGACATTTGCTGGGAGAGCCAGCGCTGGCGTGTGGTGAACCAATTGCGGAGGTCGGCGATATCCTGTTCGAAGGTCGACCCTTGATAGTGGAAAGCTTGTTCCTCAATGGCTTTCATGGCGCTAATAGAGGCTCCTAAATCAGATTGGCTGATGGAGTCGAGATAGGATTCCATGTCCTCAAAGAGCATAGGTGAGACGGCGCTCCACTTATCGAGATATGCCTGGAGGAAGGCGGGGTTGCTGCTGGAGAGTAGCTGAGGGAAATAGAAGAAGGGACCGGTGTGGATGGGGGCCCAAGCGTCCTTCATCCGGGTCATGGAATCCAGGTCCCAGAGGCACACCATCTTGAACAACGAGGTGGGGTTGTCATCGTATTTTGCAAGGAAGATATTGGAGCCTCCGCTGTCCCAGGTGCCCAGTATGTCATGTGCCAGAAGCCACGTGGCCCAGCTTGGTATGTCGATATACTCGTCGTAGGTGCCGTCGGTAATGGACTGCTCCATCTGACGGATGAGCCCGCTGACGTAGGCAATCTGGTCCAAGGTGACATCTTCTTCCTCCGGATATTTGAAGGTGTATTCCTTCCTGTATTCCTCGGTGGAGAAATAGACGTCTTCATTCCACCAGTAGGGGTCGCGCTCGATGATGTAGCCAGTGGTCTTGTCCACGTTGATGCGGCATCGCTCGTTGCGCCGAATCTGTTCCACTAATGCATATACACCCTGAAAGTTGCCGTTGATGACAACATTGACATACTGCATGGCGGGTGTCCACTCGAGTCCTATCAACTGGCTGAGGCGGAAGCCCACCATCAAATCAATCCAAGGGCCAGTAGGTATCAGTACCCAGTTTTTGTCGGCAAAGCGCTGCGGGTCGTCCCTCGACAGCAGGTCGGCTTTCTTCTGCAACTTGATCTTGTAGGGTTTGCGTTCGAGATAGGCGCTGGTATTCCCACGAATCTTGAAAGTCATGCCGCTTTCCTTCTGGACATAGGGGCCGCTGTCATAAAGTACGGCATCGCGGAGGCTGATGGTGACGCGGCCAGGTACTTTGGTGGTGTTGGTGATACTCTCGCCCATAGCCCCCTCTGGGTGGGTGACATAGTCGCAGGTTGGCATCTCGCCATCCACACTCTCTATCTCCACCAGCGGCAATGTCGTACTCAGCAGCAGCTGGCGGTCTATCTGTACCTCGCTCTGCGCCCAGGTGTCCGCGGTGCCGAGGAGTGCTATCACCAGAGACAGCACCCACGTTCGTAGTGTATGACTGTGAACGTACGGATACATAGCAGAAAGGGTTGTTTTAGTGGATGATGGCAATGCGCGTGACGACAGCGGAGTTACCGTCAGGGTCGTTGGCCACGACATGATAGACGCCAGAGGATACACGGCGGCCGCTCTTGTTGCATCCGTCCCAACTGCACATGCCGCCGTTGGATTTCCCCCGCCATACGAGTGCTCCTGAACTTGTGAGGATCTTGACCTCGGAGTCCTGGACCAGTCCCTTGATGACGATGGGGCCGTTGTAGTCGGGAGCAACGGGATTAGGATAGGCGATGACATTGTCGGCCTGGAGTTCCTGAACGGGCTGGGTGGCGTCGGAGACGTAGCTACAGAGGCCTTGTTCGGTAGCGAAATAGACGCGGCCCGTCTGGTGGTCGATAGCAATATCATAGACGCTGTTGGAGATCAGGGGGGAATTGTCGGTGGTGAAATGATGGATCTCTTCCTGCCCATCGCGGCTAATGAGGTACACTCCGCTGTTCTGGGACCCAAACCAGAGTCGTCCACCGCCATCAACGGTGATACACAGCACAGGGATGCCATTCAGGAGGTAGTCGGCCAGTCCACTACCGTCCTGTCGTGACACCTTCAGCTGTTCGTAGGTGAAGTTCTCCTGGCGGAAGTTGCCGGGTTCATTGATGATGAAGGTTCCCAAGTTGGTGCCTATCCATATCCTTCCGTCGAGGTCTTCTGTCATACAGTAGAACTCATCGGGGGTGTAGACGGTGCCATCCTGGTTAGTTATCGACGAGCGGAGTTTGATTTTGTCATCGCGGGTGTTGTCGATGGTGCCGTTGTAATCCAGCTGGATGATGCCTCTGCCTTCCACGCGCCGGCTGTTCATCCAAACGTAGCCGTAGCTGTCGAAGAGGAAGTTGTCAATGGCGCTAATGCCCGCAATATCTTCGAAATAGAGGCTCTTCCACTTGCCGTCGGGCTTCAAAATATGGATGATGGTGTCAACGCGGCTATTCAACACCCAGAGATTTCCTTCGCTGTCGTACTGCACTCCGTTGCCAACGACGAAGTTCTGCGGGGACGGATTCGTGGGAAGTATGGATTGCAGGGGGCTGTTGTCATAGCCGTAGTGTCCCTTACAACGTGCGTTCTGGAATTCGAAGATGCCGCTGCGTGCCGTGCCCACATAGTGATGATCTGCATCCTGCGGGTCCTGAGCGATGTCGGTAACATCCAGAAAGCGTTCCTTGGGCAGCAGCTCGACAACGGACTTAGCATCGAAGTTTATCCATTTGCCATCGGCATCCAGAATCATGGCGGTGCCGGGACGGCTACTGCTGGAGTAATTGCGGTTACCGCCGGACACAAGCAACCGGTTGTTGACAAAGCGCAGATGATAGCTGTAATCGTGCAGGGGACTGTTGGGGTGCAGTTGGGAGGTCTTCAGCTGGAAGGAGCCGGCATCATCGAGGACGTAGCCTTGCAGACCTTCAGTATTGTCGCTGGCCCAGAAGGTGTTACCCTGCTTGCGGAGCTCGCTCCATGAATAGGTGCCAGGATATTGCTTGCTGTTGGTGGCGCTCGAGTAGATAATAAGGTTGGACGCGTTTCCGAGGAGGAGGCTGTTGTCCGAGACGTTCATGAACGTAGGCGTGAACTGCAGTGCGCTGGTGAACTGGGTCACGGCGGCATCGGAGAGGAAGAGCTGGTTCCCCTGCTGTGCCCAAATGCGGCCATCGAAATATTCCATGCGGGTGGGCTGCAGCTGTGCATCCACCTGCTGCCAGTTCTTTTTGTCCTGCAGGTTCTCGGAGAACGCTCCTTTCAGAATGCCATTGGCAGTGCCAAGGTACAGGGCATCGTCGGTGGCAGCGCAAGAGTTGACAGCGAGGCCGAGGTTATAGGTGTTGTTGATGATTCCCTCCTTGACATCAATGACCAGCACTCCAAAGCCAGTGCAGACGTAAGCCTTCGTGCCCCTTACCTGCAGGTTGTTGACGGTCTTGTTCTGAAGCGTGTTGTTCTTCAGTTGCGAAAGGTTGATGACATCGGTGTCGTCCTCCGTGGACAAAAGGTCGATATTCCCATTGTCATAGATAATCACCAGCCGTTTGGCCTCGGCGCAGTAGTGGATGAAAGAGATGGAAATATCGTTGAGCTGCCGCTGCCAGTCGAAGGTGGTGATGCTCTCGTCCTCCGTGTCGTAGGCCATCAGCTTGCTCTCCATCAGTGCATACACTTTGTTCCCAGCCGGAATGTTCCGGGTGCAGACGGTGTAGGCGGGATAAACCTGCCATGAGCCGATTTGCTGAGCAGAAAGTGAAAATTGAAAATCGAAAAATAAAAAATTGAAAAATAAAAGTATGCACAGAGCAGACAGGCGCCCAAGCAGGTGCCCTACGTTCAAGGAAGAACCGTCATGAAATCGTTTCATATACAACTTATTATTTTTCACTTGTCATTCGTTCAGTCACATTTTGCGTTTTTCAGGAACTCCACCAGTTTCTGCGAAGCGCGGCCGCGGTGGCTGATGGCATTCTTGTCGGCGGCAAGCATCTCTGCGAAGCTGACTCCACGGCCCTCTGGTTCAAAGACGGGGTCGTAGCCAAAACCTTCGTGTCCGTGGCGCTCATGCAGAATCTCTCCTTCCACGATGCCCTCGAAGAGATGTTCCTCTCCTTGATATATTAACGCAATAACGGTGCGAAATCTTGCGTGGCGGTCGGATTTATTTTCCAAATTCCGCAAAAGGAGGTTCATATTCGCATTACTGTCGTGGGTGTCGCCGGCACCGAAGAGCTCGGCATAGCGAGCGGTATGGACTCCGGGAGCGCCGTCCAGCGCCCGCACTTCCAGCCCCGTATCATCGGCAAAACAATCCAGCCCGTAGTGCTCTTTCACGTAGCGGGCCTTCTGCAGGGCGTTGCCCTCCAGCGTCTCTGCCGTCTCAGGAATATCCTCATGGCAGCCAATATCTGCGAGTCCCACCACTTCGAAGCGGTCGCCCAGGATCTGCCTTACTTCCTGCAGTTTGTGGGCATTGTTGGTTGCAAAAACTATCTTCATGCTACTTGAATCTTTATCCATGAACCCATCCGCCACACTCACGTCTTGATGCGATCGAATCCCTCGCCATAGACTCCCACGACTTTCGTCATGGTGACAAAAGCTTGGTTGTCGATGTGCTTTATAAGCCGGAATATCCGGGTACTCTCGCGCCGTCGAGCCATCACAATCAGCACGCGGCGCTCCTGCTTGGAATACCAGCCTTCGCCGTGCAGTTCCGTCACTCCGCGTCGCACCTCTTTATTAATAGCCTCCGCAATCTGCTCGTACTTTTCAGAGATGATGGTGAACTGCACGCTTTGCGTGGCTGAGGTCATCGTATAGTCAAGCATCACCATGGAAATCAGCAGAATGCAATAACCGATAACCACCTTATGCCAGTCCTGGAGCACGAGGAAACCGCTGGTGACGATGGCGAAGTCCAACCACATCAGGATGCGTCCCATGGAGAAATTCTTGTACTTATTTACGATGCTCGCGATAATATCAGTGCCACCCGTGGAACCGTTGTTGAGGAACACGATTGCGAGCCCCGTACCCTCGATGGTGCCTCCCAGGACAGCAGCCATGAACTCCTCGTCGTTTGCTACACGGGGCAAAGTGCCGTCGGGCTGGATGAGGATTCCCTGAATGATTTCAAGCAGGATGGTGATAAGGACAACGGCATAGATGGTCTTTGTAAAATATTTGAATCCAAGCACCTTCAGACCTATTAACAACAGGATGGCGTTGATGATGAAGTAACTGTACTGGGTGGGAATGCCGGTGCCGTAGTAGATGAGGGCAGAGATACCTGTGCAGCCGCCGGGAATGAACTTATAGGGCAGCAGGAAGAGGCAGAAGCCGATGCTGTACATCAGGCATCCAAGAAAGATGAAGAAGTAGTCCTTGACTTCATCCCAAATGTGGATAGGATTGATACGTGGCATTACTTGCAGACAATATTTATCATTCGTTTGGGAACAATGATGACTTTCATGATCTGCTTGCCTTCCAAATACTTGGAAGTGAGCTCATGGTTGCGGGCTGCAGCCTCAATGGTGGTATTGTCGGCATCAGCGGGGAAGTCAATTCCGAAACGTGTCTTGCCGTTGAAGGCCACCATCATCTTCACGGTATCTTCCACCAAATACTTCTCTTCGAACTGCGGCCACTGGGCGTCGCATACAGTGGTGCTGTGGCCAAGGCTTTCCCACAGTTCCTCAGCGATATGAGGAGCGAAGGGAGCGATGAGCACCACCATGGCTTCGAGGATGGCGGGATTCGTACACTTCAGCTGCGTCAGTTCGTTTGTGGCAATCATGAAGGCGGGAATGGCGGTATTGTAGCTGAAGTTCTCGATGTCCTCCGTCACCTTCTTTATGAGCTTGTGGAGGGATTTCAGCTCTGCAGCGGTGGGGGCAGTCTGCGTATTCTGAGCAAGAATGTTTTGTGCCAGGTTCCAGAACTTCTTCAGGAAGCGGTGGGAACCGTCGATGCCATTGGTATCCCAGGGCTTGGCCTGCTCCACAGGACCCAGGAACATCTCGTACAGGCGCAACGTGTCGGCGCCGAACTTCTCGACAATCATATCTGGATTTACCACGTTGAACATCGACTTCGACATTTTCTCAACCGCCCATCCACATACATACTTTCCGTCTTCGAGGATGAACTCTGCCGTAGCGTATTCCGGCCGCCAGGCCTTGAAGGCTTCAACGTCCAGTACGTCGCCGCTGACGATGTTCACATCCACGTGCAGCGGAGTGACATCATACTGGTCTTTCAGACCGAGACTGACGAAGGTGTTGGTGTCCTTGATACGATAAACGAAGTTCGAGCGTCCCTGGATCATTCCCTGGTTGACAAGTTTCTGGAAGGGTTCTTCCTTGCGGCTGACGCCCAGGTCGAAGAGGAACTTGTTCCAGAAGCGGGAGTAGATGAGATGCCCCGTGGCGTGCTCCGAACCACCCACATAGAGATCTACGTTCTGCCAATATTCATCGGCTTCGGGGCTGACGAGTGCCTGGTCGTTGTGCGGATCCATATAGCGGAGATAATAGGCCGAGCTACCTGCGAATCCTGGCATGGTATTCAGTTCGAGGGGGAATACGGTCTCGTTGTCGATAGCAGAACAATCAACCACGCTGTTCGTCTTCGTGTCCCACGCCCACTTCTTCGCGTTGCCCAAGGGAGGTTCACCAGTCTCCGTCGGCAGGAACTTATCCACCTCCGGCAACTCCAGCGGCAGACACTCCTCGGGAATCATCTGCGGCATACCTTGTTTATAATATACGGGGAAGGGCTCACCCCAGTAGCGCTGGCGCGAGAAGATGGCATCGCGCAGGCGGTAGTTCACCTTCACGTGGCCCAGTCCTTGTTCCTTCACATATTTCTTCGTGGCGGCAATGGCTTCCTTGATGGTCAGTCCGTTGAGCGAGAAATCAATATAAGGTGTGGCGCCGGCCTTCGGTGAGTTGCAGACGATACCTTCCTTGGCATCAAAACTCTCTTCGCTGACATCACAGCCTTCGACCAGCGGCACGATGGGCAGGTTGAAATGCTTGGCGAAGGCGTAGTCGCGGCTGTCGTGGGCAGGAACGGCCATGATGGCTCCTGTTCCATAGCCTGCCAGCACATATTCCGAAATCCAGATGGGGTTGGCTTCGCCTGTGAAGGGATTGATGGCATACGAGCCGGAGAAGACACCCGTCACCTTGCGGTCGCTGATGCGGTCGCGCTCCGTGCGCTTCTTCACATAGGCAAGATACTCGTCCACAGCGGCTTTCTGCTCGGGAGTCGTCAGCTCCTGCACCAGCTCGCTTTCGGGAGCCAGCACCATGAAGGTGACGCCAAACATGGTGTCTGCGCGGGTGGTGAAAATGGTGAAGCTCTTGTCAGAGTCTTTCACCTTGAACTCTACTTCTGCACCCTCAGAGCGACCAATCCAGTTGCGCTGCGTCTCCTTCAGCGACTCTGTCCAGTCGATGGTCTCCAAGCCATCGAGCAGACGCTGTGCATAAGCCGAGACACGCAGGCACCACTGCTTCATCCGCTTCTGAACGACAGGGAAACCGCCGCGAGCTGAAACACCGTCGATGACCTCGTCGTTGGCCAGCACCGTTCCCAGCTGCGGACACCAGTTCACCATCGTCTCGCCCAGGTAGGCGATGCGGTAGTTCATCAGCACCTGCTGCTGCTTCACTTCGTCCCAGGAGTTCCACTCATCGGCGGTGAAGCTAAGTTCCTCACTCTGGGCCACATCCAAGTTGGCAGTACCTTCCTTTGCGAAATGCTCAACAAGCTTTTCTATCGGCTGAGCCTTCTGGCAAGCGTTGCAATAGAACGAGCCGAACATCTTCTGAAAAGCCCACTGCGTCCAATGATAATAACCGGGCTCACAGGTGCGCACCTCGCGGCTCCAGTCGAAGCAGAAGCCTATCTTATCCAGCTGCTCGCGGTAGCGATTGATATTAGCTTCCGTGGTGATGGCGGGGTGCTGACCAGTCTGGATGGCATACTGCTCGGCAGGCAATCCATAGGCATCATACCCCATAGGATTCAGCACATTGAACCCCTGCAGACGCTTGTAGCGGGCGTAGATGTCGCTGGCGATGTATCCGAGGGGATGCCCCACATGCAATCCCGCACCACTGGGGTAGGGAAACATGTTGAGAACATAGAATTTCTTGCGACTTGCGTCCTCTGTAACTTTATACGTTTGTTGCGCCACCCAACGCTGGCGCCATTTCTGCTCGATTTCTCTGAAATTGTATTCCATAATTAGGGCATTTTTGTTAATTCGGGTGCAAAGTTCGTTTTTTTTTTCGAAATATGGAAGCAGTTATGCAAAAATGGCAAGAAAATTTCCTTTTTTCTCATATTTATTGTCTAACTTTGCAACCACAAAGACCTAAACTACGTCTAAAGTACATAGCAATCACTCACAAAAACCTATTATTACAACTTAAAACTTTAAACACCTCACTACAATGAAAAAGCTATTTACAATGATGCTGCTCGCTTTCGCCGGTTTATCAACAACGGTGTGTGGGCAGGACGATTTTGCTAACTTTGGCCGTTATCAGGCAGATAACGAACGCCTCGCAGCCGAGGCCAACAATGGCAAACGCGTAGTCTTCATGGGTAACTCCATCACCCAGAACTGGTACAGTATGCATCCCAATTTCTTCACAGAAAACGGTTACATCGGCCGCGGCATCGGCGGACAGACCAGCTATCAGATGCTGCTCCGCTTCTACGAGGATGTCATCAACCTGAAGCCCGCCGCCGTCGTCATCAACGCCGGCACCAATGATGTAGCCATCAACAACCATCCGTATTCCGAGCGCCGCACCTTCCAAAACATTGTCGCCATGGCCACTCTGGCCAAGGAAAACGGCATCAAGGTCATCCTCACCAGCGTGCTGCCTGCTGCCAGCTTCGCCTGGCGTCCGGAAATTACTGATGCTGCCGACAAGATTGCCAGCCTCAACGCCCGCATCAAGAAATATGCCGAAAAGAACGGTTATCCCTATGTGGACTACTACTCTGCACTCGTCTTTGGCGAGAACCGCGAACTGAACCCCGACCTCCGCAAAGATGTGGCTCACCCCAATGAAGCCGGCTATGACGTTATGGAGCCCCTCGTGCAGAAAGCCATCCGCAGAGTACTCTAAAGTCTTCCTTTTTCCGCAGACTACACAAACAATTTACACATTAAAGAGATATGAAGAGATTTTCGTTAGGATTACTGATGCTGATCAGTTGTTCCTTTGCAGCGTGGGCAGATGCCCTTCCACGAGCCGAGTATCCTCGTCCACAGTTCGTGCGCGAGGCGTGGCAGAACCTCAACGGCACTTGGACCTATGAGTTCGATTTCGCCCTTTCGGGCATGCAGCGCGACCTCAAGTCCAGCCAAGGATTCCAGAACCAAATCACCGTGCCTTTCTGCCCAGAGAGCAAGCTCTCGGGAGTGGAATACAAGGACTTCATCGCCGGAATGTGGTACCACCGCACCATCCGTCGTCCTGCCGAATGGGCCGGCAAGCGCGTGCGCCTGAACTTTGGAGCCGTGGATTACTTCTGCGCCGTGTACATCGATGGGGAACTCATCGGACACCACTGGGGCGGCAGCAGCAGCTTCAGTTTTGACATCACAGACGCCGTGGCCGACGGTGCTGACCACAACCTCGTCGTCCGCGTGGAGGACAACACACGCTCTGGCCTGCAGGCTACTGGCAAGCAGAGTCATGAGTATGGTAGCTACGGGTGCATGTACACCCGCACCACTGGCATCTGGCAAACCGTATGGATGGAAGCCGTCAGCCCCTTCGGACTGAAGAATGCCTACATCATTCCTGAACTCGATGAGAAACGATTCATCATCCAGCCCCAGTTCTTCGCCCTTCAGGCCGGACAAACCCTCGAAGTCATCGTCCGCGACGGCAGCAAGATTGTCGCCCGCCAACAGCAGCGTGCCTCCACCCCTATGAATGTCATCCTGCCGCTGAAAAGCGTCAAGACCTGGTCGCCCGAAGCTCCCTTCCTCTATGATATCGAACTGAACGTGAAGGCTGCTGACGGCAACGTCCTCGACCACGTGACCTCCTACGCCGGCATGCGCAAGATTCACATCGAAGGCAACCGCCTCTTCCTCAACAACAAACCGCTCTACCTGCGCACCGTCCTCGATCAGGGCTTCTATCCCACAGGCGTCTGGACAGCACCCTCCGATGCCGACCTGCGCCGTGATGTGGAACTGGGACTGAAGGCTGGCTTCAACGGAGCCCGCCTCCATCAGAAAGTCTTCGAGGAGCGCTTCCTTTACTGGGCCGACAAACTCGGATACCTTGTCTCCTCCGAGAGCGCCAGCTGGGGAATGGACATGCAGGACGAACGCACCGCCCGCAACTTCATCACCGAATGGGAAGAAGTCGTCGTCCGCGACCGCAACCACCCCTCCATCATTATGTGGACACCTTATAATGAAACATGGGGGCGCTCGCGCGACCGCGAATCTGCCCGTCAGCACGACCGCTTCGTCAGCGACGTCTACGTGCTTACCCATAACCTCGACTATCGACCCATCGACGACGTCAGCGGCGGCCACCACGTAGTAGCTGACATCTGGAGCTTGCACAACTACGCCTCCTCCGGCGAGGAACTCGCCAAGGTACTGACCTGGAACGACGGCAAGGCACCGCAGTTCAATGAGTACGAAGCGCGCTACGGCGGCCAACCCTACTTCTTCGATGAATACGGAGGCATTAAGTGGGTCGTTGGTCAGCAATATGCAGACAACACATGGGGCTATGGCGAAGGGCCCAAAACTCTCGAGGAACTCTATTCCCGCCTCGAAGACCTCACCCGCACCATCATCCGCTTCGACTATATCTGCGGATTCTGCTACACGCAGCTCACCGACGTAGAGCAGGAGCAGAACGGCGTCTATAACTACGACCGCACAGAGAAGTTCGACATGAACCGTATCTCCAGTATCTTCAAGCTACAGCCAGAAGAATACAACAAGTAACTCTGCAGAAGACAACAGACGATCAAAAAAGGAAAGCTTCCTCGCCGGGGAGCTTTCCTTTGCTTATGGTGTACCAGTTGGTTGAATTAAATTGCTGTTCTCACGATTGATGCCGTAGCCATCTGATAAGGGTTCTTCTGGAATGAAGCGACCAAGGTCGAGCGCTTGAAATGTTAAGCGTCGCAAGCGCCGAGCGGAAAGATTGAATGGCAGCAATTTGATATACAAGCCCCAGCGGGGCTTAATTGAGGTAGCCAGCCGTTTCAACGGCTGGTAATATGATTGTAAGAGGAATGCGTGCCTTTAGGTACGCGACAGCACCATTTATTCTACCCCATGCATGATATATTCGGGTCGGGCTTCTATGCCTGCTTTTTGAAAGATCTCTGCCAACTCCTCCTCAAACGTTTTCTTTAGATGATGCTCACATTGATTGTCAATGTATCCCTTTACCGCTGCTACCATTGAACGACTATATGAGAAGGCTCCATAACCACCTTGCCAACTGAATGTGCCTTTATAGAACTTCTGATTAATCCATCGACTGGATTGTCCTTTCATCTCTTTCACTAATGAGGCTACAGATTCACTTGGATGCATACCAACCAACAAATGAACATGATCGGCGGTTCCGTTTATAGCATAGACGAAGTGGTTACGATGTTGACATATAGCAGCCAAATAATGGTATAACTCATCCCTCCATACTTCACCAATCATAGCTTCACGTTTATTTACCGCAAAGATGATATGCATGTAAATTTGTGTGAATGTATTTGCCATTATTGCTGTTTTATTGTCGCGTACCTAAAGGCACGCATATTTATTGCTGATATCTTACCAGCCAATGAATTGGCTGGCTACCTCTATTAAGCCCCGCTGGGGCTTTCTTCCGCAACTAACAAACTCGCTCTATTTCAACCGATTAACCTATTACTATTCCAGCTGATCAACCTCATGTCTAAACGACAAATAAATTCAACCAACTGGGTGCAGAATCCTTTCTTATCCGACCTGACTGCCGGGCTTCACTTCGCGCTGCGGGGTGATGACGCTGAGGGTGCCGTCGAAGTTGACGGCGGAGAGGATCATGCCCTGGCTCTCGAGACCCATCATCTTGCGGGGCGGGAAGTTGGCGATGAAGCAGACCTGCTTGCCGACGAGGTCTTCGGGGTTGTAGTATTGGGCGATGCCGCTGAGGATCGTGCGGTTCTCGAGTCCGTCGGCAATCTCGAACTTCAGGAGCTTGTTTGACTTCTTCACCTTCTCACAGCTGAGAACGGTGCCCACACGGATGTCGAGTTTCTCGAAATCGTCGAAGGTCACTTCTTTCTTCACCTCGGCAGCCTTGTAGTTAGCGGCCTCGTTTTCTTTCTTGATGCGCTCCAAACGGTCCATCTGTGCTTTTATGGCTTCGTCCTCTATCTTCTCGAAGAGCAGTTCGGGCTTTGCCAGTTGGTGACCGGGCTTCAGCAGTTCGGTCGAGCCGAGGTTTTCCCAACCCAGGGCTTCCACATTCAACATACCATATAACTTCTTGCTGCTGAAGGGCAGGAAGGGTTCGAAAGCGATAGCGAGGTTGGCGGTAAGCTGCAGCGAGAGGTTGATGATGGTCTTCACGCGCTCCGGGTCGGTCTTGATGACCTTCCAGGGCTCGCAGTCGGCGATGTACTTGTTGCCGATTCGGGCGAGGTTCATCGCTTCCTTCTGCGCATCGCGGAACTTGAAGTTGTCTAAGAGATTCTCGACCTTGGCCTTCACGTCCTTGAACTCGGCAATGGTTTCCTTGTCATAGTCAGTGAGTTCTCCGCAAGCAGGCACCACGCCGTCGTAGTATTTCTGCGTAAGCTGCAGGGCGCGGTTGACGAAGTTGCCGTAGACGGCCACCAGCTCGTTGTTGTTGCGTGCCTGGAACTCTGCCCAGGTGAAGTCGTTGTCCTTGGTCTCGGGGGCCGAGGCGGTGAGGGCGTAGCGCAGCACGTCCTGCTTGCCAGGGAAGTCCACGAGGTACTCGTGCAACCAGACAGCCCAGTTACGCGAAGTAGAAATCTTGTCGCCCTCGAGGTTCAGGAATTCGTTGGCTGGCACGTTGTCGGGCATAATATAGCCGCCGTGTGCCTTCATCATGACGGGGAATATGATGCAGTGGAAGACGATATTGTCCTTGCCGATGAAGTGCACCAGACGCGTCTCCTCGTCCTGCCACCAGCGCTGCCAGGTCCCCCAGCGGTCGGGGTTGCTCTCGCAGAGTTCCTTGGTGTTGGAGATGTAGCCGATGGGGGCATCGAACCAGACGTAGAGCACCTTGCCGTCGGCTCCCTCCACAGGCACGGGAATGCCCCAGTCGAGGTCGCGGGTCATGGCACGGGGTTGCAGTTCCATGTCGAGCCAGCTCTTGCACTGTCCATAAACGTTGGAGCGCCATTCCTTGTGGCCTTCAAGTATCCACTGCTTCAGCCAGCCTTCGTAGTCGTTGAGGGGCAGGAACCAGTTGGTGGTGTCCTTCAGAACGAGCTTGGCTCCGCTCTCTTTGGAGCGCGGGTTGATGAGTTCCGTGGGATCGAGGTCGCGCCCGCACTTCTCGCACTGGTCGCCGTTGGCCTCAGCGTGACAGTGGGGGCATTCGCCCACGATGTCTCGGTCGGTCTTGAAGGTGCCCGTCTGCTCGTCGTAGAACTGCTGCGTAGTCTTCTCGATGAGCTTGCCGTCGTCATAGAGCTTGCGGAAGAAGTCGCTGGCGAACTGGTGGTGGGTCTTCGAAGTGGTGCGGCTGTAGACATCAAACGAGATACCGAACTCCTCGAACGAGTCCTTGATCATCTTGTGGTAGCGGTCTACGACCTGCTGGGGAGTGATGCCTTCCTTGCGGGCGCGCTGGGTGACGGGCACTCCGTGCTCGTCCGACCCGCCGATGAACATCACCTCCTCACCTTTCAGGCGCAGGTACCTGACATAAATATCTGCAGGCACATAGACTCCTGCAAGGTGGCCTATATGTACTCCGCCGTTGGCGTAAGGCAGGGCGGAAGTCACTGTCGTTCTCTTGAATTTCTTTTCCATTGGTGTCTATTGTTTTGATTTCGGCCGCAAAAGTACTTACTTTTCATCAAAAACGAGCATCTTCTCGCAAATAATAGCGTCTTCTCCGCAAAAAAACGTGCATCTTCTTCCTTTTTTCGCAAAAAACAGCTAAAACTGACTTAACTTTGTGCCGTTCCAAGCGTAATATAGGTGTATGACACGTTCAGAATTCGAACATATTGCTCATTCCCTGCGTCCGCTCGTCCTGCAGGTCGCCCTCGACTTCTTCGGCTCTCGCGATGAGGCGGAGGACGCCACGCAGGAAGCGATGTTGCAACTCTGGCGCTTTTGTGAACGCATCGACATCCAGCGAAATATCGAAGCACTCGCCGTCCGAGTGGCCAAGAACTGCTGCGTCAACCTCTATCGTAAGCAGCAGAAAGGGATGCAGCCTATGTCGCTCTCAGAGAAAGCCAACGCAGTCTGGAACACCCCTTCCTCCGCTCCATCGCCCCACGAAGAGCTGGAAGCGCAGGATGCTCAGGCCGTGCTTGCGGAAGTCATTGCCCGCCTGAAACCGCGAGAACGGGAGCTCTTCGAGATGCGGCGCCTATACGGACTCTCCATTGATGAAATCATAGCCCAGACCGGCTTGCAACGAGCCTCCGTCAGAACCATGATTTCCATTGCGCGAAAGAAAGTATTCACGGAACTTAAACAACGACTGAAACAATGAAGCAGAACGAAATACAATACCTCATCGACCTCTACCTCAACGGCGAAACATCACCTGAGCAGGAGCGACAGCTTGCAATCGCCCTAGAGCAGGATGATATTCCTGAGGACTGGCAGGCCGTGCGCCTCATGCTGGGGGAACTTACGTTGGGCGAGGCCATCTATGACGAAGTTCTCGCTAAACGTTATCGCCGTCCGCTCTGGTTTTGGCGCTGGGCAGCTGCTGCCGTAGTCATCCTTGCCGCAGGTCTTGGCTTCATTTTCCACCAGAGGGAATCCACACCCCAACCAGTCATGTTGGCGGAGTCGCCCGTATGCAGGCCGTTATTCGCACGGCCGCAGGAGTCCACAAGTACAGTCGTAGGAGCCCGTAGGAAGGCAGATGTTCGTACGTTCGAGCATAGAAGAAAGGGTGCGGTCGCCAAGCCTACTACCGACGCCTCGCCAACCCTCCTTGCTCAAGCCGAAATTCCTGCCGCAGAGCCCACCCCAGTGCCCGATGAAACGATAGCATTGCTATCCACTCCCTCACCTTCTCCTGCCAACGCCGAATTCGCGATATTGGCACAAGAGATACAGAGTATCCGCCGCCGCGGCGAACGCCTGCAAAATATGATTGATGCGATGATTAACAATGAACCTTGATTAGCAAACAATATAAGAAATAACCATTATGAAAAAGATTCTTGTAACCATAACCCTCGCTGCAATCTGTCTCGCAGCCAACGCCCAGCCGAACCAGAAGTTCGTGGAGCTGGAGAACTATCTGAATGAATTAGGACATGGAATTCAAGCTTCATATAGTCAACGCAACCAAGGAGAAGGAATAGAACATGAAGCATATTCTAGCATTTGGATTCGTCATTATCGTCCCCACTTTATTGCTCTGGACGACACGGTCGGACTGCATGCGTATGATAGCATACAGGCCATTCGTAACAAACCATCTATCATGGCAGTGGACAGCATCCGCCGAACCTTCTCAGAGTTAGCCAAGACCGCCTCGGAGAGCTATCTGTATGAATATCACCGAGGGAAGAAAGACACCATCAAGTATTCTCTGAGCTTTGTAAAAGAAGAAAATGACTCGTCCATAACTATGAAGCATAATAACTCTATTGCCTTTAGGTATTTTCGTGAGGTGGGGCGATTCAATTTCATGAATCATGAATCAAAGTATTCAGATGATAATGATGGAAGCGGCCGTTACCAACACATCTATTTTGATGATAATCCACTCGGTCTGTCATGGGAGCAACTAAAGCCATTTGACGGAGAGGAGTTCCAGCGACTGATAGAACCTGTGTTGAAAGGTGCCCTGAAAGGGAAAGGCGTGAAGAGCTACCCCATCCATTGGCAGCACGATGAAGGGTACAAGGACAGCATCGGCGGTGGGCTTCAATCCAAGACAACGTGGTACACAGATCGCGACGAAGAGAACAAGCACACGGGCCTGACGACCGGCACGCACTACGTCTTCCCAAAGGAGCAAGAGGCATTAGCCTTGAGTATTCACCATCAGTTAGACTCCATCGCCTTCGCCTATGTGAATGCCCATCCAGAACAGCTCTACACTTATGGGAAAATAGACCGCTATTACCCTGGTGTCTGGGCTGGGATGATTTCAGGATCTGTGCATAAACGCACCAAGGAGAAAGCCTATGATCTGAAGTGCTTCCTCGACGAAGACGGCTTCCACCTCGTCTCCATCACCACCATTGGCGAACTCTGGGTCCCTAAGGACTGGCAGAAGCTCAAGAGCTGGGTCAACGGTAAGCGGGTGGAATTGAAGAAGTGAGAGTTCGCTGAACAGAAAGCTTTCCTTGAGCCTCAAAGTTTGTTTAGCGGCTAAAAAGATTACAATTAAGCTGGCCGTGTGATTCTCTTCAACGCAGAGGCGCAGAGCCGCGAAGGATTTAGAGGTTTTAGAGCATGTCCTTTGACGCTGTCGCGTGAGGTCGCGGAAGCAGTGGGAACGCTACGCAGGTTCCCGCTGCGCGGAGATCGCAGAGGCCTACGGTGTGGCATCATTAATCAACTGATTAGTAAACCAGTAAAGTCATGCGCAGCTCTCTGCGTACTCGGCAGAGCACAAACCTTGGCGCCCAGCGCCGTTTGTGCGCCCCTGCGCCCTCACGCGACAGCGTCAACTGCAATGTCTTAGCGTACTCTTTAGATCCGAGTCTCTGCGCCTCCGCGTCTCTGCGTTGAAGAAATAATTCAAGTTTCGCAAGTGATGCCGTAGGCATCAGACAATGGTAGCCAGCCATTTCAATGACTGGTAATGAGGATGTTAACGGATAGCGTGCCGTAGGTACGCGACAGGGATTTGATGTCGCGTACCTAAAGGCACGCTTTTTCCTAGCTGCTTTATACCGTATTACAGCAGGTTCTTCGAAGAGTCGAAGCGAACAAAGTTCGAGCGAGCATATTTGCGAAACTTGAAGAAATAATAAAAACAGTCTGCGTTGAAAAATATTGCACTGTGTATGGCAGCTTCAATTAAGGTAACAATGATTTTTAGCCCTCGTTTTTGGGGGCCTCCTCTTTCCTTAGTATATATACGCGATGACTGCCGCTGCCAAGAATATCGAGGCCGTTCTTAGGCTCCTGCCACGCTTCCTTGAGCTCGCGCTGGGCGGTGGAATACGAGAGGCCGGTGAGGGTGGCGTAGTCGCGAATGGTCATGAAGGGGTGGGTGGCAAGGAACTCGCGGGCGACAATCATCCGGTTGCGGACTTGGGGGTACTGGGAAACCTTAATGCGGACACCGACGTCGCCGTGAGCGCGGCGGAAGTTCTGATGGCTGAAATGATTGCACACGGACTCGAAGAACTCGTTGTTCTTGCGGAAGTTGATGTGGTTGATTTCCAGGCTGCGGGCGTTCTTGTTCTTGTGTGCCAGGTCGGTGTCTTCCGCGGCCTTCATCCGCACTCCCACGCTGAAAATGCCGATATTCATGAGTTCCACAGAGTGGCCCTCGGCAATCAGGCGGGCGAGTTCGTCGGCCACGTCAATGAGGATTCCGGTCACCGCGGCAGGGCTGTAGTTCTTGTTGCGGGTGACCTTGCTGATGAACTGTCGGGCGGTGATGAGTCCGTTGTTCTTCAGTCGGTGTACGAAGCGCTTTTGGCCTGTGTGGAGGCTGTCGCGCTGTTCGAGCTTATAATATTCAATGGTTGCCATAGTTTTTTCTCATTTATTTAACATTATTTATGAATTGACGTCCTAACTTCTTGGACTGTGCAAAGTTACAAAAACCTTTTGACATGGCCAAATTTCCGCCTATAAATAATCTTAAAAAGTAACGTTTGATGTGCAAAAACTACTGGTCGTTATGAAAAAAGCACTATTTGAGAGCTATATATCACTCGGTGATGTGGTGTATAGTACGAGTCAGAAAATTCCGACGGCCAGACCTACGGGGGATTGCGGCCTGTCGTTAGGAGGTTTGTTTCGGGGCGAAGAGGGCCGAACGAAGGGCCGTATCGGGCTTTGCGTATGTGCCTGATAAACAAGCGAAAACGGCTCAGAAAAAAGTTTAAAAGTACTTGACAGAACGAAAAAAAAGCAGTACCTTTGCGCCAGTTTTCGACAGTGTGAAGCCGCACACAAGAATAAACGGTGGCAAATCAGAACCGTCGGCAAGGCTAACCTGAGACCACAAACCATGAAATTACACCTTAGTTAAAAAAAGTATGTTAAATTTTGAAAATTTCAATTCGACCTGCCTTGCGCAGGAGCTGCCCTTCGGGGCCAGCAACCAGGAACTGGTAGAAGAACAGAACGCCAGTCTCCTGAACAACGAGCCCACCTACAGGGAGGGCAACCAGGAACTGGTAGAAGAACAGAACGCCAGTCTCCTGAACAACGAGCTCGCGCTGAAGGACTGCGAGCTGGAGTCGAACCGGAAGCTCAGAGAAGAGCAGATGGTGGACATCACACTCCGAGGGATTTCGGAGGCGGTGGCGACTCGCGAAAGGGACATCATAGCGATGATGACCGGAAAGACAAGTTGGCAGAACGACGTCCGCGAAGTCGTGCTGAGAGAGATTCTCTCGAAGGCCGACGGACGGCTGTGGTGCCGAGAGTACATCGAAAGGCTGAGGAGCGACCAGCGCGTGATGGTTTACACCGGCTCGCACTGGGAAACCATCGAGCTTCAGCAGTGGAAGGACTTCGTTGGCCGCTGCGCCGAACGCTGTGGAGTGCCCGACTCGCTGCGTATGAACCCCACTTTCATGAAGCCTCTTTATGAGGTGGTGGCGTTCAACGTGGCAGAGAACCGCAAGCAGCAAGTGGCTGAGAATGAGGTGCTACTGAACATGAGAAACGGCACGCTGGTCGTCCGCAGAGACGGCAGTGCAGTGCTGCGAAACCACCGAAAGGAGGACCTGTTCACGTACACCCTGAGCTACGGCTTCGACCCACAGGCGCGAAGTGAGCTTTGGCAGCGATTCCTCGACCGCGTGCTGCCCGAGCGGGCCTGCCAGATGCTGCTGGCGGAGTTCATGGGCTACGTGCTGATGAAGAACCACTCGCTGGAAAAAATGCTCTGGCTGTACGGAAGCGGACAGAACGGAAAGTCGGTGACGCTGGAAATCATTGAGGCCCTGCTGGGTTCCTGCAACGTCAGCTACCTCAGCCTCAGCGACCTGACGAACGACGACGTGAAGCGCGCCGGTATTGAGCACAAGCTGCTGAATATCAGCCACGAGAGCGGACGCGATGTGAACACGAACGTGCTGAAGGAACTCACTTCGGGCGAACGTGTGACCATCAAGCACCTCTATGTAGATCCGCGCGAGACGAAGGACTACGGCAAGTTCATTGCCGCGTTCAACGAGCTGCCACGGGCCGAGAACACCTTTGGATTCTTCCGCCGCATTATCATCGTTCCCTACGAGGTCACCATTCCTCGCGAAGAGGTTGACCTCCAGCTGACTACAAAGCTGAAAAGGGAGCTGCCCGCCATCCTCAACTGGGTGCTCGACGGGCTGGTGCGACTGATGAATCAGGGCACATTCACTCGCAGCGAATGCAGCGAGCAGGCTCTGGAACGCTACCAGCTGCAGTCGGACAGCGTGCGCCAGTTCATCGATGAGCAGTGCGAGACGTCGGAAATCGTGACCAAGGCCTTAGAGATCTACAAGATGTACTGCTATTTCTGCCAGACGTCGTCGCTGAAGCCTCTGGGCCGGAATCGCTTCTACGAACGTCTCGAAGGAATGGGTTTCACCCGCACGAGGGTTCAGAACGACCAGTTCTTTCCACTCAAAATCAATGGGATATGAGCTGCGTTCATGAACTTTTCGACACCGCCCGCCTGAATGCCATCTCCATCACGGAGGTGGCACGACGGCTGGGCGAGGTGCGGAGGGCGGGGTCGGTGTATAAGACCTACTGCCCCTGGCACGAGGACCGTCATCCCTCGCTGACACTGTATGAGCGCACGAACGAGAACCGCTGTCATTGCTTCGCCTGCGGGCGGGGCGGGTCGGTCATCGATTTCGTGATGCAGCATGAGTCGTGGACGTTTCAGGAGGCTTGCCGCTGGCTCAGTAACGAGTTCGGAATCAGCACTCTAAGGGCAGATTCGCAGCAGGCGTGGCATCGCTCGCTCAGCTCGCCCCAGCCACGGACGCGAGCCGCTGTGAAGCCCGCAGAACCCACCTATACCTATATACCAAAGGAAATGGTGGAGTCGCTGGTGTCGATGGATAACTCGCTGAGTCGCTGTCTTGTACAGATGTTCGACCCTGCCGCAGTGAAGCGCGTAGGCGAGGATTATCTGCTAGGCCGCTACGCGATGAAGGGGCTGGACGACTACACCGTATTCCCAAATATAGATGTAGAGGGACGCGTGTGCAACCTGAAGGTTCAGCACTACGAAACCGACCGCTTCTCGCCCCGCTTCGCACACAGCGATCCTGGCTCGTGCCGCTGGCTGGGCAGTATCTGGTCGGCCGAGGGCAGGCTGCCGAAGGACGCGCAGTTACGTTCGTCGTGCCTTTTTGGCGAGCACCTGACAGCGAGCCGCCGGACGCAGACCGTGGCCCTCGTTGAGAGTCCCAAGAACGCCATCTTCGGAGCGCTGGAATTTCCTCAGTATCTGTGGGTTGCCACAGGCAACAAGGGCCAGCTGAAGCGCGAAGTCCTGCAACCCCTGAAGGGGCGCGACATCATTGTCATCCCCGACCGCGATGCGATTGAGGAGTGGACGGAGACCGTACGGACGATGACTGACCTCGCGAACTTCACCGTGAGTGACATCTGCCAGCGAGTGGCGCCTGCGTGGGAAGAGAAGTACGATATTGCCGACTACCTCGTGCGGCAACATCAGCCAATGCCTTTCTGAGCAGTCATCGCAACGACACTCTCTCGGGCTTATTCATAATCCTGCTCAAGTTTCGCTCGAACTTGTTCGCTTCGACTCTTCGAAGAACCAGCTGTAATGCAAAGCCCCAGCGGGGCGTGACAATGGTAGCCAGCCGTTTCCGCTCGGCGCTCTGCGACGCTTCACGCTTGAAGAACGGCTGGTATAAAGCAGCTAGGAAAAAGCGTGCCTTTAGGTACGCGACATCAAATCCCTGTCGCGTACCTACGGCACGCTATTCGTTAACATCCTCATTACCAGCCATTGAAATGGCTGGCTACCATTGTCTGATGCCTACGGCATCACTTGCGAAAC
>CACZAN010000006.1 GCA_902779165.1 uncultured Bacteroidales bacterium
AGAAGTTAAGCCCGCTTGCGCCGATGGTACTGCACACCCGTGGGAGAGTAGGTAGCCGCCACTTTTCAAGAAGCCCCGATATTCATCAGAGTATCGGGGATTTTTTGTTACTGTTATTCTTTATCCCAGATTGTCGTTAGGTTAGACTCTACAGGTGTAGAACCTTCCAAGTGGGCCCCCTCTGTACTATTCACAGGAAATGGGAGTAGAGAGTCTTCTGACTAAAGTAAAAACGCCTTTCCATTCCTAATGAGGTCAAGCGTACATCTTATGATGACTTAGGGCCTTAGGTTGTGCTTTAACTGGAAGAAGCCTCTAAGATTGCTCACAGAAGCTTTTCTGTTTTAGACTTTCTGTACTATTAGGTGGTTATGATTGTTTCTTTTGTGCCTGTCTATCGATTTGTGTATCATACTTTGTTTTTTTTAATGTGTGTTATATTAGACTTATAAGTACTCGATTCGTATGTTTGTAAAACTAATGGTAGGAACTATAAGGTCGGATGAGGTGTAGTATGATTGAAAAAAGAAAGGCGTGCAATTTGCACGCCCTTCATAATGTCGGATTGTTTGAGGATTAATTGATGCCACCACCAGAGTGCTGACCCTTCTCAGTGGTTTTGACGGTAACGTCCACAGTCTTAGTCTTAGTAGTGTCGTTAACAGATGTGGGGAGTTCGACGACAACCTTCTCAGCAGCTTCGCCAGCCTCGGGAATCTCAAACTTAGTTTCCTTACCCTTAGCGGTCTTGGTGTCGGTCTTTTCGTCTTTCTTATTGCCGTTAGCGTCGTATGTTACAGTCTTGGTTGTCTGGATGAGAGTGGCAACAACAGTTGCGGTAGAACCAGCAGGGAGCTTAGAGAGAGCAGCCATAGCGGCATCCATGCTGTCATAGCTTTGGCCATTAACTTCATAGGTGTAGGAAGTCGTGGTGGTGGTCACTACCTTGGTGCCGTCAGCATTAGTAGTGGTCACCTCGTTACCGGTCTGAGTAACAGTTGCACCAGTAGTAGCAGCAGCAGCATTAGCAGCAGCGAGAGCTTCGGCGACTGCATTGTTAGCAGCATCCGTTGCAGCTGCAGCTACCTGTGTAGCATTTGCTGTAGCGGTGGTCGTTGCAGCAGGATAATCTTCATCCTTGCAGGATGAGAAGAGGCAGAGGCTTACTAAAGCCATCATACCGAGGGTTGAAAAAAGCTTTTTCATTTCTCTTGTTTGAATTTTTAATTAAAAATTGGTTTTGTTTAAAAATGTTTTGTTTGATGTTCTTATTTGAAAGTTCCATTTAGGATACGTTGGACATACTCTTGAACGAAGTCGGGCTCCCAGAAGTGTGCGGATCGGTTCTGGTCGGGCTGGGTAGTGTAATATTCCCCCATACGTTCTCCATAATACTTTTTTTGCGGATTTGTCTCCATACTGTATTCCAGATTGAAGTATTCCGGCAGTCTAGGCCGTATAAACCAAGTCCTTTTCTGTCTTTTGCCTCCCATGGGAATGGCGAAATGAAATCCGAAGTTATGCTCTCCTCCAGTGAGAATACCATAGATGCCAATAGCATATTCGCTGAAGTGGCGTGTGACATCGAGCCTTGCACCGTAATCTCCATAGAGGAATCTTCCTCCTTGAAGTTCTATTTGCAACTTCGTGTGGCGCTCGTAGTAATCGGCTTTAGCCATGAAGTCCAATTTTCCAGAGTTCCTCGTGAATCCGAATCCATTCTGGTTGGTGTAGTTAGCTTGAAGTGTATAGCCTGCATGTAAGTAGAAATCCAGTCCTCTGATGGCATGGAACCCTACTTGTGCGTTGACTCCAACTCGTTCTGGATTGAAAAAGCCTGCTGTTGCTGTTAGTAACCAGTGCTTGTTGGATATGATCTGCTGTCTGAGGCTTGCATTACCGATTTGTATGTAGCGTTTTGTGTCATCGACCCCCAGGTTATTGATGATAGGGAAGATGGGTTGAATTGTTAACCGTGATCCTTTCCAGAGTGTTGCTGCGATAGCTGGTGCTATACGCACGCTATAATCAAAGAGGTGGTCGAGTTTGTTGTTTACCAGGCTAATCATCGGGATGAATGAGATATCAATTTTTCCCGTGGATGCAGCTTGTGGCTTCACAGTCTTCAGCATTTTCAGAGCCTGTTTCATTTCGCGATCCACTCTCACGTCCCATATTCCTTCACGCTTGGAGGCGTGGACGATGAGTTGTGGCATTTTATAGTCTGTGAGGACAATTTCGAATTGTTGTATTTCGGGATGTCCTTCAGCTATCATTTGAATTGCGGCCGCAGCACCTCGGAAAGTGCCTCTGTAGGCACGGTCTTCAAGGGAAGCGTAGAGTGTGTCGTATCGGAGCTCAGTCCGAATGTCTTCAAACCCTAATTCTTTCAAGGTTGCAGGGATTTCTTCCGTCACCGGTGTCTGTCCCAAGCCAGGCATGGCGGATAGGAATAATGCAGTTAGTATGGCTGTTATTTTCCTTATTCCGTTCATGTGCTTTCTCAATTCACGCGCAAAGGTACAGTAAATATTTTGAAATAGCATGGTCTTTTACGGTTTTTAACGTTTCTTTCGGCTTTTTTCTATATTCTCTTGACTTAAGTCATCATTTTGACTTGAAGTAGTAATTATTTTGCGTACTTAAAGTCTATTTAAATAGTTTTTACGAACGGTTCGAATTACAATTGTAATAGTTGTTTAATGAGCGGTATAACGACATGTTTCAAAACGTTATCGTTGAGGAAATGTTCACCGTCAAAAAGTTGGAAATGTTCACGTCCGTAATGCTTCAGGAATTGGGGTTGGCAATTGACTCGTTTGTCGTGCTGCCCAAAGAGTCCATATACTAATGCTTTGTCCTTAGGTGTGATGCCTTCGAAAGCATGACTTTCGATATCACGGAACTGAGCAATCATCTCCTTGTCAACCTTGAAATCAATGGCTCCGTCAGCTCTTTGATTACGGAATGGTTTGCGTCCCATACCTCCAAAGGTGAGGAGTCGGGCCATGCAGAAGGAGGGATTGACGAGTATTCGCAAGCGGCCTCTCAACTGTTCGGCATACATGGCTCCCATAGAAGTGGCGACAATAAGGTCTGGCTTTAACTCTTCTACTTGCTGTCGAAGGAAGTGTAACGCTTCGGCTGGAAGAACGGGTATGTCAGGTGCGATGACCTGTACGCCATAGGGGTAGAGGGCGGTGCGCATGGAGGTGGCTGTACCGCTGGCGCCGCTGCTGGCAAAACCGTGGAGGTAGAGGATGGATTTCATTGGATGCTGAACTTGAGGGTGATGTCGTCTTCGTCGGTAGTGGCGCGAGCGATGTAGATGCCGCGCGGTAACTGGCTGGGAGTGATAGGCGTGTGGCTATGGATGCGAGTGGTCATAACGAGCTGTCCGGCAGTATTGTAGATGTCGAGTCTGGCCACTTCAGTTCCTTGGAGTCTCAGGCTATTACCGTCGAAGGCCAGTTGCATGTTGTCGTAACCCTGTTGTCGTACCCTGTCGGGAACGGGATTATCTATTACAGGTTCGTTCCAAGCGAGGGCGGTGGTTGTGAGTATATTGGCTTGTCCGATTGTGGGACGTTCCATGACATAAAGGTTTCTGCCTCCGTCAGGGAAGAGTCCAACGGTGTGGAATCCGTCGTGTCGACAGTAGACGAGGGTGTCTGCCCAGCTCTTGTCTGCTGCTGTGAGTAGTATGAGGCAGCTGTCTTCGTTATTGAGCTTAAAGTCAGCATGAAGTTGACCTTCGGGTGCATTCTTATCTGCCCAGATGACGATATGTCCGTGTGCGGGGATGATGGTGTTGATGTCTTTTCCAGCTGCGGAAATCTGGCATTTCTCAGGTTCTTCGAGGTGGTCGGAGAGGAACATTCCTTCAATGTCAATCTCTGTGTCGGTTGTATTGTACAGTTCAATCCAGTCGCTCTTCTTGAAGAGGTCGCTGACGTAGATGTCGTTTGCTGCACTTACTTCATTAATTTTTACTGGATGAGCATCGCTGTTCTCCAATTCAGAATCTGTTAGCGGCTCGTAGGTGGCAACGAGTGTGATTCTTGTTGAGCCCTTCAGCTCGTAGGTCTCTTCGGTCGAGACATAATCGCCACTGGCCTGCGTAGCATGTGAAAGTTCTGCATCCCAATAGATGTCCGTAGAGTTGTTCGCATTGTTGTGAACCTCCACGGCGATGATGTTCTTACCCTCTTTGAAGAGGCTGGTGCTCAGCTCCATGCTCCCGGATTCAGGGTTGGCTTCAGCGTAGGAGTCTGCATAATCGTTGAAAGTCGGATTGGGAGTGTTGTTCATGAGGAATCGTCCAGCTTCCTGGCCGTTGACGTATATGACGAAACCATCGTCTGCTACCCAGTCAAGGGTGAACGTGTCTGAGCTCTTGGGGGCCGTATCAAGTGTGATTTGCTTGCGGAAGTAGTAGGTGGGATATTTATTGCTGTCGTTTCCGCCGTAGTTGAGGAAGGTCTTGTAGCCACGTTCATTGTTCGTGTCCGTGGTGAAGTAGCCAAGCGGTGCGTTGCCTGATTTCCAGTTTGTTGTATTATATTCTGCTTCCTTCCAATTCTTCCCGTCGAGTGAGCCTTGGTCATAGTAGGTCCAGCTGCTTCCTGATGGGACGATTGCCTTTTGTGTGGTGCCTCCCGTACCTTTCCATCCGATGAACTTATATCCAGCGGGTGCTGATGCCTGCACGATAATGGGGTCGAAGAGCTGTCCTGAGAATTTCTCAATGGGAACCTGAAGCCCATTAATGAGGAATGAGACTCCTTTGATATTAGCCGAGAGGTTGACATTGACAGGAGTGCCGAGCCCGAGGAACTTTTTCATCGCAGAGATGAGGGATGACTGCGTGCTGGAGGTGAAATAGTTGCGAACGCTGTTGGCGCTGTTGGTAGCAGAACGTCCTTCGAGTCCCATTGCGGGGTTGACGTGATTCACCATCTGATTGATGATCTGAGCTGAACGCCGGGATTCAAAGACGCTACCTGCAATAATACAGAACTGGTCGGCAAACTGCTTCTTGAATTCCTCGTTCTGAAGCATATTCAGGAAGATGGTGGTGAATTCTATTTCTTCATAGATGCGCCCCTCGGGAAAGAGGTCGTTGACTCCGTAGAGTTGGTCGAAGGTCCACCACTGAGTGCTTTGGAACCAGGTGAAGGGATTACTTTGGGAGAAGGCATGGTCTGTATCGAAGAGCACGAAGCGGAATCGGCTGTTGGACTTTCCTTCAGAACGTTCGCGGAAACCTTTAATATTGTTCTTAGGCCAGTCATTACCAGCTAAATAGAGTTCTGTGGCCATGTAGTTGATATATTCTTCGATATCTACGAGTTGCTTGATCTGCTCGTAGGCCAAAGCATCGCTGGCGCTTTGGGCAAGGGTATACCACTGTTCCCATACGTCACGTGTTCCTTCCTGCTGTACGTACCCGCTATCTGGCGACATCTTCCACTGGTCCAGATTATCGGTGTCGATGCCGTAGTTTGCATAGGCGTAGTCCTTGTTGTTAGGCTCACGCAGGTTTTCGACTCCGATGTATCTTCCGTTGTGGAATACGTGTACGGGCTTGTAGCTTTGTGTCTCTAAATAAAGTCCTGATGTTCTGATGACTTCCTGGATTGCTGCGTCTTTAATGCGACAATCGTTATCATTGCCTCCGTTGCGCACTTTCAGTCCTTTATGACGTAGGAAGGGTTTGTTCTCAAAGAACTGGAAGTCCATGTGGTTAAGTCCTTCGTAGGCTTTGCTTGCCTTGATGTTGAATGAATGTGGTTCCCAGGCACGGCTCCAACCGCCAGATGCCTCGACTCCTACTTCCTGGGAGAAGACAGCACGCCCCGTCTCATCAAAGTATTCGATGTTAGCCTCGCGGTCCCAGTCCATATTCCAGTTGCAGGGTGAGGACTGTCCGTTGCCGGGTCGCCCATTGCCGTTGCCGCGGACAAAGATTCCATAGTCGTAACCGTAGAGGTTCTCGTTGTCCGAGACGAGAGAGATGACGGGCAGGGTGTAGTTTTTATCCTTTTTAATATAGGAACGTGTGACTACGGGGCTGGCCAGCTGTCCTGTCTTGAAGAAACGCAGTCGCAGTATGGTGGTTCCCTTAATTTCGAAACGTCCGGTAGTATTGCGCTCGCCGTTCGTAGAGGTTGGTGTGCTGCCATCAGTAGTATAGCGTAGGATGGTTCCGCTGGGAATGGAAACCTTGGCCGTAAAGGACTCTGTGAAGAATCCGCCGTCCTTATCCACCTGGGGTGCTTCGAGTCTGGTCGATGCGAATTTCGATGTGGCGTTGGTCGCAGTAGGTGTGGGCTGGTCGGTGTATCCCCAAGTGTCGGAGCCGTCTGCAGTTCTGGCATAAGAGGTACGTGTGATGGCTGGTGGGTAAGCCAGTTCTGAGAGGATAGTACCTTCCTCGTTGGAGATGTAGAGGTTACCTCCGTCGCAGTCGAGTTTGAAACACATCATCGTGGGCGCCCAGCGAGATAGTTTTCCGAACCAGAGGGTGCAGAATCCTTTCGCCGGAACATTGCCGTGAACGGAACTCGAGAGTGGCATCTTCTTTAGGTTTGCGGGGTCGTCGCTGATGTATAGCCCGTCGAGAACCACGGCATTTTCTGTGGAGTTGTAGAGCTCAACCCATCCACCGAAGTTGAAGGAGGGGTCGAGGAACATATCGAGGTTCGACTGCTGTATCTCGTTAAAGATTACGGCTTTGGGACTTACTTCGTTTGCCTCTACGGTGATGATGCACCGGGCTGTAATGTTGGGATAGTGATCAGCGGTGGCGGTAATGGTCGTGATACCTGGGTGGCGAGCTGTGACCAATCCGTTGGCATCAACGGTGGCTGCATTCTCATTGCTGCTTGTGAAGCTTACGCCTTTGTAAGTTGCGTTCTCCGGGTTCGTTGTGACTTGTAGTGCGACTTGTTCTCCCTGCTTGACTTTAAGGGAGGATTCATCGAAGTTGATGCTTGTGAGCTTCACTTCCTGACCATACCAATATAGCCTTACATTGTCGAATGCCAACCAGTTGGCTGAGGTGTTCTCTGTTCTGACGCCGATGGTGATGTTTGGCTTGCGGGTGTTTATCTCAACCGTGAAATGTTCTGGTTTTTCGTTGTCTGTTGACATGGCGGTCACGGCTTCGTTGTCCTCTTCTGCTATGAAGAGGAGCACTCCGGTCGTGGTATTCTGAGCATTATTTTGATTGACGGCTATACCATCTACTTCCAGCCGCAGTTTTCCTGTGGGCACACTCCTCAACTGCTGATAGATGGCGGCATCTCCGAGGGTGCCTCCCCATCCCCACCAAGAAGATTGCACCCAGGCTTCTGCAAAGCCCTGGATGCGTACATCTCCGTTGCGGTACGACGCACTTTGGTAGCCGTGGTTGTTCGCGACATCGTTGAACTCGTCGGTCCATCCGTCAATGTTTCCATTGAAGTCGGGATTATGTACGAAATCCTCTGTGATGTCAATCCATGTCTGTGCGTCTGCTGTTGTCGCAACAGCAAGGAGCAGTGCAGTGAGTATAGCTGTCTTTTTCATGCTTTTGTAGCTTTAGTCTTTGGTCTTTTCTTCTTTTAAGTATGTGGAGGTCTTTTCGGATATGGGTTCGCTCACGGCTTTGATGTTAGGCTCCTCGAGTCCCAGCCCTTTCTTCTTATCGACCACCTTCAGCACCAGCCCGAGTATCAGAGCGGCAACACCGAGTCCTGCAAGCATCACAAGGGGTGCGGTATAGTTGAATTGTGTGGGGTCTGTGACGCCTGGGTTGGTGCTGTCCAGGACTTTGCCGATGAGTAGTGGGAAGAGCCAGAGTCCGATGTTCTGAATCCAGAAGATGAGTGCGTAGGCAGAGCCGATGACCTTGGCGTCGACGAGTTTGGGCACGCTGGGCCACAGGGAAGCCGGCACGAGGGAAAAGGATGCTCCGAGCACGAGGATGGTCAGATAGGCAATAGCGATGCCGCCGAGGGCATTGCCCTTGAAAGCGGGTAGTACGAAGGCAAAGGTCAGGTGGCAAGCAATGAGCAGCAAGGAGCCGAGTACGAGCATTGAGGCAGCCTTGCCCTTGTGGTCGACATAGCTGCCGAGAATAGGAGTGATGAGCACAGCCAACAGGGGGAAGACAGCGAAGACGGTCTCTGCGGACTGTCGCATATAGCCCATATAGCAGTAAGCAATGAGGGCAATGACGGAAAGGCCGAGTAGACAGAGCTTGTTGCTGCTTTTCTTCTGGAAATTGCTGGCAAAGCCTGCTGCAGCCACGATGAGCATTATGATATATTGAACAATGGTCACGCTGGAGCCAGCCCAGAAGGAATCTGCCTCGGGAGCTGTAAGCGTGAGGTTGCATTGCAACATATTGACGGCATACTTCTGGAAGGGGAAGATGGCGCTGTAGTAGAGCACGCAGAGCAAAGCTACAAGCCAAAAGCCGCTGGAGGTGAGAATCTGCTTGATATCGCTGATGCGGAAGGGGTCATCCTTCTCTTCTGCCTCGCCTGTCTGGGAATCAAGCTTGCGGTCCATGAAGAAGTAGACAATAGTCATCATCAGAGCGATGCACATCAGGACAACGCCGAAGGCAACGCTGCGGGATACACTCACGGAGCCGCCCAGGCGAGCAAAGAATGGAGAGAATATCATACAAGTGGCCACTCCGAGACGTGCAAGTGCCATCTCACTGCCCATTGCGAGCGCCATCTCACGGCCTTTGAACCACTTGACGATACCGCGGGAGACGGTGATACCACACATCTCACAGCCGCAGCCGAAAATCATGAAGCCGCAAGCCGCAAACTTGGCGGAGGCGGGCATTCCGGCGTAAAAGGGTGAGACACCCAGTTCGTCGAAGAGGGGGATGTAGTTGAGATTGTTGGTGAACCAGGTCTCGAGCTCGCTGCCGAAGAACGCCTCGCTGATGGCGTACCATTTGATAATGGCGCCGATAAGCATCACGACAGCAGATAGGATTGCTGTGAAGCGGACGCCCATCTTGTCGAGGATGATGCCTGCAAAGATGAGGAAGAATGCGAATACATTGAGGAACACCTCAGATCCTTGCATGGTTCCGAAGGCGGTACTGTCCCAACCGCGGGTTTCCTGCATCAAGTCCTTGATGGGGGAGAGTATGTCCATGAAGATGTAGCTGCAAAACATGGCCAGTGCCAATAGCAGCAGGGCTGTCCAGCGCATGGCGGCGCTGTCTCGAAGGGTTTTTTGAATTGCTTGAGTCATTATTTGATGAATTTTATGGGGCCAATGGGGCCAATGGGGCTAATAAGGCCAATAGGGCTAATGGGGTTAATGGGGTTTTGGGCCAATAGGGTTAATGGGGCCAATGAGGGCAAAAGTTTTTTTTACTTGAGCCAGCGGGCGAGCCAGTTGAAGTACGTACGCTGCCAGAGGATTCCGTTCTGCGGTTTCAGCACCCAGTGGTTCTCGTCGGGATAAAGGAGAAGTTCTGCTTCGATGCCTTTCATGCGGGCGGCATTGAAGGCGCTCATGCCTTGGGTGGCATTGATGCGGTAGTCCTTCTCGCCGTGGATGCATAGAATGGGTGTGTCCCACTGGTCGACAAAGAGATGGGGTGAGTTGCGGTATGTGCGGTCGGCATTGGCCGTACGGCCTTTGTTCCAGTAGGCGTCGTCGTACTCCCAGTTTGAGAACCAGTTTTCCTCGGTTTCTGTGTACATTGCCTCGAGGTTGAAGGCTCCGTCGTGTGAGATGAAGCATTTGAAGCGTTTGTCGTGGTGACCGGCAAGGTAATATACACTGAATCCGCCGAACGAAGCACCGACAGCTCCGAGGCGGTCGCGATCGACATAAGGGAGCGAGTCGCAGGCATCGTCGATGGCTGCGAGGTAGTCGTTCATGCATTGCCCTGTCCAGTCACCGGAGATTTCCTCGAGCCATTCCTGTCCGAAGCCAGGCAGGCCTCGGCGGTTGGGAGCGATGATGACGTAGCCCTGCGATGCCATGATGTAGAAGTTCCATCGATAGGACCAGAACTGTGATACGGGCGACTGGGGGCCTCCCTCGCAGAAGAGTAGTGTTGGGTATTTTTTTGTGGGATCGAAGTGAGGGGGCTTGATGATCCAGTAAAGGAGCTGCTGCCCATCGGTGGTGGGGCACCATCGGGGTTCGCAGCTGCCGGGTGCGAGCTGGGAGAGGATGTGGTCGTTTTCAGCGGTGACGCGGATTTCCTCGGCGACGGAATCGTCGAGCACGCTGACCAGATAGAGGTCGGCGGGGTGGAAGAAGTCATGGCGCTCCATAAGGAGGCAATTCGATTTGCCATTAACCAGTTGCAATGCCCCCCAGTCGGCTTGGTCGCTGGTGAGCTGTGCTACTTGTCCTTCGAGGTTGGTGCGGTAGAGGTTGACGGTGGCGTGCCAGACTCCTATATAATATAAGGTGTTGTTGTCTGGCGCCCAGATGAAGTCATCGACGTTGCTGTCGAATGATTCTGTGACGTAGCGTTTCTCGTTCGTTTTGAGGTCTAAGACGCAGAGTCGCTGCCGGTCTGCCTCGTAGCCGTTGCGTTGCATAGACAGCCAAGCAATGTATCGTCCGTCAGGCGAGAACTTTGGATTCTGGTCATATCCGGGGTTGTTTGCAAGATTCCCGGGGTCGTTGACGGCCTGATTCTTCATTGTCTTGCTGGGCTCGATGTCGGGTTCCACGTAGTCTTCGGGCTTGCATAGATTCTTGGCTTTTCGGGTTTCTATGTCGAAGAGGAAGATGTCGGAGTCGGTGCTGATGCTGTATGCGAGACCGGTCTTAGTGCGACAGGTGTAGGCAATGCTTTTGGAGTCTGGTGACCATGCGAGCTGCTCGATGCCGCCAAAGGGCTCCATGGGAGATTCGAAGGGCTGGCCTTCGAGGATGTCGAATTCCTCCGCGATGCTGCCATCGCCATTTACTGAGCAGACAAAGGGGTGGGGTATGCTTTCGACATAATGGTCCCAATGCCGGTACATGAGGTCTGTGATGACTCGTCCTGTGCTCTGCGGTAGGTCGGCAGGACGTTCCTGAATGATGTCGTGATAGGGAACGGCCTTGATGATGATGACGCGTTTCTGGTCAGGAGCGAAGATGAATCCTTGTACCTCGCCGCCGGTTTTTGTCACTTGCTTGCGCGACTTGCCTTTTGCGTTCATCGTCCATATCTCACCTTTGCTGGCGAAGGCCAGCTTGTTGTTGTCGAGCCAGACGGGATCGCTGCCTGGTCCGAGGAAGGTCTCTTTGTCCTTGCTGTTGTCTGTGCTGGCATCGGAGTTTACGGGGCGGACGTAGATGATGGTGTTGCTGCGGTTTTCTTTTACGCTGTAGTATGTGACCTGATAGGCTACGCGCTTGCCGTCGGGGCTGACGGCGTAGGCACCGATACGTCCCATGGCCCAGAGTGCTTCTGGGGTGAGTGTGTCGCTCTGGAGTTGGATGTCGCTGCGTGTGATAACAGGCTTTTGATCTTTCGTGCATGCAGTCATGATGGCGATGACAGAAAGTAAGAAGGCGAGTCGTTTCATAATGTTTATTTCTTTTGCTGGCGCTGCTGCTGTTGCTCAGCCATCTTCTGTAGTGCTTCGAGCCGGGCAGCCATGCCGGATTGTTTCTTGGGGTTGTTGGCGTTCTTTGCCTTGTAGGCTTCGAGTTGTGCGAGTAGCTTCTCGTCATTGGTGGTCTTGCGTAGGAACCACATGATGAGTATGCTGGTCAGTCCTGAGAGGAAGTAGTAGTAGTTGAGTCCTGAGCTGTAGGTGTTGAACATGAAGAAGAACATGAGCGGCATGAGGTACATCATCCAGCGCATCATCTTCATCGACTGTTCCTGTTCGGGCGACATGGCTGCGCTCTGCTGTTGCTTCATCGAGATCCAGGTGTTGACGATCTGCATGACGCAGAAGAGTACGCAGAAGATGCTGAGGTGGTCGCCAATGAGCCAGAGGTCTTTGCCCCAGTGGATGACATCGTCGTAGGCTGAGAGGTCGTCGGCCCAGAGGAAGCTCTGTCCGCGCAGCTCGATAGCGTTAGGAACGAAGTTGAAGAGAGCAATCCAGATAGGTGCCTGTATGAGCATGGGCAGACATCCTCCCATGGGTGAGACGCCGTATTGAGAATAGAGCTGCATCATTTCCTGCTGTTTTTTCATGGCGTCTTCCTTCTTGGGATATTTCTTGTTGAGTTCGTCAATTTTGGGTTTGAGTACGCGCATTCGGGCGCTGGCCATGTAGCTCTTCTTGGTGGCGGGATAGACGAGTGCCTTGACGATGATGGTCAGCAGCAGGAGTACGAGTCCCATGTGGAGTCCGAATCCCTTGAGCCAGTCGAAGAGGTAGATGATGAACCATCGGTTGATCCATCGTACGATGGGCCATCCGAGGTATACGAGGTCTTCGAGTTCGAGGTCTTTGTCCTGTATGAGGCTGAGGTCGTTGTGTGCTTTCAGGGTGTGGAAGTCATTGGGCCCGAGGTACATCTGCAGTTGTGTGGGCTGTGCGCCTGTGGGGTCGAATGCTGTTTGCAGCGATGCATCGTAGTTTTTCAGGTAGCCTTGTCCTTTTTTGTATAGCTGTGATTTGAGGTGGGCATTCTGGAAGTGCTGCTGGCTGATGATTACTGCGCTGAAGAACTGGTTCTTGAAGGCGACCCAGTCGAGGGGTTCCTCCATGTCCTCTTCGTCGTCAGAGGTTTCGCTGAGGTTGTCGGTGTCGCCGTCGGCCTCGTGGTAGCGGATGCAGGCGTAGCGCTGTTCGAAGTCAAAGCCTTTCTCGAGCTGCCGTGCGCGGTCTGTCCACTGGATGTCGAGTGCCTTCATCGATGGGGCAAAGAGGTTGCTGATGTTGCGGGCGGTGATGATCATATCGACCATGTAGGCATCAGGGTGCAGGCGGTAGTCGATGTCGAGGGAGCCGGAGGCGAGAGGGAGGCGCAGGGTGAGGTTCTCGGCGGAAAAACCGCCGGGTACGCTGCCGGAGGAGGGGAGGGCGCTGTCTGAGGCGGCAGCGGGGTTGGGACTTACAACTTGGAAGTAGAGGTCTGAGGTGCGGATGTTCTCTTGCTTGGCGGCGAGGGCGAGGCTGAGTCGGGCGTCTTCCTTGGTGAGGAGTCGCACGGGCTGCTTGTCCTGATCGAGGTGTCCTTTGATGATGGCTTCTTCGATGACGCCTCCGTGGGTGTTGATGGTGACTTTCACGAGGTCGTTCTCAAGGGTGATGAGCTGCTCTGTGCCCTGGCTGGCTGCAAAGAGTAATGAAGTGGAGTCGGGGAGGGCTGTAGCCGCGGGTGAACCGCCACGCAGGCTGTCCTGAAGGGCTTGTTCAGCGGCTTCGATGTTTTGTGCTTCAAGTTGCTGGGCGGCGGCAATGGAGTCGCGTTCGCGCTGTGCTTTGAGTTGTGCCTCACTGGGTCGGCTGTACCACGAGAAGAGGATGAGCACGAGTGCCATGAGGATGAATCCTGTTACGGTGTTCTTGTCCATTATGTTTATTTTACGATTTTGCGATTTATGATTTTACGAAATAACAATATAACGATTTGCGATTTTATAACTGTGCGATCTCTTTGTTTATTTCTTCAATGTAGTTGAGGAGTTCTTCGCGCCCTTGTCTGGTCTCTGAAGAGGTGATGAAGTGGGGTGGTATTGGTTCCCATTCTTCGGCCAGCTGTTGTATGTAGGCGTTTATGTTTTCTGCGAGTTGCGCTCTGCTGAGTTTGTCGGCCTTGGTGAAAACGATGCTGAATGGCACGTTGCTCTCTCCCAACCAGCTCATGAATTCGAGGTCTATTTGCTGGGGGGCGTGTCGGCAGTCGATGAGTACAAAGAGGTTCGAGAGGTTGTGTCGCTGAAGGATGTAGCTGCTGATCATTTGTTCGAGCTTGGCTCGCTGTGATTTGCTGCGCTGTGCGAATCCGTAGCCTGGCAGGTCTACGATGTACCATGTGGCGGCTTTCTTGGCGGCAGCACCGCCGAATGCGCTGTTGGGCTCGGAATGGATTTCGAAGTGGTTGATGAGCATGGTCTTTCCGGGGGTGGCAGAGGTTTTTGCGAGGTGCTTCTGCCCCGTCAGCATGTTGATGAGGCTGGACTTGCCAACGTTGCTTCGCCCGATGAAGGCGTACTCGGGCTGATTGTGCTCTGGGCACTGGCTGATGAGTGCGCTGCTCTTGATGTATGTTGCACTAAAGATATTCACGTGTGTGTGGGTGGTTAGAAGTCGTAACTGAGTCCAAAGGAAAGGTTCTCTGTCAGCATCCAGTGTGTCTCGCGGGCGCTGTCGTCGGTCAGTGTGCCGTCTTCGTTGTACTTGACGTTGTAATATTTGGTGTCTTCGTAGCGTGGGTTGAGGAAGAATTTGGCAGAGAGGTATTTATTGATGGCGAAGTTGAAGGTGTTCTCCATCTCTATGCGTGTGAGCTTGAGGTTCGAGAACCAGTAGTTGCGCGAGTGCCAGGAGATGTCCTTGGTGATCTTGTAGTCGAAGGTGAATTCCACGTTGGGGCCCCAGTCGTGCTTGGAATTGTGGCCCTCCGAGATGCCGTAGCGTGTGACACGGCTGTCGACCTTGACGTAGGTGATTTCGTAGGAGAGGGGTGCGAGGTGCAACTTGCCTGTGAAGCGCTTCAGCTTGATGTTGAAGTCCATACCGATGGAGGTGCGGACGTAGAGGGGCGAGAGGAAGTCGGAGGCTACGTTGGAGGTGTTGCCCTGGAATGCCCGGCAGGGCTGTGACTGCAATTGCAGCTGTGCGGAGTAGTTCCAGTTGCCGATGGCCTTGATGTTCAGGTTGGAAGTGAGGCGCACGAGGTTGTTGGTGGGGCGGAACTTGGGGACGTTGTTCTCTGCGGCCTGGAATCCGAGCTGGAAGTCGAAGCGATTGTCGAGCTGCACCTTGCGCTGGTTGTTGTAGTTGAAGTCCACGGCCAGCATGGTGAGCATGGTGTAGGAGTTCACGCCGCCTTTGTACCAGTTTTTGGAGAAGTAGCTCTGTGAGAACTGTATGGATCCGTTTCCCTTGAACGTCCAGAAGTTCGGCCTCTTGACTTCGGGCTCCACGGCTTCGATGATCACTTCGGGCACGGCTTCGGATACTTGCTGTGCAATGCTTCGCTGTTCTTCGACTTTCTGCGACAGGTCAGAGCGCAGGCGCGGGGTGCTCATGATTTCGGCCTGTGTGGTGGCGAAGAGCTCGGGGTGCTGGACGTAGGCCCGACAAAGCTGTTCGTTGATGAACTCGTTGAGTGCGAGCTGCGGGTCGCTCTCCACTTGGGGAGGGGACTGGATGGTGGAGTCCGTTGAGAACTCAGCGTTTGCGGGCAGGCTCATGGACTGTGTAAGGGCGCTGGAGTAGAGCGTTGCGGGCCCGAAGAGTCGGAAGAGGTAGGGACTGGGGCTGGTGGGCGAGGAGGCCATGGTGTCTGCCTTCTGTGTCATCAGGGCCCGGAGCTTCTGGGTGTATGCGGCCACGATGGAGTCGTTTTTCGATGCGGCAGCTGCTGGCGAACTCTCGGCTCTGGCCTTTGTCTTGCGCGCAGGGGCAGGGACATAGGTGCTGGCCGGCAGGGGGGGGATGGTCAGCGCGAGGCAGAACAGTATGGAGATTATTTTATGCGGGTGCATGCGTACCTATTATTCTTCTTTTTCGGTGCAAAGGTACGAAAAAAACTCCGAATGGCCATAATCTACCCTTGATTTAGCCTTTTTTTTTTGCAAAAAATGAAAAAAGTGTCCTTTTAACCCTCATACAATGGATTTTTTGTGTACTTTTGTTGCCGATAAACCTCATGATTCTTCATATAGTCCTATGAAATTGATTGTCGACAGCGGCTCCACCAAGACCACGTGGCTCTTGCTGTCCGCCTTGCGCGAAGCTGCTTCAGAGTTCCATACTTTAGGCATCAATCCTGTCCGGGATGATGAACAGGCCGTGCGCGCCGTTATTGCAGAGGCGGCCGGCAAGTGCGGCGAGGCAGCCCGGAGCGTTACTGCGGTGTATTTCTACGGTGCCGGCTGCATGGAACCCTATAGCGGCGTGGTGCGTCGGGCGCTGGGCGATGCTTTTCCTGCCGTCGGTGAACTGTCAGTGGAGAGCGATCTGCTGGGAGCTGCCCGTGCGCTCTGTGGGCATGAGGAGGGCATTGCCTGCATCCTCGGAACAGGCGCAAACTCTTGTCTCTACGACGGTTGCGACATTGTCCGCCACACGCCTGCTCTGGGTTGGATCCTGGGCGACGAGGGCAGCGGAGCTGTCCTGGGCCGGCTGCTGGTGGGCGATGTGCTGAAGCGGCAGCTGCCCGAGGCCGTCTGTGCTGCTTTCTTCAATCGTTTCCACCTCACGCAGGCCGACCTCATCGAGCGTGTTTATCGCCAGCCCCAGCCCAACCGCTTCCTCGCCTCGCTGGTACCCTTCCTTGCAGAACATGTTGAGGATGCATCGGTTCGTCAGCTGCTCGTCTGTGAGTTCCGTCGCTTTCTGGTCCGCAATGTGGCGGCCTACGGAAGGCCCGACCTCGCCATCTCGTTTGTGGGAGGGGTGGCGTCGCACTTCCGCGGTCCGTTGCAGGAGGCCGTGGAGGCCGAGGGCTTCCGTTTGGGACGCATCGAGCCGGAACCGGTCAGGGGAATGGCGCTGTTTCATCGTTGAAGACTTGCCTGAAATGTGCCCTTTGAAATTGTCTTGTACTGGAGGAATAGGTGGTTCTTCTGCAATTTAGTTGAGTGAATTTCAATTCCCCGTGTCAATTTCCGGCTGGGGCTCCCGGGTGTTGGAACTACAGTTCCTCGGGTGTGGAAGTAGTAGTTCGGCGGGCGAGGAAGTAGTAGTTCGTTTTCGCCGGGGCTGTTAATTGTTAATTGTCAATTGTTAATTGCAAAATATCAAAGATCGCTCTGTCATCAGGCTGGTTTGCGGTTCGCTGTTCAACGCCGGCCGGTGGTTCGTTAAACTTTAAACCTTAAACTTGTACACGGCTTGCCCGTGTTCCCCTTTTGACACTGCGAAGGTACGGCTTTTTCGCGAGTCCACCAAATCTGCGCCCTCCAATTCGCCCGTTTTTCAGCACCAATTCGCACTGTTTTCTGACCCCGCCCGATTTTGTACTTTGTGACATGTGACTTTGTGACATTAAGCACCTTGCACATTGCGCATCCTCCTCCTTAAAATATAGTTTATAATATATATATTACATAATATATATTATTATAATAATAACTCTACTCTGACTACTTTCCCCCATTATGGAAGTTCCTTAATGTCACAAAGTCACATGTCACAAAGTCCGAAATTGTTGCTTTCCCCGTTTTTTGCAAAAAAAGCCTCAAAATCCCCCCTCCAGATTTGGTGATGTCGAAAAAGAGTTGTATCTTTGCACTGTCAAAAGGAAGTGGCAGAAGGAAGCGGCTGGCGGGCAAAAGGAAGTGGCCGGCAGGAGGAAGTGGCTGGCAGAAGGAAGGCGGCAGGCACAAAGCATGTAAGCAGCAATTCGGCAGTTCCTTGTGGCCCCGTATGTAGGGTTGTGAGCGGGCGCAGGTATTTACAACAAAAGGGCCGCTTCTCAGCGACCCTGATGCTTCTTGCCTTAGGTATTAGTTCATTTAAGGTAAAAAGATTGTTTTCAGGATAACGGCTACAAAGGTAGGGGGTATTTGAATACGTTGTTTCTCCAAATTGTATGTTTAATAACATGTTTTGCAGAAAAAGATGCTATAAAGGCGATTTGTATGTTAAAAAGCAGGTTTTTCGATTGGTTTCCGAGGGGCTGTTGCATACAAAATGCCCCCAAACCCGGCCTAAAGCATGGATTTGAGGGCACGTATAGAGTTTATGATAATTACTTGCTCATGTAGATGTCCAAAGTGCCGCCTCGGACGATGTCTTCGTGGCGAAGGATGAAGGGCGCAGCGTAGCCTTTTGGCAGCTTCTCGGTGCAGGAGGAGAACGTGCTGCAAGCCGGCAGCGGCTGGCCGTTGAGCAGCACGCGCTTGATGTAGAAGGCTTTTTCGCTCAGGTCGTGGGTGCGGATGGTGAACGTCTTTCCGTGGCCTACGTGCAGCGTGGCTTCCTTGATCAGCGGCGAGCCCATCACATAGCGTCCGCCGCAGGGTTCCACCTGATAGAAGCCCAGTGCCGACAGGATGTACCAGGCCGACATTTGGCCTACGTCCTCGTTGCCGCAGAGGCCTGCAGGCTGGTCGGTGTAGAGCTCTCGCTGGATCTGATGGACGATTTTGGCGGTCTTGCGCGGCTGGCCCAGAAGCGCATAGAGGTAGGCGGTGTGGTGGCTGGGCTCGTTGCCGTGGGCATACTGTCCGATGAGGCCGGTGATGTCGGGATTGGCCTCGTCGTTGAGCTGGCTGTCGGCGTTGAAGAGGTCATCGAGGCGCTTCACGGCGATTTCGCGACCGCCGAGCATCTGCATCAGTCCATCGACATCGTGGGGCACGAGCCAGAGGTACTGCCAGGGGTTCCCCTCGGTGTAGTCGCCCGTTTGGTGAGCGGGATTGAAGTTGTCGATGCCATTGAACTCTCCCTGGATGTTCTTGGAGCGCAGGAACCCCACGCGCGGGTCGTAGAGCTGGGGATAGCTGTGGGCGCGCTGGTCGAGGTATTCGACGGTTCTCTGTATGTCATCGTCCTGGCCTTTGGCGGCAAGGATGGCCTTACCGGCTTGAACACCAGCCCAGTCGGCAAGCATATATTCGAGGCTCATGCTGAGCGATCCGCCGTGGTGGTCGTTGGCTACGTAGCTGAGGCGCTTCATGTCGTCGAGTCCACGCTCGTCCATGAGCAGGCTCGAGGAGATGGCCTTCCATACGTCAAGTGAATCGCGGACGTAGCCCTTCAGCAGCAGGTCGGCGAGGACGGGCACGGCGGGGCAACCCACCATGCAGTCCGTCTCCTGCGACATCAGGTGCCACACGGGCAGCTTGCCCTGTTCGCGGAAGATGCGGAGGTAGGTGGTGGCGATGCTGGGCATCATCTCCGGAAGGATGATGGTGGAGAGGGGGGCAGCAGCGCGGTAGGTATCCCAGAGGGAGAGGGTGGTGAGGTAGTTGCTGCTGCCAACGGGAGAGTCGTTTACAGCCACAACAGGTTTTGTTGTGCGATATACGTTGTTGTCGGCCCCACGCCAGTCGCCATTGACGTCGTCCCACGTCTGCGGAGCCACCATGAAGTGGTACATGGCGGTGTAGAAGATACGGCGGTCGCGATCGTTCTGGAAGGTGGCCTGAACGCGCCCCAGCTCGCGGTTCCAGGCGGCGTCGGCGGCAGCTCGCATGGTGTCGAAGTCGATGGGCACACCATGTTTAAAGGCCTCGGCCTTGAGGTTGGCGGCGGCGTTGGCCTCAGAGACGGGGCTGAGGGCGATGTTCACCAGCAGCGGCTCGCTGGATGATGTGACCTGGAGGTGATAAATGGGTGCAGGGCCGTCGGCACGCTTGCTCTTCATCGTTGCTTGCTCATAGATGCGGCTCTTCTGGCTGAGGCGCATGACGAAGTAGCAATGCTGCACGTTAGCCCAGCCGTGGCTTATGCGATACCCTACATAGGTATAGGGGTCAATCTGCTGCATGCGGCCCCACACGAGGTCGTCGTCAATGCCGTTCTCAAGGTCGACATACAGGTGGCGGTGAGCTCCCTCGGGGTAGCTGATGCGGTACATCGCTGAGCGCTGAGTGGTGGTGATTTCCGTGCGTATGCCGCTCTCGGGTAGCACGATGCTGTAGTAGCCAGGGCGCACTTCTTCTTGTTCATGGCTGAAAGTGGTGGCCAGTCCTTTGCGCGAGAGGCCGATGTCCTTGATGGCCGGCATGATGGCCACGTCGCCGAGGTCTGAGCAACCCGTGCCGCTGAGGTGCGTCTGGGCGAAACCAACAATCTTCGTTCCACTTTCGTGGTAGCCGGAACACCAGTCCCAGCCGGACTCTATCTGTGTCGGACCAGCATTCACCATGCCGAAAGGCACATTGGCGCCCACGAAGACATGGCCGTGGTCACCGGAGCCGATGCGGGGATCGACGTACTGGGTGAGAGGCTGTGCCGTGGCCATCAGAGGCAGCACGGCGAGCAATAAAAGGTTTTTCCTTTTCATAGCTTTTTGTTGACTTTTTTGGTTTTGATTAGTATTTTTGGGTTATTTCTGCTCCAGGATAATAGTGGTGGAGTATCTGGTCGTAGGTGAAGCCTTTGTGGCCCATCACGGCGGCACCAATCTGGCACATTCCGACTCCGTGTCCCCATCCGTGACCGTGGAGGACAAAGCGGGCTGGAACGTCCTCGGCATCCACGTCCTGCCGTTCTACTTCGAACGCTGAACTCTTCAGGTGTGAAGCCGAGAGCGCCGAACGTATTTCCAGTTCCTTGCCGATAATTATCGTGCGTTCTGTACCCACAATTTGCAGGCGGACGATGCGGCCGCTCTTGCCTCGCTGAATGGGGATGAGGTCTTTGATTTTTCCAAAGTTTAGCTTTAACTGAGACTTAATAAAATGCTGGGCATCATCTTGTTGCAGGACCTCAGTCCAGTCGTGGAAATCGGTGGTCTCTAAGTCATAGTCGTTCAGAACTTCGCTCAGGATGGCGGTGTCGTGGGTGTTGCAGTAGGGGTCTTCCACACTCTCGAGATAAGGATGATGCTTGTCTTCCCAACAGCTTTCGAACTCCTCGGTGCGCCCTCCGCAGCATTTCGAGAAACGGGCATCGCACACCGCGCCTTCGTAGGTCAGGATCTGGCCTCGCGTGGCTCTGACGGCTTCCTCCACCTCGCGACGGGTAGCACGGGTGATGCCCTGATAGCGCTGGCAGTGGTCGTCGGCACAGACATCAAAGATAGTGTGGTCTTCGCGGTCGTGCCAGCGGATGAGTTCGTTGTCTGTTTTTTTGAAGGTGAAGAAATTCTGCCCGCTGTTGCCCAATGACTTCCGCTTCTCTATCTGGGCCAGCAGCCAGCTGCGACTGATCACAGCGGATGCTTTCAGGAACTCGCTGGAGCAAGTGGCGCTCATTTCGCTGCTGATGACGCTGATGAGATAGTCCTCGATAGCAATATCGTTAATACATACGATCTTATCTTCATCGACGAGCAGTCGCAGCGATCCCTTGAAGGTCTGGGCTTCGCGCCGTTGCCAATGAAAGTCCTTGCCGATGACCACATCTTTCATCGTGAAGCTGGCGCTTTCCGTTTCAGGAACGAAGGTCAACTGACGGTACACCTTGTCGTTCCACAGCAGACCGCCATCGCGGACGGCTACGGTCTGAGGCCCTTCTAATGAAGTGCCCTTGGCGGTATGCAGGCCGTTCAGTGTGAAGCGCACGGCCTCGGCAGAGAGGAGGCCCACAGAGAGGGAAGACTCGCCTTGAAGCTCTCCTGCCGGGGACGTGAGCGGCTGTGCAGCGATGTCGTTTTTCGTGCCGGCAAGTTCGCCTCCTTCGCGAGAGATATCGGCGTTGGGCTTGTCGGTGACATCGTTGATAACCGTCTTCAATTCCTCCTCGGTCATGCTCACTTCCTTCAGAATCTCCACAGCCCATTCAGGAGTCAGCTTGCGGAAGTCCTCCTCGCGCGGAGTGATAAACAGTCCTCCCATATCCAGCGCCCCAGGGCTGACCATGAGCTCTGCAGAATAGCAGTCGGGACGGTGCTTCTTTCGCGGGAAGACCAGGGTAATGATTTCGTCGCTTCGGCTCTCGTCGCCAGGTTGTCGCCAACAGATAACATTCATCCGTGGCTCGCTTTCGCCTTCGCTGACGGGAAGAGCTTGGTACAGACGCTGACAGAGCAGGCTGTCTTTCTCTTCAGGCAACGATCGGATGACAAAGACCGGACAGGCATAGGACTTCAACAGGAACAGGCCGCAACGTTGACTGGTGTTGCCTGCTTCGGCCATTTCCTGTGTGCCACTACCCGTGAGGGGGTAGAGCTTTTCGAGGCGGTTCTCATAGAGCTCCCAGTCGCGTTCGATGGGCACCACACCGCGTGAGCCTGCTTGCAGATGCATGTGATCGGGGCACGAGGCTCCGCAGAGCGGTCCGTTGTAGAACACGATATGATGAGGCAACGTCCAGGCCAGATGGCGCATTGTCCCGAAATGTTCCCAGATATTCTGAGGCTTGTGGCGGCGAGTAGGAATCGTAAAATGGTGGGGAAGGATAGGGAAGGGGTTGATAAGCACTTGATAATGATGGCGAATCATCAGGACATGTTGCTCTTTCGGCCGGTTCTCATCGCAGAGGAAACAGGGCCGTGCAGCTATCGAGGCTTTGTCGATTTGAGCAGCAGTGGAGACGATGCGTGCCGGATTCCACTGAACCGCCAGCGAACTGTCGCCAAAGGGCAATTCTCGTTTCTGCACCTGTGTCTGCAGATCATTATAACGTTGTCTGGCCGCTTCCCAACTGTTTAATTCACTTTCGAAGAATGCTTCTACATCCTCCTCCGATGCTTCCTGCCGCCAACGACGGTTCATCGCCTGACGAGCCAGGATCTCGGTCGTGCGCAGCTGGTCTTTATATAGGTTGTTCTTGTTCTGCTTGTCCCAACTGAGGGCGGCATCGCTGTTGCCCTCCCAACGGCGGCAGAGATAAAGTTCGTCGAAAATACGGCCGATGCGATACCTGCGTCCGATCATCAATCCCAGTGCATAGTCCTCACCGTAGCTGGTATTGGGTATTTGTATTTTCCGGAGTACAGGCGTATAAAAAGCTCTTGGAGCTCCTAAACCATTGATGCGCAAGGCATTGTTTCGCCCGTTCTGGGGCGTCCATTCAGCGTGGTCTATGAGTCCTGGCGGCAGCGTTTCCAATTGGAAGTTCGTCATGCGGTAGGAGCCGATCACCATAGCTGCCCGCTGTTCACGGAAGGCATCGATGATGCGCTGTAATGTATTAGGTCCGCTGTAGAGGTCGTCAGAATCCAGTTGTACTACAAACCGCCCGCACAGTGGATGATGCACGGCCTGGTTCCAGCAACCGCCGATTCCCAGATCGTCTCTTTCGGGCTGTAAATGGATAATAGGGTAATTACCGTCGGCTATGATGTCATCAATGGCTTCTGATGTGCCGTCATCACTGTGATTATCAACAACGATCAGATTAAAGGGGAAGGTCGTCTCCTGCTTCAGCACACTATGGATAGCATCCTCAATCGTGCGAACCCTGTTGCGTACAGGGATGACTACAGAGGCTTCGACCGGAAAATCCTCATCGTCAAAGCGAATCTCGTCAAACTCGTCAGGAGCCAACAGGGCGCCGATAGCCTTTAAATGACGTGTGCACGCACGTTCCATTTCTATTTGCCGGGCACGATTGCGCGGATCTACGTAGTCGAACTGCTTTTGCCCCGAGAGGCGGGTGTCAGTCTCTATCTCCGTGTAGAGCGTTTCGGAGACATGCACAGGCAGCATCCTTCTCGAAAGGAACAGCCGAAGGTCATAGAGTCCTGCCCACTGATACTCGCGCTGCCGATCCTGTTCGAAATAAGCGCGGACGTCCGACGTCTTCAGCAGCAGGAGCGAGCCAAACGAAAAGTCGTCACGAACGCTGCCCAACTGACAGTCTATCAGCGGTCTCGCTTCGATTGTGCCGGAAGGTAACACTACGCGGTGGTCGGCATAGAGCATGGATGCATCAGTGTCTTCTGCAATGGTGATCATGCGCGTTAGAGCGTGGTAACCCAATTGTAAGTCAAAGCGTTTTGTGTAGAGCAGGATGTACGGTGCTGTGGCTTGAACAGCCATTTCGCGCAGAGATCTTGTCTGAAAAGGATTGTCGATGAGATGGGTGCTTAACACCTGATCGTCCTGACGTAGCATTTCAATGGTCAGGCGACCTTCGTTTTCGTCTGCAAAAGGTAGAAAACAGTCTATTTTGGACATAGAACTTGACGGTTTTTATGAAAAACGCTGCAAAGATAATCATTTTTGGGCAGTAAAAACAGGGATTATGCAGATTTATTAGTTAAAAAATGGAAAAAACCATACTTTCTTTCTCTTTGATGCTCAAAAATACTTATCTTTGCACCCGAAAAACGAAACTAATAACCCCAAATCCATTATGAAGAAACTATTCACTATTATCGCTGTAGCCTGTCTCGCACTGACAGCCAGCGCCCAATCACTCTCCGTCTCTTCAGATCAATTGCACTGGAACGGAGGAACCCTCGTTATTGACACTCCTCAGCGTCCTGCCGGACAGCAGGATGTTATTCAGCTGACCGCCCCAAAACTGGAGACCGTCCGTGTAGGTTTCGTGGGACTCGGAATGCGTGGCCCTGGAGCTGTGTCGCGTTGGACCCATATTCCAGGTGTTCAGATTGTTGCACTCTGCGATTATGAAGAAGAGCGTGCTGAAGCCTGCCAGAGATATCTGCGCAATGCAGGACTTCCCCCTGCTGTTATCTACAGCGGCGCGAAGGGTTACGAGGAACTCTGCAAACGCGAAGACATTGACATCGTTTATGTAGCTACGGACTGGGACCACCACTTCCCCGTTGCAAAGTGCGCTCTCGAGAATGGGAAACACACAGCCATTGAAGTGCCGTCAGCCATGAATCTTGCTCAGTGCTGGGAGCTCATCAACCTCAGCGAGAAGACGCGCAAGCACTGCATGATTCTCGAAAACTGCTGCTACGACTGGTATGAGCTCAATGCCCTGAATATGGCACAGCATGGCGTGTTTGGCGAAATCCTGCGTGCTGAGGGCGCTTACATCCACAATCTTACCCAATTCTGGCATGAATACTGGAAGAATCCCGATGGCTCCGATCCCGATCAATTAGGATGGCGTATGAAGTACAATATGGAGAATCGCGGCGATGTCTATGCTACCCACGGACTCGGTCCTGTGGCGCTCGCCTTGAACATCCATCGTGGTGATCGTTTCACCACACTCGTAGCAATGGATACCAAGAGCGTAGCAGGCAAGGAGTATGTCGAAAAAGTTACCGGACGTCCTTGTCCTGACTATCGCAATGGTGACCAGACAACAACCCTTATGCGTACAGTTGAAGGAAAGGTCGTTGAGATTCAGCATAATGTCATGAATCCCCAACCTTACAACCGTCTGTATAAGCTCACAGGCACCAAAGGCTATGCTACCAAATATCCCGTGGAGCATTTTGCCCTTGATAAGGAGCAACTGACTTCCAGTGGTGTTGCACCCAAGGTTGACGACCTCAGTAGTCATGGCTTCCTGCCTAAGGCAGAACAGGACGCTTTGGTCGCCAAATACCAGCACCCCATCATCAAGAAGTACGGCGAGATGGCTCAGAAAGTAGGCGGACACGGCGGTATGGACTTCTTCATGGATGCCCGTCTGGTCTATTGCCTGCAGAACGGATTGCCCCTGGATATGGACGTTTATGATCTTGCAGAATGGTGCAGCCTTGCTGAGCTCGGAGCACTCTCCATGGATAACAACTGCTGCAGCGTGGAATTCCCCGACTTCACACGTGGTGCCTGGAACAAGGTGCAGGGATTCCAGTTCGCATGGGCTGATCCTGCAGACGAAGCTGCCGCTGCTGCTGCTGCTGAGGCCAGCACCAAGGCACAGAAGGACCGTTGCGCAGCTGAGAACCTCTGGGACAAATATGACAAGGCTAAGGTCATGAAAGTACGCAAGATTCATCCTCGCAAGCGTCGTTAAACACATTTTGGCACATCTTTTGCATGAAAAAAGTAGGACGCGGCCCGCGTCCTACATAATTACTCAATAATCAGAAACATCAATGAACGATTACATCGAAATTCAGGACAACTACGATCGAGGTAACGGTGCAACCTCGTCTGGACTCCTCACTGGCGCCACCACACTTTCTGGCGTGATGACCCGTGTCTACATTTGGATGACAGCAGCCCTCTTCATCACTGCTGCTGCCGCCTTCCTGACCGTTAGCAGTCAGACGATGCTCAGCCTTATTTTGGGCAATAAGATTGCTATTTGGGTGCTTTTTATCGCTGAACTGGGGCTGGTCGTGGGACTCAGTGCGGGACTCAACCGCCTGTCTCCGACAGCGGCTACGGCGCTCTTCCTGCTTTATGCATTGATCAACGGCCTGACGCTATCGGTCATCTTCTTTGCTTATGAGATAGGGACTATTACTCAGGCGTTTGCAGCTTCGGCCCTGACCTTTGGTGCGATGAGCGTTTTCGGTGCAACAACGAAGAAGGATCTCTCCAGCCTGGGAGGTATTCTCTTCATGGGGCTGATAGGACTTATTATTGCCAGTATCGTGAATGCTTTCTGGGCAAACTCCACGATGGATGCCATCATCACTTATATTGGTGTCTTCATCTTCGTCGGCCTCACCGCCTATGATACCCAGAAGATCAAAGCGATGACTGCAGCTGTCGAGTCTGGCAGGGATGTCGCCTTGACCCGTAAGATTGCAATTCTCGGAGCACTCACTCTCTACCTCGACTTCATCAACCTCTTCCTCTACATTTTACGCCTTTTCGGACGCCGTAGATAAGGTAAAACGGAGTCTTCGGGACGATTTACTGCCATTTTGGCATAAAAAAGCTTAAAACGCTTGGTCGTTCGAACGGCTTTGTGTAACTTTGCACCGCAGTAGCCTCAAATGAGGGGTTGCTGCGGCTCTTTATATAAATTTAATGTACGCGCGCGTTAATGATGACGTCTGACCAAAGTCTGGATAATGTTTCCGGGAAGCGAATCTTACTGGGGCTCACACAAGAAGAGCTTCGTACCGTGGCCGCAGAAGTGGGACTACCTGCTTTTGCCGCCAAGCAGATGTCGTCGTGGCTATATCAGAAAGGGGTTGCTTCCATTGACGAGATGACGAATATCAGTCTTGCTGCCCGTCAGCGTTTGACAGAACGCTATGAAGTGGGACTGATGCCGCCTCTTGCAGAGCAACACAGTTCCGACGGCACCGTGAAATACCTCTTCCCAACCCGCAAGGGGCAGCGCGTGGAGGCCGTCTTCATTCCAGATGATGAGCGCGGAACACTCTGCGTCAGCTGTCAGGTTGGGTGCAAGATGGCTTGCAGTTTCTGCATGACAGGTCGTCAAGGGTTTCAGGGGCAGCTCGCGGTTGCTGATATCCTAAACCAAATCTACTCCCTTCCAGAGCGTGAACGGTTGACAAATATTGTTTTCATGGGACAGGGAGAGCCGATGGATAACCTCGACTCTGTGCTACGTACCACAGAACTTCTGACGGCCGACTACGGCTGGGCGTGGAGCCCAAAACGTATCACAGTCTCCACCGTGGGATTGAAGAAGGGGTTGAAGCGTTTCCTTGACGAGAGCCCTTGTCACCTCGCCATCAGTCTGCACAATCCATTCTCTGAGGAGCGTGCTACGATGATGCCGGCCGAGCGCAGCTACCCGCTGGCGGAAATGTTGGAACTCCTGCAAGAGTACGATTGGACGGGGCAACGTCGCCTCTCGTTCGAATACATCGTTTTTGGCGGAACTAACGACTCCGAGCGCCACGCCCGCGAACTCGTCCGTCTGCTCTCAGACCTTGAATGCAGGGTCAATCTCATCCGATGGCACGTCCTTCCAGGAGAAACGAAGTTCCACGAAGCAGACCCTCAGCGCATGATAGAATTTCGCGATTATCTCACCAACCATGGCGTTCGTTGCACCATCCGTGCCTCACGAGGACAGGATATTGATGCAGCCTGCGGCCTCTTGAATACAAAGACCCAGAACAAAATCCAAGTAAACGATGAATAAGCAGATACTCTTTAGCCTGACGCTTCTGGCGACTCTGCTGCTGAGCAGTTGCCGAAAGGAGTTTGTCATTCCTCGCGCCAGCGGCCGTCCTTATGAAGTGATGGTGGTGATGACCGACAAGGACTGGCAGGCCACACAAGGCCGTGCCCTCTTTGCTGTTCTCGACACCGATATTCCCGGGTTACCGCAGCCGGAGCGTTCGTTCCATATCTCGCAGGTGGAGCCCAAACGCTTCGATAATATTTTGAATATCTTCCGCAATGTCATCATCGTGGATATCAACAAGCAGATCTACACGAAGACCACGATGAAGTTCACCCGCGACAAGTATGCCATTGATCAGATTGTGCTGACTATCCAGAGTCCCACTCCGGAGGAATTTGCCGATTTCTGTTTCGACCACGGTCAGGACATCATAGATTTCTTGACCAAGATGGAGATGAACCGCCTCATCAAGGAACTGAAGGACAAGTATTCGAAGGTGACGGCCCAGCTGGCACATGAACTCTTCGACTGCGAATTTCACGCTCCTGATGAAATAAAGAGCTACAAGCGAGGCGATAACTTCTTCTGGACCAGCAGCAACGGTTCGTCAGCACTGGTGAATATCTGTATGTACAGTTATCCTTACGAGGGACCTGCAACCTTCAACAAGCAATATGTGTTGGCCAAGCGCGACAGCGTGATGGCTGTGAATATTCCAGGCACCCTTCCCTCGATGCACATGGCCACCGATACACTCTGTACCAGCGTCAAACCCATTGTCGTTCACAATCAGTATGCCCTCGAAGCCCGCGGACTCTGGTATATGGAGAACGACGGCATGGGAGGTCCTTTTGTCAGTCACTCGCGCGTAGATACAACCCGTAATCTCGTCATCGTCGTCGAGGGCTTTGTCTTCGCTCCGGAGAAGATGAAGCGCGGTCTAATGCGCCGTCTCGAAGGCTCGCTCTACACCCTTAACCTTCCAGACGAGAAAACCTCTCCCATTGTTACAACCCTCGAAGAAGTAGCCGTCACGGCAGAAGACCGTCGCGCTGCTCGCCAAAAGAAATAATTGCATATCAATATGAGTAAAATCAAAGTAGGTATTACCCACGGAGACCCCAACGGCATTGGATATGAGGTCATCCTGAAAACATTTGCAGACCCTGCAATGCTGGAGCTCTGTACCCCCATTATCTACGGCTCACCCAAGGTGGCCAGCTACCACCGCAAGGCTCTTGAGCTCCAGACCAACTTTGCTACAGTTAATTCTGCAGCTAATGTCCAACCAGACAACCTGAATCTCATCCCCTGCACTGCGGAGGAGGTGAAGATTGATTTCGGACAGTCAACAGCCGAAGCCGGAGAAGCAGCCCTGGCTGCCCTTGAACGTGCCGTCAAGGACTGGAAGGATGGGCTCATCGATGTCCTCGTCACGGCTCCCATCAACAAGCACAGTATTCAGAGCGATAAATTCAAGTTCCCGGGACACACGGAGTACATCCAGGCCTGTGTAGGCCACGACGGACAGCAGGCCCTGATGATCCTGATGAACGAACGTATGCGTATTGCTTTGGCAACAACGCATCTTCCAATCGCCAAGGTGGCTCCTGCCATCACGGCAGACTTGGTGCTCTCCAAGTTGCGCGCACTCGACCATTCCTTGCGTCGCGACTTCGCTATCTCCAATCCGCGCATTGCCGTTCTCGCCCTGAATCCTCATGCAGGCGAAGAGGGGCTGCTCGGTAAGGAGGAACAGGAGAACATCGTTCCCGCGATGCAGAAAGCGGAGGACGAGAAGATAAACGTCTTTGGCCCTTATCCTGCCGATGGCTTCTTCGGTACCCGTGCTTATGAATCGTTCGACGGAGTCCTCGCCATGTATCACGACCAGGGACTTGCTCCCTTCAAGTTGCTTGCTATGGATGATGGCGTGAATTTCACCGCAGGTCTCGACCTCGTGCGCACCAGCCCTGATCACGGCACAGCCTTCGATATTGCGGGTCAGGGCAAGGCTGACGAGAACTCTTTCCGTCAGGCTATCTTCACCGCTATTGATGTCTTCCGCGCACGCCAGGCCTGGGACGAAGCCCGCCAGAATCCTCTTCCCAAGCTCTTTGTTGATAAGAAAGACAAAAGCGAACGGGAATAGTTATCAATGAAGTGAATGTCGCTGTTTGGTAGCGGCAAAATCAAATACATGGACGCCAAAGAATTACAACCCATCAAACAACGCTATGGCATCGTTGGCAACAGCGAAGGTTTGAACCATGCTCTTGATATCGCTCTTCAGGTGGCAAAGACCGACCTCTCCGTTCTCATCACTGGCGAGAGTGGGGTAGGTAAGGAGGTTATTCCCCGCCTGATTCACGACAACAGCCAACGCCGTATGCGCAAATATTTCGCCATCAACTGCGGGAGCATTCCTGAAGGCACCATTGACAGCGAACTGTTTGGCCACGAGAAGGGTGCTTTCACTGGAGCAATTGGCGAGCACGAAGGCTATTTCGGTGCAGCCAACGGCGGAACGCTCTTCCTCGATGAAGTGGGCGAATTGCCCCTGAGTACTCAGGCCCGTCTCCTCCGCGTTCTCGAGACGGGAGAGTATATTCGTGTCGGTTCCAGCGAGGTTCGCAAAACTGATGTACGTATTGTCGCCGCCACCAACGTGAATATTCAGCATGCCATCCGCGACGGCAAATTCCGCGAAGACCTCTTCTTCCGCCTGAGCACGATTCCCATCAAGATGCCTCCCCTGCGAGAGCGTGGAGCAGATATTATCCTGCTCTTCACGAAGTTCGCCATGGAGATTGCCGCCAAGTACCAGATGCCTGAGCGCATCAGTCTCACTCCCGAGGCTGCAGAGGTGATGAAGCGCTATAAGTGGCCGGGCAATATCCGTCAGCTCAAGAACGTCACAGAGCAGATGTCTATTTTGATGCGCGACAGCCGAATTGTTACCCCTGAAATCCTTTCAGAGTACGAGATCTGGCCGACAATCGAGGAGCAGGGCGGCTTGGTGCGTGTCGGGGCTGCCTCTTCAGACAGCCACTCCTACCAGTCTGAGCGCGAGATGCTCTTTCAGATGATCAATGCCCTCCACCGCGAGGTCAATGAGCTGAAGCAGAAGATTGCCTCCGGAGCAGCTGTCAGCACGGTTCCGAGGGAATCCCACGTTCCTGTTTCGCCCGTAACACCGGTGTCGCCTGCGGTGACTGTTGTTCCTGCAACTTCTCCTTCTGTGTTGTCTGTCGTGTCCCCCGACCAGAACCGCCACAGTCAGCCCGATGCCACCCCTTATGCAGAGGAATATGTCGAAGAGTCCTTGTCCATCGAGGATCAGGAGAAACGGCTCATCATCAAGGCGCTGGAGAAGAATCGTGGCCGCCGCAAGAAAGCTGCCGACGAGTTGCATATCAGCGAGAGAACCCTTTATCGTAAGATCAAGGAGTATGGATTGGAAGAGATTTAAGAGAGAGTGTGAAAGATGAAAGATAAGTCTGCAATTACGTCCCTGTTCAGGTGGAAAGCCCCTGCGAAAGGTAAAATCCGTTTTTCCTTTTTCATGCTTTCGTTTGCCGCTTTGCTCCTCTCTTCCTGCGCCATCAGCTATAAGTTCAATGGCGCCAGTATTGACTATCAGAAGACCAAGACCATTCAGATAGACCCGTTCCCTATTCGCTCGGCATACGTATGGGCTCCCATGCAGTCCATCTTCAACAATAAGCTCACGGACATCTATGCCCAACAGACCAAGCTCAAGCAGGTCAAGCGTGGCGGCGACCTAGTCGTGGCTGGTGAGATTACGGGCTTCGACCAGTATAATAAGGGTGTGTCGGCTGACGGCTACAGCTCTCAGGTGCAGTTGAAGATGACGGTCAACGTCCGCTTCACCAACACCAAGAATCATCAGGAGGACTTCGAACGTCAGTTCTCTGCTACTGCCGAGTACGACGCTTCCCAACAGCTGATGGCCGTACAGGAGGAATTGGTCACCCAGATGACCAAAGATATCACCGAACAAATATTTAATGCCACAGTCGCGAATTGGTAATCAAATAAATCACAGACTATGCAATCACTGACGCCATACCTCAAGAATCCCGAGTTGCTGGATGCCTCGGCCATCGAGGAACTCTTTGAGCTTGTAGACCGCCATCCTACCTTCCAGGCGGCTCGCCTGCTGTTGCTTCGCGGGCTCTATCAGTTGCAGGACGAGCGTTTCGGTCCCACCCTTCGCCAGACAGCCCTGATGGTTCCTGACCGCGCTCGGCTGTTCGATCTGATAGAAGGTAGCAAGTTCCGCCTTCAGCCCGAGCCCCGTTCCCGTCAGCTTCAAGAGGCTGAGGCTCCCGATTCCGACCGCACCCAGTCCCTCATCGATACCTTCCTCTCGGGCTTGCCCGACGAGAGATCCCCCAAACGACCTCACGTGGCGGATGCCACTACGGATTATATGTCCTACCTCCTCCAGCAGGAGGATGCCTCCTTGTCCGCAGAAGAACCTTTGGCTCTCTCCTCAGACGAAGTTGAAGCAGCATCCGAGGCAGAGGTAGAAGACTCCCTCGACGAGGAGCCCGAAGATATCCCCGTGCAGACACCAGGGAAAAAGTTTGGACAATTTTCTGCAAGGCGTTCAACTGGTGATGCAATCGATGAATGGCCCATTGATGAAGATAAAGATGCACAAAATGCACCTTCTGAAGCCTATTTTACCGAAACTTTGGCCCGAATTTACATTAAACAGGGCAAATATGACAAGGCAATTGAAATTATTCGGCGTTTAAGTTTGAATTATCCAAAAAAAAGTCGTTACTTTGCAGACCAAATCCGGTTCTTAGGGAAATTAATTCTCAACGAGCGGAGCAAAAACAAAGAAAAATAATCATCAAAAAATAAAAATCATGTACAATCTATTTGTTATCCTTGTGGTCATCGCATCCATCTTCATGTGCCTCGTAGTCCTCATCCAAGAGTCTAAGGGAGGCGGTCTCGCCAGCGGTTTCGCCAGCGGCAATCAGCTGATGGGTGTTCGCAAGACCACCGATGTCATCGAGAAGCTCACCTGGGCACTGGCTATCGCAATGGTCGTCTTCAGCATTGCTTCTGTTTACACCATCCCCGCAGCAGGCAGCGATGCTTCTGTCATGGAGAGCGCAGCTGTTCAGCAGCAGACCACGGCTCCCACCAACCTTCCTGGTATTCCTGCTACCGACGCTCAGGAAGCTCCCGCTGCTCCCGCAGAGACTCCTGCTGCTCCCGCAGAGACTCCCGCCAACTAATATGAGCGCGTCAATGCTATCATCAAGGATGAAATTTCTCGCCTCGACATTTGTTCTGGCAATGACAGCGCTGACCTTGCAGGCCAGCGCTTTCGTTTTACCTGCACACAGGATACTTCGAATGTCTGTGGCAGAGCAGAACCACCCCCTGATGTCAACGGCTCTGGACCTGGTACGCTCCGACTTCCAGCGGGTCATGGACGTGTCGCTCCGCGTTTCCGACGAGCAGCCTCAGCTGCTGGTGGGAACCGTCTCCGGTCCCATGGCCACTAAACTCGCGGCAACCGGCGTAGACCTCACTCCCCTGCAGGAGGAGGCTCAGGCCTTCATTGTGGCGGTTGCGCCCTCCGGACAGCTCGTTGTTGCTGGTAGCGATGCTTATGGTGTCGCCTACGGCCTCATGGAACTCTCGCGCCAGTTGGGTGTCTCGCCCCTGACGTGGTGGGCTGATGTGGATGTGGAGCCCCGCTCCCAGCTGTCGCTGGACGAAGGCTTCCTCATTCATCAGACGCCCCACGTCTCCTTCCGCGGCATTCATGTTGATGACGTCACATGGGGTCTGCAGCCTTGGTTGACGAGGACCTTTGACCCGGGTGCATCCTATACCATCGACCGAAAGATCACCCGTCACATCTTCGAGCTGCTCCTGCGTCTGCGCCTGAACCTCTTCTGGCCTCCGACGGACGAATCCTCGCGTGCCTTTTTGGCCACTCCCGAAGCTCGTTCACTGGCAGAATCCTACGGCATCTTCCTTGGCACAGATGTCGAGCAGCCGATAGGTTCTGAGGATCTGGTGCCACGGATCATGTGCACCGACGACGGCTTCGGTTATCTCACCCGTTTCCCCTCTTATGAAGAGTCCCAGGACGACCGCGGCTGCGGCGTCTATTACCACGCGTCCTACAGCGGTGGCCCTCACGACTACCTGTGGCTCGGCACTGCCAGTCCCTTCCTGATGTTCCAGCAGCTGAGCGAAGCCTTCTATCACGGTGCCCGCCGTCTCTGGGTGCTCAATGTCGGCGATATCAAGCCCAGCGAGTACCAGCTCTCGCTCTTTGCCGATATGGCCTGGGACCTCAACGCTGTTCGCGAACTGACGATAGGTCGCCATCTTGAGGAGTTCTTTGCTGCGAACGTCGCTCGCGACATCGCCCGCCTCGCTTCCATCTATATGAAGGAGTTCTACCACCTCTCTTTCCAGTGCAAGCCCGAGCATCTGGCAGGCACCCGCGTGGATGAACCTGACGGCGAAAGCGTGGATTGGAACAAGGTGCGCGACCTGCCCTGGAGCGAGAAGCGCATCCGTCATCGCCTGACGCGCTTTGACCTCATGCGCCGAAATGTAGAGTGGCTGGCAGACTCCGTGCGCCACGCCCACCCGTCGCGCTACGATGCCTTCTTCGAGCTGGTGGAGTACCCCGTAATGGCCGTCATCAACCAGAACCTGAAGTACCTGCTGGCACAGCTGGCGCGTCATGGGATTTCCTGGCTGTCGAAGGAGAATGTCGACGAGACCTGGCGCCGCTGCGACATTGCCCATAACCGCGTGCAGGAACTCACCCTTCAGTACAACGCTCTCCGTGGCGGCAAGTGGCAGGGAATCTTGAGTTCCAACCCTGCCGGGCGGCAGGTCTTCCAGCCTGTGCCCCACACCCGTGTGCAGTCGGCTCTGCCCCAGGACGTTCCCACCATTGCCACCTTCTACGGAGCCAGTTATAACGCCTCCAGCTTCAGCGGCAGTTCCATCCTCGATCCGGTGCTGGGCCTGGGTGCCTCCATTCGTGCAATGCCGATTCCCAAAGACTGCAACGTCACCTACAAGTTCAAACATAACTTCGGCAAGGAACGCTACGTTATCGTGAAGCTCCACCTGCTGCCTACCCACCCCATCCAGGCCGAGCAACGTTTCACCCTCTCCCTCGACGGCGGTGCGCCCCTGACCTTCACCTACGACACCGAGGTGGGCAGCGAGGAGTGGAAGACCAATGTGCTGCGCAACTTCGCTGTTGTTCAGGCACGCATCCCCGTCACCCGTGCCACTGGCGAGCACCAGCTCGTGGTCAGTGCCCTTGACGACGGTGTCGTTGTCGACGAGCTCTTCGTCTATAAAGCACAGGGGAACGTGGAGTTTTAAGTTTTATGCAGGTGTTCAAAATCTAAATAATTATCAAGAGTAATCTCTATGTTTGAAAATCTATCCGAACGCCTTGAACGCTCTTTCAAGATACTGAAGGGCGAAGGCAAAATCACTGAGATCAACGTCGCCGAGACTTTGAAGGATGTGCGCCGCGCACTCCTCGACGCCGACGTAAACTATAAGGTGGCCAAGCAGTTCACCGACACCGTGAAGCAGAAGGCCCTGGGCCAGAACGTCCTCACGGCGGTGAAGCCGCAGCAGATGATGGTCAAGATTGTTCACGACGAGCTCGCACTCCTCATGGGTGGCGAGACCTCGGAACTCAACCTCTCAGGGCATCCGGCCGTCATCCTCATGGCAGGTCTCAACGGTGCCGGTAAGACCACTTTCGCCGGCAAGCTGGCCAACCTGCTGAAGACCAAGCGTCAGCGCCGTCCCCTCCTGGCTGCCTGCGACGTCTATCGTCCCGCTGCCGTAGAGCAGTTGCGCGTGCTGGCAGAGCAGATAGGAGTGCCTATCTACATGGAACCCGACTCCCAGGATCCCGTGCAGATCGCCCTCAATGCCATTCACGAAGCCAAAGCCAAGAGCTACGACACCGTCATCGTCGACACCGCCGGCCGACTGGCCATTGACGAGAAGCTGATGCAGGAGATTGCCGCCATCAAGCAGGCCATTAATCCCGACGAGACGCTCTTCGTTGTTGATGCGATGACCGGTCAGGATGCCGTGAACACCGCGCGTGAGTTCAACGAGCGGCTCGACTACACCGGCGTGGTTCTCACCAAACTCGACGGCGACACCCGCGGCGGTGCAGCCCTTTCCATCCGCACCGTCGTCGACAAGCCCATCAAGTTTGTGGGCACCGGCGAGAAGATGGAGGCCATCGACCCCTTCCACCCTGCCCGCATGGCAGACCGCATCCTCGGAATGGGCGACATCGTCAGCCTCGTGGAGCGTGCCCAGGAGCAGTATGATGAGGAAGAAGCCCGTCGCCTCGAACGCAAGATCCGTAAGAACCAGTTCGACTTCAACGACTTCTACGCCCAGATCCAGCAGATCAAGAAGATGGGCAACATCAAGGATCTCGCCTCGATGATTCCCGGAGTGGGCAAGGCCCTGAAGGACATTGACATCGACGACAACGCCTTCAAGAGCATCGAAGCCATCATCCTCTCGATGACGCCGAAGGAGCGCTCCCACCCCGAGTGCCTCAACACCAGCCGCCGCCAGCGTATAGCTCGCGGCTCCGGCACGGATATCGCCGCCGTCAACCGCCTTATCAAGCAGTTCGACCAGACACGCAAGATGATGAAGATGGTCACAGATCCCAAAATGGCTGCTATGTTGTCGAAGATGCCGAGGAAATAATTAGCGCAAGCACGAAGTTTAAAGTTTAAGGTTTATAGTTTAATGTAAACACCTTAGACATTAAACATCGCTTCGAGCATAATCATTCTTCATTAAACTTTAAACCTTAAACTTTAAACTATAATGACCCTCATCGACGGAAAATCCACCGCTGCCACCATCAAGGCAGAAATCAAGCAGGAAGTAGAGCGCATCGTCGCCGCCGGCGGCAAGCGTCCCCACCTCGCCGCCATCCTTGTAGGCCACGACGGCGGCTCCGAGACCTATGTTAATAATAAGGTACGCGCGTGCGAGGAGTGCGGCTTCCGCAGCACCCTCCTCCGCTTCGAGGACGACATCACCGAGGCCGAGCTCCTCGACCAGGTGGCCCGCCTCAACGACGATGCCGACATCGACGGCTTCATCGTGCAGCTCCCCCTGCCTCGCCACATTGCAGAGCAGCGCGTCATCGAGGCCATTGATTACCGCAAGGACGTCGACGGCTTCCACCCCATCAACGTGGGGCGCATGGCCATTGGTTTGCCCACCTTCGTCAGCGCCACCCCCAAGGGCATCCTCGAACTCCTGCGCCGCTATGAGGTCCCGACGTCGGGCAAGAAATGCGTCATCCTCGGTCGCAGCAACATTGTAGGCAAACCCATGTCGCAGCTGATGATGCAGAAGGGGGTCGATGCCACCGTCACCGTCTGCCACTCCCGCTCCAAGACTCTGAAGGAAGAGTGCCTGCAGGCCGACATCATCATTGCTGCCATCGGTCAGCCCGCCTTCCTCAAGGGCGATATGGTCAAACCCGGCGTCACCGTTATCGACGTGGGCACCACCCGCGTGCCCGATGCCACCCGCAAGAGCGGCTTCCGCCTGCAGGGCGATGTGGACTTCGATGCCGTGGCACCCCTCGCCTCCAAGATCACTCCCGTGCCTGGTGGAGTAGGGCCCATGACCATCTGTATGCTGATGCAGAACACCCTTTCGGCGGCGAAACACGAATATTATGAGTAAAAAAGTAAAAAAGTAGCCAAAAAGTTTGGTCATTTCGCGGGAAAGATGTACCTTTGCACTCGCAAAAGCCAAAAAGGTCGCAGCTTCGGCTGCAAATGGTGACTATAGTTCAGTTGGTTAGAGCGTCAGATTGTGGTTCTGAATGTCGTGGGTTCGAGTCCCACTAGTCACCCTCCCCACAGAAGAATCCTGCGAGCAGAAACGTTCGCAGGATTTTTTGGTATTGCAGAACAACGGAATAGCAACCCAACGAACCTCACGACGATGAAAAGGATCCTCATCACCTGCACCCTCCTGGTGCTCGCACTGCTGCCCGCCGGCGCTGTGCTCAAAGAACGCGACCTGGCACGAACCCTCGGCGTCCTGCGCGAAGAACTGTCTGCCAACTATGCCAAGCAGAAAGTCTTCATGTCCCGCTACGAGCAGCAGGGAGCCGCCCAGCACCAGCAGCTTGTGTGGTACATGAACCAGTGCGAGCAGATAGGGCTGATGCTCTACTCCCAGTCCACCGACAACACCTTCGACATGGCCTATGCCTGCCACCAGGCCGTAAGCCTCTACCGGCAGCTCGACACCCGTGGCAACAAGGTCCTTCCGTATGAGAAAATCATCGCGCGCATGCGCAGCGAACTCGAGCGCTACGATGCCCTCATCACCTCGCTGAAGAGTATGCCCCCCGTCGTCGATGAAGAGGCGCTCACCGAGAGCGACAGCATCCTCCTCAACGCCATTGATTCCCTGGAGTCCGCCATCGATACCCTCAGTGCGTCCGTCGATTCGCTGGGCGCGCCCGTGCATGCCCCCCTTGTCAATCAAGAACTCATGGAGGAAGAACAGCACGAACCCCTCTTCCTCTCCGGCGAGCAGCTGGCCGACCGCAGGGCCTGCCTCCTCTACGCCCAGTCCATCCGCGACAACCTCGAAGTCTTCCTCGAGAACCTCGAGGCCGAGAGCAGCTACTACTCCAGCGTGCAGGAGAAGGTGCGCCAGCTCAACGCCTTCGCCCTCTCGCGCTATAAGATCCTGCAGGACAACATCTTCAAGAACGGCGGTTCCAACTACTTCAGCATCATCGCCTCCTACCCCCACTTCTACCGCCAAGCCCGTTTCGCAGCCGAGACGAAGTACGCCCCCTTCAGCTCCAAGAGTTCCACCTACTCCGAATGGCGCGGAGTCCCCGTGCTCTTCATCAGTGTCTTCGTACTCTTCTACCTCTCCCTGGCCCTCGGCATCACCTACGCTATCCTCCACTGGCTGCTGCCCCGACGCTGGCGTGGCGAGGGCTCGAAGATCAAGCGCCAGATGCTCACAAATGTCATCGGCATCGCCCTCTTCGCCATCTTCGTCATGATCGTGCGCTCACTCGTCGACCGCAACTTCATCCAGATGAGCACCGCCCTCATCATCACCATGGCCTGGCTCCTCGAGGTCATCTTCCTCTCGCTCTACATCCGCCTCAAAGGGCGCCAGATGCTGCATGCCGCCTACATCTACACCCCCCTGATGGTGCTCTCCTCCCTCGTCATCATGCTGCGTATCGTCCTGATGCCCAACAGCATCCTCAACCTCATCTTCCCGCCTCTGCTGCTCCTCTTCGTCATGTGGCAGCTGTGGATGATGCGCCGCCACAAGAGCGGACTCCCCCTGCAGGACGTCGTCTACTCCAACCTCACCACCATCGTGATGATTGTCGCCTGCATCACCACCTGGGTGGGCTACACCCTCCTCAGCGTACAGATCCTCGTCTGGTGGACCTTCCAGCTGGCCGCCATCACCACCATCACCTGCTTCTACGACCTCATGTCGATGTACGAGCAGAGCCACCACATCGCGCGCAAGAACATCACCGAGACCTGGGCCTACGACTTCATCAACCTCACCCTCGTGCCCGTCCTCGCCGTCGGCAGCTTCTTCGTCAGCATCTACTGGTCCGCCCAGATCTTCGAGATGAACAGCGTCTGCGAGAAAGCCTTCTTTGCCAACTTCGTCAACCTGCCCGACCTCATACAAATCTCCCTCTTCAAGCTGAGCCTCGTAGCCTCACTCTGGTTTGTCTTCCGCTACCTCAACTACGCCTTCCGCGAGTTCTACGCCTACTTCCGCCAGCGCACCAACCCCGACGACACCCTCAACCTGACGCTCGCCAAGAACGTCATCGCCATCATCGCCTGGGGCCTCTACTTCATCATCGTCCTCGTCATACTCCACGTCCCCAAGGCCGGCATCTCCATCGTCACCGCAGGCCTCGCCACGGGTCTCGGTTTCGCCATGCAGGACCTCATCGAGAACTTCTTCTACGGCATCTCCCTCATGGCCGGCCGCCTGCGCGTGGGCGACTACATCGAGTGCGACGGCATCTCCGGCCGCGTAGAAAACATCACCTACCAGAGCGTGCAGGTCATCACAGCCGACGGCTGCGTCATCGCCTTCCTCAACAAGACCCTCTTCAACAAGAACTTCAAGAACCTCACCCGCAACCACCGCTACGAGCTCATCAAGCTACCCGTCGGCGTCGCCTACGGCACTGACATCGACCACGTTCGCCGTCTCCTCATCGAGGCCCTGAAGCCCGTCTGCGACTACACCACGTCCACGGGCGAGACCGCCACAGACCCCGATCGCCCCATCACCGTCGCCTTCTCCAACTTCGGCGACAGCAGCGTCGACCTCTTCGTCAACGTCTGGATGCACGTCGAGGAAAAATACCTCCTCTCCAGCCGCATCAAGGAAACCATCTACGACACCCTCAACCGCAACCACATCTCCATACCCTTCCCGCAGCGCGACCTCCACATCGTTCGCGACAGCGCCGAATAGCCCACACGTCCCTGCCCACACGAACGGATGTCCCTGCGCTCGAACTTGTTCGCTTGACACTTGAAGCGCTCGAACTTGTTCGCTCATTATTTTTCCCGTGCGCTCGCGCGCGCGTGATAAAATTTTGAAAAAATCAACTGAATCTACTGCAAGTCATTGTAACATGTTCTATTCCAATAATATATATTGCAGTAGATTTTTCAAAATATATACGATTTGCAGTAGATTTATTTCTATTTTTGGAGCCATTAAGACGCGAAGACGCTAAGAATGTATTATCTCTGCTCCAGCTGCCGGGAAAGGTTTTCTTTGAGCCTTCGCGTATTTGTGTCGAAATTATTTGAAGACGCGAAGTTGAGTTCCACCAGTGGAACTCTCGACTTCCACCAGTGGAACTCTGGAATTCCACCAGTGGAACTCGCGAGTTCCACCCTTGGAATTTTCTGGAACTCATGGTAGATCGTTTATTGTTGACTAGGCTTACAGAAGAGAATGTAGGCTTGATTGCAAGCACAAATACATGAAAAATGTTCAGCAAATACATCATATTGCAGAAAAATCTACTGCAAAACTCATCATTTTGCAAAAATCTACTGCAAGGCATATAGCTGTATATCAGTATACTATAACGCCTTGCAGTAGATTCAGTTGATTTTTTCAACATTTTATCACGCGCGCGTATGTAATAAACCTATATATAAAATCGCTATTTGGAACTATTCTATCACGGCACATCCGTGCTCTTCAAGACGTCCGACATGGCCCATGTTTTGAATTATTTCAAGCAAAAAGATGAGAAAATCGATAAATTAATGAGAGATTGTGTTAATTATCGTGATATTATAAATTTATTTCAAGATAAATGTGTATCTTTGTAGCCAATAACAATGAGAACCAAAGGTCGAAGGCCGAAGGGAAAGTCAAGTTCCAGCTCGAGTTCGAAAATGGTGAGGTATTGAGGCTTAAGTTGTATGAGCATTTGAAAATAGAGTAAATGATTGAGTCTTGAAGTCCAAATAGACCTATTGGTTTAGGCAAAAGCACGTGTTAAATAGATAAAAACAGCCCCATAATAGCTATTATGGCAAATAAATAGAAATAAATTTTGCCACGTCATCGAATTTTATTATATTTGCACTCGATATTAATTAAATAAAGATGAGCGAAAGACCTCTTAATCGGCTTAAAGTGGTTCTTGTGGAGAACCAAAAGACGAGCAAATGGCTGGCAGAACAGTTGGGTGTCTCTGCCGTAACAGTCAGCAAGTGGTGTACTAACATGCACCAACCCGACTTGCAGACGTTGGCTAAAATTGCAGAATTGATAGGGTGTGAGAAACGAGAACTTATTACTGAATAGAAATGTTTCAAAACAATCTATATGAACGGATTTAAGAATATTGAAATCAAGAACTTCAGAGGCATCGACCATCTGAAGATAGATGATTTTTCACGTGTCAACGTGTTCTTGGGACAGAATGGATCAGGGAAAACATCTATTCTTGAAACTTTGCTGTTGCTCTCCGGCATGTCTAACCCAGAACTACCTCAGGCTATCAATGCAATACGTTCAAGAGGCACTTCTGGACAGTTCCTTCATGTCAGGGATATTTTTCATAATTTGATTTTGCAGAGTGCGCCAGAAATCTCTGCGACACAATTTGATGAAACAAAACGGCATTTAATTTTAAAAATGCCTTATGTCTTTGACGAACAGGAGCAAGTGGCTACTCAAATAGGACAGATTCCTCGCTCCGATGCGATGGTTCCGGTTAATCAGGTAGAAATGAACTTTGATATTGCTGTTGATGGGATAGTAAATCATTACAAAAGTTCATTGACCTTCAATCAAAATGGCATTCCTAAAGAAAGGAAAATTGCAGAAGGGTATCAGGAATCAATAATAGCCTCCCTAATCCCATCAAGTTTACAATCAGCAAATGTATTATATGATCTTGCAGAGTTGGTAAAACGTAAGATGAAGCAAATTGTCGTGGATCGACTTTCTCTCTTTGATAGCAGGGTTAAATCTGTTGAGGCCTTGTCTGATGGTGTTTATGTGGATATGGACGGCATCCCTGAATTACTGTCCATTTCGATGCATGGCGATGGACTATTCCGCTATTTGACTATTGTGGCTGCATCTGCCAATCCTGTTACTAATGTAGTTCTGATAGACGAAATAGATAACGGCTTGCACTATTCCGCTTACAAGAAGTTGTGGGAGGCCATCTTTGCTTTGGCAACAGCAACCAACAAGCAGGTGTTCGTAACTACTCATAGTAAGGAAACACTCTGCTATCTTAATGAGATGTTGGAAGAGAATCCCGACTATCAGAAAGATATGCGTCTGTACACTATCGTTAGGGCACAGAATAAAGACCATCAGGCATACAAATATACCTATGAAGGCTTGTCTGGTGCTTGCGAGAATGATGTGGAACTTAGAGGAATGGTATAATGAAGCGGTTTTTGATCATCGTAGAGGGTGATGCTGATAAGAGGTTCTTCGAGAACTACTATCATCATTTGTTTAATGGGAAGGCTCCCAAAGGCAGCATCACGCACCCTGGTAAAGATGACGACACTGGAGGTTATCAGAAACTACGCAGGGAAGATGCTATCAACCTCATGAAGGAGAATACATATCTGGGGGGCGTGAATCTTGTTATATTCGATGCAGACGAGAACCCGGAGGCTCGTCGCAAAGAGTTGCTTGCCGTCAAAGATGAATTTGGCGTGGAATTTGAGTTATTCCTTTTGCCCAACAACAAAGATGCTGGTGAGTTAGAAGATATGCTGGAGCAGATTATTAATCCTAACAATCAGCCCGTGATGGATTGCTGGCAGACATACGAGGGTGAACTTGAAAAGGTCAGGATTCCTACAAAGACACCTCCCACGCTGACTGTCCCTGCCAAGAAAACCAAGATATATGCTTATCTTGAAACCTTGCTCGGGAAGTCAAGAAGTCAGAAGAAACTCATCAAGGATGCAAACCGCAATTACGAGAACACCCAGCACTGGAATCTGGATGCAGAGTACTTGGACACGTTGAAGGAGTTTTTGGAAAACAAGATTTCGGGTTAAGCGTATGAAAAAGGAAGAGATATTAGCATTATTTCAAGAATATGAGCAGGCTGCTTGCGAGGTGAACCAAGTGGAATGTTGGAGTGCAAGAGACTTGCAAAAGTTGCTTGGCTATAGCCTCTGGCAAAACTTCACGAAAGTTATTGAAAAGGCTAAAATGGCATGTGAGAATGTTGGCCAAAATATAGTTGACCATTTTATTGACGTCAATAAAAAGGTTGAGGTGGGTAGTGGTGCGTTTCGAGAGATAGACGACGTCATGCTCACCCGTTATGCTTGCTATCTGGTTGCACAGAATGGCGACCCAAGAAAGCCGCAGATTGCTTTTGCACAGACTTATTTTGCTGTTCAGACTCGTCGTGCAGAACTGATAGAGCAACGACTTTTGGAAGTTGAGCGAGTTAAAGCACGAGCCAAATTGCAAGAGACAGAAAGAAAACTTTCTGGCATCTTATATGAACGCGGTGTAAATGACCAGACTTTTGCTGTTATCCGTTCCAAAGGAGATCAGGCACTCTTCCGTTTGAGCACAAACATGATGAAACGTAAGTTGGGGATGCCGCAAGGCCGTCCTTTTGCCGATTTCCTTCCCACTATAAGCATTAAGGCAAAAGACTTCGCTGCGGAGATGACAAGCGTCAATGTACAAGCCAAAGACCTTCAAGGCGAAGCATCCATTACACGGGAACATGTTGACAATAATGCCGCAGTACGCAAGATGCTCACAGAGCGAGGTATTATCCCAGAAAATCTTCCTCCTGCAGAAGATGTCAAGAAGGTAGAACGCCGTTTGGTAAGTGAGCAGAAGAAAATACTGAAGAACAAAAAACAATATTGATTGTATACCCTTTTAGAGTTAGTGAGTAACCCCATTATACTTAGTATGTAAATGCAAGGTAGTTAGTGGGTAATTCAAAATGCAATACAAATAGAAAAAACATCATAAGAACATATGCCAAGAACAGTAGTTGCATATAAAGTTTTTCTTGCTTCACCTGGTGATGTTAAAAAAGAAAGAACAATTGTGAAGAAAGTTATAGATACATATAACCAGATTCACTCTTGCGATAATATTAAACTTGAATTGCTGTGTTGGGAAGATAGTACACATCCGTCATTTGGCGATTATACTCAAGATGTTGTTAATTCCCAAATAGGAGATGATTATGATGTATTTATTGGGATTCTTTGGGCAAGGTTTGGCACTCCAACTCCCAAGTATGAGTCAGGAACCGAAGAAGAGTTCTATAGAGCATATGAAAGATACAAAAACGGTGATAGAATGAAACTAATGGTGTACCGTAAAGATGAAAGCATCCCTCCTTCTTCGATAGATGTGGAACAATTGCAAAAGATTAACAGATTTACTTCCGAAGTTGGGAAATTAGGAGGCTACTACTTTACGTTTACAGAAGAAATGCAATTTCAGGATATGCTTTTGAAACATCTTGACAGGGCAATAAGAGATTTGGAAAAGCGAACAGATAATCGTAAACTTCAGATGCCATTGACAATAAAGTCCAAAGATGAAGAACAGATATCAGTTACAACTGGACGAGATATGTGGGGGCTAATTGAATACAGTGAGTTCATTGTATTTACATGTTCTGAGGTCAAAGCACATATAGATCAAATATCTAATTTGACAAAGAAAATTGGTGAAGACATGCAAATACATACACGAGAATTGGATACGACACAACGCAACAGCAACATATTACATACCAAAAGTATCTTGTTATATGCCGCTAGGGATATGAATAAATATGCAAGTGAAATAGAAAAACCTAATACGATTTGGTATGCTAAATATCTAGAAGTCCAGCAAGCAATAAAAGAAATGCTAGATGTTTCGGAAGGGCTTGTTTCTGAAAAAGAATGGGAAGACATGGTTGGCAATTTGCGTGAAATGTATAACGGCATGGGGAATGCATATAGCGCAATGCGTCAGTTTTATTCTGCTGTAAATAAATTGCCTAAGATATCTCAGCCTTTGAATATTGCAAAGTTGAATGTTTGTAATAAGTTAAAGAGTATAATATCAAATCTTCAGGCAGGAAAGTTGTTCTGTGATGAGACGATAGAATATATTGAAAACAAAATACATCCTTTAAAAGACTGAACAAACAAAGATAAAGAGTTAGTTAGCGGGTGACTAATTAGGTAAACGAGAAACAAAATATGGACAGACAAGGGTTTATTGATTTTAACAAACTGCTTTCACCGGATAATTCACGTAAGGCTACCAGTTATGCCCAGGCGATAATGATTCTGGACGAGGTGCTTGTGCATCAGAACGTGATTGACCTCCACGGGCAGTCACTCTATGATATTCCAAATGCAGCCACCATAGAGGAAGTACTGCGTTTTGTGAATGAAGAGGTAAAAAAGATGAAAAGTAACCAGCAAAACATCTTTGATTATGGTAACCCTGGACAAAGAAGCTATCCATTGAAGAATTTTTGTTCTGCTGCCCTGAAGAGTCTGAAGGAGTATGTTTTATATGAACAAGAAATAAAGGCCGCTGATATAATAGTTGCTCAGGAATCAAATCCAAGAACCATCTCCAAGAAACTCATTACCCATTTCGACCTTACACAAGAAGGAGAAGATGTTGTCGCTGTCACAAAACGCCGAAAGGGACAAGACTATTTTCGTCGTATGATACTCACCAATTACGGCAGCCGTTGTGCGCTGACAGGCATAGACATTCCGCAATTGCTCATTGCCAGCCACATCATCCCCTGGGAAGACAAGAAACACAAGCAAGATCGCTTGAATCCTTGCAACGGTATCTGTCTCTCGGCACTTTATGACAAAGCTTTCGATGAAGGTCTCATTTCTTTCTCGCCAAGCGACTACACAGTCTGTTTCTCCTCTATCTTGCGAGAAAAAGAAACAAAGGAGTATTACGACAAGTACTTTGGCCTTATTATTGGGAAAAAGTTAACTATGCCAACAGATTATTTGCCCAGTAGTGAGTTTCTTGAGTATCATTACGAACGTATTTTTCAGAGGTGATTTTGGATATGGCCCAGAAGAAATATAAAGATGTTGCGTACATTCAAATGGATATATCTTATTACGGGAAGTACTTTTCAAAAGTGAAGTACTATCCAGCAAAGGTTAGTGGGGTAAGTTCCCATTCCCTCCGAGATGAAGATGGTTTTTGGCTTGGTTTGGATTTGGATGGTGTTATTCCGATAAATGTACATTTGTTTTTCTTCGATAGGAAGTGGAACACAAATTGTGAGCATTGTGAACGTGATGCCGATGGCGGTTGGAGTCATGTATTTGATTCTTCAATATTATGTAAAAACATCAGAATTAAATATACATATTGATTATGAATATAGAGAATATACTTCGAATTGGTGCTGTCTCAGACAATGGTCAGGTAATGATTGTTGACGAAGACAGATTGTGTTATCTTGTAAAATCAGATAATAAAGGTGCTGTAGGAATGCGAACAATCTCAAAGGCTCTCCTTGACGAATATATTCGTTTCTTTTCAGAAAAGCCTTCTGCAACAGCTACTGATGCGAGGGAAGCACTTTGCGGGAATAGTGAGATAGATAAATTTGAATATGGCTATACCTCAACTTTGACCGTAATGGCAAAGATGGTATTGGGACACGACGACATACAGGAGAAAGAAGTTATTAAAAAAGAGATTATTCGGGAGAAATATGCTGCAACTTTTTTAAGGAAAGCTATGCGGACAACCCTAGACGAAGATGCCAATTTCTCTCATTTGGCAGCTCTTAATCAATATGATCAAACATCAAAACGTTTGCGATTAAATGGATTTAGTATAGGATGTGACAAGAATCTTTTACCGCCTCGTACAGATGACTATGACATCAGTATCTCATGGGTGTACGAATCTCAAGAATATGTGCTATATTTAGAATTTGTCCCCGCTGATATGGAAAAGTTGCTTTTTCCTGCATATAACAATGCGTATCAGGGAAAATTCCAAATGTTGAAAGATACCAATGGCGATTATGTATTATATGAAATTATAGGTTCTTTGAAATATGACAGTGAAAACAGGTCTCTCCAGCAAATCTTCTATGGAGCTTCAGGAACAGAGTATATATGTTCATATCTAACTGCTCTTCGTACCAAGCCATTCATGTTGTTAGCTGGAATAAGTGGAACGGGCAAGAGCCGCATTGTGAGGAAACTGGCACAAGCGACCGCGACACAAAAATACAACAATGAAGAAGATCGATGGAAGGATAATCGTCCGGAGAACTTCGAGTTGATTCAAGTGAAACCTAACTGGCATAACTCAATGGATGTGGTGGGATTTTATTCCAATATCTCTGGAAAGTACGAGTTTACGCCCTTTGTGGAGTTTATCGTTAAAGCTTGGCAACACCAAGAAACTCCCTATTTCCTTTGCTTGGATGAAATGAATTTGGCTCCTGTGGAAGAATACTTTGCAGAATTCCTTAGTGCCATTGAGTCGCGTTCTACAGACGAGAACGGTAATTACATAACTGACCCCATTATCAAGCCGTTCAAAAAGTTCGGCAAAGATGTTTGCGAGGCAATGTTGAAACATCTTCTTGGTGAAGCCCATCATACAGAATCCAATCCTTTGGCCGTACAATTTTCAGAAAAAGGACTCACGTTGCCTCCTAACTTGATGGTGATGGGGACTGTAAATATGGACGATACGACTTTCTCATTCTCTCGTAAGGTGCTGGATAGGGCAATGTCGGTGGAGATGAACGAAGTGGATTACGACAAGTTCCTGTCGGGCGAAAGCGAGCAGTTCCCCTTGCTGACGGACATGAATGAATTGTTGGTGAACCGTCCACAACGGGCAGCAGAAGTGACAGAGGAGATTGAATCAGATAAGGTGATTGCCTACTTAAAGGATGTGAACACGCTGATGGAAGGAACACCGTTCAAGCTCGGCTATCGTGCTGCAAATGAGGCTATGCTTTATGTCGCAGCCTGCAAAAAGTTTGCAGGAAGCGACTATGCTTTGGCAAATGCGTTGGACGAATTCACCTTGATGAAGATTCTTTCTCGCATAGAGGGTGATGACAGTCGGTTGGGCATGGCCGATGATGACCCGCGCATTGCCACACTTGGTATTGAAGCAAGTGAGCAACATACAAGCTTGTTGACTTGTCTGAAGTCGATTGTCCATAAACACATTGGAGCTTCCAGCAAGACAGAGAAGAAGATTGACCAAATGTGTAATACGCTTGAACGTGAGCATTTCGTCTCTTATTGGGCATAAATGGCTGTGAAGGGGAACATATTCAACTTTGAGATTCGGAATAATGATGTCCGGATACGTTTCTCGTGTGACAAAACTATCGACCGCATACGAAAGGCAATGGAAAACCTTTCTGTGGAACGAGGCGACGAGAAACTGATGGCTGAATTTGTCACTTCACAAGCAGAGGCCAGCTTTGTTTTCAACGGTCACGAAAGCAAAAGCAAGCAACTGATGCACGAGGCTCTTTTCTTCGAGAACACACAATACCCCGTGCTTATTCAGGGGGAAGATGGAGTGAGTGAGATGTCGCTGGTGTTCTCCAACGTGACAAAAGACTCACAGTTGAGCAGCGACGGGAATCTGCTGTTTGGTGCTGTCGGATTCGGCAATCAGGTCGGGAAAACGGATATCAGTCTCAACTACAAAAAAGACGGAAGGGCAAAGAGCCTGCGTTTCACCACGGAGGTTCTGAGTTACAAAATGGATTACCGCACTGACATGAAGTGGATTATTCGTGATATAGAGCAGGAATACAGTATGCTGTCGTTTGCCTTCATGCGCGAAACCTACATCAACTTCCGTACCAGCAGCGGTGAATCGTCCGATCTGATTTGGTGGCAGATATTCCAATCGTGCTTCAACGACATCACTAAAGCCTGCCGACAAATCATCAACTCTCCCAAACGGAAGTTGCACGATAGAGTGAGCTATGAACGTCAGGAGAGGCTGAGATGGGTGGAGCGTGAACTGGAGAACGAATACTACGAATTCAAGGATGACCCGCATCACCTTTATCGCACTCATGAACTCTGTCACACCAACGACACCATAGAGAACCGCTTCCTGAAATTTGTAATGGGTCAAACGCTGCAACGCTTCAACATCGTGAGCCAACATATCAGGAATGCCGTCGCTAAATCCAAAATTATGGAAAGCAGGCTTGACGAGATGGGAGATGAACTGCAACGGCTGGTGAGCCATCCTTTCTTCAGGAATATCGGATTGTTCAAGGGATTCTCGCAAGACTCGCTGGTGATGAAGAAATCCATCAACTATCGAACCATCTACCAGAAATGGATTGAGTTGCTATGCGGATATGAACTGGAGGAAGGTGTTAACAAACTGGAGACGAAGGACATCGCTATGTTGTATGAGATATGGTGTTTCTTGAAAGTAAAAAACATTGTTTCCGACCTGTTAGGTGAGAAGGCGATTGCTCAATACAAAGGCAAGAAGATGACACCGCAGTTTATCCGTGATTTGAACTGGGGCACGCATTCGGAAGTTATCTTCCTGCGGACGGAGGACAATGTGGAATTGGCATCGGTAATGTATAATGCTCCAGTGAAAGAAGATGATAGTGAAGTGTCGTCTGCCATAAAGGGGACAAAGACATTTACCACTCAACAGCGTCCTGATATCGTGTTGCGTTTGACTAAACGGCAGAAGGGAATTCAATATACCTTCCTTTTCGATGCGAAATACCGCATAAGCGATTCTCATCCCGACGATATGGACATCCCACCAAGTGATGCCATTGACCAGATGCACCGCTATCGTGATGCCATCTATTATATCGAACCAGCCAACCAGAAGCCTAAGCGTGAAGTAATAGGCGGATATGTTCTTTTCCCGGGAAGCTACACTCGTGAGGAGTTTGAGAAGTCACATTATTATGAATCTATCAAGGCTATTGGCATCGGCGCATTTCCATTGAAGCCGTCAGACGGGATTACAGTTGATCCTAATAGTAGTGAGCAGGCATTGCGTGAACAGATAGCGGAATGGTTGAAGCGAAGCCGGATGAAGACTTATCTATATAAGAATGTAGCGCCCCAACATGGATTGGAATACCAAGATCCTGACGATGTACTTCTTGTAAATTTCGCAAAGAAGGACAAACTTGCGAAGATGAAAGAACTGGGATTGTGCTATCTTCGTACAGGCGAAGATGCGGGAGCGATTGTTTTGGAGCCAAAAGCATTGAATGCAAAGTATGTGATGTTGCATAACGGAACATCTGGCACATTGTATAAGTTGAAAGGTGGGGGGCCAAGATTTATGTCTAAGGAAGCTTTGCAAAAGAAAGGCTTTGAAAACTTGGGGCATGATTATTATTTGGTATATTATTTTGATACAAGTAAATCGCAAGATTATGCCAAGATACCCGCTCTTGCGCGGAGAAATAGTACTACACGCCCTTGGTTTGCGACTTGGGAAGAACTTATGCATTAGTCTATGGATAAACTCTCGAAACTCCAGCGGCATAATAATATGGCAGCGATCCATTCGAAGGACACGAAGCCAGAGATGATTGTGCGACGTGGGTTGTGGAAAAGAGGCTTTCGCTATAGACTGAACCATAAACGATTGCCTGGTCATCCAGACTTGGTGCTGAGGAAATACAGGACGTGCATCTTTGTGAATGGTTGCTTTTGGCATGGACACCACATCAATTTACAATTTGACGATTTACCGCTCGGCCCATCGGGACGCTTCACACTTGAAGATTTTACGATTTCAAACTCAGAGTGTTGCAAGATCCCGAAGACGAACAGGGAGTTCTGGGTGGCGAAAATTCGCCGGAACATGGAAAGAGACAAAGAGGAGCAGCGTAAACTGGCTGAAATGGGTTGGCATTGCATCACTATCTGGGAGTGCGAGTTGAAGCCATCGAAGCGTGAGGAGACGTTGGACTCAATAGCCTTTACCCTGAATCATATCTGGTTGCAAAACCATGGGGCAATAGTTGTTCCTTATCCGCAGGTAGAAGAGGAGGATATGCAGATGCCGATGGCGGCAGAAGATCATGTTTGATAGAAGACTAAACTTAAAAAGAATATATAAGGCTCGCCCCGCACAAATTGATGTGTGGGGCGAGTATTTTTCAAGTTTTATCTGAGTTATCGTCTGTTGGGGGTGAGGAGTACCTTGCGGTGGTTGACGACGTAGATGCCGGCGGGGAGGCGATGGGCGGTGGCCTTGGTGGCTACGCGCATGCCGCGGAGGTCGTAGATGGCGTCGTCGGTGTCGGGTGTGGCGGCGAGGTCGCTGACGGGTGTGTCTACGAGTCCTACGGAGATGTCGACTTTATGCTCGGTGCCGAAGAAGTCGGTGTAGGTGGCGGTGACGATGCCTCCGTAGCCCTGGGCGTCGGTAGTGACTTTGCCGCTTCTAATTCTTAGGGTCTCGCTGCTGAAGGTGGCTTCCTCGGTGAGGTCCTCGCGGTGGCCGTCGTTGAAGGTGGCCCAGAGCTGGAGGGTGACGGTGGCTCGCTTGCCGGCGTCGATGTGGTCGTCGAAGTTCTTGACGGTGAAGAACTTCTTGAGGGTGGAGGCCATCCTGAAGGTGGAGTCCATCTTTGCCTCGCGGCCCATGACGTGCAGAGCGGAGTAGGCGTAGCGCTTGCCCATGGTGCGGTAGCCGGCGGCGTTGAAGTGCCAGGGGTCGCTGCCGTTGCCCGGGCAGCCGTTGGAGTGGATGACGTGGGAGGTGGGAACGGTGCTGGGCATCTTGGCCACGACGGTGTTGTGGCCGTAGCAGGCTCCGCCCTGGTCCTGGCGCAGGGTCTCGCCGACGAAGAGGGGTACGTCCTGTGCCTCGAGGCCGAGGTCTGTGAGGAGGTCGTTGTAGATCTTCTTCACGTTTTTCGGCCAGTTGGGGTCGCCGTTGTTCGAGCATCCCTGATGTAGGAGTATGCCTTTGATGATGCCTTTCTGCTGTGCTTTCTTGCCGATGTCGACGAGTCGCTGGTAGGCGTTGCCGCCGTATTGTTCTCTGGTGAGTATTGCCCACCATTCATTGGGGTTGTCGGCGAGTTTCTGCTCGCATTTGTCCTTGTCGAACATCTCGATGGGGCTGCCGCCCATGGCTACGGCGACGACACCGACCTTGATGTCCTTGGGCAGTGCAGCGACCATGGTGCGGCCGAAGTAGTCGCTCATGCCGAGTTTTCCGACGGGGCTGACGATTGGGCAGTTGGCGATGTACTCGTTGCCGAGCACGCGGGTGGGGCTGGAGAAATTGGTGGTGGCGAACATCCGGAAGCGGCTGTTCACGCCCTCGTCGCAGGTCTCCCACTGGGCATTGCCCTCCATGTTGGATTGTCCGAAGCAGAGGTAGATGTAGAAGTTGGGGTTGGGTTCCTGGGCGCTGGCGGCTGTCAGTCCCAGGGTGAGCATTGCAAATAGCAGTAGTTTCTTTTTCATTGGTTATGTATATGAAGTTTTAGATGTCGCACGGGGGGATCACTGCTTCAGGAGGCGGAGGTAGTAGAGGCCGGGTAGTGGGGTGGTGCCTGTGGCCTGGAAGCGGAAGGTGAGCTGCCGGAGGGGCTTGCCGTCGGCATCGGCGAGGAGTGCGGCGGGAATGGGGATTTCCTCGTTGTAGAATCCGTTGCGCTCGGCATTGCTGTGGTGCTGGGGCACATTGATGTCGCAGAGCTGCTGGCCGTTGAGGTAGGCGGTGGCCACGCGTCCCTTGTCGCGGGTGGTGAATCGCAGGAGGATGGCGAGGCTGTCGGTTTGTCCGTGGGTCTCGAGGGTGTACTCGAACCATCCTCCGGCTTGTGCGTCGCGGTAGAATTCGCCGTTGAAGTTGCCTTTGTTGGAGTCGGGGGAGTACTTGCCGAGGTGTCCGGCTTCGCTCTGCTGTTCGCCTGTTGCCACGAAGTCGATGGTGCGTGCGTCGAGGCGTGCGTTGAGTGCGTCGAGGCGTCCCATGTCGCTCTGCTGGTAGGCGTCCTCGGTCTGCTGGTAGAAGTAGCAGGTGTAGCGTGCGTGGTGGATGGCGTAGAAGGGCAGCAGGGGCAGCGTCTGCCACTTGCCGCGGTTGACGGCGAGGTTGAAGTGCAGGGGCTGTGCTGTGGGGGTGATGCGCTCGAGGACGTCGGCTCGGTTGCCGATGAGCAGGGGCGCGGAGGAGAGGCTGAGGGCACGGGTGCGCGCTCCGGGAGCGTGGTCCATGCGTCCCTCGCCGGCGTATTCGTTGTCGAGCCGGTCGTAGGAGAGTCCGGTGGCGCTGGCTTCGGCTTCGCTGGCGGCGGTGGTCTGTGCGGCCAGGAGGATGGGACCGTACTTGAAGGCGATGTAGTCGGGGTAGTTGGGACAGGGCTCCACGCGCAGCTGCATGGGCAGGCTGACTTCGACGACGTCGCCGGCAGCCCACTTGCGGTTGATGCAGACATAGCTGGCGCGGCCTTCGTGCACGGCGGAGAGGTCGGCGGGGGTGCCGTTGACGGTGACGGCGAAGGCGGCGGTGGTCCAAGCGGGATGACGGAGGGCGAGGGTGAAGGTGCCGCCCTTGTTGATGGTCAGCGTGGTCTTGGGCTCATAGGGGAAGCGTGTCTGCTGGGTGAGGGCAAAGCGGTCGCTGTTGAGGGCCGAGGCGGCGAAGAGGTTGACGTAGAGCTTCTGGTTGTCGGTGGAGTGGGTGTAGATGAAGTGTCCGTACTTCGAGTGGTTCTCCATGCCTGTGCCGACGCAGCACCACATGCCCTGGTTGACCTGCGAGTAGATGCGGTAGGCTTGAGGACGCAGGGTGGTGAAGTAGACGTAGCCGCCGGTCTGTGGGTCCTGGGTGGAGAGGATGTGGTTCCACATGGCCTGCTCGTAGAAATCGACGTAGCGGGCATCGTGGGAGGAGTCGAAGAGGTCCTCGGAGAGCTTCAGCATGTTGTTGGTGTTGCAGGACTCCGGGCCGTCGAGGTGCTCGATGTAGGTGGCTCCTCTGTCGGCGCTGATGAAGTGCTCGAACATGGAGTTGCCTCCGATGCACACGGTGCGGTTGAAGGCGACGTCGGCCCAGAAGTTCTGGGCGGCGCGGTGGTAGTTGGTGAGGATGTCGTGTCCGTCGCGCAGTGTCTCCTGATAGATACGCTCGAAGCCCACGTATTTGGGCACCTGCGTGTTGGCGTGTTTGCCGTCGAGGAAGGTGGGGTTGAGAGTCTGCATCTCGTTGATCATCCACTGGTGGCTGTACTTGCGTGCGGCGGCGAGGTAGCGTTCTTCGCCGAAGAGGCGGTAGGCGTCGGCCAGGGGCTCGTTCATGCCTCCGTGCTCCCACCCGAGGATGGACTGCATCTGCTCGTCGGTGAGGTTGCTGACGACGAGTACGCTCCAGTCGCACATCTTGCGGAAGAGTTCGCGGGCGAGGGGGCTGTCGGCATAGAGCCAGGCGTCGCGCAGTCCTGCCAGCGTCTTGTGCTCACAGTAGAAAGGCACCCATCCGCCGTATTTCCTGAAGGGTTCGAGGTCGCCTTTGTAGAGGCCCGTCCAGATCTGGTTGATGGGTTGTCCGCCGAGGAAGCCATAGAGGCCCTCGCGGTTGTCGTTGTAGGCGTCCTGACAGTCCTTGAGAATGGCGAGGACATAGTCGAGGCGTTCCTTCAAGCGGGCTTTCATGGCGGCATCGCCGGTGGCGGCGTAGGCCAGGGCGAGTGCGGTGAGGTAGTGGCCTCCGACGTGCCCTTCGAGACTCCAGTCGTGCAGTCCCCAATTGGAGAACGAGGGGTGCCTGGTAACCCAGTCGGCATACTTGCCCGTGGTGAGCCCTGCCTGGCGCACAAAGGGGGTGAGCAGGCGGTCGGCGTCGTAGCTGAGGAGCAGCTCGTCGTTGACTTGCATGGCGGTCTTCAGTGGGCCGTCGAGGAGTGTGACCTGTTCGAGGTCGAAATGTTCTGGATAGATTTCGCTCTGTGCCGAGGCACCGATGGGGAGCAGCGCGAGGAGTGCTGCCAGCAGACGTGAATGCTTCATAGGGTTATTTTATGGCGACCTTGCGTCCGTTGAGAATATAGTATCCGGGCTGTAGGCGCGAGGTCTGCTGGAGGATGCGTCGGCCGCTGAGGTCAAATAAGGTGTGATTGTCGGATGGTTGATTGGTGCGTGGGTCTTGGGGGAGTTCTGCGATGCCGTCGGCCTCCAGCAACTCCACTTTCATGTAGTCCATATCAGGCATCCAGCCAGAGGTGTTGAAGAGGCGTACGGCATTGCTGCCTTCGTTGAGGTGTACGGTGACGGTCTTCTTGCCCACGCGGTTCCAACTGTTGGAGTTCAGGCCGGTGAGGTTCTGTATGCGCTCGCCGTTGACGTAGAGCTGCATGGAACGGCTCTCGCCGCAGATGTATCCGAAAGTGAGGCGATAGCGGCCGGCATCGGCCACATAGACGTCGCGCCACTGCAGGTCGTTGTCGGCAGCGCGCCCGAGCCAGCCAACCTTGCAGCCTCCGGAGGCGTAGGAGGCGTCGTCGTAGGTGCCGCTGTGGAATTCCTGATTGTTCTTGATTTCCTGGTAGCTGCCGTTGAAGGCGGTCTCGGCCTCGTAGAGGGTGCGCTGCAGCCGTTGCTCGGCGGTGGCGGTGTAGATGGCGGTGCCGTGGGCGGGCACTTTCACGCTGAAGGTGCCTTCGGCGGTGCCGGCATCGCGCTTCTTGAAGCAGTCGCGCAGCTGGATGGTGCCGCCGAGGTCCATGGCTGAGAAGTCCACCTCTACGGTCTGCTGGGCCTCGGAGGGGTTGTAGACGGCGAAGGCACGGGTGAGGCCGTGGAGCTGGAGGATGTCCTTGACGAGGACGTAGCAGCTATCGGTGCGCTGGCAGACGTAGGCCTGCAGGTGCAGCGTGTCCTGGTTGAGGGCGATGAGTTCCTTGTTTTTCAGTAGGTTGAGCGTTGTCGTGTTGAGGGTGCTCATATCGCATCCGATGAGCAGTGGGGAGGACATGATGCACCACATTCCGAAGTGCGTCTTGTCTTCCTCGGCAGACAGCGAGCGTCCCACTTCGAGCATATCCATATCGTTGTAGCGTCCGCCGTAGCAGTAGGCGCTGAGGTAGAGGTTCTCGTGGATGATGTCGCGCACGCTCTTCCAACTGCAGTTGATATCGCCCGTGGTGCGCCAGGAGAAGGCAACATCGTTGATCCATGTTCCCGGGTAGGCCCAGCGGCAGGCATTCATTCGCACGTCTGTGCGGCCCGTGTTCCTGATGGCTTCGGCGATGGCGGTGTAGCGCGCCTTTTCGTCGAGGACGAGGTGGTCTTCGTTGTGGAAGTACGATCCGCCGCAGAAGTCCACCTTGATGAAGTCGAAGCCGAGTTCCTTGAAGAAATAGTCGGCATCCTGCTGGTCGTGTTCATAGAGCCCAACGCCCTTTCCGATGGGGTCGCCGCTGAACATCGAGCCACAGGTGTTGCGGCCCGCGTCGCTGTAGATGCCGGCCTTGAGTCCCTTGGCGTGGATGTAATCCACGATGCCTTTCAGTCCATTGGGGAAGCGGGTGGGGTGGATGAGCAGCTGTCCTGTTTCGGCATCGCGGCCTCCGAAGTAGCCGTCGTCGATGTTGATGTACTGGTATCCGACGCTATTCAGTTTTTTGTTAAGCATCGCTGTCACCTGTTTCCTGATGACCGACTCGCTGATGTTCACGCCGTAGGTGTTCCACGAGGACCAGCCCATTGTGGGGCCGTCGGTGTTTGGGGTGGTGGACTGAGAGTGGGCTGCGGAGGGGAGCAGCAGGAGCAGGCAGAGGAGGCCAGTCACGCAGAGGTGGCTGGGGAAAAGGGGGAAATGGGTCGAATGGGTCTTATGGGCCTTATGGGTCGAATGGGTCGAATGGGGCATGGGAGATGAATTCTGAATTATCAATGGTTATTTCTTAAACTGCCACCAGTCGAGTCGGACGTCGCCGCGGGCGCGGTCGATGACGAGGAAGAGGTCGTGGGTGCCGGTGGCGAGTTTCTGTGTCAGCTGGGCAGAGAAGGCGCGGTAGGTGTCAGCACTGCCGGTGGCGGTGATTTCCAGTGTGCCGAGCAGGGGGCCTCCGGGGTTGTCGAGGTGGAGGCTGATGGTGGCCGAAGCATTCTCTGCAGCGGCAGCAGTCAGCTGGAAGGTGCGGGCGGCTTTCTTGCCGAAATCCACAGAGCGCAGACGTATGAACTCTCCGGCGTTGAGGTCATAGACATAGAGGTTCTTCTTACCCGTGCTCGTGGGGAACTGATTGATGATGGAGGAGTCGTCGTGATTACGCCGAGCCTTGGCCACCAGTTCACGCGTGCCCGCGATACCTATTTTCTCTGTCCGCAGGCCATAGCCCCACGCCATCGTCTCGGCCTCTACGCGGCCGTAGGGGTTGAGGGTGGCGACGGCTTCAGGCAGGCGCAGGTCGAGCCAGTAGGGTACTTCCTGAATGGTGCCGTCGGCGTTGTAGTGCATCTCGGCGAGGCTGACGCTGCGACGCTCGAAATGTTCGCGCGTCTCGTGGTGCAGCAGGTCGTAGTCCTGTCCGAAGACGTAGGTGCGTCCCTTGAAGTCCATGATTCCCGGGTGGTTGCCGCGGTCGCGCGGGGTGGGAGACATGATGTAGCCTTTAGACTGCCAGGGACCGGTGGGGCTGTCGGCCATGGCGTAGCCGAGTCCTTCGGGGCAGCAGGTGGAGGCGTAGGCGAGGTACCAGTGGCCTTCGCGCTCATAGAGCCAGGGCCCTTCCTGATAGTGCTCGATATGGTAGTCGAGTTTGACGATGTCGCCCTCAATATGAATCATATCTTTAGCGAGACGGACGTAGTAGGTGTTCGGGTTGCCCCAGTACATCCAGGCCTGCCCCTGTTTGTCGATGAAGACGGTGGGGTCGATGTCATCCCAGTGCTCCTGCTGCCAGACGAGGGGCTTGCCCAGCGGGTCGCGGAAGGGACCGTAGGGCGAGTCGGCCACGAGGACTCCGATGCCGTGTCCGTGGAGGGGAGCATAGAGGTAGTATTTGCCGTCGCGCTCTACGGTCTGAATGGCCCACGCTCCATTGTCGCGCGAGCGCCAGGAGAAGTCGCGCAGGGAGGCCACGGGGCCGTGGTCTGTCCAGTTGACCATATCGGTGGAGGTGTAGAGCAGCCAGTCGTACATGAAGAAACCAGCAGAGTTGCGTTCGCGGGCATCCAGAATCTCATCGGGATGAGAGTCGTGGCTGACGTAGAGATAGACGGTGTCGCCAATGACCAGCGGGGCAGGGTCGGCGGTGTAGTGAGTCTGCAGTATGGGGAGGTTGACGTCGGCATCGTCGTTCATCTGCCACCATTCGAGGTTGAAGAGTTCAGGGCCCTTGCGTCCGCGGAAGACAAGGTAGAGGTCATGCACACCAGTGGTGATGCGCGGGAGGAAGGCCGAGAACTCGCGGAATTGCTCCCAACCGCCTGTGGCACCGATCTCGATGGTGCCGAGCTGACGGCCGTGCAGGCTGTCGGCGCGCAGTTCTATGCGTCCGCCGCGCAGGCCGGAAGCGGCCCTGACGGTGAATTCACGAGCGCCGTTGACGCCGAAGTCCACATTGTCCAGACGCAGCCAGTCGCCGTCATGCGTGTCGGAAACATACACGGTTAGGGGAGCGCCGTGATGAGACATCTGTTTGGTTTTCAATCCAAAACTATAGGCCATTGTGGCAGCAGGCACCCGACGATAGGGGGAGAATGTGGCGATAGGCTGAACGCCCTCGCGGGTAGGCTGAATGGTGGGGAAGCGGCCGTCCTCGGTGTAGGTGAATTCCTCGACAGAAGCACTGCGGCCGAAACCGCCGCCACCAGGCAGATGTGCGGTATGATAGAAGAAGTAGTTATGTCCCTTGAAGGTGACGACGCCGGAGTGGTTGGTGAAGGAGCCTGTGCCACCCTCAGGCATGATAACACCCTCATAGTGCCAGGGGCCGAGGGGCGAAGGCGCGGAGCTGTAGCTGATGTGTTCGGGAATACCGCCGGCAGCGTAGACGAGGTACCAGTCCTTGCGGGGCGATGGAGCTTTCATCAACCAAGGGCCTTCGGTGTAGCTGTCCTTGTACTTTTTGTCTCTATCGCGTTCGGACATCTTGGGCGAACCGAAACCTTCCTCCGTCATATCCAGAAGCTGCACTTCGCCTTTGGCGTGAATCATATCCTCCTGAAGCTGAAGGACGTAGATTTGGGGATTTCCCCAGGCGAGCCAAGCCTGTCCGTCGTCATCAATCCATACGGTGGGGTCGATATGATCCCACGAGCCGTTTTCGTAAATGGGTCGTCCGAGCGGGTCGCGGTAGGGTCCTTCAGGTCGGTCGGCAACGGCAACGCCAATGGCCATTCCACCAGAATTCCTGGAGTGGGCGGGGATATAGAGGTAGAACTTACCGTTGCGCTCAATGGCCTGTGGAGCCCAAGCGCGGCCGTCGGCCCACGAGAAGCTCTCGAGAGCGAGGGGCGAGCCGTGGTCAGTCCAGTTCACCATGTCGCGGGTGCTGTAGACACGCCACTCCTGCATCCAGAAGAAGTCGGCGCGCTCCTCGTCGTGGCCCGTGAAAAGGTAGAGCACGGAGTCGCCGACGTTGAGCGGTGCGGGGTCGGTGGTGAAGCAGGTTTGCACGATGGGGTTGCGGAAGTGGGCTGCCGCTGTCTGTTCGGCCGGAGTGGCCTTGGCGGGTCGCTGTGCGAGCAGCGAGGAACAGATGACAGTCAGGAGACTGATGGTGGTTGTGAGTCGAATGTGGTTCATAGAACTATTATTGGAAGTGTGTGAATTATCGGATGATGATTTTCCTGCCGTTGATGATCCGGATGACTTGGGAGGGAGCGGACAGACGAATGCTGCGCCCGCTGAGGTCGAAGTATTTGCCATTCAACAACCGAGGGGTGGTAGCTTCGTCTGATGTGAGCTCGGTGATGCCGTCGGTCTGGTCAAAATGCCAGCTGTCGAAGTCGAAGAGCGAGCTGCCTTTGCCCTGAAAGGTGAAGAAGAGGTCGCGGACTCCCGTGATGGCGGATGAGAGTTCGCACGTCACATCGGCCCATTCGCCGTTTGTGGACTCTATAGTCAGCTTTCCCTTAACGATGCTCGACTTGCTGCCAACCCGGATGTTGAGGGTTCCTGTGCTTTCGGTACGCACGCGGGCCGTGAAAGACTGGGCTCCGGTCTCACCGAAGTCGACATTGCGCACCTTGATATAATCGCCGGCGCTGATGTTTGTCACATAGCAGCCTTCGTAGTCGCCCTCGCAGCGCACCCCCTGAGACTGGTTGATGGTTTCTGCCTCTTGCAGCTCATAAGGATTCATCGTTTGCAGGGGGGCAACTCCTTTTGTGGTGAATTTGATTGCGGGTATGGTGCCGTCCTCATTGGGCGTGTATTCCTCAATGCAGGTGGAGCGTTTGTAGCCTCCTCCACCGGGTAGCTTGCCATTGTGGTAGAATAGATAATGATGTCCGCGGAACTCCACGCTGCCGCCGTGAATGGTGAAGCTGCCCTCAGCCTCCTTCAGTATCTTGCCCTGATAGGTCCAGGGACCAGTGGCTTTGTCGGCGGTGGAGTAGGCCCAGTGCTCGGGAACTCCTCCAGCGGCGTACTCCAGATAGTATTTGCCGTTGCGCTTGTAGATCCATGAGGCTTCCTCAAAGTTGGGGTCGCCCTTTTCGTTCTTATGAGGGCCAAAGGCTGTCTCGTTCTTCACATTCACAGAAATCTCACTGCCTGTGAAGGAGGTCATGTTCTTGTTCAACTTGACATACCACAGGTTGTTGTTGCCATAATAAAGGTAGGCTTGGCCGTTGTCGTCAATCATCACTGTGGGGTCGATCTTGAACCACCCCTTGACCAGTGGCTTCCGAATAGGGTCTTTGTAGGGTCCCGCAGGAGAGTTGGCCACTGCTACTCCAATTCCTGGATAAGCTTCGCCTTTGATGGTAGCGGTAACGTACCAGTACCACTTGCCGTTGCGCTCGATACACTGGCTTGCCCAGCAGTCGTTGTCCAGCTTGGCCCACGCGGAGAAGGTAGCAGAGGTCAGCGGGGTACCCCGATAGGTCCAGTTGACCATATCGACCGTGCTATAGAGCAGCCAGTCCTTCATGGTGAAATAACCATTGATTGTCTCATCTTCATCGTGGTCCACAAAGAGGTAGAGGGTGTCTCCGTGAACATAGGGGGCAGGGTCTGGGGTATAACGGTCGCAGATGATGGGATTCTGCGCCCAGGCGAAGGTAACCATAAGGCTGGCCACACACGTCAGTAGGTTTCTGTTCATACGTCCTTTCATCTTGCGGCCGACTTACTTTAGATAGACCTTGCGCGTCTTGCCGTCGGCGCCTCGGAATATATGGAAACCTCGGCGTTGCTGCGGTTGCGGGCGGCCGGAGAGGTCGTAGCTGGTGCCGTTGGAGAACTGTCGGAGGAGGGTGGTGGCGTTGTCCTCGTCAGGACTGATGAGGCTCACTCCGTCGACGACATTTTCGCCCTTTGCGAAGACGGGCTGCAGGGTGACATTATCGTCTGGCATCACGAAGGTCAGACGAGTGTTGCCTTTGGACAGGGTCTCGAGGCTGATGGTCTTGGCCAGTGTGTAGTAGACGCCATTGATGACCTTCAGTTCCTTCAACCCGTAGCCTTCCTTGGCTGTGATGGCGAGGGTGATGGTGTCTCCCTCGAGGGCTTCGGGTGTCTCGCCCTCTGCTGTTTCGGGAACGGCAACGGTGAGTTCGCCGTTGTTCGCTCTGCGAATCGTAATCTGGAAGCGCTCGGGTGCCACATCGGCTGGAGTATAGATGATCTGGTCGATGAATAGGGGCAGAGAACTGCTGTTCTGTACAAGGACGTTGTTCTTGCCGGCCTTGAGCGAGACGTCCACCGTAGCCTTCTTCCATTCGTTGCTTTCCGTCTTCTCTATGTCGGCGTAGAGGGCTTTGTTATTGACTGTCAGCTTGACGCGGCCTGCCTTTGTGGTACACATATAGCGAACGCTGATACGGTAGTCGCCTGCCTCGCTGAGGGTGAGCTGATGACGTAGGGTGGCAGCGCTGCTGGTGCCCATTTCGACAAAGCCGTTGCCTGCGTGGCCGATGACGTTAGGATGAGTGTTGTAGGGACTGGTGGTGAGGTTCTTGACGCTCTTGAAGTCCATATCTTCCGCCTCAATCTGTATTTCGCCGTGATAGGGAGCGGGCTGCACGGGAGGATTAGCCGTGAGGGCTGTTGAGGGCAGGGGGTCGGTGGACCGTTCTTCGCCCGCACCAGTGCAGCTCAGTCTGAGGTCAATACCTCCCAGGTGCTTGAGGGTCAGTGTATAAGTGCCCGTCTCTGCATCCCAACTGCCTGTGGCAGTACCTTTTGCCAGCAGGCGTCTGGTGAGTTCAAAGGTGGGTTCTGCTGTGGCGCCTGTGATGACAATGGTCTCTGTCACCAGCGTTGTGGTGTCTGTTCGGAAGTTGTTGAAGTAGAAGTCAATATGGTCGGCATATTCACGAACGAGGGCGCTGCCGAGCTTGCCCAGTGTCAGATGCAGGCTGTCGCAGGTGTTGTACTGCAAGGGAATATGGCCTGTGGCTGTCGTTCGGGTGTTCAGATAAGTATAGGGAGTGTAGGTGACGAGCTGGTTGCGGTAGCGATTGACATAGAGGTCGCCAGTGCTTACTTCTGGGTAGTATTGGTTGAACTCGTCGAGTTTCTTTCTCTGAGAGCTCCAGCGCGTCTTGGCCACGGATTTATTCAACTTCAGAGGAATGGTCTTTGCCAGGCTGTCGGCGAGTTCCAGGCAGATGGGCACAGCGCCGTAGCGGCCCGTGCTCTTGAAGTAACAGTAGTTGTTCATCCAATTGCCGTCGTTCTTGTTGAAGGGGTCGGTCTGCTTGTAGAGACCCGTATAGAGGTCGCCCCAGGCGGCATATTTGTCCTCGTCGCTGCCAGAATTGACATTTTGGATGACAACAATCTTGGTTTTATTGATGACTTCCTCGCGCGTAGGAATATATAATGTGCCGTCGATGATTTTGCGGAACATATCAATCCACGCTCCGCGGAAGCCTTCGAAGGTAGTCCAGTTGCGGCGGGTGTAGCCGTCGACGGTTGTCCTGTCTGTTTCTCTGAAGTCCTCTGTCCAGATGAGCTCAGGTCCGTCCCACACGGCTCCACCGTTCACAGCAGTCTGCTCCATCACGGTTCCAATACCGGCTGCAATGGGATATTTCTTTCCATGGTTCTTACCTAATAAATCATCAATGGCACCGTTCCAGCCGCAGTTGTCGTAGCGGACGCCGTAGTTCGAGGCCAGTCCTGAGATGAAGGGGCCGAAGGTGACACTCTCGTTGTTGTAAAAACAGGAGGAGGTGGTGTATTTATATAACCACAACATGGATTCGGGGTACTTGCGGCAAGCCTTGAGGAAATTGGAGTTGCGCTTCATCTCGCCAATGGGGTTCAGCGGGTGGCTCCAGATGTTGCCGCAGAAGCTGACCGTGAGGAAACCGCCATAATTGTGCGACATCTCCACAAGTTTGGCAAACAATGCCCAACGGTTGGACTGTGGGCTGGAACTCTTGTCTGATGCCTGTTCGTCGAAACCCCAGAACTGCTCTGCGTAGTTCCATCCGAGGAAGTTGGGGAAGTGGCGGAAGAAATACTCGAAGGTCTCGAGGTCTGAATCCTGGATATGTGTGTGACCTCCGCTGGCTGGCTGACAGGTGAACCAGAGTCCGTTCTGCTGGCAGACGGTGCCCCATGACTTATAGGTTCGCACAGCCTGTTGCGGCATCTTATAGCGGTTCTTCTCCTTGTCGTATTGACAGGAAAGTGAGAGGTTCATACAGACATAAGGTCGTATGTCCTCGGGAATCAAGTTGATGATTTTCTGGGGGTCGGCAGTATTCCATACATCAATGTGTATCAACCACAAGGGATGCTGTGCATCTATAGGCCTGCGCTGCTGAGCCGAGGCAGCCGTGGACTGCAGAATCAGAATGGTAAGGATCAGAGTGCAGATGTGGAGGGGCTTAGTGAACATGATGGAGAGGGGTTAAATGATGGATGTTATAAAGTTCAGTTCTGAGGTTCAATTTTCTCGTAGTCGAAGCTGTTGACATCGATGTATCCGCCCGTCTTCTTGGTAGCATAGCAGAAGATGGCGAATTTGCTGCCCATGAAGAAGCGGCGGTAATCGAAGATCATACGATAGTTCTTTGAGCCTATCTGAGTCCATTGCTGGCCATCGAGGCTGTAGAAGAAGTTGGCGGCATCGTTGTGGCGGGCCTGGAAGTCGCCGTCGATGCGCAGATAAATGGTCGTGGTCTTGGGAGCAAGCTCCACGCTCTCCACGACCTTCTCATCCACAGCTGTCACAGCCTTCTCGCGGTCTGTGAGTTTCACATTCTGCTCGCTCATCTCGAGGGTGAGCTTCTTGCCGTTCTTCTTGATGGTGAGAACGCCGGAATCGCCGTTGAAGGCCGAGAAACCTGCGCAGTCGCCATCTCGCATCTTCGAGATTTCCAGGGCTACGGCACCTCGGCACATGGGGCCTTCCATGCGTTGGGTAATGGTGTTGGGAGCGAGATAGAGGTTAGGAACCACGCGGCTGGTCTTCAGACGGAGGTAGCCGGGACGCTCTGTCAACGACCATGCTGCATCCACGGGGTTGTGGTTCCACTGCCAGTGCAGACCCAGACGATCGGCAGAGAAGTCGTCGCTGCAGACAATTGCTGTCTGAGGCAGGCCGCTGACCAGAGGACGCATGTATTCGGGCACGTGGCCGTCCTCATCACCAATCATCGGCCACCCGTCGAGCCAGCGGACAGGGGACAGTGTGAGTACGCGTCCTACACCGCCGCGATCTTGGAAGATGATGCCGTACCAGTCGCCATCAGGAGTATCAACGATGGTGCCTTGTCCGATATATGGGAAGCCTCCAAAGTCGCTTTCGAGGATGACTTTCTTCTCCCACGGAGCATTCAGGTCCTTGGTGCGATAGCAGACCTCACGTCGATGACGTCCGGGGGCAAAGACCTGCGAGATGAGCAGCGCGTAGTAGGTGCCGTTGTGCTTGATGACACGGGTGCCCTCGAGCAAGCCGCGCTCGTCAGCCTCACGCTGGAAGTAGTGGCGGTTGCTGCCTTCGACAACGTTCTGCAGGTCGCGTGTCAGCTGGCACATCTCGCCAGTGCCGTAGAAGACATAAGGAGTGCCGTCGTTGTCAAAGAAAAGGGTGGCATCGTGGAAGTGGCGCAGTCGGGAGTGGATGGTCCACGGTCCCTCGGCCTTCGGAGCCGTGCAGATATAAGTCTGGCTCATGGGGCCACCCTCGTTGGGAGCAAAGAGTGCCCAAAACTTGCCGTCGTGATACTTCAGGGAGGTGGCCCACTGGCCGCGGCCGTAGACGGTTCCCTCCTGGAGATCGTATTTGGGCGAGTCGGTGAGGCGGTCGAAGACGTAGCCTACCGTTTCCCAGTTCTTTAGGTCTTTGGACTGCATCACAGGGGCACCGGGCATCAGATGCATGGTGGTAGAGACGAGGTAGAAGGTGTCGCCGACACGGATGACATCGGGGTCGGGCACATCTGCCCAGAGCATTGGGTTATGGATTCGTCCGTCAGCTGACGGGGCCTCTGAAAGGCCTTGTGCCACCAATGCTGTCTGGGGTAGACAGCAGAGGAGGCACAGGCAAGAGGCATAGCAGAATGATTTCATCCTATTCATGTCCTTGAGTGTTTGTTAAAAGTTTAAGTAGGTATTCAGAATTTTTTTAAAACTTTGAACACCTACTTATTTTAATATATCATTTCACAAGTATTTTCTTTCCGCCGACGATGTAAATTCCTGCGGGCAGACCTGTGAGGGCCTGTGAGCGCAGCACACTGCGGCGCACCAACTGTCCGGAGAGCGAGTAGACGGTCGTGACGCCCGATGGTTGTTCATCGGCGAGGTCTGCGACCCCTACAGGAGCGTATTGGCTGTCGTTGCTTAAGAACATATCCTTGACATACAGCGGCCTGTTAGCGATGCTACCCGTGAAGCTCACCATGTAAATCTTGGTCTTGTCCAGAGCTCTGCCTTTACTTGTTCTGGAGGTGTACTTTGCAGAATCCAGGTTGATGACAATCTGCAGCGAGTCGCCGAACTTCTCTGAGGAATAGCAAGCTCCCGTGGTCTTTGCTGATGTGTAGATGTTCAGATGAGCGTCGGCAGTCTGTTTCTTGTAGAGGTTGATGACTAAGTACTTGTAGTCCGAGAAGTCCATCTTATTGGGGTAAACCCAACCCATCTGTCCTTCTTCGCTGAACTTAAAGATGCTGTAGCTGGCATTCTTCGTGTAGGAGCCCTGTCCGACCAGGTTGGTGGTGATGAACTGCGAGTCGAAGGGGAAATACGTGGCCTTGACGGTGAAGGCGGTATCAGCCTTGTTGCCGAAGGGGTCGGTGTAAGTAGCCTTAATGCGGGTGGTTCCCTGGCCCACGCCCAACATCTGTCCGTTCTTGAATTCCACGACACCCACGGAATCAGGCTCATAGGAGGTCTGTGAGGTGACGTTTTCCTTGTGTCTGTCTTGGAAAATGGCTGTGATACCGGGTGAGCAATATCCTCCTATCATTGCTTCGAGGCTCCTCTTCGCAGGCACAATCTTGGTGACGGTGAACATCCTCTCGTCCAGCTTGGATTCGAAGACGGGGAAGAGGGCATCTTCATCGAACTGATCCTCTGTGGTGAACCAGTCGAAGTCTGCCATACCTCCGCTAATCTTGGTGGAGTAGATGAAGAGACCGAAGCGGGCACCCACGAAGACGGTGAGGTTGAAGCCCAGCGATGTCTCGCTGCCCAGTGCCGTCCAGCGCTGGTTGTCCAGCGAGTAGTAGAACTTGGTCTTGCTGGTGCTATAGTTGATGGTAGCGCGCAGGTAAACGATGCTGTCAACATCTACATCCTTGAAGGTTTCTTTCGGCGTGAAGTTCTTGTCGACGCGCAGGGTGTCCTGAGCCCAGAAAATCTGGTGCTTGCCGTCCTTCACCTCAACGCCAATCATGGCGTGGGGATCCTGGAAGATGCAGATGCCGGCGCGGTCGCCCTCCTGCATACGGCGTACGTCCATTTTGATGGTACCTGTCGTGGCCTTGTCCTTCTTCATGAAGATACGCTGTGTCAGCATGTTGCGGGCTTGTGTGAGGCGCGTTACGACGTTGGAGGTCTTCAGGCGCAGCCATCCGGGCCGTTCGAAGAGGCTCCAGGCGCTGTTGTCGGGGTTGTGATTCCACTCCCACTGCTGGCCGAGGGGGTAGTTGCGGAAGACATCTGTGGTGGGCAGACTCTTGATGGAGATGTCACCCTCGCCATGAGGTTTCGTGTACGTGTCATAGGGCACGCCGTTGTTGCCCACAACGGGCCAGTCGTCAGTCCACCTCACGGGCTGCAGGTTCGGGAATCGTCCCAGACAGCCGAGGTCCTGTTGCATGATGGTCCACCACTTGCCTTGGGTGTCTTCGATGAGGGCGCCCTGATGAATGGTGTTGGGTTTGCCGTCGATGAACTTCTCCACGAGCATTTTTTCTTCGTATTCTCCGAAGACATCTTTCGAGCGGAAAACGACCTGACCGCTGGGCCAGCCTCCGTAGGTGGCGTAGATATAATAATAGTCGCCTTTCTTATAGAAGTGGCATCCCTCGAGTCCTCCGCTGCGTTTTACGACGGTCTTCTCCTTCTTGAAATTGAAGTTCTCGTCGAGTTCGCAAACTTTGATTTCATCAATGCCACATGCAATATACACCTTGCCGTTGTCGAAGAGCATACCGGGGTCGTAGTACCCGCGCGCGAGTTTCTTCTGCTGCCACGTACCCTCAGGATTCGTGGTCGTCAGCAGCCAGCCACCTGTATCGTTGCCATTGATGAGAATATAGAACTTGCCGTTGTGATACTTCATCGAGCAAGCCCACATACCTGCAGCATAAGCGTTCTTGTCGTTCAACAGGTTATAACGGTCGTTGTCAGCCAGCTGGGCGAGGGGGTGGGCGCAATATTCCCAGTTGACCATATCTTGTGATTTCAGGATTGTTGCACCCGGGAAGTGGTGCATGGTGGTGCTGACCATGTAATACGTATCACCTACGCGGATGACATCCGGGTCGGGGAAGTCTGCTCGTACGACGGGGTTCTGGTACTTGGCACCCATGTCGCTTACGGGCACGCTGGCAAAGTCAGGCTGCGGGTAGTTCACCTTGTAGTACTCGGCGTACCAATCCATGCAAGCTTTGCCGCAAGCTTCCTCCAGTCCGTCGAAGGCGGGCACCACCTTATTCTTATTGATGAGTGTGTCGACATCGATGAGGCAGTGGCTGCCAGAGAGTGTCATGGAGACATTGCCGTAATGGTCATAGACGTTCTTGGTGATAGTGCCCCAGACAGATGTACGTCCCGTGGCCCACGTGCCGTAGTTGGATTCCACCCATTCGTTGTGTTCGTTGTAGTGACCGCTGCCTGGCTTGAAGGGGCTCCAGTCGATTTCGGTGATGATGACGGGGTTGGTGTCCACCACGGGAACCTGATTGTGGAACTGGGTGATTTTCCGCTGGGTGGCGGACTTTACATCGTTGGGAGAGAGGTTCTTGTCGTCGCAGCCGTACCAGCCGTTGTAGTCGTGCACAGCATAGCCGAAGTTGACATCCTCGATGGGGAAGGTGGCGTAGTCGGAATAGCCGGATTGCCATCCTGCTCCTGGCACCCAAATGATGCCCTTGAAGCCGTTTTCGCGAATCTTGTTGACTACGGGCTGGAAGAAGTCGCGCAAGGCAGACTTGTTGCTGGCGCCGTTGGCATCTTTCACGCTTACGGGTTCATTGGCCAACTCGATGCTGATTTGTCCCGGATAGCGACGAATGGAGTCGTTCTGGGTGAAGATATCCCAGACTGTAGTCAGATATTTCTGATAGTAGTCGTCCACGCGAATCTCACCCGGGCACACTCCGGGAGGACGCACTACGACGTAAAGCCCATGAGCCATGGCTTTCTGCATGAGCGGGAAATAGAGAGATTTCAGGTAAGTCTTCAGGCGCGCCTCGCTGAAATGAGAGATATCGGCTTCGCCGCCTACCTCATGCCCCAGCGGGTCGTAGGTCTTGCCGTCTTTCTTGGTGAAACCTTCGGCTGTGATGTTGCTGTCGTTGGTCCACGCGGGTTCCAGATGCAGGCGGAACACCGTGCAATGTGCCTGCTCAAAAGCCGTGAAGAGTTTCTCGAAATAGTCCAGACAGCGTTTGCGTCCGGCGTCGTCATAGCTCCAGCCCCAGCGGCCGTTGTTGAACCACGCACTCGGGGTGTCCATCACTCCGTGAAGCACCACATGATTACCGCGGGTGTCCACCAGCCATCGTCCCTCAACATGGATTGAGGGCAGGGGCTGTGCGCTCATTGTGCTGGCTGCACTGAACATTGCTAGGCTCAGGAGCCATCGTTTAAGTGTCATTCTTTTCATTCGTTTATAGATTTCAGTTGTTGATCAAATGCTGTTAATAATAATGAGTGATTGGGTAGTTAGTAATAAGAAGAAAAGAATGAACCGCCTATACTTCCCGCACCAGCGGTCCTAATTAATCAACGCTTACTTAAAAACTAACTAACTAAATCATATTAACTTATTTTCTTAATTTTGTTTCAGATGTAACTTACCGTCTTTATCGTATTCCAGCTCAGCAATCTTCACGCTTCGGAGCCACGTGCGGGCACCCGAAGGAACGCTATCGTGGTGAAGCAGGAACCAGCGGCCGCGCCACTCCACGATGCTGTGGTGGGTGGTCCATCCCACTACGGGCTGCAGCAGTTCGCCGCCGAAGCGGAAGGGGCCGTAGGGTGAAGTGCTGGTAGCATAGCAGAGCAGATGTGAGTCGCCGGTGGAGTAGCTGAAATAGTAGATGCCGTCCTTCTTATGCATCCAAGATGCCTCGAAGAAGCGGTGCGGGTCATCGGCGCGCAGCGGCTCGCCGTTGTCGTCGGTGATAATCAGAGGCTTGGGCTCCTCGGCGAATTGGGTGACATCGGCTGTCATGCGCACTACGCGTGAGGGCAGAGCGGGCTCAGAGCCCTCAGGCAGGTGGGCGTTCTCCAGCGAGCGGTTGTCGCGGTAGCGCTGAAGCTGTCCGCCCCAGATACCTCCGAAATAGACATAGATTTCGCCGTCATCGTCCTTGAATACGCAGGGATCAATGCTATAACTGCCGCGAATGGGATCGGGCAGGGCCTTGAAGGGACCTTCAGGACGCTCGCTGACGGCTACGCCCAGATGGAAGGTGTCGGTTTTGTCCTTCACGCAGAATATCAGGTAGTAACGTCCGTCCTTCTCCACCACGTCGTTGTCCCACAGCTGGCGCCCTGCCCAAGGAATGTCCTTCACGTCGAGGATGCAACCGAGGTCGCGAGCCTCGGGCTGGTCGGGATCATCGAGGCAGAGGACGTGGTAGTCCTTCATGTCGAAATGATCCCCGTTGTCGTTCTCAGGAATGCCGCTCTCACGGTCGTGAGAGGGGTAGATATACAAACGATCGCCAAATACGTGACCCGAAGGGTCAGCCATGTAGTCCGAAGGAAATAGATATCGCATAGTATTGAATATTTAAATATTTAATCGTGAAATCTGTGAAATAGTGAAATTATGAAATCTTCAAAAATCATTGTTTAGCCTTTTCTCTTCTGTCTGCCAGCTCTGCCTGCATCATCTCGTTGAACTGCTTGGTGATAGGATAGAAGCAGAGGGCGACGACACCAATGGCAAATAGCAGGGCGGGCACGAGGCTGCCCACGAGGCGAATACCTGTCACAGCGCTGTCGCTCTGCAACAAACCAGAACCGGAGGCGTAACCAAAAGCTGAAAGGATGAGGCCAGCAAAGGCACCGCCCAAGCCGAGACCTGCCTTCAGTGCGAAGACCACGCCCGAGAAGCAGAAGCCGGTGGCACGACGGTGGTTGACATATTCGATGTGATCTGCCACGTCGCCAATCATAGCCCAAAGCAGGGGCACCGTGGGCGCGTAGGCCAGGGATTTCAGTATGCAGAGAATGAACATTGATCTGACGTCAGCGGGTTCCGGCAGCCAGAACATCGCGGTGAACAGCGCTGTCAGCGACAGGCAGACGATGAATGTCAGTTTCTTGCCGTAGCGGTTGGCCAGGAAGTTCGAGAGCAGGATGACGCCGAAGAACTGCACCAGCGCACCCACCATATTAAACAAGGAGAAGCCTATGGCGTAAGCATCAGATTCCTTGTGGGCTATCAGGTTGAAGGTGGTCAGCAGCACAGAACCCTCGCCCTCAGGGCGCACCAGACCCAAACTGTCGAGGAATGCGTAGAGTGCCGACTGGTCTACGTAGTTCTGGAAATAGAAGCTCATGGCAGAGCCCCACATAGCAAGGGTGATGAATACGAAGAGTGTCAGCACGAACATGGCGCGCCAGGGCACGCTTGTCAGCAGCTCCTTCACGTCCTTTTTGATATTCATCTCCTGCTGGGGCGGCGGAGCTATGCGCTCGCGGGCCGAGAGGAAGGTGACGATGAAGCAGATGAAGCAGATTACGGCATACAATCCAATGGTTAAGAACCAGCCTCGACCTTCGTCCTCGCCTCCAAACTTAGAGACGAGCGGCAGCGTCAGACCCTGAACTACAAACTGGGCAATGGTGCTGCCCACAAAACGGATGCTGGTGATGCTGGTGCGTTCGCGTATATCGCCTGTCATCACGCCGCCCAGAGCAGAGTAGGGGGTGTTGTTGAACGAGTACATCGTCATCAGCAGCACATAGCTGATGGTGGCGTAGAGGGCTACCAGACCTTTGTCCTCAATGCCCGGATTCCAGAATGCCAAGACATAGAACACACAGAAGGGCAGGGCAGTCCACAGCACCCATGGGCGATACTTGCCCCAGCGCGTCTTTGTGCGATCTGTGATGATTCCAACCGCAGGATCCACGAAGGCATCCACTACACGGGCAATCAGTAATACAGAACCGGCTACGGCACCATCCAGCCCGAAGATGTCGGTATAGAACTTCAGCTGGAAAATCATCATCATCTGGAATACCAGATTCGCAGCTACGTCGCCCAGCGAGTAGCCTACTTTCTCACGAAGAGTAACTTTGTTTGTCTGCATCGTTTTGCAATGATTTGAAATATCAATAGTTGTTTTGAAAAAAACAGTTACCTGAGTGCCGCTATGTCGGGTCTGCAGCCCCTTTTTGGGTGATTTCCGCCGCAAAGATACAAATCTTCGCGTATACGTATATTATAAATATGTATCAAAAATGTCTCGTTACGTCTCATATCTCAGTCTTACAGCGCCTTTGCACCTTTTTTGCAACGTTCTTCAGCTCTTACCTCTCTCCTGAGCCTTCTCCCACAAAATCCGGGTAGGGGACCGTCGCTGTGAACATAAATCAAAGGGAAGTGTAGTCTCGCAAGTGGTAATAAATGGTCTGATGGGTTCCCCATAAAAAGCGGTTGATAGTCTTAACTGAAATCAGAGTGTCCTTAGAGCGTCCTTTTTCAGTTGTTATTCTCTCTAAATGTATTTTTTTTCATTTCTTTAATTGTTATATCAAAAAAAAGACGTATCTTTGCAGCATAATTCAAAGATAACCCAAAAAACAATGATGAATGCAGTACTTTTAGTCCTTGCCGGTGGCGTCTTAGGGGCGCTGATTGTGTGGCTGGTGATGCGCGGAAAACTGCATGTGGCAGAGACGATTCTGCAGGAGCGTTCATCGGCGATGGAGAAGGCGAACTCAGATGCCATGGCGGTTCAGGAGGCTCATTATAAAATGACTCTCGAAGCTCAGGAAGCACGGCACAAGGAGGCCGTGGAGGCGCTGGAAACACGGCACAAGGAAGCCATTGCGGCTCAGGAGGCTCGTTTCGAGGAGACGCTGGCGAAGGTGACTGCACAACTGCGCGACGCCACGGGCGAGATGCTGAGGCAGCGACAGAAGGAATTTCAGGAAGCTTCTGGACAAAGCATAGGACAAATTGTGGCCCCATTGCGTGAGTCAATAGTCGGTATGCAACGGGTGATGAGTGAGGCGCAGACGCAGCGGAGTGCTGATAGCGGCGCGCTGAAGGCCATCATCCAACAGATGATGCAGTCCAGCGAAGAGGCAAGGAAGAGTACCGACGAGCTGACGCGAGTGTTCCGCCGTAGCAATACCGTACAGGGAACATGGGGTGAGACGGTGCTCGATGAGTTGCTGGAGGCACAAGGCCTCACGCGAGGTGTGCATTATGATGTGCAACCTACGATGCGCGATGCAGGAGGTACTGCTGTACAGACGGAACAGGGGCAGCGACTGCGACCTGATGTCATTCTGCACCTCGACCGCCAGCGCGATGTCATCGTGGATTCGAAGGTGTCGCTGGCTGCTTTCATGGACTACGTCAATGCCACGGACGAGGGCGAGCGCCAACGTTTCCTGAAGGCCCACGTGGCGAGTCTGCAGGATCAGGTGAACCGCCTGGCACAGAAGGACTACAGCAACTATGTGCAACCGCCGAAAGTGAAGATGGACTATGTCATCATGTTCGTGCCGCATACAGGAGCGCTCTGGACCGCTTTAGGCGCACAGCCCGACTTGTGGCGCAAGGCGATGGAACGCGGGGTGTATATTGCCGACGAGCAGACTCTTTTTGCTGCACTTCGCATCATCAGCCTCACTTGGACTCAGATACGTCAGGCCGAGAACCACGAGAAAGTTTATGCACTGGCCAATGAGATGATGGATCGCGTGGGGCAGTTTGCGAAGCACTACAAAACCCTCGGCGACGCGTTGAAGAGGGCACAGACAGCTTATGATGATAGCTCGCGCAAGTTAGAACCTTCAGGACAGAGTATTCTTCAGACTTGTGCCAAGCTACAGAAGCTGGGAGCCCGGCAGAGCGACAGGAACCCGCTACCGCAACCGACAAGCAACGATAACCCTTAATCTTATGCAGACTTTTCAAGACCTCAAGAAGATTCTCAAACAAGTGCAGAAGGACGGCGCACAGGGGCTGTCACCACTGAAGGTGGCCCTCGTGGGCGACACCGCCACTCAGTTTCTGGCTACCGCGCTCCGAGCTACAGGTTGCTTGCATGGCTTCCTCTTCGACCTCTTCGAAGCCGAATATAATCAGGTGGAACGCCAGTTCTTGGATCCTGCGAGCGAGCTCCGCGCCTTCGATGCCGACTTCATCATCCTTTTCCAGTCCACCCACAAGCTGGCAGAGCACCACAGCCAGCAGAACGCCGAGGGACAGGAGCGCGTGGCTGATGAGCGGTTGGCTTTCGTCGAAGCGCTGTGCCAGGATCCGGCCTTTGCTGCGAAGCGCGTCGTCTGTCTCAACTACCCAGAAATAGAAGATACCGTCTTCGGCAGTTATGCCAACCAGGTGCCAGCCTCACTGACGTGGCAGGTGCGGCATCTGAACAGCGGTCTCATGCAGCTGGCTCGGCAGTACCAGAATCTTTTCCTCTGCGACCTCGCCGCCCTGCAGAATAAGTTCGGTCGCGACTGGCTGTTCGCTCCCAATATCTATATGAGTACAGAGATGGTGCTCAGTCTGGATGCGCTGCCTTACGTGGCCGCCCGCGTCGTAGATATCATCGCTGCTGTGCGCGGACAGTTTCACAAGTGCCTGATTCTGGACTTGGATAATACGCTTTGGGGAGGTGTCATCGGCGACGACGGGATTGAGGGCATCCAGCTCGGACATGGCTTAGGAATTGGCAAAGCTTTCAGCGAGTTCCAGCAGTGGGTGCGCAAGTTGCGTCAGCGCGGCATCATCATCTGTGTGGCCTCGAAGAACGACGAAGCCACCGCCAAGGAACCCTTCCTGCATCATCCGGATATGGTCCTCAAGTTGGAGGACATCGCGGTATTTCAGGCCAACTGGGAGACGAAAGTCGATAATATCCGCACCATACAACGCATTCTGAATATAGGCTTCGACTCGATGGTGTTTCTCGACGATAATCCTTTCGAACGGGCTATCGTGCGGGAGAATATTCCGGGAATCACAGTGCCGGAGCTACCCGAGGACCCCGCTCTCTACCTCGAATACCTCTACTCGCTGAACCTCTTCGAGACGGCCACCTACAGCGGTGCCGACAAGGACCGCACACAGCAGTATCAGGTGGAGGCGCAGCGAGTGCAGTTGGCTAAGACTTTTGACAACGAAGAGGCCTTCCTGCGCTCGCTGGAGATGTGTTCCACAGTCAGTGGATTCACGAAATTCAATACCCCACGCGTGGCACAGCTGACGCAGCGCAGCAACCAGTTTAACCTGCGCACCGTTCGCTACACGGAGGCAGACATTGCCGCACTGGCCGCAGATTCCAACGTCGTAGACCTCAGCTTCACCCTCGAAGACCGCTTTGGCGACAACGGCCTGATTGCCGTTGTCATTATGAAGCTCCTGGATGCCGACACGCTTTTCATAGACACCTGGCTGATGAGTTGTCGGGTGCTGCGCCGCGGGGTGGAGCATTTTGTGCTGAATACCCTTGTGAACCGGGCCCGTGAGGTTGGTTGCCGACGTATCATAGGCGAATATTTGCCCACGCCCAAAAACAAGATGGTGGAACAGCATTACCCCGACCTCGGATTCACCCCCCTTCCCGGTTCCACAACACCGCAATACTGCTTAGAAGTGGACAGCTATCAGGAGAAGGAGTGCTTTATAAAGTTGAAACGTTGAAAAGTTGAAACGTTGAAATATTCGAAGCTAAAAATTTTTAATATATGGAAAGAACAGACATTTTCGACAAACTCAACGAGATCTTCGTTGACGTGCTCGACTTGGACGAAGTGGAGCTCACAGATGCCACCACGGCAGATGATATCGAGGAATGGGACTCGCTGAGTCACGTCCAACTCGTTGTAGCCATTGAAAAAGCTTTCGGCGTGAAGTTCACCGCTTTGGAAATCATGAAGTGGAAGAACGTCGGAGAACTCGTGGACTCCATCGCTCACAAACTTTACTCGTGAACTTGATTGTAGTCGTGTTCTAATTTAGATGCATGATCGTTAACTCTATCAATTTCTGGCTGTTCTTCGCCGCAGTCGTGGTGCCCTACTTCCTCTGCTTTCGCGGGCAGCGGGGGCAGAACGTGTGGCTGTTGCTTGCCTCTTACGTCTTCTACGGTTGGGCTGATTGGAGGATTCTGCCGCTGCTGGTGGGGGTGACGGCGGTGTTCTATGGATTAGGTTTAGCCATTGCCCGCAACAACGAGAGTAATCCTCGCCGCGCCTCGCAGCTGACCACTCTCGGTGTATTCCTCGGGCTTGGCATCCTCTTCTATTTCAAGTACTTCGCTTTCTTCGTGCAGGAGCTTACGGCGTTGTTCGCTTCGTTGGGCGTTCCTTGTGGCGAACGCACCCTGCATATCGTGATGCCCATAGGTATCAGTTTCTTCACTTTCAAGTTAATGGGTTATGTCATCGAGGTCCACCGCCAGACAGCTGCTCCCACGCGTGATGCCGTAGAGTTCGCGCTCTTCATTGCCTTCTTCCCCACGATACTCTCAGGGCCTATTGACCGTGCTGCCACCTTCCTTCCACAGCTGCAGCAGCGTCGTCTTTATAACGAGCGTGATGTTAGCGAGGGCCTGAAGCGTGTGCTGTGGGGGTTGTTCCTGAAGACGTGCATCGCTGATGTCATTGCTCCCTGGACGACAGCCGTCTTCAGCAATTACGCCCACCATAATGCCACGACCATTTTAGTTGCATCGCCCCTGTACCTCATTCAGCTCTACACGGATTTCTGCGGATTCTCGGAGATGGCAATCGGCGTAGCCCGCATCCTGGGTTTGCGCGTGGCAGAGAACTTCCAGCGTCCGTTCTTCGCCAAAAATGTGGCTGAGTACTGGCGTCGATGGCACATGTCGCTGACGACGTGGATCACGGACTATGTCTTCATGCCGCTGAATGTGGCTTTCCGCGACTGGGGCCTCTGGGGACTGTATGCTGCCACGCTGCTGAACCTCATAGCTATCGGGGTGTGGCACGGAGCCAATTGGACGTACTTCTGGTTTGGGGTCTATCACGGCTTGTTGCTTTGTATCGTTACGGGTCTCGACAAGCGTCGCAAGCGCTTCGAGAAAGCCCATCACCTGAAAGACAATGAGCTCTACGCCTGGAGTCGGCGCCTGCTTACGTTCCTTTGTTTCACCTTTGGCTCGGTGCTCTTCCAGGCAGCGTCCATGGGTGATTTCCTCGGTACTCTCTCACGATTAGGACAGGGTTTCGGGCCTCTTTATACCGAGGAATTTTCCAGCCTCGTCATCTACGCCCTGCCGGCAACCTGCCTGATGTTCCTGCGTGAATGGGTGGCAGAGTACCGGCGCGATATCCATTTCCTGCATTCGCCCAACATGCTCATTCGCCTCGTCACCATCGCCCTCCTGATATCCTTCATCATCTATGCAGGGCAGCTCGAGGGCAATTCCTTCATCTATTTCCAATTCTGATAGATCATTTTCGAAATCTCGAAATATCGAAATACCGGAATATCGAAATCTCGAAATACCGATTTAATTCTTAAACTTTTCAACATTTCAACTTTCCATGTCTCCCCGTTTCTCCCTCCCCCTCAAGGCGATCGCCGTTCTCACCTTGGTACTTCTGATAGACCAAGGGGTGGGATTCGTCTCGCGACATATCATCCAAGGGCTCGACGATAAACTGTCGCAGATAGGCTCTATCCAACAAGCGTTGTTGCACAAACGAAGCGACGTGCTAATTCTTGGAGCCTCCTGCGCCAAGTATCACTACAATTCGCAAATTCTTGCCGACAGCCTTCACATGACGGTCGAGAACACGGGGGTAGGTGGTATGAAAGCCGAGTACTCCGACCTGGTGCTGCAATCCTTCCTCGAACGCTGCACCCCTCGTTGTGTTGTCATCGACGTCTACGGACAACTCGACTCGGGCGAGGGACGTCTGCCGCGAGTGCGTCCCTTTTATGGCGTCAATCTGCCCGTTACCAACTACTATGACAGCGAAACCGACTGGCAGCAGCGCCTGAAACTGCAGAGTGCCCTCTATCGCTACAACGGCACCCTGGACCTGTTGCTGCGCCACGCTCTCAACGCCCCCAACCGTTCCCACGGCTTCGATGAGATGACGGGCGAGCTGTCGATGAAAGACACGGCGGTTGTGCATCATTTCCAGCCCGACCCTGCCAAGGAACGTCATCTGCGCCACGTGGTGCAGCTCTGTCGTGAACACGCAATCCGTCTGGTCTTTGTGCTTTCGCCACGCAGGGAGCATAACGTGGATCAGGAAGCGTGGGTCAGCGCATTCTGTCGCGAGCACAACCTGCAGCTCATCAACGAGCTCCATGTGCCTGATTATTACACAGAAGAAAGGCTGTTCCACGACGAATCACATCTGAACGGTCGTGGAGCAGCCCTTTTCTCGCGGCGGGTGGCGGAGAGGTTGAAACGTTGAAATATTGAAACGTTGAAATATTGAAAGGTTATTATCTTCGCAATCCTTCAACGTTTCAATTCTCAACGTTTCAATATTTCAATCTTCAATCTTTCAATTTTCAATTACAATTGATATTCCAGCATCACAAAGCTGTAGGGGGCGAGGTCGACAGCGAACTTCTTCTGTGCCTTTATCTGTTCACGCTTTGGGCTGATGGGTTGAGCCTCGAAGTTGTTCTCGTCGTCGGCAGCACCTGTCAGCAAGGTCTTTGTGGCCTCGCCTTTCACGCCAAATCGGCTGAGGTCGATGTTGGCCTTTTTCGCTTCGGCGCTGGCGTTGCATAGCTTCACGAACAGGCGGCGAGTCTTCACATTCAGTACTACGCTTTGTCCGTAATGTACGCCTTCCTGGGGCTGCTGCACACCTGCGGCGTCGCCTTCAAAGCGCACGCAGTCCCCGTAGTAATATTGTCCTGCAGACTGTCCGAAGAATTGCTGGATGTAGTAGCTGCAAGTCAGGAACGGGCGCTCGTTGTCGAAGTAAATAAGGTCGGGATTCCAGTTGGTAGCGTTTTTGCGGGCGAAGAGGGGAGCATAGCTGGTCATGCAGACCACGTCGCCGTTGCGCTCCACGTGCAGCAGGTAAAGACCCTCTGCCAGCGCGTCGATGAGCTTCTTGTCCTTGGCGGCATATTCACCCAGATAGACCTTCGTCTTGCGGTCGCGCGGGTAGCTGTCGTACTGGCGCTTGTTGAGGAAATAGGTGTTCGGCTCGTAGTAGTGTTCGTCCATGATCGGCATACCGATTTCGGTGGCAATTCGCCATCCGTTTTCGAAGTCAGGATTTCCCTCGTGGGAACCGGGGCCTGCTGTGCCGACGATGACGATTTCCGGATGAGCCTTCGTCACTCGCTCGTAGATGTACTTAAAGCGCTCTTCGAACTCAGGAGATATCTTCTCTTCATTTCCCAGTCCTAAGTACTTCAGGTTGAACGGTGCCGGGTGACCTTGTGCTGCGCGCACGCGACCCCACTGGGTGGTGACATCGCCGTTGGCCCATTCGATGAGATCCAGTGCATCCTGCACCCATTCGTCCATTTCGCTCATGGGCACCACATCCTGTGCCTGCCCCTTCATGCTCCAGCCTCCGTTGGCGCCCTGACAGCTGACACCGCAAGGCAGAATAGGCACGGGCTGCATTCCCAAATCCTCGCAGAACTGGAAGTACTCATAGTAACCGAGACTCATGGACTGGTGGTAGCCCCAGGTGTTCTTCAGCGGGCGGCGCTGCTCCTTGGGTCCCACAGTGGTTTTCCAGCGATAGGTGTTCCAGAAACCATCGCCGCCGCCGTGTACCACGCAGCCGCCGGGGAAGCGCATAAACTTTGGCTGCAGGTCGGCCAATGCCTGAGCCAGATCCTTGCGCAAGCCGTGACCCTTGTAGGTGTCCTCGGGCATCAGCGAGAACTGATCCACATCCAGGTCGCCGGTCGTCAGCACCAGCACCTGCAGGACAGCGTTTGTGCAGTCCTCCGTGGGCGTCAGCACTGCTTCATACTTGTTCCACGCTGCTGTGCCCACAGCCAGCGATGCCTCGGCCAGCAGTTTCGGGCTCTTGCCCCAGCCCTGCGGCTGCGCCAGCACCACACGCACTTCCTTGGCCTCACTGCCTACGTTGCGCAGGAAGGCTGAGAAGTTGTACTTCGCACCGGCCTTCACGCTGATGCCGTCGAAGCCGTCGTTCTGCAGTCCATAGCCCGTCCAACCGTCGAAGTCATAATAATGACCCACGCGTTCGGTGTGCAAGCGAAGATAAGTCGGGTTGTTAGGATGAATGGGAGCGTCCATGCATACCGTAGTGTTGCCCAACGAGTGGCCTGGGCGGACGGTTCTCCATGCAGTGCCAGGACCCCAGCCGTCCCTCTCTACCATATTGTACTCGAAGGAGCCGTTCTGCAGCAGCTCTGCATACAGGCCTCCGTCGGCTGCCGAGCTGATATCTTCAAAGAAGATACCTATCAATTCATCACTAATGGCCTTGCCGCCCTTCGGCGCTTTCATAGGCTTCTGGGCACAAAGTCCCAACGTGGCTGCCACCAGGACAGCACTCAAAAACAATCTTTTCATAATCTGGTTATTATCTCAATTTTAGCTTCGCTGACTTTTTCAATATCTCAATTTTCAATATCTCAACCTTTAGCTTCGCTGACTTTTGATTCCCGAGCAAGCTCGCCTACCCGTAGCCTTTCACGAATCGGCCATTTCAAGCAAGCTTGATGGCGCTCGCTGCTCCAAAAGTTCAAGGTTTCAAGGTTTCAAGGTTTCACGCTCCTGTGTTCACGATGGGTTGTGCGTTGTCTTCGCCGCAGAGCACCACGAGCAGGTTCGATACCATCTGAGCCTTGCGTTCGTCGTCGAGGTGTACGATGTCCTGTGATGCGAGTTGGTCGAGAGCCATCTTCACCATCGACACAGCACCTTCCACGATTTTCTCGCGGGCAGCGATGATGGCTGTAGCCTGCTGACGGCGCAGCATGACAGCGGCGATTTCGGGGGCGTAGGCGAGGTAGTTGATTCGTGCTTCCACGACCTCGATGCCAGCCATTGCCAGCCGCTCTGTGAGTTTCTGTTCCAGCTGGTCGTTGATTTCCTCGCCACCGCTGCGCAGCGTGATGTCCGAGGAGCGCGTTTCGGTGTCGTCATAAGCATATTGTCCGGCCACCTGTCGGAGGGCGGCATCGCTCTGCACGCGCACAAAACGCTCGAAGGCCGCCATCATCGTGGTGACGTTGGCGCCGAGGTTCTGGGCGTTCGAGGCCATCGTTTGGGAATCGATTTCGAAGAGTGCCTTGTAGGTGTCCTTCAGGCGCCACACCAGCACCAGTCCGATCATCACGGGGTTACCCTCCTTGTCGTTGACTTTGATGGGCTCTGCGTCGAGGTTACGGGCGCGCAGCGACAGCTTCTTCGTCGTGGTGAAGGGGTTTATCCAGTAGTATCCGGTGCGGGTGAACGTGCCCACGTACTTTCCGAAGAACATGACCACGCGTGCCTCGCCGGGTTCCAGCATGATGAAACCTGCCCAAATGAACAGGGAGACGAGAAACAGCACTGCAAACCCTGCGGCCATCAGCCCGGATTGCTGCATAACGACGAAGTAGAGGAGTACGAAGCTCGCAATCGTGAGTGCCAGATTCAGGAACAACATTCCGAACCCGTTGAAGGTGCTTCCACTGTAGGTGAATTCTTTGTTTTCCATTATTGTCTGTGTTTGCTAAACATTTCACGAACTACACGAATCCTTTGGGCGTCTGAAGCTTCGGCGTCGGCAGAATCCGTCTAATTCGTGAAATGCGTTGTGATAAAAGAGAATCCTTTAGAGATTCGGGTTGATCTTGCTCCACTCACTGATGGGCGGCACGATGTTCAGGGTCACCAGCTCATCGCGCATCTTGCACAGGTGCTCGTAGCTCTGATCCAGCTTTGCCATTTCCTCGGGTGTTCCCTTCGGCATCTGATAGGTGCAGCCGTTGGTGTCGAGTTTCGTGTCCATAGCCATCATGATGTGGTTGTACTTCTCGTTGGAGACATAAGTGCCAGCGGGCCAGCGGAATGCTTCGCCGCCCATGATGGCGCGAATCATCTCTACCGAGCAGTAGGCTGGGCTCTGCCAGGAGCTGCGTCCGCGGAGCTCAATGATCTTGGCGCCGCCTTTGGTGACGTCCATCTTCAGCTGTTCCCACTCTTCCTGCGTGCAGGCGGGGGTGCCGATGAGTTCATTCAGGGGCTTGCCGGCAACCTTCACGGCGCTGCCGAAGACAGCCATCTGTTCGCCGTGGCCGCCATAGGTGGCGCAGCCGGTGACTTCGTACTGCTTCACACCGAACTTCTTTGCCAGGGCGCTCTGCAGACGGGTGCTGTCGAGGGCGGCCAGAGTGGTCACCTGTCCGGGCTTCAGGCCGCTGTAGAGCAGGGTCACCAGACCCGTGAGGTCGGCGGGGTTGAAGATGATGACGACGTGCTTCACATCGGGGCAGTACTGCTTGATGTTCTTGCCGAGTTCCTCTGCAATCTTGCAGTTGCCGGCGAGCAGGTCCTCGCGTGTCATACCAGCCTTACGCGGAGCACCGCCGGAGCTGATGATGTACTTCGCATCCTTGAAAGCCTCGGCCACATCTGTGGTTGCTGTGAGGTTCACGCCGTCGTAGCCGCAGTGGAACATTTCTTCCATCACGCCTTCCATGGCGGGAGCATACACGTCATACAGACAAACGTTCGGGGTCAGATTCATCGTCAGAGCTGTCTGAACCATCGTCGAACCAATAGCGCCACCGGCGCCAACAATCACAAGTTTGTCATTTGTCAGGAATTTCATTTTCTTGTAAGTTTTTTTAAGTTGATGAGTTATGAAGTTTATGGGTTTTGTACAATTTTAGGGGTGAATATATGGCATTTTTATATTTATTGCAGGGCAAAAGTAAGCTTTTTTTATCGATTAAAAGAACAAAAGGGCAAATATTTTTTGAAAAGCGCTGCAAATGGCGTATTTTTGCAAACCAGAAAGAACAATTTAACCTATTTTTATATGAATAAACCTGAAATTATCACCCGTCGCGTGGATTCTCTGCGCCAATGGATGCGCCAACATGACTTGGCTGCGTATATCTTTCCGAGTACCGACCCTCATGCAGGGGAATATGTGCCCGACCACTGGAAGGCGCGCGAATGGATTTCGGGCTTCAACGGCTCGGCCGGAACCGCTGTGGTCACCCTCACCCGTGCCGCCCTCTGGACCGACAGCCGCTATTGGCTGGCAGCCGACGAGCAGCTCGCAGCAACACCCTTCGAGGTCGTGCGGTGCAGCCGCAATGTGGCAACGGCAGAGGAACTCGTGCGATGGATTGCTGCAGAGCCCGCCGATGAGGCCGCGCCCGGAAAAGAACACAGGAATGTCGGCATCGACGGATGGTGCGTCACCCAGAGCTATGCTGCCAGCTTGCAGTATGCCACTGCCGCCGCCAATATGCTGCTAATTACCGATTTGGAGCCTACGGAGGAGTTGTGGGAAGACCGTCCCGCACTGCCCGAATCCCCGATAGAGATCCAACCTCTGGCATTTGCCGGCGAGACCGCACAGAGCAAGATTGACCGCATCCGCGAAGCCGTGAATGAGCAGGGTGCCAACGCCATCATCATCACCCAACTCGATGAGATCGCATGGACCCTCAACCTCCGGGGCACCGACGTACATTGCACCCCCGTCTTTGTATCATGGCTCATGCTGCTGCCCGACGATGCCGTGCTATTTGCCGACCCGAAGAAGATAACCCCCGAAGTGGCCGACTATCTGGCGGGATTCCACGTGCGCACGGCACCCTACGGCGCCATCGTCACCACCCTCCAGCAGAGCCGCGAACTGCGAGGCTTGCGCTTCCTCGCAGACCCCGACACCACCAACAACGCCATCTACGAGCTCCTCAGCATGATCGAACCCCTCGAGAGTCCCGCGCTGTTCCCCGATAACTTCCCCAACGCCCTGAATATCAACTTGAATGCCGCTGCTGCTATGCCGCCGTCCGTCATCGACGCAGAGTGCCCCGTAGCCCGGATGAAGACCCAGAAGAACGAAACCGAGATCGTCGGGTTCCACCGAGCCATGCGGCGCGATGGAGTGGCGATGGTGAAGTTCCTGCGCTGGCTCGAAGAACAGATGCAGGCTCGGCAGTCAGGGGTGGGGGAGAGTCCCGACTTGGAGCCCGTGACGGAGGTAGGCGTCGACCGCAAGCTCACCGCCCTGCGCGCCGAGCAGCCGGGCTTCCGCGAAATCTCCTTCGACACCATTGCCGGCTACGGCCCCCACGGCGCCATCGTCCACTACGAGGCCACCCCCGAAACCGACGTACCGCTGCAACCCCGCGGACTGCTGCTCCTCGACAGCGGCGCACAGTACAACTGCGGCACCACCGACATCACCCGCACCATCGCCCTCGGCCCCCTCACCGACGAGGAACGGCGCGACTACACTCTCGTCCTCAAAGGCCACATTCGTCTCGCCACAGCCGTCTTCCCCGACGGCACCAGCGGCACACAGCTCGACGTCCTCGCCCGCTATGCCATGTGGCAGGACCATAAGAACTACGGCCACGGAACAGGACATGGTGTCGGCAGTTACCTCAGCGTACACGAAGGCCCTCATCAGTTCCGCATGAACTGGATGCCCGCACCCCTCCATGCCGGAATGACCATCACCATAGAGCCCGGAATCTACATCGCCGGCAGTCACGGTTGTCGCACCGAAAACACCATGCTCATCGTCGAGGATTCCGACTCCAACGGCCAGAACTCCCCCGCCGCCAACGGGCAAGGTTCCACCTGGCTACGCCTCGAACCCCTCACCCTCTGTCCCATCGACACTACCCCCATCGTTCGCGAACTCATGGCCCCCGACGAAATCGCCTACCTTAATACTTACCACGCCCGCGTGCGCGAGAGCCTGCTTCCACTGCTCGATGACCCTGCCGACCGCGATTGGCTCATCAACCACACCGCACCCATTTAGCAGACGAAACAGTAGAGTATCAGTTTGTTGAGAATCCCCCTTCCAGCCGTGAGGGACTTTAAGTCCATCGTACAAATCGTCACGTCCTAACGCAAACAGCCCCGCCGCGTCCCTTCAACGCAGCGGGGCTTCCCTTTTCATTTTTTCATTTTCCCTTCGCTGACTTTTGATTCCTGAGCAAGCTCGCCTACCCGTAGCCTTTCACGACTCGGCCATTTCAAGTAAGCTTGATGGCACTCGCTGCTCCAAAAGTTTTCATTTTCCCTTTCTCTACCGC